>JAZQXB010000056.1:0-80184 GCA_045632685.1 Alloprevotella sp.
CATCAAGCTTCGCAAGTCGCACCTCGGCAATTCAAGCAAGCTTAAGCGAGTTTTCTTCCTTGTCGCTCGGCAAAGATTAAGTAAACTTATCTCCACACTCACTCCTGCGTCAGTTGATTGCACTCGGTTTGGCGTCGGTTCTCATTTCCCCTTACTTTTTCCCCGTATGTCCGAATCCGCCTGCTCCGCGTTCGGTTTCGTCAAGTGTTTCTACCGCTTCCCATTCCACGGTTTCGTGGCGTGCTACTACCATCTGGGCAATGCGTTCGCCATCGTTGATGACGAAGTCCTCGTTGGAGAGATTGACTAGAATAACCCCGATTTCACCGCGGTAATCAGCGTCAATGGTGCCGGGAGTGTTGAGTACGGTAATGCCCTTCTTGAGCGCAAGACCTGAACGGGGGCGCACCTGTGCTTCAAAACCCTGGGGAAGGGCAATGAAGAGACCTGTGGGCACCAAGCAACGTTCCAAGGGGCGTAAGGTGATGGGTGTGTCAAGATTGGCGCGTAGATCCATACCTGCACTCAGCGCAGTGGCATAAGCAGGAAGGGCATGGTGAGAACGGTTGATGATTCTAACATTCATAGTTGTAGGGGATTTCCATATTTACCCGCAAAAATAAGAAAAAAATAAGTCCTCCCCCGTTTTTTATCATAGAAAGTAGGGAGTAACTCTTTGCTTTTAACTACTTTTGCGTTTATGAACTGGCAAACACTACTTTCTCACAAGCGCTTTGGCAAAGAAGACAGCCATAAGGCGCTATCAGAGCGACGCTCGGAGTTTTTGAGGGATTACGACCGCTTAATCTTCTCGCCCGCCTTTCGCAGAATGCAGAATAAGACGCAGGTGTTCCCCCTTCCGGGCAGCATCTTCGTGCACAACCGCCTTACTCACAGCCTTGAAGTGGCAAGTGTGGGCAGGTCGTTGGGGTCTGACGTTGCGGCTGAACTCCTGGCGCGCCACCCCGAACTGCATGAGGTGCCTCTGGCGTCTATCGGGGGTATCGTTTCTGCGGCATGCCTTGCCCATGATATGGGAAACCCTCCTTTTGGACATTCAGGTGAGCGTGCCATTCGTAGTTTCTTTGCCGAAGGAAATGGTAAGCGCTTCAACAACTATGTGGCGCCTGATGGCGACCGCCTGACGCACGCCCAGTGGTTGGATTTCATACATTTTGATGGGAATGCCAATACCCTTCGTCTGCTGACCCACCAGTTTGGGGGACGCAGAAAGGGCGGTTTTGTGATGACCTATTCTACGTTGGCGAGTGTGGTGAAATATCCGCATTCTTCCATGATGGGAACGAAGAAGTCGAAGTTTGGTTTCTTCAATGCCGAGGTGGAAACGTATGAAACGATTGCCCGCGAGTTGGGAATTCCCGTGCTGGAAGAAGTGGCTGGAGAAAAGCGCTATGCGCGCCATCCCCTCGTGTTCCTCGTTGAGGCTGCCGACGATATCTGCTATGAAATCATGGACATTGAGGATGCGCATAAGTTGAAACTCCTCAGCGACCAGGAGACGTTGGACTTGTTCCTCGGTTTCTTTGAGGCAGACGAGCGTGAACACATCCTCGCCTCTTACGTGTCAGATACCGATGTCGACGATCAGATTATTTACCTGCGTTCCTGCGTCATCAATGCGTTGGAACAGGCGTGTGTGAATATTTTTGTGGAGAACGAGGCTGCTATTCTTGAGGGCACTTTCACAGGTTCGCTGATAGACCATCTTCCAGAGCATTTGCACCAAGCCTACAAGGAGTGTGAGCACGTTGCCCACCGCAAAATCTATAATTCAAAGGCGGTGACCGACATAGACCTTTCGGGGTATCACATCATCTATACCTTGCTCGATTTGCTTACGGATGCTGTTGTTTCTCCCGAGAAGGCTTACAGTCAACTCCTCCTCCGACAGATTTCTACACAGTATCAAGTGCGTGCCCCGCGTCTTTACGACCGCCTCATGGCAGTGCTTGACTACATTTCAGGCATGACCGACGTCTATGCCCTCGACTTGTATCGCAAGACAAAGGGGCATTCGCTGCCGATGGTGTAAATATAGTGAGGAGTGAGAAGTGAGTAGTTAGTAATACCTTGCGGGGTGAACGGACGCAAGGTATTACTTTTGCCTCACTCCTCACTTCCCTCTTCTTTAAACCTTCAATCTCAACTGTATTCCACTCCGCAAGGTGTTCCTCACTACTAACTCCTAACTACTCACTACATATCAAATACTCTCTCCGACATATTCTTCGCAGCACGAGTTTGCTGGGCGGGGTGCAGGTGCTTCACCTGCTCCTTTCTGTGGTGCGCAATAAAATCACGGCGATTTATATTGGTAGTGCGGGGATAGGTTTGGCAGATTTGTACGCAAGGAGTGCTGAATTTGTGGGTCATTTGACGCAGTTGGGTTTAGGATTGAGTGGGGTGCGCCGTATCGCGCAGTTGTATGAGGAGGAACCCTCTGGAGATGCACTGCGTGACAATATTGCCACCTTGCGCTCATGGGTATTGGTAACCGCTCTGCTTGGTGGTGCGGTGATGTTGCTGCTTTCCCCCCTCTTGGCGCTTTTTCTGTTGAAAGATCAAGGTCGATGGGTTGAATGTTGTATGCTGGCACCTTTAGTGTTTTGTACGACCCTCTTTTCTGGGGAAATGACCTTGCTGAAGGCAACGCACCAGTTGAAGAAGTTGGCACTTTGCACAGCCCTTGGTGCTGTTGTGACACTTTGTCTTGCCGTACCGCTCTATGTGCTTTTCGGTAGTGTGGCAATTATTCCCGTACTAACGCTCTCTGCCTGCTCCTTACTCTGTATTTATCTTTGGGCAACGACGCGTCATTACCCCTATGTGCTGAATTTCCGCAAAGAGTCTTTTCTCAAAGAGGGGCTTCCCCTCTTGCGTCTTGGCGTTTCCTTTGTGTTGGCGGGAGTTGTGGCTTCGGCCGCTGAAATGGCGGTGCGTTCGTCGATAAATTGGCAGTCCAGTGAGGAACTTGTAGGATTTTACAGTGTGGGGTTTACCTTGATTGTGAGTTATGCGCGCATTATTTTCGTAGCAGTTGATGCCGATTATTACCCCCGCTTGACGGCCGTAGTGGAACATCATAAAGAGATGAACGGCATTATCAATCGCCAGACGGATGCGTTGGTGATGCTCATGACTCCCTTCTTGATTACCTTTGCTTTGGGGTTGCCCTTCATTATTCGCTTGTTGTACACCGAAGAATTCCTTTCTGTAACCCCCATGGTGCTTGCAGCGCTCTGTTATATGTTCTTTAAGGCAGTCTACACCCCACCTGCATACCTTTCCATCGCCAAGGGAGACTCAAAGATCTATCTGCTGATGGAGGTGTTGTACAATATTGTATTTACGGGGGCTGTGGTTGGAGGTTTTCATTATGGTGGTCTCCTCGGTGCGGGAGTTGGACTTACTCTGGCCAACCTCTACGACCTTTTGGCCATCAGCATCTTTTATTCCTACCGTTATAAGTACCGCATGGAGCGTGCTACGCTATGGCGCACCCTCATGCAGTTCTTGCTTTTGGCCTCCACGATAGGCGTTTGCTTCTTCATATCTAATGGATGGGCGAAATATGGGGTAGGAACCCTCCTCTTATTGGCGTCATTAGGTTTAGGGTATAAAGTGTGGCGCGATAGAAAGTAGACTCCTTTCGCAAATGCACAGATAGGTATAAAACAAAAAATATTTGAGAGACCTTTAATCTCTCAAATATTTTTTTTTGTGAATGGTATAGTATTATCGCAAAGATTTCTTCAGCACTAAACGTGCTTCGGGACCCATATTAAAGAGAAGGTCAACGATACTCAAATCAGTGATGAAACCGTGTTTTTGTGCAAACACTTGGTAGTAGGGTACAGCGCAGAAATCCGTGTCCGTTTCCCACGAAAGTTTGGGGGTGATAGTCTCGCGTAAGTCGGTTATCCCTTCTTGGGGGGATGCGCAGTAACTTTCCGTTTGCGTAATGTTGGGGGTAAGGTCTAACAGTCCGAGTACCGTATGTTGCAATCCCTCGTTGAAGTCCAATAAAAAGTCTATGCGCTTCTCGTAGAAGGGGCGCAAATCATCAGCGTAGTAATCAAAGAAGGGACTGCGCTCATAACTACTTTGGAGGGCGTTCCAGTGAAGGTGGCGCCAGTTCCCGTGGTCGGAAATACGGATGTCCCGCATCGCTGCTTTACCCAAGGCTGGCTTTTCGATGGGGATGGTCAGTGCCTGTACCCCATTAGGTCCAGCAATAAGGCAACGGTTGCGGTAGGTCTGCTTTACGTAATGGTCGTGCGTCTCAAGCAACACCTGTTGTGCTGCATACAGACGTGCGTAATAGCGTATGGGGGCGAGGTATGCCGAGGTGAGTAAGGGAGTGAGGAGTGAGGAGTGAGGAGTGAGGAGTTCCATGCGGCGGTTAACGATGAACAGTTAAAGGTCAACGGCAATGTAGGCGGTTTGCGAAATTCGACTACCTGGTTAATCCTAATTCAAGCGTAGGAACAATCTGTCAAGACGGATAACACCGTCCTTCATGCCATAACTGACGCAGAAGGGTTTTCCTACAAGTGCACGGTAAGGCACAAGTCCGTAAGGCATGTGTTGCGTTTCAAGCCAGTAGTAATCATTGAGGAAGGCTACGGTCTTTACCAATCTTCCGTCAATAAGAATTTCATTGTTGTGGCGCAGGGTTACGAAAGCTCCCTCCTTGCGCAAGAGGTGCCACAGTTGGCGTGCGTTGTGGGGCGTGACGTGAATCTCTTGTCCTGCCGCGGGAACTACAAGGGGCTTGTCCGCATGCGAACGCTTGCGTGACGACACGCGTTGGCGTTCGGTATCCATCCAGACGGTATCGCCGGGCAGTGCGGTGCAGGTGGCAAGGCACACAGGTGCTTCGGGTTGCTGCTGATGGCGGAATGCCACACGGTCGCCCGCCTGCGGTCGGTTCGTTCCTGAATATGCCATGCGATTCACCAAAATACGGTCGCCCGCTTGCACGCCCCATTCTACGATACTCCCTTCCGCCACGTACTGCGTGAGGAAGAAATAACGCACAACTACCAATACCAGCATGGCAATCAGTAGAGGGAGTATGTAGAGGCGAAATTTGCGTAGTTTCATGGGGAGAAGGTTATGTTTCTTGAGAGACTGTTTTTTGGAGGTAGTTCTAGGTAATTCTAGGATACTCCTAGGAATGCCTAGGAAACCTAGGAATACCTAGAACAACCTAAATTCACTCCGCAAGGCATCTTTACTCTTTTATCTTTTATCTTTTATCTTTACTCTAATTAAAACTCCGTTCTAAACAAGCGCTTCCAACGGATGCCTCCGTTGAAGATGCCGCGGTCGGGGTCGAGTGAAAGCCAAATGAAGAGGGGTTTGCCTACGATGTGGTCCTCGGGTACGAAGCCCCAGAAGCGAGAGTCAGCGGAGCAATCGCGGTTGTCGCCCATCATCCAGTAATAATCCTGCTGGAAGGTGTATTCCGTAGTGGCTGTTCCGTTGATGAAAATCTGTCCATCCTTCACTTCAAGTGTGTTCCCCTCATGCGTGGTGATACAGGGGGCATAGATGGGGAGTTCGGCAAGGGTGAGGGTGCGCTTCACGCCCTTCTTGGGAATCCAAATGCCGTTGGGGCCGCCGTAGTTGGCTGCCGTCCAATCCTTGGGCATATTGATGGGGTAGAGTCCGCTGTTTGCCGACTCTGAAAGGGGCGCATTTTTGTCAATAAAGCCGAGGCGTTCGAGTTCAGCCTTTGCCTTTTGTGTGAGGGGCATACCGTGGCCTGCCATAAACGACTGCACATCTTCGAAGGAGATACCCAAGTCCTTCATGTGTTCGTCATTCATCTCGCGGCGGAAGGTCACGTCGTAGTTAAACTGGGCATGCTCGGGTTGAGGTTGAGGCTTTCCGTCAAGGTGAATAATGCCGTCAACAATGCGCAACGTCTGTCCGGGCAAACCTACGCAGCGCTTCACGTAGTTGTCGCGACGGTCAGTGGGGCGCACCACCATTTCACCGAAGATTTCGGGGTGGCTCAACAAGTATTGGCGACCGTAAGCGTAGCGGCGGTTGTAGATGAGCTGCTGCTGCTCGTAGGTCATGCTTTCGGTGGGTTCAATGTCGGCATTACTTTCCTGAAGAATCTGCTGGCCGATGCCATAACACGCCGTGCGGAAGTCGGGATTTGTTGCTTTGATGCACACGGTATCACCTGCGGGGAAGTTGAACACTACAATATCGTTGAGTTGCACATTGCCAAGTCCCTTCACGCGACGGTAGTCCCACTGCGGGAAGTCCAAGTAACTCTTGCCCCCACCAAGGAAGGCGGGCATCGTGTTTTGCGTAAGTGGCATCGTTAATGGCGTGCGTGGAACGGCAGGTCCATAGCTCACCTTGCTCACACAGAGGTAGTCGCCCACAAGCATGGTCTTTTCCAACGAAGATGTGGGAATCACAAAATTCTGGAAGAAGAAGTTGTTGAGGAAGTAGATAGCAATGCCCGCAAAGACAAGAGCATCTACCCAACTCATAATGAAGCGGTAAAGGGGATTCTCCAAATCCTTCCACCATCCCCAGTTGATGTACTTTGTAAAGTAGAGGTCGAAGATGAGGGGCGTCACGAGCAGTCCCCACCAAGAACCGACCCAAAAGAGGAAGGCAAAGTAGAGCAAAATAAAGATAACGCCCTTAATGCAATCGGTTCGTGTTGCCTTAAGGAATACTATTTTGGGAGTTTTGTTATTCATAATCCGTAGGGGTTAGAAGTCAAAGAGGTCGTCTGTGGTGAGCAACCCTTCGTGATTCTTTGTAAATTCTGCCGCAAGCACCGCACCGAGTGCGAAACCACGGCGGTTGTGTGCGTCGTGCGTAATCGTAATTTGGTCGGCAGGAGAGTCATAAGTAATCGTGTGGATTCCAGGAACCTCATCGCGACGAATGGCATCAATACGGAGGGCATTTTCTGCTGCTTCTTTCGTTCCGTTTACGCTACCGTCAGCATTGTGTACCTCGCCGAGCACCCATTCCTGCTTGCGGTCGAGCGCCGCAATCACTTGTTCAGCAAGGGTTACCGCTGTGCCCGAAGGTGCATCGAGCTTGTGGATGTGGTGTGTTTCTTCCATTTCCACACTGTACTCGGGGAAGCGGTTCATAATCTTTGCCAAGTACTTGTTAACGGCGCAGAAAATCGCAACTCCGAGGCTGAAGTTCGAAGCCCAGAAGAGCGTCTTGCCCTGCTTCTCACAGAGTTCACGCACTTCAGCATCGTGTTGTTCGCGCCAACCGGTAGAACCGCTGACTACCTTTACGCCCTGCTCAAAAGCACGGCAGATGTTGCCAAATGCCGAACTGGGGTTTGTAAATTCAATCGCCACATCAGCGCTGCGGAAAGCGTCGGAATCAAAATCCGCTTGGTTGTCTACATCTATCTTGCAAACAATCTGGTGTCCCCTTGAAAGGGCTATTTCTTCAATCATACGGCCCATTTTGCCGTAACCAATCAGTGCAATATTCATTGTAAAATTAAATCGTTAAGTCGTTAGTATCATTGAGCGCCTCAACCTCATTTAAGAGTGGGCGCGTCTGTTCCATTATTGAGAAAAGTTCTTCTGTAGTTTCCGCACGCAGCATCGCAATACGCATTTGTTTGAAATTAGGAATACCCTTGAAGAGTGGAGAGGCAGCCAAGTGGCGACGTACGTGGAGAATGCCGCGATACTCATCGATGCGTGCAACGCTGGTAAGCACTTGTTCTTTCAGCACATCGAGCTTCCAGTCATTAGACATCACGGGGTAGGCGCTATCAATGACATTGTCCACATCGTGCGCGTCGGGATGGAGCGCATCGTGCATTTCCTTAAACACCCAGGGGCGTCCGAAGGTGGCGCGTCCCACCATGGCGGCATCTACTCCGAATTCCGCAAAAGCGCGGACGGCATCAGCGCCCGTAACCAAGTCGCCATTACCAATAATAGGGATGTGCATACGAGGATTTTGCTTCACTTCGCGAATGAGTGTCCAATCGGCTTCGCCCGTGTACATTTGCGCACGCGTTCTTCCGTGAATGGTGAGTGCTTCAATACCGCAATCCTGGAGTTGTTCGGCAAGGGGAACGATAATCTTACTTTCTTCATTCCATCCAAGGCGTGTCTTGACCGTTACAGGGACATCTACGGCATCCACTACGGCACGCGTTACTTCCAACATGAGCGGTACATTCTGCAACATACCAGCTCCTGCGCCTTTTCCCGCCACCTTCTTTACGGGGCAACCGAAGTTGATGTCGAGAATGTCGGGGCGTGCGGTTTCCACCACGATTTGTGCGGCGTCACGGCAGGCTATAGGGTCCTTGCCATATATCTGAATGACCACAGGGCGCTCTTCGTCGCACACGGTGAGCTTCTGCAAACTCTTATTCACCATGCGTACAAGTGCATCGGCGGCAACGAATTCGGAATATACCATGGAGGCTCCCAATTTGCGACAGAGCAGGCGGAAACCAATATCCGTCACATCCTCCATCGGAGCCAAGAGCAAGGGTTTATCTCCTAAATCTATGTTTCTTATTTTCATGTGGAATCAATAGTAAGTTCAGCAGGTAGAAACTAAAGGCGCAGAGCAACGCTCCCAGTCCCAAAAGCATGGGCAAGGGTAGTTGGTCCTGCCAACTTGCCGTTTCGGGTACCTGAAGATAGAGGAGCGCAAGACTGTTATTCACTACGTGCGCCACAAAGCACAAGCGGATGTCGTCGGTCAAGAGATAGAGTACACCAAGCAGGATGCCCAAGAAAATAGCGGGCACACATTGCGCCAAGTTGAAGTGGATAATCCCAAAAGTGAGTGCGCTAATCAGCACCGCCCAGAGTGGACGGACATGATAGCGGTGAATAAGCGTGCGCAGGATGCCTTCGCGGAAAATCAGTTCTTCGATGAGCGGTCCTACAACCGTAAGCAACAAGATGCAAAGCACGTTTGACTTCATTGCTTCGAACATCTGCATCCTACCCTCGTCACTAAAGGAAAATGGTTTGAGCAGGAGTTCCACCCCAAGTGCCATCAGCAGCATGCAAATCGCTGCGGGAATCATTCCCTTGAAGCGCTGCGTCTTCCAACTCGGTAGGCTGTTTTTGCGCACCAATTTGAAGAAGGGCAATAAGAAAAACAGCAGCACATACGTCCCCAATAGCATGTAGCCATACTCTGCAAAGTCTGCACCATAGGGCACACACAAGTAGTAGAGCGCCCCCGCAAAGGTTTGCGCTATAAAGTAGGAGAGTATGAGGAAAAAAATGGTCATTTGAAAGGAGAAAGACTTTTAGAGTACAACTAACAGAGTACAGAGTACAACTGATGAACGAAGCAAACTGTCTTGTTAACTCGTACCAGATAACTCGTCTACTACATCATCGTTTATCTCGCAAACTATCTCGTTTACTTGTTTACTAAAAACTCGTCAACTAAAACAATATCATTCTTGCCATTTCGCAGTCGGCTTTGATTTGTGCTTTCAGGTCATCAAGTGTGGCAAAACATTGTTCCTCGCGCAAGTGTGCTACGAAGTGTAAAGTGACGGAAGCACCGTAGATTTGAGCATCAAAGTCAAAGAGATGCACCTCTATGGACATGTCTTGTCCGTTGTCGAGTGTGGGGCGATTGCCGATGTTCAAGACGGCGGAGTAACACTTCCCCTCAACTTCTGCCCAAACGGCGTAGACACCACCTGCGGGAATCAACTTAAAGGGTGTATCCACGCGCAGATTGGCAGTGGGAAAACCTAATTTACGACCGACCTTGCGCCCTTCCACTACTGTTCCTTTTAACGTATAGCGTCTGCCCAAGCATTTTTCTGCCTCTGCCACATCACCTGCATAGAGCAGATTGCGCACAACGGTGCTGCTCACACGATGTTCTTCCACCTTGAAACCTTCGCAAAGGATTACTTCTATGCCAATCTCTGCTCCGTAGCGCTGATATTCGGAAAAACCCTCCTGTTGGTTGTTTCCAAAATGATGGTCATACCCAATGAGAAGACCTGTTACGCCAAAGCGCTCTTTGAGGTAGTCCTTCATGAACTGCTGTGCCGAAAGTTGGGCAAATTCAGCGGTGAAATCGAGGAAAACAACTTCATCCACCCCCGCTTGTTTGATGTAAATCTCCTTCTCTGCATTGCTGGTGAGCAACTGTGGTATATAGTCTTTCTGCAACACACGGCGCGGATGTTCCGTAAAGGTAATCACCATAGAGGAACAACCCTTCGCTTGCGCAACTTCAACGAGGTTGCGCAGCAAGTAGTGGTGGCCCTGGTGAACACCGTCAAAAAAACCGATGGTTGCAATCATCTTGGGGATAGTGAGGAGTTAGTAGTGAGTAGTTAGTAGTTCTTCCATCCGGATGGTAGTTGTACTCTGTGCTCTGTGCTCTGTACTCTATCTACAACAACGCTTCTGCCGTAGGTAACCAAGCGCTGTTTGCAGGGGCAAGCACCGCTTGAAGTCCGCACTTACGGGCGGCTTCACAGTTTACTTCCGAATCATCAAAGAAGAGAATGTCGTCAGCAGGGCAACCAATGCCTGCAACGACCTTTTCAAAGATTTCGGGATGAGGCTTTTCTACGCCGAGTTCGCAGCTGAGGAACACTTTGTCAAAGAAGTCCTTAACCTGTAATCCCTTGTAGCGGAAATATCCGTTCTCCGCCATGCTCCAGTGCACGGGATTCGTGTTTGAAAGCACATGAAGGGTGTATTTCTCCTTCAAGCGGAGCAACATTTCAAGGCGCTCTACGGGTACATCCAACAAGTAGCGTTCCCATGCGCCAACGATTTGTTCATTGGTCAAGGCAGGGTTATTGCTCTTCTCACGAATGATGTCGCAGAACTCCTCTGTTGTAATCGTTCCACGTTCAAAGTCGGAGAAGAAACCGCCCTGTTGGTAGGTGCCGAGGTAGGGCACGATGTCAAAACCGAGTTCGGCAAAAGCCTTGATACAGCGTTGCTTGTCGAGGTCAACAAGTACACCGCCAAAGTCGAAAAGCAGGTGTTGCATGAGGAGTTAAGGTTATAAGGTTATGAGGTTTTAAGGTTTTGAGGGACTGTCCAGTCTGCGATTCTGTAGTTATGAGGTTTTATGGGACTATCCAGTCTGCAATTCTGTAGTTGTAAGGTTGTAAGGGAAAATTCCAATCTGCATAGCCTTAGAACCTTAAAGCGAAGCGACCTTAAAACCTCATAACCTCCCAACTAATCATTCGGAACAATCTTATAAAGTTTATCAGATGGGCGTACCTTTTCAGGAACCTTGATGGCGATGTACTCGCCCTTCTTGGCGCTCTGAACAGGTCCGTTGGTGTGGATTTCTTCTGCCGTGACGAAGATAATGCCAGTGGTGGGGCCCGTAATGAGTAACTTATCGCCCACATTCAGTTCACCCGCCTCAATCAAAAATTCCGCTACGCCGAGTTTAGAAAAGTATTTGATGTTCTTACCAATATAGGTCTTCTTCTCCGTAGCGTTAGAACCGTATTTCTTACTCCATTCACCAAGGCGCTGTCCTTGATAATAACCATCCCAAAAGCCGCGGTTGAAGACTGTTGTGAGTTCGGCATCCCATTCCGCAATGCGCTCCTCGGTGTAAGTGCCATCGAGCACCGCTTGAATGGCTTCCTTGTAACACTTCACCACCTTGTAAACATATTCCGCACTGCGCGCACGGCCTTCTATCTTGAAGACGCGCACACCTGCGTGCATCATCTTATCAATAAAGCCTACGGTCTTCAAGTCCTTGGGACTCATGATGTACTTATTATCCACGGCGAGTTCAACACCCGTTTCGCGGTCGGTAACGATGTAACCACGGCGACATACTTGCATGCACTCGCCACGATTTGCCGAACGGCCGAGATTGTCGAGCGAAAGGTAGCACTTGCCACTCACCGCCATGCACAAAGCTCCGTGGCAGAACATTTCAATTCGGATGCGCTCGCCACGAGGTCCGCGAATGTCCTGACGCTCTATCTCATCGTAGATTTCACGAACCTGATCCATGTTCAGTTCTCTCGCCAAAACGACCACGTCTGCGTAGCGGGCATAGAATTTCAAGGCTTCGATGTTCGAGATGTTGAGTTGCGTAGAAAGGTGAATCTCCTGACCAATTTCATGACAGTAGGTAAGCACGGCTACGTCACTTGCGATGACGGCAGAGATACCCGCTTCTTTTGCGGCATCACAAATTTTGCGCATCATGGGGAGGTCTTCGCCGTAGATAATGGTATTTACGGTGAGGTAAGACTTCACCCCGCGCTCGTTGCAGAGTTCCGCAATTTCGCGCAAGTCGGCAATGGTGAACTTTGTGGCAGAGTGCGCACGCATGTTCAGACTCTCAATGCCGAAGTATATAGAGTCGGCACCAGCTTTGAGAGCCGCGTGAAGGGATTCGCGCGACCCGACGGGCGCCATTATTTCATAGTTGCTAATCATAGGAGGTTATGAGGTTATAAGGGATGAGGAAATGAGGGGCTTTAAGGTCCTTAAGGTCTCAAAAGTCTTTAAGGTTAAGCACACGTTGAATGCGTGTGACTTTCTGGTCTACTTGTACCTCGTATACTCGTCTACTAAAATATGGTTGTGCCACCGTCTTTTCCAATAGCGTCAGCCTTTGTAATAACCACCTCTTTGACCCCAGCGTTTACCGCTTGAAGGGCATTCTCAATCTTGGGAATCATCCCGCCAGAGATAGTGCCGTCGGCAACAAGTGCTTGGAACGATTCGGCATTGATAGTGGGAATCACAGAAGTCTCATCCTCGGGATTGCGCATCACTCCAGGGAACTCAAAGCAATAAACGAGGGTCGTGTCAAAGTGTTGCGCGCAGGCCTTTGCCGTTTCACCCGCAATCGTATCGGCATTCGTGTTGAGCAAGTTACCTTCGCCGTCGTGCGTAAGAGGTGCCATGACGGGTGTTACTCCCGAACGAATCAGCGAAGCCAAACGAGCACCGTCGGCTTCTTTCACGTCGCCCACGAAACCGTAATCAACATCCTTTACAGGGCGCTTTTGCGAGCGAATCACGTTCATGTCTGCGCCTGTAAGTCCAAGGGCATTCACACCATGTGCTTGAAGACCAGCAACAATACGCTTGTTTACCAATCCTCCATACACCATCGTTACGACCTCAAGCATCGCCTGGTCGGTAACGCGACGGCCGTTGACCATTGTAGTTTCAATGCCCAAACGTGCGGCAATGTCTGTAGCTGTTCTGCCGCCACCATGCACCAAGAGTTTATATCCCTCAATGGCAGAAAAGTCTTTAAGCAGTGAAGCAAGACTGTCGCTATTTTCGACAATCTTGCCACCCACTTTTATGATTGTAAGTTTATCTTTCATAAATAGGTTATGAGGTTTGAGGTTATGAGGTCTGGGGTCGAGGTGATAAGATTCCATTCGGTCAGCATCGTCCTAAAATCTTAAAACCTGCAAGCGCAGCGACCTTCAACCTTATAACCTTATTCAAGATACGTGTATCCGTAGAGACCTGCACGGTAATTGGAAATAAATTCCTTACCTTCCGCCTCGGTGATTTTACCTTCCTTAATGGCCTTGCTCACCCAGATTTCAAGGCGACGCACTAACTTCTTGGGATCATACTGTACGTATTCCAAAACGTCAGCAACGGTTTCCCCGTCAATCGTGCGCTCTATGACATAACCATCTTTATCAACCGAAAGGTGGACAGCGTTAGTATCGCCAAAGAGGTTGTGCATGTTACCCAAAATTTCCTGATACGCACCCACGAGGAACACACCGATGTAGTAGTGCTCGCCATTCTTCATTGCGTGAAGAGGAATGTAATTCGTCTGCTGGTTGTGATTCACATACGCACAGATCTTACCGTCCGAGTCACAGGTAATATCTTGAATGGTAGCGCTACGTGTGGGACGCTCGTTGAGGCGTGAAATCGGCATGATGGGGAAGAGTTGGTCGATACCCCAAGAGTCGGGCATAGACTGGAAGAGTGAGAAGTTGCAGAAGTACTTGTCGGACATCTCCTTATCCAACTTGCGCAATTCTTCGGGAGCGTGCTTCTGATGGTGTACCAATTCCGCTACTTCACGAGAAATCGCCCAGTAGAGACTCTCAATCTGTGCACGCGTTTTGAGGTCGATGATGCCGTGGCGGAAGAGGTCGAGCGCTTCTTCGCGAATGTCTTCAGCGTCGTGCCAGTCTTCAAGCATCGAACGCGAAGAAAGTTTGTCCCAAATTTCTGTGAGGTCGTGCACCAACTTATGGTCGTTCTCGCCAGGCTGGAAGTCCTCGGGCATCTGCGGAACACTCACACTTTCAAGCGTGTCAATGATGAGCACAGAGTGGTGTGCTGTCAACGAACGTCCACCTTCGGTAATGATGTTGGGGTGGGGGATGTTGTTTTTGTTTGCTGCTTCCACGAACGTGTAAACGCAGTCGTTGACATACTCCTGAATGCTATAGTTTACCGAACTTTCAGAGTTGCTGGAACGCGTACCGTCGTAGTCTACACCAAGACCACCACCGCAGTCTACAAACTTCACGTTGAAACCCATAGCGTTGAGTTGCACATAGAACTGTGCAGCTTCGCGAAGGGCTGTTGAGATACGGCGAATCTTTGTAATCTGCGAACCAATGTGGAAGTGCATCAACTGAAGGCATTCGCGCATACCCATCTTGTCGAGCATTTCAAGGGCTTGGAGGAGTTCGGAAGAGTTAAGACCGAACTTTGAGGCGTCGCCACCACTTTCCTGCCACTTTCCCGAACCGTTGGAAGCCAACTTAATACGCACACCGAGGTTGGGGCGTACACCTAACTTCTCTGCGGTTTCTGCGATAATCTTTAATTCAGGGAGTTTTTCAATAACGAGGAACACGCGCTTGCCCATCTTCTGTGCGAGCAGCGCCATCTCGATAAAGTTCTGGTCCTTGTGACCGTTACAGATAATGAGCGAGTCAGAATCCATATTTGTTGCCAATACGGCATGGAGTTCAGGCTTCGAACCCGCTTCAAGTCCGAGGTTGTATTTCTTACCGTGAGAAATGATTTCCTCAACGACAGGGCGCATCTGATTCACCTTAATAGGGAAGATGATAAAGTGGTCGCCCTGGAAATTATATTCTTTACCTGCCTTTACAAAGCATTCGTTGGTCTTCTCGATACGGTTATCAAGAATGTCAGGGAAGCGAAGGAGAACGGGCGCCTGAATGTGGCGCGTAGCCAGTTCGTCAATCACTTCCTTAAGGTCTATCTGTACACCATCCTTACGGGGCGCAACGTACACGTTTCCCTTATCGTTGATGCCAAAATAGTTTACGCCCCATCCTTTGATGTTGTAGAGCTCTTCAGAATCTTCAATTCGCCATTTACGCATAATGATTGAGATTTTAGAGGGGTGGAGTGGAAAAGTGGGTAGAGGGGGTTAAAAGTCTTTAGGGTCTTTAAGGTCCTTAAAACCTCATAACCTCATAACCTTATAACCTCAACCCTCAAACCTCAACCCATAATTAAATTCTTGATGGTTGATGCCACATCATTCACGCGCTGTGCGTCATGAAGTACATCAATATTTACGGTATATTGTGCTTGCGCGTAGTAAGGTTCGCGCGCTGCCAATTGTTCGGTTACAAAGGTGCGCAATTCTTCCTCACTCTTACCCGTGAGCAAGGGGCGCTCGCCTTTGCTGATTCGTAGGTGTTCCAAGACTGTTTCAACCGATGCTTTCATATAAACGGTTGTTGCCGTCTCGTTCAAATAGGTCATATTGTCAAAGAAGCAGGGGGTACCTCCACCGCAGGAAACTACCACATTCTCAAACTCCGCCACCTCGTGGAGCATGCGACGTTCCAGGTCGCGGAACTTTTCTTCGCCCTGTTCGGCAAAAATCTGCGGCACCTTTTTGCGGAAGCGCTCTTCAATGTACCAGTCAAGGTCATAGAAACTGCATCCTAATTGCTTGGCCAGTGAGCGCCCCACAGTGGTCTTTCCCACGCACATATATCCAACAATAACAATTGCCTTCATAGTTGCCCGTGGGTGGTTACTTCTTCTTTTTCTTCTTCTCGCCTTCCGCTTCTACGTGCTTCAAGCATTCCTCGTAGGTCAAGTCTGCCGCCTTTGCCGCCTGTGCCTTCGAGAGTTTGTAGTTCACTCCCTTGTATGCTACGTAGGGACCGAAGCGACCGTTCTTGACTTCCATTTCGGGGTCTTCGTCAAACTTCTTCACCACAGCCTTGACTTCAGCATCGCGCTTTTCCTGAATCAACTCAATAGCGCGTTCCAAGGTTACACTCATGGGGTCTTCGCCCTTGGGCAGTGACACAAACTTCTTATTGTGCTGAATATAGGGACCGAAGCGACCTGTGTTAACAACGATGGCGTGTTCTTCAAAGTCACCCAACGTACGGGGCAACTTAAAGAGTTCGAGTGCTTCTTCAAGAGTCACGGTGCTCATGCTGAGCGATTTGCCGAGAGATGCAAACATGGGCTTTTCGTCGCCACCAGCTTCGCCCACTTGAACCATCGGACCGAAACGACCGATCTTTACCATCACGCGCTTACCGCTGACGGGGTCAACGCCAAGGTCGCGTTCGCCCACCTTCTTTTCTGTGCGCTCCTGAATAACGCGTTCTACCTGTGGGTCAAAGTCGTTGTAGAAGGTTTTGATCAACTCCTGCCAATTCTTCTTCCCCTCTGCCACAGCGTCAAAGTCTTGTTCTACATGCGCCGTGAAGTTGTAGTTCATAATATCGGGGAAGTTAACGAGCAAGAAGTCGTTGACGATGCAACCTGTATCTGTGGGCACCAACTTACCCTTCATAGAACCTACAGATTCACTCTTCTGAACACTCTTAATCTTACCCTTCTTAAGTGTCATGATGGTGTACTCACGCTTGATGCCTTCGCCATCACCCTTTGCCACGTATTCGCGTTGCTGAATCGTTGAAATAGTGGGGGCATAGGTAGAGGGGCGTCCAATACCGAGTTCTTCCAACTTATGCACGAGTGAAGCTTCCGTATATCGGGGAGGTGCTTGTGTGAAGCGCTGCGTAGCAACTACTTCTTCTTGTTTTAGGACATCCCCTTCGTTTAATGCGGGGAGTAATGTACCTTCGTCGCTGTCTTGATCGTTGTCGGCATCACTGCTTTCACGATATACCTGAAGGAAACCATCGAAGATGACCACTTCGCCCTGTGCTACGAAATTGAGCGGAGAAACCTTTCCTTCTGCATCAAGCATGTCGATGGTGATGGTTGTCTTTTCCAACTGCGCATCCGCCATCTGGCAGGCGATAGTGCGCTTCCAAATAAGGTTGTAGAGACGCTTTTCCTGTACAGACCCCGTAATGGTATCGTTTTCCATGTAGGTAGGACGGATGGCTTCGTGCGCCTCCTGTGCACCCTTGGTCTTTGTCTGATACGTGCGACGCTTGTGATACTCACTACCCATCTGCTCTACAATCACCTTCTTCGAAGAGTTGAGGCAGAGCTGTGAGAGGTTCATTGAGTCCGTACGCATGTAGGTAATATGTCCGCTTTCATAAAGCGACTGTGCTACGCGCATGGTAAGTGCTACAGGGTAGCCCAACTTGCGTGCGGCTTCCTGCTGGAGTGTGGACGTTGTGAAGGGAGGTGCAGGTACGCGCTTGGTGGGGCGCTTGGTTATCTGTGCCACGCGGAATGATGAGGCGGTGCAGGAATTCAAGAATGCCTCCGCCTCTTCGGGCGTGTTGAAGCGCTGTGAAAGTTCAGCCTTAATGGTGGCTACCGTACCATCTTCTTGGGGAACGGAGAACGTGGCAGTAATCTTGTAGCCTGACTCTGCTACAAACGAACTTATCTCGCGTTCGCGCTCCACAATGAGGCGTACGGCCACACTCTGCACACGACCGGCTGAAAGACTCGGACGCACCTTGCGCCAAAGTACGGGTGAAAGTTTGAAACCTACCAGGCGGTCCAACACGCGGCGTGCCTGCTGTGCATCTACCAGGTTGAGGTCAATGCTGCGGGGGTGCTTGATGGCTTCAAGGATTGCGGGCTTCGTAATTTCGTGAAACACGATACGCTTCGCCTGCGCAGGGTTGATGTTTAATACTTCCGCAAGGTGCCATGAAATAGCTTCTCCCTCGCGGTCTTCATCGGATGCGAGCCACACATTCTCTGCTTTCTTCGCTGCGGCGCGAAGATCGCTCACTACGTGTTGCTTGTCGGAGGGTATCTCATATTCCGGCTGGAACGTGTTGAGGTTCACACCGAAATCCTTCTTCTTTAAGTCGCGAATGTGTCCGAAACTGGACAAGACTT
Organism: Alloprevotella sp.; assembly: GCA_045632685.1. Taxonomy (GTDB): domain Bacteria; phylum Bacteroidota; class Bacteroidia; order Bacteroidales; family Bacteroidaceae; genus Alloprevotella. The sequence goes on from JAZQXB010000056.1 coordinate 18,327, forward strand.
TGTAGTCATCCCCCAAGAATTTTTCAATAGTTTTTGCCTTGGCGGGAGACTCAACAATTACAAGATTCTTTTGCATAGTCAAGTTTATTTTGGCGCAAAAGTAGAAAAAAATATTATACTACACATTATATATAGCGTTTTTTTAAATGAGAAATGAGAAATGAGAAAGGAGAAAGACCATGCGGGGGATAACTTTTTAGGTGAATAATCAATACCTAAACCTCTCACGCAGATTTTTCCTTTAATCCCGCTTTGCGGTCTTGAATCTGCTTACGCTCGGCAACGCTCAAGTAAACTTGGCGCTGCTCTCGCTCACTCGCAGATTTCTCCTTTTTCCTTTCTCCTTTCTCATTTCCTTTCTCCTCTCTTTCGCGTGTAAAAATAAATAAGTAATTTTGCCCGTTATAATCCGGAAAATCCATAAAAACTATGCTTGAAATAAGAAACTTACACGCCTCTGTAGAAGGCAAGGAAATACTCAAGGGGGTGAACCTCACGATTGGTGATGGTGAGGTGCACGTCTTGATGGGTCCCAACGGTTCGGGAAAGAGTACGTTGAGCAATGTGCTCGTGGGTAACCCTAAATATACTGTGACCGAGGGTTCGATTACGTTTAACGGCAAGGACCTATTGGCGCTTTCTCCCGAAGATCGTGCGCATGAAGGCATCTTTATGTCGTTCCAGGCACCTACGGAAATCCCTGGGGTATCCATGACCAACTTCATGCGCGCAGCGATAAATGCCAAGCGTGCCTATTTTGGCGAACCCACCATCCCTGCTGCCGAGTTCTTGAAACTCTTGAAGGAAAAGCGTAAACTCGTGGGATTGGATGCCCACTTTATGAGTCGTGGCGTGAACGAAGGGTTCTCGGGCGGTGAACGCAAACGCAATGAAATCTTCCAAATGGCGGTGCTTGAACCTTGTTTCTCTATTCTTGACGAGACAGACTCTGGTCTTGACGTCGATGCGCTCCGCATTGTGGCAGAAGGGTTCAATATGCTCCGTACGGAGAAAACCAGCGCAATGGTGATTACCCACTATCAGCGTATGCTCGATTACCTCAAACCCGACTTCGTACACGTGCTCGTAAACGGTCGCATCGTGAAAGAAGGCACAGCGGCGCTTGGTTATGAAATCGAAGAGCGTGGCTTCGACTGGATTAAAGAAGAGGTAATGAATTCCGATATTTAGTAGACGAGTTTATAGTAAACGAGTAGACAAGATGGTTTGCGAGGTAAACGATGTGAGTCCCGCATAACCTTTCTTCTTTAATCCCGCTTTGCGGTCTTGAATCTGCTTACGCTCGGCAACGCTCAAGTAAACTTGGTGCTGCTCTCGCTTATTCGCAGATTTCTCCTTTAATCCCGCTTTGCGGTCTTGAATCTGCTTACGCTCGGCAACGCTCAAGTAAACTTGGCGCTGCTCTCGCTTACTCGCAGATTTCTCCTTTCTCCTTTCTCCTTTCTCCTTTCCCCTCTATGCCCAACTCAAAACAATACATACAACTTTTCAAGGATCACCGTGCCTTGCTCGACAAGGGTAGTTGTGCGGTGATGAATGCTGCACGTGAAGGTGCGGCTGTAACGCTTGAAGAAAAGGGACTCCCCACCAAGCGCACGGAGGAGTATCGCTACACCGACGTGCAGGCGGCCTTCGCTCCTGATTATGGGGTGAATTTGCAGCGCCTTGCTCCTAACGTAGATGCTTACGCTACTTACAAGTGTAATGTCCCCAACTTGAGCACCACCCTTCTTTTTGTGGTGAACGACACGCCCATCTCCATGCCCGAAAATACACATCTTCCCGAGGGTGTGCGTATTCAGCGACTTGCAGAAAGTGGCGATTTCATCGAGGAATATTACAATCGTGCTGCCGCTAATGAAGATGGCATTGCTGTGCTCAATACGATGCTTGCGCAGGATGGTTTGCTGATTTACCTCCCCGCCCACACCGCCTTGAAGCACCCCGTTCAGATTGTGAATGTTTGTGATGCCCAGCATCCCATGCTCTCCAACCGCCGCCTCTTAATTGTAGCCGAGGAAGGTGCTGAAGCGCAAATCATTCTTTGCGACCACACAGCAGGTTCGACGGCTTACCTTACCACCATGGTGACAGAGGTCTTTGCCGCCAAAGATGCGAAGATTGACCTTTGCACTATTGAGGAGAACGGCGACAACCACGATAAGTTTGCGCATTACTATATTGACCAACAGGCAAACAGTCGCGTGACGATGAACGGTGTGACGCTCCACACGGGACGTACCTGCAACAGAGTGCGTGTACGTTTGCTCGGCGAATATGCAGAGAGTCATACGTCAGGTGCTGTGATTACGGGTGGTAAAGAACGTGTGGACAACCACTTGGTGGTGGAACACATTGCTCCCAATTGCAATAGCGATATGCTCTTCAAGTATGTGCTGGATGGCGAAAGTGTAGGTGCATTTGCGGGTAAGGTGCTTGTTCGTCAGGATGCGCAGAAAACTACTTCGCAGCAAACGAATGCCAACCTTTGTGCGTCTCCCGAGGCGCGTGCGTTCTCGCAACCCATGCTTGAAATCTATGCCGACGATGTGAAGTGTAACCACGGTTCTACCATCGGAAAGCTCGATGAAAACGCGCTTTTTTACATGCGTCAGCGTGGTATCGCAGAGAGTGAAGCCCGCTTGCTCCTCCAACACGCGTTTGTAAATGAAGTACTCCAACGCATCGAACCCGAACACTTGCGCGACCGCCTCGCTCACCTTGTGGAACTCCGTTTCCGCGGAGCACTTCAAAAGTGTGAGGGTTGCAAAATGTGTAAGTAACGATTTCCATTCATGAACAGAGAAGATTTTCCCATACTTTCCCAACTCATCTACAAGCGCCCACTGGTGTATCTTGATAATGCCGCAACCACGCAGAAACCGCACTGCGTGATTGACGCCATTTCCGAGATGTACAGTTGTGTGAATGCGAATGTGCATCGCGGTGTGCATTACCTTTCGCAAAAGGCTACGGACCGCCATGAGGCAGCCCGCGAGGTAGTGCGCCAATTCATCAACGCGCATTCTACGGCAGAAATTATTTTCACGCGTGGCACTACGGAGAGCATCAATCTCGTGGCCAGCAGTTTCGGCGAGGCGTTCCTCCGTGAGGGCGATGAAGTAATTGTGAGTACGATGGAGCACCATTCTAATATTGTGCCTTGGCAACTGTTGCGCGACCGTAAGGGAATCGTCTTAAAGGTAATCCCCATTACGGATGAGGGATGCCTGGACATGGAGGCTTATAAGAATCTCTTTACAGAGCGCACGAAATTGGTGAGTGTGGCGCACGTAAGCAACGTGCTCGGTACGGTGAACCCCGTCAAGGAACTTGCGCGCATTGCCCACGAACATGGGGCGAAAATTCTCGTTGATGGTGCGCAGAGCACCCCGCATTTTGCCGTGGATGTGCAGGATATCGACTGCGACTTCTTTGTGTTCAGCGGTCATAAGGTGTATGGTCCCACAGGCATTGGAGTACTCTACGGCAAAGAAGCACTGCTCAACGAAATGCCCCCTTATCATGGTGGTGGCGAAATGATTGCGCGCGTCACGTTTGAGAAAACTACCTACGAACGTCTGCCTTTCAAGTTTGAAGCGGGTACTCCCGATTATGTGGGTACGCATGCCTTGGCTACGGCCCTCAATTACGTAAGTGCCATTGGCATGGACAACATCTCTGCTCACGAACGCGAAATCACGCGTTACGCCATGGAGCAAATGAGTGCCATTCCCGACCTTCGATTCTTCGGAACCGCACCCGATAAGGACGCTGTTGTGGCATTCAACATCGGCAATATTCACCCCCTCGACCTCGGCACCCTCCTCGACCGCCTTGGCATAGCCATCCGCACGGGCCACCACTGCGCCCAACCCCTCATGCAGCGCTATGGCGTAGAGAGCATGGCGCGCGCCTCCTTTGCGCTTTATACCTCAAAGGAAGAAATTGATGCCTTCGTCAAGGCGTTGGATCGGGTAAGGCAGATGTTTTGATAGAATAAATAGACTGACTTAAATAGTGTAGAAAAAAGTACCGGACGGCGCTCTCCCCCTGTTTATAGGGGGAGGGGACCAGCTCTGCTGGTGAGGGGGTGCTGAACACACCCCGCACGGCATACTCCTAACTACTCACTCCTAACTACTCACTAAAATAGCACCCCCTCACCACTACGTGGTCCCCTCCCCCTATAAACAGGGGGAGAGCGCCGTCCGGTTCTTGTTACCTTTCCCCCCATGCTTTCCCCCTTATACAACACCTCAAACCTCATCGAAGCAGGTTGCGACGAAGCCGGGCGTGGCTGCTTGGCGGGTAGTGTGTATGCCGCTGCAGTTATTCTGCCCCCTGATTATCAGAATGAGTTGCTGAACGACTCCAAGCAGCTTTCGGCAAAGAAGCGTTATGCCCTGCGTGAACAGATAGAGCGGGATGCTGTGGCGTGGGCAGTGGGCGTTGTAACCGCCGAGGAGATAGACCAAATCAACATCCTCAATGCCTCCATCCTGGCGATGCACCGCGCTCTTGACGCGCTGAAGGTGCGCCCCGAGTACGTGATTGTGGACGGCAACCGTTTTAAGAAGTATCAAGACTTGCCCCACACCACGATAGTCAAAGGGGATGGCAAGTACCTCTCTATTGCTGCCGCGAGTATTCTTGCCAAAACTTACCGCGACGACTACATGGCGGAGCAACACACGCTTTACCCCCATTACGGTTGGGATAAGAATGCGGGTTACCCCACGAAGCAACACCGCGAGGGCATCCGACAGCACGGACTTACCCCCATTCACCGTAAGACCTTTAACCAGTTGGGTGAAGGGCAACAAACACTTTTTGATGACCCTAAATTTGGGATGGAGTAGCAGTTTTAGTAAACAAGTTTATAGGTACGAGTAGACGAGATAGGTAGCGGACTCCTTTTTGCGCATATCCACTCATTGAACCTACTGTCGTTTAACTCTGTAACCATCTCGTCTACTTGTCTACTCGTCTACTAACAATATTATGACCATACTTACTTTTACCCTTATCATTCTTATAGGCGCCTATGCCGCAGGCTTGCTGGGTTCGCTGACCGGACTCGGCGGTGGGGTAGTCATCATCCCCTTGCTCACCCTCGTGCTCGGCATCGACTTCCACTACGCTGTGGGAGCAGCACTTGTGGCTTCCATCGCCACCAGTTCGGGGTCGGGTAGTGCTTATGTAAAGGAGGGGATTACAAATATCCGTCTCGGCATGTTCCTGGAAATCGCCACAGTAATTGGTGCCGTCATCGGAGCTTTCGTGGCGTATTACCTTAATAATAACGTGATTGCCGTAATCTTTGGTTGTACGCTGATGCTTACAGGTATTATGCAGATGGTGAAGAAGCAAGACCATGAGGGCGTAAAGGGTTCTGAAGCCGCACGTCGCCTGAAACTCTTTGGTACAGCCCCGCAGAAGGACGGCACGAAGCGCTATTACGAACTGCGCAACGTGGGTGGTGGTTTCGGCGTAATGACCATTGCAGGAGCGCTCTCGGGAATCCTCGGCATCGGTAGTGGAGTTCTGAAGGTGATTGCCATGGACAATCTCATGAAAGTCCCCTTTAAGGTAAGTACCACCACCTCTAACTTTATGATGGGCGTAACGGCATGTGCATCAGCCGTAGTGTATCTGCAGCGCGGAAACATAGACCCCGGCATTGCGTGTCCCGTGATGATAGGCGTTCTGCTCGGAGCACTCACGGGCGCACGCCTCCTAAAGCGCCTTGACGTCCGCCTCCTCCGCAAAATCTTCAGCGTCGCCGTATTGATGGTGGCGGTGAATATGATCTGGCAAGGCATCAACGGCCAGTTTTAGTTGATTAAACACTCCGGATACTCCGGATGGCGCTCTCCCCCTGTTTATAGGGGGAGGGGACCAGCTCTGCTGGTGAGGGGGTGCAAGAATACATCCCGCACGGCATACCCCTAACTTCTCACTATAAACAGCACCCCCTCACCGCCAAGGCGGTCCCCACCCCTTCATTTCCCCCGTTATCGGGGGACGGAAATCCCTATAAACAGGGGGAGAGCGCCATCCGGATTTTATAACTTCCAACCCTATGCAAATCCTTATCAGTCGCACCCTCCGCCTCGGCGTAACTATTGCCAGCATTTTGGCGGGCATAGGCGGCATCTTTTATTTCATACAGCACGGCACCGAACTCCTTGACACAGAAAAATATCAGTCGTTCTCGTATGCCGACACGCAAAACCCAGCCACCACCACCTTTACGGGAATCCTCCAAGGGGCATGGGCGGGAAATTCCGAGAGTCTCATCCAACTGGGTGTAATCGCCCTGTTGCTCACCCCCATTATGCGCGTGGTGCTTTCGTTCTTTGATTTTGTGAAACAGCGTGACTGGCTCTATGTCGCTATCACCGCCTTTGTGTTGATGGTAATCGTTGTAAATTCTGTGGTAGAGTAGGGTGTTTTCCCGTTCTTTCGTTCGTCTAGAGTGTGCTAAAACAGGAAAAAACACAAAAAAACTGCATTTTTTTTAGCATTCCCCTTGTCAGTTTGGAAGAAATGCGTAACTTTGCACTCGCTAAGACGGAGAGGTGGCGGAATTGGTAGACGCGCTACTTTGAGGGGGTAGTGTCAATTGTGACGTGGGAGTTCGAGTCTCCTCCTCTTCACTCAGCACAAGGAAAACTTACTGAAAGGAAGATTTCCACATTGCGGAAATAGCTCAGTTGGTAGAGCACAACCTTGCCAAGGTTGGGGTCGCGAGTTCGAGTCTCGTTTTCCGCTCACCCAAAAGCAGAGCAAACCGCGGTTTAGCTCTGCTTTTTCCATTCTACGGAGCTCGAATGGTGGAATGGTAGACACGAGGGACTTAAAATCCCTTGGGCAGAAACGCCTGTGCGGGTTCGAGTCCCGCTTCGAGCACAGAAAGTCGCAAGTTGCTATGCAACCTGCGACTTTTCTTTTTTTTATTGCTTCTTAAGAAGCAATAATTGAAAATCTACTAAATTCGGATGCTCAAGACGCCGAAGGTGTCTCCGCTCAGTAACCAGGGCGTGCGAGCAAAGCGAGTACCCCCGGTGAGGAACCTATTAGCATCGCACCCTGGAGGGGTGCCCGAACAACAAGGTATACCAGGTGTTGGGGCACTCTTTCAGAGTGCGACTACTCTCTGATACCAATCCGGGGGTATTCGCTCTGCTCAAACCACCCGGTTACCGAGCGGTGACGCCTTCAGCGTCATTCCGCGAGTGAAATTTTTTTAAGTTACCGAGCGGGGACGCCTTCAGCGTCATTTAGCGAGTGAGATTCTTTAGGCAATAATATAAGTGATACTTGCGTGATCTTCGGTTGTCCACGAAAACTCGTTTGTTTTAATGTCATACGGTGGTATTTAGACCAGATGGATATTGACTTGCGCAACCTTCGGTTAGTGCGCATTTGTGTTCATTAGTGGTTCCAGATAAATACAAACGAACTTTCGCGGTCAACATACCAAGAAAATATAATACCATGCCGAGAACATAAAATACCATGCTTGGTATTTTTATTTCCATGCCTTGGAAATAAAATTACCAGGGTTGGAAATAAAATTACCAGGCGTGGAAATAAAATTGGAAATGACATCTAATAACTTTGCTCCGCTTTCTGCCTTTCCGTGAGAATAAAACCACGCATTTTTGTGCAACAAAAAAGCGTCACCCGTTGCGGATGACGCTTTGTGCGCTTCAGGATGGGCTTGAACCAACGACCCCCTGATTAACAGTCAGGTGCTCTAACCAACTGAGCTACTGAAGCAGAAGAATATGCTTTTTGCTAATTGCGTTGCAAAAGTACTGCTTATTTTCGAAATAAACAATATCTTTGCATGAAAAATTGCATATTTTTTTGTGAAAAGGTTTCCTAAAGGGTGGTTGAAACCTAAAACACAACCGAAATGGTTCTGCTAATATACGCGTCTTTCTAACGATGAAACTTTACGTGGGAGGGGTGTATGATAGTCATTACAAGTCAATTTCTATATCGTTTTAAGAATATCCTCCTCATTATATATTATATATAGTATTATGAAAAAGTGTCGTTTCCTATTCTTGCTGTTCCTTTGTCCCCTCATGTTGAGTGCACAGGAAACGCTTACCGACCAAAATTTGAAGTTTACGCGCCAGTTGCGCATACTCAATCAGGTGCTTTCTAACCTTGACGTATATTATGTAGATACACTGGATGCCAAGAAGGTGATTGACGATGGCATTCAGTATATGCTCTACAATTTGGATCCTTATACGCAATATATTCCCGAGGAAGATACCGAGGAGTTTCTGGAGTCTACTACAGGTAAGTATGCCGGTATAGGTTCTCCCATCGGTTTTCATCCCGACCATAACCGCTGTACTTTTAGTAATCCCTATGAAGGAATGCCTGCTTACGAAGCAGGAGTGCGTAGCGGTGATATTATTCTTGAGATTGATGGTGAGGATATAAAGCGTGAGGAGGGAGAAACACCCGCTGATTACTCCACACGTGTGACCTCCAAACTCCGTGGTGATGCTGGAACGAATTTTACGTTAAAAGTGAAGCGTCCTGGGGTTGAACAGGAGGTGGTGTTAACCCTCACACGTCGCGTGATTGAAGTATCTAACGTTCCTTATTATGGTATGTTGGACGATGAGGTGGGCGTCATTGTGGTGTCTTCCTTTATGGAAAATACGGCTCGCGATGTGCGACGTGCCTTTGTGGCGCTCAAGCAACAGGGCATGAAGCGACTGATGCTTGATTTGCGCGGAAATCCTGGTGGACTTGTGCTGCAGGCGGTGGAACTTGTGGGCTTCTTTATGCCTAATGGTACAAAGGTAGTGACTACCAAGGGAAAGTTGGCAGAGTTTGAAGAAGTGTTCTCAACGCAAGACGAACCCCTGGATACGAAAATACCCCTCATGGTGCTTGTGGATGATGGTAGTGCTTCAGCTTCAGAAATTACAGCGGGTGCGCTTCAGGATTATGACCGAGCGGTTGTCGTTGGAGAACGAACTTATGGAAAGGGGTTGGTGCAGCAATCGTTAGACCTTCCTTTTGGTGGACTGCTGAAATTCACCTCAAGTAAATATTACATCCCCAGTGGACGTTGCATACAGGCCTATGATTTTAAGAATCGTGGGGAGGATGGTCGCCCCAAGCACTTGCCCGACAGTTTGGCAAAGACTTTTTATACTGCAGGAGGGCGTGCGGTGAAGGATGGCGGTGGTGTGATGCCCGACAGTGTGATGGTTCAAGATACCCTTCCTTCGTTTGCTTACGACCTGTTGACCTCTCGTGTCGTTGAAGACTTCGCAGCTTATTATCGCAATACGCACCCCCAGGTGGCGGTGGAGACTTATACGTTTACGGATGCCGATTTTGACGCATTTAAAAAGTATGTGGCATCGTCAACCTACAAATATAACCCCCGTTCCTTGCGAATGCTGGAGACGCTTGCTAACGCTATAAAATATGAGGGGTATGGCGAACTTGAAGAATTGGATTCCTTGAAGAAGGCGCTTGAACCTAATATGGAAGAGCTCCTCAATCGCAATAAAGAACCGATCTGCGACCTCCTCGAATGTTTGGTTGCTACGAATTATTACGGACTTTCTAAATCATACCTTTTCAAACTTCGCAAAGACGTGGTAGTGCAACGCGCCCTACAATTGTTGCGTGATGATAAGCAGTGCCAAGAGTTGTTGGAAGGGGGAAGTAGTAGGTAGTAGGTAGTAGGTAGTAGGTAGTAAGTAGTAGGTAGGAAGTAGTAGGTAGTAAGTAGTAAGTAATACCTAGTCGGGTGGGGATTAATTGTTCTGTGTAACTTTTGTTATGGCTTGTTGTTGCCTGTTAAGGCCTGTCATTGCCTTTAACACCTGCCATTGCCCGTTAACACCTGTCATTGCCTGTTAATGCCTGTTGGTCACTCAAAGTAAGAGCGAGTTTCTCATCGCCTCATTTTGTAAAACCGTCATGCCAAACCGAAAAAAAATGGCAATTCTTGTGTGGAATCCAAAAAAACTCGTAACTTTGCCCCACGAAACTATCTATCTTTTTTATTTTAATCACTTTAAACAAAACGCAAATGAAGAAGTTTTTACTTTCTTTGGCTGTGTTGTTCGCAGGTGTAGCAACAGCACAGACGTTCTATTCTGCGGGTGATGCGGTAACGGAGTTTGAAGAAAATTACCCTTACCTCTTGTCATGTGATGCTAATGGTACTCGCTTCCTCAATGATGACGGCGTAGACTACCTTACAAAATCAAGTGACCTTCCCACAGATGCTGCGCTCATCGAATTTGAGGCTGCAGGAACTCTTGAAGAAGACGGAGAAACCGTTTCTCTTTACTACATTAAGTTCTCTGAATCTGGTTTGTATATCGCTGACCAGGCGATTCACGACGGATTGGATACTTCGGACATGTTGGATTATAAGAAACCTTATATCCAAACAACTGACGATGTTGCTTTCGCTGCTAAGTGGTCTGTAAAGCCTGCTGAAACTCGTAACAAGGAAAAGTATGGCGTAGATGGTTACATGACTAACTGGCGTGTATGGACAGGTCAGGGTGATGGTTCAGGTGAAGCTGCTGTACCTTTTGAAAATTCAATGGTAATCATGCGTGATAAGGTGACTACAACTATTGTTGGTCAGGTTGAAGGTGATCACGATCCTGTTTATCTCGAAGTACAGGGTGATTACACTTTCTGGGCTACATGGGGTTCTAACTCTTGGTTCATTTCTGAACCTGTTCCCATGGAAGACAGCGACTTGTTGTATCACTGGGCAGACAACAACCTTCCCGAAAACCCCGAAGAATTCTTCGAAACTTCTGTAGGTGACCGTATCGGTATGTACGATCCCACTTCTGTTGAACCTCTTAAGGCTGCTATCGAAGCATTCAATGCTTATGACCAAGATGGTGAAGGTGATCCTACTGAAATTCTTAACGCTTTGATTGCTGGTATGGAAGCATTGAAGGTTAATGAAATGAAGGAAGGTTACTACTACCTCGTTGTAAAGCGTGCTAATGCTGGTGTCATCGATGATGGTGGCGTAATGCGTGGTGAAGAAGGTTTTGAAATTCCTCGTAAGGAAGATGGTTCTATCGACTTGACTTTGGAAGCTTCAAGATATCTTTGGTACTTCTCTGTAGTTCCTGGTAAGGATAACTACTTGGTGAAGAACTTCGGTACTGGTAAGTATGTGAAGACTTCTGGTCACAACGATGCTGCTGGTATTCCTACTGGTGATTTGGCTGACGCTGTACCTTATAATGTAGAATATTCTGACGCATTCCCCGGTACTGTAGTCTTCAAGCACTACAATGCAAACGGTGAACGTGACTGTTCTTGGAACTACTTCCAGGGTAACGGTAAGAAGATCGGTAACTGGTATCCCGAAGATGATGGTAACTCATTCTTCCTCTATGGTGTAGACGAATCATTGGTTGACGCTATCAAGGACGAAGTTGCTCAGTACGAACTTAACACACAACTCCAGGGAGTATATGACAGTGCTTATGAGAACTACATGAAGGGTAGATCTTACAAGGCTCCCGAAGGTATTACTGGTGATGGTGACTTCGTAGACCACGGTTTCGTTAAGCTTACTGAAGCTGTTGATACTGCAGGTAACCCTGTTCAGACTATCAATGTTACTTGTAACGCTCCTGAATCAACTGAAGGTAATATCCTCCACTTGGCAGATAATGATTACAACACTTACTTCCACTCAACTTGGAGTGCATATGGTAACTCACCCAAGCCTCACAACTTGATTGTTGACCTCGGCGCTGCAACTGAACTTCCTGCTATTGCAATTAAGATGCTTAAGCGTAACACTGGTGAATTCAATGCGAACCGTGCGGTAACTAAGTGGAACGTATATGGTACAAATGACGATCCCTACAACGAAGAAGTAGCTGCAAACTGGACTGCAGAAGGTACTGTTCTCGTAGACTACTCTTACGACTATCTCAAGGTGTCTGGTACTGACTCTACTAAGGTTGCAAATGGTGTAGGTATGGGTGCTACAGGTCTTAGCGGTGCTGCATATCGTTACATCCGTTTGGATGCTGTAAACAACTTGAATAACGAACAGAATCAGTTCTTCGCATTCTCTGAATTGGGTATCTGGACTGCTACTTACGACGAAGCAACTTCTTTGAACACAGTTGTTCCCGATGCTATCCTCTCAGCTCTTGAAACTCAGATGGCTGCAGCTGAAGCTCAGCTCGCTGAAGGTAAGGCTACAGAAGCTCAGATTACTGCGCTCCAGAAGGCACTTGACGAATTCATCAAGAACTTCCCCGAACCTCAGCGTCTCACAGATGCAGTTGCTGCTGCTGAAACTCTTGGTGCTAACCTCCCCGCTGACTCTGAAGGCGAAGTTGGTTTCTATCCCGAAGATGAAGTTGTTAAGTTCCAGGAAATCGTAGAAGAAGTTAAGGGTACTATCGCTCCCGTAATGACACTTGATGTTATCAATGAAGGTATTGCTAAGATCGACGCTGCGAAGGAAGCAGTATTGAAGACTCTCGTAATGCCCGAATCAGGTTACTACCAGATCCGTGTTGATGCTGCAAACTACAAGGATGCTATCCTCCACACAGGTCGTAACGCTGCTGATACTAAGGATCAGAAGGCTCTCCGCGCAGACTTTGCTAAGTTGATGATGCAGGTAACTGATGGCGATACTACATACGTAGACAATCCTCAGTTCACTAACTCTATCTCTTCAGTTTGGTATGTGAAGGTAGGTGAAAACAACAAGTTGTCTCTCCGTTCACTCGGTAACGGTCTCTATGCTCAGGGTTGCTTGCGCGTAGGTGGTAAGATTCAGTTGACTCAGGACGAAGCTGAAATCACACTCCAGGCTGACGGTTTGAGAAATGGTGGTATTTTCAACTTTGTTGTAGGTACTGACTCTGTAGATGGTAAGGCTCTTTACTTCAATATCAACTCTCAGGCTAATAGCACTGTTGGTGATCTCGTAGCATGGAATAGCGCAGGTGGTAGTGATAACTCTACATTCCGTCTCGAACCCGTTTCTCTTGAAGACTTCATGTACGGTGAAAACTACTTCTACGTAACTGCAGGTGCTGACCAGTTCATCACATTCCCCTACGATGCTATGTACTATCAGCAGCCCGATGATGTGAAGCTCTACGAAGTTGCTGGTTACTACGAAGGTGAAGAAAATAAGGCTATTTACTTCAATCCTATCGAAACTGGTACTCAGCTCGTTGCAGGTACTCCCTACCTCTTAAGAGCTGGTGCTGATGCTAAGTATGTTAAGTACGAATTCGAACAGACAACTGTTGCTGAATCTGACTTCAACTACAGCTACGAAAGCAAGAATGTTAACGGTTTGGTAAGCACAATCTTCTCTACAGAAGTAGCTCCTAAGTTCGGTGTTATCGATGGTCTTACTCGTATGATTGTTTCTACAAAGAATACGGTAACTAATGGCGAAGAAAAGCAAGCTACTATTGCTCCTCTCTCTGCTTACATCGATGGTAACAGCTTGCCCATCCTTGACGCAGCTCCTGCTAATCCCGACGCTGTAATGATTACTACTAAGCTCGATATCGATGGTCTCAACGCTATCGAAGGTGTTGAAGTTGTAGAAACTGCTAAGACTGGTGTTTACACTATCTCTGGTGTACGTCTCAACTCTACTAAGAACCTCCCCGCTGGTATCTATGTAATCAACGGTAAGAAGGTTGTTAAGTAATTAACACACTCCTTATAAACATAAGGGCAGTCCGCAAGGGCTGCCCTTTTTGTGTGTTGTGTGTTGAGGGTTTAGAGTTGAGGGTTTAGAGTTGAGGGATGAGAGTTGAGAGGTGAGGGATGTGAGATGAGGGAAGTAATCCGGATGGCGCTCTCCCCCTGTTTATAGGGGGAGGGGACCGCTCCGCGGTGAGGGGGTGCAAAACAGTGTGGAGAAATTAACCAAGTGAATTTAACTCATAAGTAGAATTATATTCAATAATAATCTCGTACCTTTGCCTTTGCTCCCCGCGACTACGTGTCGCATGGCATACTACTCACTCCTCACTTCCCACTTTTTTGCACCCCCTCACCAGCAAAGCTGGTCCCCTCTCCCTATAAACAGGGGGAGAGCGCCTTCCGGTCATTTCCCGTCCTCCCGACAATTCCCCCCCCCCGACAATATTCCCCTAACTTAAACTTTCCCTCATGCCCAAACCACCATTCAAATCAAACCCCACCTCTCAAAAGAACTTCCGTCAGCACTTGCGGAAGCAGGGTACGGTTGCCGAGGCGGTTTTGTGGCGTATGCTAAAAGACAGTCAGATTGAAGGGGTGAAATTCCGTCGGCAATTTGGAGCAGGTAATTATATATTGGATTTCTACTCTTCGGAATTAAAACTCGCCATCGAATTGGATGGTGCTCCTCATTATTCTATTGAGGGTTATGAATGTGACGTCACCCGTTCGCAAGTCTTATTCCATGAATTCGGCATTCGCCTCCTCCGCTTTGAGAACCGCGAAGTTTTGCAAGAACTTCAGCGCGTAGTTGCTGAAATTACTGATGTGGTGAAGAAACTAAAACAAGGTGGCGAATTTGTTTATAGGAGTTGGCGGTGAAGGGGATAGGTGATATATCCTGACGGCAAAACGTTCCTGACGGCAAAAAGTTCCGGATGGCGTAAATAATCCGGATGGCGTAAATTCTGGATGGTGCAAATTCTGGATGCACAAAGTTCCGGATGGCGCAAAGTTCCGGATGGCGCTCTCCCCCTGTTTATAGGGGGAGGGGACCAGCTCTGCTGGTGAGGGGGTGCGACAACACTCCGCATGGTGTTCCTAACTACTCACTCCAAACTCCTCACTTTTCTTGCACCCCCTCACCGCCAAGGCGGTCCCCTCCCCCTATAAACAGGGGGAGAGCGCCGTCCGGACTTTTCCCGCCGTCCGGACTTTTTCCCGCCCTCCATTCATTTCCCACCATAAGACTATTCCCACCCTCCACATCCTCCACCTTCTCCATGCATCCCATCAAAAAACTGCCCCTCCATCTTGCTCATATCAAAATAACTTCGTAATTTTGCACCGTCTTTCGAGAGAAAGCGCTTGAAGTTTGTCCCATGGTGTAATTGGCAACACGTCAGGTTTTGGTTCTGTAATTTAAGGTTCGAGTCCTTATGGGACAACAGAACAGAAGAGCAATCCGCAAGGGTTGCTCTTTTTTTTGTTTTTGACATAAGAACATAAGGTTATAGGTTTTTGACATAAGAACATAAGAGCATAAGTTTTGACGAAAGAATATGAGGGTATATTATCACCTAAAATTATGTTCTTTTGTTCTTATGTCTTAAACACATAAGAGCATAAGATTTTGGCGCAAGAACATGGGGGTATATTTACGTCTAAAATCATGTTCTTTAGTCCTTATGTCTTAAACCCTTTTTGCGATTTTGCAGGAGTCCTTCTTGTATAAAAAACTTGTTGCCAAAATCCTTAAAATCTCCTTGTTTTTAATGGTTCTTTTCCCCTCCCGTGTGCCCGCTAATTGAAACTTTTTTTGTAAATTTGCAAAGAATATAAGACTGACTATAACGACATTCTATAATGGAAGAAATTGAAAAGAAAGGCGCTGAGTATTCGGCGAGTAACATTCAGGTTCTTGAAGGTTTAGAGGCGGTGCGTAAGCGCCCTGCGATGTACATTGGTGACATCAGCGAGAAGGGGTTGCACCACCTTGTTTATGAAACTGTAGACAACTCTATCGACGAAGCGCTTGCAGGATATTGTAAGAATATTGAAGTAACGATCTGCGAGGATAATTCTATCGTTGTTCAGGACGACGGTCGCGGTATTCCCGTAGATATGCACCCGAAAGAAGGTCGTTCGGCTTTGGAAGTCGTAATGACGGTGCTTCACGCTGGTGGTAAGTTTGATAAGGGTTCTTACAAGGTTTCTGGTGGTCTTCACGGCGTGGGTGTGAGTTGTGTGAATGCACTTTCTACGCGCATGCTTTCGCAGGTGTTCCGTGATGGTAAGATTCATCAGCAGGAATATGCCAAGGGTAAGCCCGTTTATCCCGTCGCTGTAGTGGGTGTGACCGACTTGCGCGGTACGCGTCAGCAGTTCTGGCCCGACCCCGAAATTTTCAGCACTACGGTGTACAAGTACGAGATTTTGGCAAACCGCATGCGTGAACTTGCCTACCTCAATGCTGGTATCCGTATTAAACTGACCGACTTGCGCCCCGATGAAGAAGGCAATACACGCACAGAGACCTTCTACTCAGAACTTGGTTTGCGCGAATTTGTACGTCATATCGACTCCGGCCGTACACGCTTGATTGACGACGTTATTTATTTGAACACTGAAAAGAATGGTATGCCTATCGAGGTGGCGATTATGTACAACACTTCATATTCTGAAAACATCCATTCGTACGTCAACAATATCAACACCATTGAAGGTGGTACACACCTCACAGGTTTCCGCACAGCTTTGACACGCGTCTTGAAGAAGTATGCTGAAGAGACTGCGCAGAAGCAGATTGAGAAGGCGAAGATTGAAATCTCGGGTGAAGACTTCCGCGAAGGTCTTACGGCAATTATCAGCGTAAAGGTGGCTGAACCCCAGTTTGAAGGTCAGACAAAGACGAAACTCGGTAACTCTGAAGCTGCGGGTGCGGTGAATCAGGCGGTCGGCGAAGCATTGACCATCTACCTTGAAGAGCATCCCAAGGAAGCGAAGATGATTGTTGACAAGGTAATTCTTGCAGCAACAGCGCGCGTGGCAGCTCGTAAGGCACGTGAAAGCGTGCAGCGCAAGAGTCCCCTTGGTGGTGGCGGTTTGCCCGGTAAGTTGGCAGACTGTTCTTCTCGCAAACCCGAGCAGTGTGAGCTCTTCCTCGTCGAAGGGGACTCTGCAGGTGGTTCGGCAAAGTCAGGCCGTAGCCGTGCAACACAGGCAATTCTTCCCCTCCGTGGTAAGATTTTGAATGTCGAAAAGTCTATGTGGCACAAGGCGTTTGAGAGTGATGAAGTGAACAATATCATTACTGCTCTCGGCATTCGCTTCGGTGTAGATGGTGAAGACTCGAAGGTGGCAAACATTGAGAAGTTGCGTTACCATAAGGTGATTATCATGGCCGATGCCGACGTGGACGGTCACCACATTGAAACACTTGTAATGACGCTCTTCTACCGTTACTTCCCCCAGCTCATTCACGCGGGTCACTTGTACTTGGCAATGCCCCCGCTCTACCGTTGTAAGAAGGGTAAGATCGACAAGTATTGCTACACCGACGAAGAGCGCGATGAATTTATCCGCGAGTATGGTGATGGCAATGAAAACTCAATCACCCTCCAACGCTATAAAGGTCTTGGTGAAATGAATCCCGAGCAGCTTTGGGAAACAACAATGGACCCCGAGCGCCGTATGCTCAAGCGTGTGACAATCGAAAATGCTGCTGAAGCTGACTACATCTTCTCTATGCTCATGGGCGAAGACGTAGGTCCCCGCCGCGACTTCATTGAAGCCAATGCGGCGTATGCGGAAATTGATGCGTAAATTTATAAGGTGGGAGGTTTTAAGGTTATAAGGTTTAAGTGGCCTTGTAGGCTTAAAACCTCCTTATTTATAGAGTACAGATAACAGAGTACAACGTACAACTTTAGATAATAGTGTACCACGTGTAACTGCTTTCTTGCTACCTGTGCTCTGTACTCTGTACTCTGTTCTCTGTTCTCTGTACTCTAAAAATCATGGTTCTCAACTACATCTGGATAGCTTTCTTTCTCATAGCCTTCGCCATTGCCGTGGTGAAGTTAGTATTCATGGGTGACACCGAGGTGTTTCCTGCAATCATCAATTCTACGTTTGAAACCTCAAAGACGGCATTTGAAATCTCTTTGGGGCTGACGGGTGTGCTTTCCCTGTGGCTCGGTGTGATGAAGATTGGCGAGAAGGGCGGTGTGGTAGATGTGCTGGCAAGATGGTTGAGTCCCGTGTTCTGTAAGTTGTTTCCTGAAGTGCCCAAGGGGCATCCCGTAGTGGGAAACATCTTTATGAACATTTCGGCGAACATGTTAGGACTCGATAATGCAGCAACGCCCTTGGGACTAAAAGCCATGGAGCGCCTGCAGGATCTGAATGAGAAGAAGGATACTGCTACGAACAGCATGATTATGTTCCTCGTCATCAATACCTCGGGATTGACGATTATTCCCGTAAGCATCATGGTGTATCGTGCGCAGATGGGGGCAGCGAATCCTACGGATATTTTCGTGCCCATCTTGTTGGCAACATTTGTTTCCACGATTGCAGGGATTATCATAACCAGTCTGTATCAACGCATTAACTTACTGAACCGCACCTTGTTTCTCACTCTTGGCGGGATGTCTGTGGGCGTGGCAACCTTGATGTGGAGTTTCAGTCAGATGGACTCAACGATGATGAATCTGGTAGGAACCACTACCGCTAATGTTCTATTGTTGGGGATTATCGTAGCGTTTATTTTGGCAGCCATGCGCCGTAAGGTGAACGTCTACGACGCCTTTGTGGAAGGGGCGAAAGAAGGTTTCTCTACGGCAGTACGTATCATTCCCTTCTTGGTGGCTATCTTGGTTGCTATCGGTGTGTTCCGTGCTTCGGGTGCTATGGATTGGCTGATAGGTGGGGTAGAATGGCTCGTAAATGCCTGTGGCTTTAATGCCGATTGGGTAGGTGCTTTGCCTACGGCTATTATGAAACCCTTGAGCGGTAGTGGTGCGCGCGGTATGATGGTTGATGCCATGACTACTTATGGTGCAGACTCCTTTGTCGGTCGCCTCTCTTGCATATTCCAGGGTAGTACAGATACCACCTTCTATATCCTCGCCGTCTATTTCGGTAGTGTCGGCATTCGCTATACGCGTCATGCCGTAACCTGTGGGTTGCTTGCCGACCTCTGTGGCGTCATTGCTGCGATAGGGGTGTGCTATTTGTTCTTTGGGTAGTGTAGATGTTCTAGATGTTCTAGATATTCTATATATTCTAGATGCTCTAGATACACCCCGGATGGTTTCTCCTTTCTCCTTTCTCCTTTCTCCTTTCTCCTTTAATCCCGCTTCGCGGTCTTTTCCTCCTTCGCACCTCGGCAATTCAAGCAAGCTTGATTGCACTCGGTTTGGCGTCGGTTCTCCTTTCTCCTTTCCCTCTTTCCCCTCATGCTTCGTTCCCTCTTCAAAGACACCGCCATTTATGGTCTCTCCAGTATTATCGGGCGCTTCTTAAATTACCTGCTCGTGCCACTCTATACGCATCAGATTACTGCTGCGTCGGGGGGGTATGGCGTAATTACAGAGGTGTATAGTTATGTGGCAGTGCTGTTTGTGCTGCTTACCTTCGGAATGGAAACGACCTTCTTCCGCTTTGCCAATAAGGAGGGGGCGGATGTACCGAAGGTGTACAGTACGGTGCTGCTTTTGGTAGGGGGCGTAGGACTTTCATTTGTGGCGCTCGTTACTATTTTCCTCGATTCCATCGCAGGTTTTATGGGGTATGCCACCCATCCCGAGTACATTTGGATGATGGCAACCTGTGTGGCGATAGATGCCTTTCAGAGCATTCCCTTCGGCTATTTGCGCTTGCAGAAGAAGGCGATGAAGTTTGCCGCACTCAAGTTGCTCTTTATTACTTTGAATATTGCTGCCAATTTGGCGTACTTCGTGGTGTTGCCCCACTGGTTTGATTACACCTTCGAGGTGGGTTATGTCTTTGGCATCAACTTGGGATGCACGGCGCTCATCACGCTCTTCTTCTATAAAGAACTTACGGGGTTCCGTTACACCTTCGACCGCAAGCTGCTCCGTCCCATGCTGAACTACGGTATGCCCATCTTGGTGTTGGGCATTGCGGGCATCTTAAACCAAACGGCGGACAAGATGATCTTCCCCCATCTTGTAGAAGGACCTGCCGGACGCGAACAACTCGGTATTTACGGCGCTTGCGTGAAGATAGCCATGATTATGGCGATGATTACCCAGGCGTTCCGCTACGCCTACGAACCCATCGTCTTTGCAAAGGGTGGGGCGCAGGACATGGGAAAGGCGATGAAGTTCTTTCTCATCTTTACCCTGCTCGCCTTCTTGATGGTGGTGGGTTACACCGACATCCTGAAATTCATCATTGCCCCCGACTACTGGGACGGTCTCCGTGTGGTGCCCATCGTTATGGTGGCTGAAATCATGATGGGTGTAGCCTTCAACTTGAGTTTCTGGTACAAACTCATCGATAAAACCATGTGGGGCTTGTGGATTTCCCTGGCAGGGTGTGTGGTGCTTGTAACCATAAACATCCTCTTCATTCCCACCTACGGTTATATGGCGTGCGCCTGGGCAGGTGTGGCAGGTTATGGAACCTCCATGCTCCTCAGCTATTTCTTGGGGCAGAAATACAATCCTACGAACTATCCCCTCAAGGAAATAGGTGTATATGTAGGAATGACTGCCCTTTTCTTCATCGGCATGCACTATTCTGCCCAATTCATCGAGGAATTGTGGCTCCGCCTGCTCGTAAACACAGGACTTATTGGAGCTTATGGCGCGCATGTTGTTTATCATGAATTTTTAAGAAGAAATTAGGCGCTTCTAGGAAATCCTAGGAGACTTAAGCATTCCTAGGCTATCCTAGGAGCACCTAGGCATTCCTAGAAAACCACCCCGCACGGTCCTTAAAACCTCAAAACCTTATAACCTCCCAACCTCATAAATAATGATTCATACCCTCCCCAACGGCCTTCGCATTATCCACGAAACTTCGAACAGTTCCGTGGTGTATTGCGGTTATGTAGTTTGTAGCGGCACCCGCCATGAGGCACCTGAAGAAAGTGGCATGGCGCATTTCGTAGAACACATGACCTTTAAGGGCACAGAGCGCAGAAAGGCAAGTCAGGTGACGGGAGCATTAGAGCGTGTGGGGGGCGACTTGAATGCCTCTACGAGTAAGCAAGAAACGGTTTATACGGCTGCAGTGCTGAAAGAGGATGTGGCACGCGCCGTGGATTTACTTTCAGATATTGTATTCCACAGTACCTTTCCCCAGCACGAGGTGGAGCGTGAGGTGGAGGTGATTTGCGATGAGATAGACAGTTATTTAGATGCCCCTGCCGAACTCATCTTCGACGAATTTGAGAGTATGATTTATGCCGATGCACCCCTTGGTCGCGATATTTTAGGTAATGCTGATACGCTGAAGACCTATACTACGGCAGACTTCCGTCGCTTTGTCGATCAGCATTACGTGCCCGAGAATTGCGTATTTTATGCTTACGGAGATGTGGATCCCAAGCGCTTGATTCGATTGGTCGAGACGGCGACGGCAGATGTGCAAAATAGTCCAAAACCTACGGTGGAATCGTTGAAAACGAATTACGTACCCAAGACTATCGTGCGTGAAAAGGGTACACATCAAGCACACGTGGTGATTGGTGCTCCCGCCTTTGGTGCGAATGACGACCGCCGTTTCGGAATGCTCCTCCTCAATAATATATTGGGCGGTCCAGGTATGAACTCTCGATTGAATGTTCAGGTGCGTGAGCGTGCAGGGTTGGTTTATTCTATTGACAGTTACCTTTCTACTTATCCCGATACCGGAATGTGGAACGTCTATTTCGGGTGCGACCCTCACGATGTAAATCGTTGCTTGAATTTGGTAAAGAAAGAGTTGCGTAAATTGGCGGAAAAACCATTGACTCCCTCACAACTCCGCGCGGCACAGAAGCAGTTGAAGGGGCAAATCGGCATTTCTTGCGATAACCGCGAAGGGTATGCCTTGGCACTCGGAAAAACCTTTGCGCACTACAATGTGCACCGCGATGTCAACAATCTTTACGAAGAGATTGACCGCCTTACGCCCGAGTTACTACAGGAGATTGCACGCGAAGTGTATGCTGAAGACAAACTTTCAACCTTGATTTATAAGTAACAATCACGCCCGCCCCCAGTACTGGGAGCGGGCGTTATTATATTCCGCACGGCGCTCTCCCCCTGTTTATAGGGGGAGGGGACCGCTTGCGGTGAGGGGGTGCTGATATAGCGAGTTGTTAGAAGTTAGGAATGAATAGGAGTGAAAAGTTAGTTATATATTCGGCGTGTATTGGCACCCCCTCACCACCAGAGGTGGTCCCCTCCCCCTATAAACAGGGGGAGAGCGCCATCCGGAAGCTTTTATTCAACCTCCACCTTTTCTTCTTCCACCACCGTCTGTTGTTCCTTCGGCCAATTCACCAAAAAGACTTGTTCGGAAGTGCGGGTAAAGGCGGTGTAAAGCCAGCGGAGGTAGGAAATGTCTGCCATGTCTTCCGTGAGATACCCTTGGTCGATATATACGTGCTCCCACTGTCCGCCCTGCGCCTTATGGCAGGTCACGGCATAGGCATACTTCAGTTGGAGGGCATTATAATACGGGTCTTCTCGGAGTTTCTTCATGCGCTCCCGCTTGGAGGGAATGTCAAAATAATCATCGTAAACGGCTTGGAAGAGTTTTTCACTTTCCTCGTGCGTCAGCGAGGGTGACTCTGAATTCAACGTAGAAAGCAGTACGCGACATTCAATCTCACTATCGTCATAGTCGGGCAGGCGCAGGGTGGCGTCGGCAAACTGAAAACCATATTGCTCATGGATATTCCGCAAGCGCACCACCTCCATTATGTCACCATTAGCCAAGAAGTCGGGCAAGCGGATTTCTTTCAGTTCTTCGGGCGAACAACCACGGCGTGCTTCGGTGGTCCAGAAATAGTTGTTCTTCACCACCATCACCATATCGCCGCGCGTCAGCACCTCTTCACGGTCAAAGATGCGGGCGCGAATACCGTTGTTATAAATGTTCGCCCGCTTGTTAGAACGCGTCACGACAATCGTACCCTCCGAACCATATTCGCGATAACTCGTTACAAGCGCTTCAATGAGTTCGTTGCCCGGGAGAAAGCGCACCTTGCCGTGGCGAGACCCCGTAATTTCGGGGAGGCAGAAAATTTCGTTCGCAATCAGTTCGCGAAGTTGTGTAGCATTGTGGAGCACCCCCGACTTTGCGTCCTGACGCACCACCTCCGTAAGGTCTGCCTCATACACCTCCATACCGTAATAACGCATGGTCTCCGCACACAATGCTGGACTCTCGTCCTCACCCACAGGCGGAAGTTGGGCGGTGTCGCCCACGAAAATAATTTTGCAATTCTCTGCCTCGAACACAAAGCGCAGGAGGTCTTCCAGCAGACTCCCACTGCCAAACATCTTGCTTCCGCCATCCCCCGTAGCTATCATGGAGGCTTCATCCACGATGAAGAGTGTGCCCTGATGCTTGTTGTATCCCAACCCGAAGCGCGTATCCTCGCCGTTAAACGTCTGCTGGCGGTAAATCGCCTTGTGAATGGTATATGCCGGAACCCCAGCATGGTGGGAGAACACCTTTGCCGCACGTCCCGTAGGCGCAAGGAGCACCACATGGCGGCGCATCTCCTTCATCACCTTCACCAGCGCCCCCACGAGTGAGGTTTTCCCCGTTCCGGCATACCCACGCAGAATGAACACCGACTGCTCATTTTGTGCCGCAAAGAAACGAGCCAACCCCCTTACAGCAGTTTGTTGACACGCCGTAAGGGGGTGGGGAAAGTGAGACTGAATGCGTTCGAGCAGCATTGTGAAGGGGATTTTACTGAATAGCGTCCAACATCTTCTTCAACACAACGGTTGCCGAGATTTCGCGGTTTGCCGCTTCGGGAATGACGAGTGAGCGGGGCGATTCAATCACGTCGTCGCTCACAATGACATTGCGGCGCACGGGCAAGCAGTGCATGAAGTGTGCGTCATTGGTCACCGCCATTTGGCGTTCCGTCACCGTCCAAGATTGGTCTTGGCAAAGAATCTTACCATAGTTTTCGGGGCAAGTAACACCTGGGCAACTCCAGTTCTTGGCATATACGAAGTCAGCACCCTCAAATGCTTTCATCTGGTCGTACTCCACACGCGCATCGCCAACGAAGAGCGGGTCAAGTTCATAACCCTCGGGGTGTGTCACTACGAGGTCCACATCTCCCGCACGCATCCATTCCGCAAAACTATTGGGCACCGCCTGTGGGAGTGCCTTGGGGTGGGGAGCCCAAGTCAAAACCACCTTGGGGCGCTTTGTTTCCTTATGTTCTTCAATCGTGATGAGGTCGGCAAGTGCCTGAAGGGGGTGTGCCGTAGCGCTTTCCATAGAGAACACGGGTTTGCCGCTATACTTGATAAACTGGTTGAGCACATGCTCTGTGTAGTCCTCCTGACGGTTGGTGAGTCCCGCAAAAGTGCGTACGCCGATAATGTCGCAGAACGAAGCCATCACGGGTATTGCCTCCAGGAGGTGTTCGCTCTTATCTCCGTCCATGATGACGCCACGCTCTGTTTCCAACTTCCAAGCGCCCTGATTTACGTCGAGTACAATAACATCAAGTCCCAAGTTGCGCGCCGCCTTCTGCGTAGAGAGGCGGGTGCGAAGGCTGTTGTTGAAAAACACGAGGAGTGCCGTTTTGCGCTTCCCGAGGTGTTCGTAAGCATAACGGTTTGCCTTAATTTCTTTTGCCAAGGCAAGCGCATCTGAAAGGTTGCCAAGGTCTTTTGCGTAAAGGAAAGTTTGCATATCGGTTGAGTTTTTTTTAGGTTACAAGGTTGTGAGGTTTTAAGAAGCACCCATCGCGCGTTTATCTCGGTGCCCTTCTTGTCTACTTGTTTGTCTACTAACTCACAAAAATACAACTTTGCCCCCACATATCTTGCATAATTCAGGTAATTCTTTCAGAAGCGCAATCTCGCACTACTCCCTTAACAAAAAATAACGGGGTACTCCTTTCCCGTCTTGTTGAAATGTTGTATTTTTGCTTTGATAAGTTAAAAAAGGTTGTCAGGACTTAAGGTCGTTCGATTCTAAAGAACTTTGCAGACTGCATAGACCTTATACCCTCAAACCTCCAACCTTATAACCTCCAATTTAAATTATGAAAAAGCAAATACTTATTCTTGTTGCGCTGTTTGCCATGGCAGCGTTTGGTGTGAATGCTACTGCACAGACTCCTGAAAGCAAGGGTGCAGTTGTGAAAACAATTGATGCTAACGTGGCAGGAACGGATGTTCTTTCTGCTATTGCCAAGAATTACGAAGGCAAGGTTGTGGTGATTGACTTCTGGGCAACTTGGTGCGGTCCTTGCCGCCAGGCAATGAAGTTGATTGACGAGATCAAACCCGAACTCCAGAAGAAAGGTGTGGTGTTTGTGTACCTTACTGGCGAAACTTCACCCCTTGAAAAGTGGGAGGGTATGATTGCTACGATTGAAGGCGACCATTACCGCATCACGAATAAGCAGTGGGGCGCACTTTGCAGTAGTTTAGGTTTGCGTGGTATTCCTTCTTACATGATTCTCAATAAGGACGGTAGCACTGCCTACGACAACTTCAAGACGGGTGGTTATCCCGGTAGCGAAGTGCTCCAAAATCAGGCAGAAGTAGCTTTGACAAAGTAAATCAATAAAAGGAGGGTGTGTCAAGACCTTTGACGCACCCTCTGTGTTATTTCTATATGAACAATCGAGTATTGGTGGCGATGTCGGGTGGAGTGGATAGCTCCGCTGTGTGCTTATTGCTTCAGGAACAAGGTTATGAAGTGGTAGGCATGACGATGCGCGTCTATGATTTGCCCCGTCAGTTTTCCGAAGGTGCTACGGAACCCGATTTCATCGAAAGTGCGCGTCGCCTGGCACAAGAATTAGGCATTGAGCACCATGTGGTGGACGTTCGCGAGGAGTTTCGTGCATCCATTGTCCAGTATTTCCTCGACGAGTACCGACAGGGGCGCACGCCCAACCCTTGTGTGCGTTGCAACCGCGATTTTAAGTTCCGCTTGCTCCATGAGTTGGCAGATAAATTGGGGTGCGACCGCATGGCAACGGGACATTATGTCAAAACCGTCAGTCACGCAGGCAACGACTACCTCCTGATGGGCGACGATGTGCGCAAGGACCAATCGTATTTCTTGTGGCGTGTGCCGCAAGAGACACTTTGCCGTTGTCTGTTCCCCCTCGGTACGATGGAGAAGGCGGAGGTGCGCCGTGTCCTTGCTGAACGCGGATTTGAATGGCGCGCCAAGCAAGCAGAGTCGATGGAAGTGTGCTTCGTAGAAGCCGATTATCGCGACTTTCTGCGCGAACAGTTGCCCACCCTTGCCGATGAAGTGGCAGGAGGTTTCTTCGTGGACGGAGCCGGTCGCCGATTGGGACAACACTTGGGCGTTCCCTTCTACACCGTTGGGCAGCGCAAGGGCTTAGGTATCGCCCTTGGAAAACCCGCTTACGTGTTGCGCCTTAATGCGGAGAAAAACACCATCGTGCTTGGCGATGAAACCGAACTCCTTACGCAAGCATTCTTTGCCGAAGATGCCCAATTCGTCGATGAAACCGAGGTTTTTTCAGCGCCCGACCTTATGGTGCGCGTCCGCTACCACTCTCAACCTGTGCCTTGTAAAATAGAGCGCCTTGATGATGGGCGCTTGTTGCTCAAGACTGAAACTCCCGTCAGCGCCATTACCCCCGGGCAAAGCGCCGTGCTTTATATTGGCAACCGCTTGGTGGGCGGTGCGATTATTGGCAATCAGCGCGGCATAGGCGCTTATTTGGCGCAGTAAGCAGCGCAGGCAATCCCTTCCCAATCTCTCGTTCGCTCCGTTGCGACACGTTCGCTTCGTTGCGACAGCGTCGCAACGTACTTAACTGGCGTCGCGACGGACTTAACCTTTTAGACAATGAAAACCCTCCTATACATCCACGGCTTCGGCTCATCCGGCTCTTCCGGAACGGTAATGATGCTCCGCCAAATGCTGTATCCTCATGGCGTAAAGGTGATTGCGCCCGACTTGCCCGTGCTTCCCGCTGACGCCATCGCGCTCTTGCGCAACTTGGTGGAAACGGAAAATCCCGATCTTATTATCGGCACCTCGATGGGCGGATTCTACACGGAATTGCTCCGCGGAAGAAAACGCATTCTGGTAAATCCCAGTTTTAAGATGGCGCGCCTGCTCACCTTTAAGGGCATGGGGCGCTACCCCTTCCTCAACAAGCGCGAAGATGGGGCGAAAGACTTCAAGGTGGACAAGGTGATGATTGACCAATTCAAGACCTTGGAGAAAGAATCCTTTGCCAAAATCACCCCCGAGGAACGCGCAAACGTCTATGCCTTCTTTGGCAATGCCGACAAGGTCACCAAGGAGTTTCAACCCGTCTTCTGCAAGCATTACGGCAAGGACCATTTCACCGTCTTTGAGGGTGAGCACCGCTTGAATGATGAAATTCTCAATAAAGTAGTGCTGCCACTTATCAAGGAACTTTTAGACATTCATTAAAACTACAAACGCATGACTCCCCTCAGCCTATACGAACTGAATTGTGCCGTAAGCGAGGCCATAGAAGCTAATTTCAACGACACCTATTGGGTGGCGGCGGAATTGAGCGAGGCACGCGTGGCATCCAATGGGCATTGCTACGTAGAGTTTGTGGAGAAGGACGAGAGTGGTAGTAATATCCTTGCCCGAGCACGCGGAAATATTTGGCGCAATGCCTACCAAAATATTGCCTTCCGCTTCCGAATGGCTACGGGAACAGACCTGCAAGCGGGCATGAAGGTGCTTTGTTTGGTGAGTGTGAACTTCCATCCGCTCTATGGGTATTCCTTGACGGTCACAGACGTAGATCCCACTTACACACTCGGAGATATTGCCAAGCGCAGGCAGGAGATTTTGGCGCAATTAGAACAGGAGGGCGTTTTAGAAGGTAACTTAAACCTGCAACTCCCACGCCCCTTGCGCCGCATCGCTGTGATTTCAAGCAGTAAGGCGGCGGGTTTCGGCGACTTCCAAGACCAGTTGGCGCAATCGGGTTATCCTTTTGAATGTACCCTTTTTCCCGCCATCATGCAGGGAGAACAGGTGGAGGAAACTGTTATTCGTGCCCTTCAAGCGGTGTGTGCAGACGCACAAGTCTGGGACTGTATTGTAATCATCCGAGGCGGGGGGGCGGCTGCCGACCTTTACGGTTTTGAATCCTTAAACTTGGCGCGCGCCGTGGCGTGTTGTCCCATCCCAGTGATTACGGGAATTGGGCATGAGCGTGACGAAACGGTCATTGATTTTGTAGCCAACACGCGACTCAAAACTCCCACCGCCGTAGCCGCATTCTTGATTGAGCAACGCCGTAATGAGGTGGACCTCGTGGCGGAATTAGAGGCGCGCCTCTATACTTCTGCCCAGCGATTCCTTTCGCGAGAAGAGCAAAACCTGCTCGTGCTCACGCAACAGTTGCGCATCTTGGCACATCAGGCAACGGCGCAAGAACAAGAGCGACTGGCACAACTCCGCACCGCCATTCAGTTGCTCGCCAAGCAAACCTTGCGCACGGAAAGTCACCACCTTTCGCTCTTTGAAAAGAGTCTGCAACTCGCTGATCCCCAACACATCCTCTCCCTGGGTTACAGCGTGACCCGCCTGAACGGAAAAGTCGTGACCAATGCCGAAAGCCTCAACCCTGGTGACCTTTTGGAAACGCAATTAGCACAAGGAACAGTCACGACAAGAGTTGTGTAACGCTAAAGACCTTAAAGACTTTAGAGACCTTAAAGACCCTCATAACCTTACACCTCAAAACCTCAAAAATGACCTACACCCAAGCCACCCAGCGCCTTCAAGAAATCGTAGCATCTCTTGAATCGGGCACACTAAACGTAGATACGCTCGCCGCGCAAATCAAAGAGGCGCAGCAATTACTTGCGTTCTGCAAGGAGCGCCTTACGGCAACCACCCAAGAACTTGAAAACATATTAAACAATGAGCAAGAATAAACTCTCCAAGTTTGCCGACATGGCAAGTTACCCCCACGTGTTTGAAGCCCCCTTCCAAGCACTCGACACGGAGGCACAGTTTGAAATGAAGGGCCACTGGCACGAGCGCTTCTTTAAGAACAACAATCCCATCGTACTCGAACTCGGTTGCGGACGCGGAGAATACACCGTGGGTCTCGGACGCCTTTTCCCCGATAAGAATTTTATCGGCGTAGATATCAAGGGTGCGCGCATGTGGACGGGTGCTACGGAAAGCCTTAAGGCGGGCATGACCAACGTAGCCTTTTTGCGCACCAATATTGAGTTCATCCAGCGCTTCTTTGCCCCTGGTGAAGTGGCAGAAATCTGGTTGACCTTCTCCGACCCCCAAATGAAGAAGGTAACCAAGCGCTTGACCTCCACCTACTTCATGGAGCGCTACCGCGGTTTCCTTCAAGACGGCGGACTTATCCACTTGAAGACCGACAGCAACTTCCTCTTTACCTATACCAACTACATGGTGGAGAAGAACAACCTGCCCGTGCTCTTCAAGACCGAAGACCTTTACAACATGTTGGCATCAGAAACCGATGATGAGGTAAAGCAGATTCTTGGCATCCAAACGTATTACGAGCAGCAGTGGCTCACGCGCGGACTGACCATTAAGTATTTGAAGTTCCAACTTCCTGCGGTGGGCGAACTCGTAGAGCCCGAAGTAGAAATCGAACTTGATGACTACCGCAGCTATAACCGCTCGAAGCGTTCGGGACTGGAAACGTCTAAATAGGTCATAGATTTCAGTGGTATCCGTCATAGAAAAAATACCACGCCTTGGAAATAAATTTTTATGCCGAGAAAATAAATTTTTCTGCCGAGAAAATTTTTCCGGAAATAATCTAATTCTAAGGATAGGCGTGTACCGCTGTTTCTGTACCCTTATTTTCACTCGTACCTCGTTTACTAATCTACCTATAGTGCATTCTTGATATGTTTCAGTCGCGCACGCTTCAAGGCATACTTTTAGGCATGATTGCTGCCGTATGCTACGGTTTGATACCCACCTTCACGTTACCCATTTCTGGTGAAACGGGTGGTGAGCACGCATTGAGTGATTTATCGGTAATGTTTTACCGATTTATCTTTGCCGCCTTGGTGTTGGGAGGAGTGATGCTTTTTAAGCGTCAAAATTTTCGCATCACGCGTGATGAGTTGGTAACGCTCATCTATCTTGCTTTCCTTTCCGATGGTGCTGCCCTCTTCTTGATTGCAGGTTATCCCTATCTCTCTTCGGGTGTAGCCACGACCATCCACTTCCTTTATCCCGTGATGATTACGCTCATCATGGTGGCGTTTTACCATGAGGCGCGCAAACTCTCCACGTTCTTGGCTGTGGGGATGGCAGTCGCGGGTGTCGGGGTGCTCTCTTATCAGTCGGGGCAGGGCATCAATATGCGTGGGGTGATGTTGGAATTAGTATCCGCCTTCTGCTACGCCTTTTATATGATTCGTGTGAGCCGTTCGCGCGTGCAACACATGGACGGACTGAAACTTACGTTCTATGTCATGCTGATAGGCGGACTTATATTTGGTGCAGAGGCGTTCCGCCAAGAAAGTTTGCAACTGCTGACCACGCAGGTGCAGTGGGTAAACATCTTTGCGCTTGTCATGATCTGTACGGTCGTTACCAACCTCTCGCTGGTACTTTCTGTACAGCGTATTGGTTCAACGATGACCGCTGTGCTTGGTGCACTCGAACCCCTTACGGCGGTGGCGCTCGGTTGTCTTTTCTTCAACGAAGCCTTTACTTGGAATGTAGGGGTAGGCGTTGCGATGATCATTCCCGCCGTACTCATTATTATATACACGCGCACGCGTAAATCATCCGAAAAACAGTCTGAATTGTCTTCTGTATCCCCTAATTCGTAGATTAGTAGGACTCTATATTGCAGAAAAAGAAAAAAAATCTTAATTTTGCAAAAATTTTTTTCTTATACAATCCGTAGAATAGAACATTTCTAACCTTGGAAACCTTTAAGATTGACATAGATAAGGTGCTGCAAAGCAAGATGGGTGCAAAGTCAAAATGGGTGCCCCGCTTTGTGGTAAACTGGTTGAAGCGCATTGTGCACCAAGACGAAATCAACCGCTTTATTGAGTTGGAGGGGGACAAGCAGGGCGTAGAATGGATTGAGGATTGTTTGGAATATTTGGATACGAAGGTAGTCGTTGAGGGCACAGAGAACCTCCCCGATGCATCCGACCCACGTCGTTACACCTTTGTGAGCAATCACCCTCTTGGGGGCTTGGATGGTCTCGCATTGGGGGCAGTAATTGGACGGAGGTACGAGGGGCAGGTGAAATATTTGGTCAATGACCTGCTGATGAACTTGAAGGGGCTCGCTCCGCTCTTTATTCCCATCAATAAGACGGGCAAGCAGAGTCGCAATTTCCCTGCTATTGTTGAGGCGGGTTTTTCGAGCGACAACCATATCATCATGTTTCCCGCAGGACTCTGTTCGCGCCGTACGAACGGTGTGATTCGCGACTTGGAATGGAAGAAGACGTTCGTCACCAAGAGCGTTGAGACACAGCGCGATGTAGTGCCCATTTATTTTGAGGGAAGAAATTCTGACTTCTTCTATCGTCTTGCCAATGTGAGTAAAGCGCTGGGCATTAAGTTCAACATCGCAATGCTCTTCCTGGCAGATGAGCTTTTTAAGAACCAGCACAACACCTTCACCGTGCGTATCGGGAAACCGATTCCCTGGCAGACATTTGACAAGTCAAAGTCGCCCATAGAGTGGGCGCAGCACGTCAAGGAACAAGTGTACGCAATGCAAAATTGATAATATTGCTCCAATTTCAATGGAAGAAATCATACAACCCATTGCCAAGGAACTGCTCAAGGCAGAACTCACGCCAGAGCGTCGCTTGCGCATTACCAACAAAAGCAATAACGAAATTTACATCGTAACCTATCATCAGGCGCCCAATGTCGTTCGCGAAATTGGTCGTCTGCGTGAGATTGCGTTCCGTGCCGCTGGGGGTGGAACTGGTAAGGCGTGCGACCTTGACGAATTTGATACGTGCGAGCATCCCTACTACCAACTCATCGTGTGGGATCCCGAAGATGAAATGATTCTTGGTGGCTACCGCTTCCTTCCCGGTACGGAAATCGAACTCGGTGAGGACGGACAACCCAAGTTGGCGACGAGTCACATGTTTAAGTTCTCGCAGGACTTCATTGACAACTGTCTTCCTGATACCGTAGAACTCGGTCGCTCTTTCGTGACCTTGGAATATCAAAGTTCCAGCAAAATAGGTAAGGGACTCTTTGCGCTCGACAATCTTTGGGACGGTCTTGGTGCGCTCACTATTGTCTTGCCCAACATCAAGTACTTCTTCGGCAAGATGACCATGTACCCCTCGTTCCACCGCCGTTCACGCGACTTGATTCTCTACTTCCTCAACAAGCACTTTGGCGATAAAGATGCGTGGGTAACTCCTGAAAATCCCGTTGTGTTGGATACGCCAGTCGAAGAACTTGCTGCCGTGCTTTGCGAAACAGACTTCAAGGCAGATTACAAGATTCTCAATACGGAGGTGCGTAAGATGGGCTTCAATATCCCTCCCCTTGTGAATGCCTATATGGGCTTGAGCCCTACGATGCGTGTCTTTGGTACCGCCGTAAACCATGACTTTGGTGAAGTGGAAGAAACGGGCATCCTTATAGCTTTCGAAGAAATCTTGGAGCAGAAGCGTATCCGCCATATCGAGTCGTTTGCCAGCAATCATCCCGAATCCATCGAGATTTTCCGTGGTTATTTCTTGCGTGATATTATGAATAAGGAACAATAACTCCTTCCTATAAAAAGGATAACATAAAACTAAAAAAGTCCGTAGTACTTCATGTGTGCTACGGACTTTTTTGATAATAATGCTTCCTTACGCCCCATCAAATGCGGTACTGCAGTCCCACAGAGAAGGTGAATGAAGGTTTGTATTTGTAGGCATTCTTGTTGCTGAACATATTGCTCCAAAAGGCTTTGGCTGTTCGGTCTACAATTTTTGCTTTGTGGTAATACACATACCCTACGTCAGCCTTCACGGAAACGTGTTTAGCGATATGATACGAACCTTCTAATGTCGTTTTTATCAAGTTGTTGGTGTAAATCTTATGGGAGTTTCCCGCCGTGATAACTGCTGAAAACCGTTCCGCGTCGAAGGGAGAAAGTGCCAATTGGAATTTCGGAGTGACCTGCGTCGAAATCCTGAACTCTGGCATTCCGCGCATATTCAGTTCGTAGTTGATACGCCCTTTCTTTTTCCACGTGATAAACGGAACTGGGAGGCAGACTACTTCTCCATAACTGGTGGTAGCAATAAGTCCAATTCCTAAATTTAATCCGCTATTGACACGATAGGAGAAGATGGTGCCTGCCGTCAATGAGAGACTGTTTGTGCGGATGTAATCAGAGGGTGCATTCAAACTGACTCCGGCAGTTGCAATCATGTTCCATTTTGCTGAAAGGCTGCGTACGTGTGTGAGCATCATTCCTGTATTGATGATTTCCTCTGGATGAACAACTGTAGCGCCACCTTCGTGATCCATTGTGGCGTATTTCCCACTAACCGTAAGTATCCATGTGCGGATGCCACGAATGGAGTCTCTCTTTATGGATAGCGGGAGGGTGATGCTTCCAGCAATGAACTGCATATCCCCCTTGCCCACCTTTTCCTTATCTCGATTCTCTAAATCACTGGAAAAGATATGCCCGTATTCAATGTGCTGTGCGAAGCTCGAAATAGGAAGAACGCAAGCACAGGCTAACAGAATTTTCAGTAGGGTTTGAGTCATTATAATTTTGAAGTGGTGTAGGGGATTGTTACAAAACGAGGAGGTCTTACGCATAAGCCCTCCTCGTCTATTTAGTTATTTCAATACGTCGCAGATTTCTTTATAGATAGCATCACGTGCGCCTGCATTGCTGCGGATGTAGTTGCCCGCTGCGTTGCCTGAACTGCGAAGGAGTTCATCGTAAGTAAGCAACTTCGTTAATACATCAGTGAAGTCTGCCACATTGTGAATTTCATACGAACCATGGCAAGCAATGAGGTCTTGTGCCTCCTTAAACTTCTTGTTGTTGGGACCGAAGAGCACGGGACAACCATACACCGCCGCTTCGGGTACATTGTGGATGCCTACGCCGAACCCACCGCCTACATACGCCACCGTGGCGTAACGGTAAATGCTGGAGAGCAGGCCGTAGCAGTCGATGATGAGGCAATCTGCCTTTGCCGCTTCCTCGGGTGTCGCCTTGGAGTAACGCAAAGCGGGGCGCTCCAATTTACGCTCGATTTCCGAGAGGTGACCTTCGTTTACAACGTGGGGCGCAATGACGAGTTTGAGGTCCTTACGCTTGTTGAAGTAAGGGATGAAGAGGTCTTCATCAGGCGCCCAGGAAGAACCCGCTATCAGCACCTTCTTGCCCTTGGCAAACGCCTCAACGATGGGCAATTCCTTGGCTTGGTTCATAATGTCCAGGACGCGGTCGAAACGCGTGTCGCCCGTCTTTGTCACGGCAGTGATGCCGAGAGTCTTGAGCAAGTCGATGGAGGCATCGTTTTGCACAAAGAAGTGGGTAATCTTGTGCAAGCACTTTGCGTAACTCTTGCCGTACCAACGGAAGAAGATTTGGTCGGGACGGAAGATGCTTGACACACTATAAACGGGGATGTCGTTGCGGTAGAGTGCACCAATGTAATTGGGCCAAAACTCATACTTCACGAAGAACGCCATCTTGACATTCGCTAAGCGCACGAAGCGGCGCGCATTCAGGGGAGTGTCAAAAGGAAGGTAGCAAATCACGTCGGCACCTTCGTAGTTCTTGCGCACTTCATAGCCCGAGGGTGAGAAGAACGTAAGCAGAATTTTCAGGTGAGGGTGTGACGCGCGGATGCGTTCGATAAGGGGGCGCCCTTGTTCAAATTCGCCGAGCGAAGCTGCGTGAACCCACACATATTGTTGCGTGGGGTCAATCTCGCTGCGCAGTTTGTCAAATGTCTCATGCTGCCCCTTAATCATAAGGCGCACCTTCTTGCTAAAGAGCGCCGCAATGTGGGCTCCAAGCGAGTAGAAGAAGATTATAAGCGTGTACATTATTACAAGTACAGGTTTTGAGGGATGAGGGTCTTTAAGGTCTTTAGAGACTTTAGGGTCTTTAAGGACCTTCTTAAGGAAGTTGTTCCAACGCAAAGTCAAAGCGGCGGAGCGTTTCTTCCTTGCCGAGGAATTCTGAGAGTTCGTGCATGTCAGGACCCTTACCTTCGCCCACGAGCACAACGCGCCAAGCGTTCCAAGGCTTCGCTCCTGTTTCTTCCACCCACTTATCTACCGCCTGACGCATAGGTTCGATGGTGAAATCCTCAAGGTCGGCGAGGATAGCGCGGAGTTGTTGCATTTCTGCCTTAGCACCTTCCTTCCAGTTCTTACGTACAAACTTGTCTTCGAGGTCAAACTTTGTGGGAGCCACAAAGAAGAAGTCACAGAGGGGCCAGAGTTCCTTGATGAAGTTAATCTTCTTCATCTTCATCATACCTACCACCTGCGCCACGCGTTCGATGGGCGCTTCAATGCCGTTCTCGCGGAGGATAGCGTCAAGGGTGGGCGCGAGGGTGAGGTCGTCCGCCTTCTGCAAGTATTCGCGGTTGAACCATTGACCCTTTACGTAGTCGAACTTCGCACCGCTCTTTGAGCACTTGGCGAGGTCGAAGAGGCGCACCATATCTTCGAGCGAAAGGATTTCTTGGTCGTCGCCGGGGTTCCAACCGAGGAGGGCGAGGAAGTTGATTACCGCTTCGGGAAGGTAACCACTTTCGCGATACCCCGAACTTACTTCACCCGTAGCCGCATGCCATTCCAAGGGGAATACGGGGAAGCCGAGGCGATCGCCGTCACGCTTCGAGAGTTTTCCCTTGCCGTCGGGTTTGAGCAACAAAGGAAGGTGTGCAAATTCAGGCATCGTGTCTTCCCAACCAAAGGCCTTGTAGAGCAACACGTGAAGGGGCGCCGAGGGGAGCCACTCTTCGCCACGGATGACATGAGAAATGAGCATCAAGTGGTCATCCACGATGTTGGCAAGGTGGTAAGTGGGGAGCTGGTCGGCACTCTTGTAAAGCACCTTATCGTCAAGGATAGAAGAGTTGATGACAACGCGACCGCGAATAAGGTCGTTTACCACAACATCCTCTCCGGGTTCGATTTTGAAGCGCACTACATATTGTTCACCTGCAGCAATGAGCGCTTCCACTTCTTCCGCAGAGAGCGTGAGAGAGTTGCGCATGCTGAGGCGGGTCTTGGCGTCGTACTGGAAGTTTTCTACTTCCTCGCGCTTCGCATTGAGTTCTTCGGGAGTGTCAAAGGCGATGTACGCCTTGCCGTTTGCCAAGAGTTCATCGACATACTTTTTGTAAATGTCACGGCGTTCTGACTGGCGATAGGGACCGTAGTTGCCGCCATAACTTACGCCTTCGTCAAACTTAAGACCGAGCCATTCAAAGGCTTCGATAATATATTCTTCAGCGCCAGGAACGAAGCGGTTAGAGTCAGTATCTTCGATACGGAACACGAATTCGCCTCCATGCTGCTTCGCAAAGAGGTAATTATAGAGCGCTGTGCGCACACCACCAATGTGAAGAGGGCCCGTAGGCGAGGGTGCGAAACGCACACGTACTTTTCTCTGAGTCATTGTATAACACTTTTTAAGATTTTACGTTGCAAAAGTAGGAAAATTTAAGGAGGAGGCAAACACTAAAGGTATAAAATATGCGCGCGAGGAGTTGAACTTTTACGAGGGTGGGACATTCCGAAAAATATTCGGCAGTTATTTGAAAATCATCGGCACTTAAATTAAAAAGTTCGGCATTTAGTTTTTGGGGTAATGTAGAGGGGATTTATTAAGGGGGTGACGCATTGCATTGCCCCCGTAAGATGCCCCATAACAGTCGGATATGAAATAAATAAGCCTTACCTCAACTATTTTGCGCCACAACTATTTTAGCCACTAATGAACACGAATGGGCACTAATGCCTGCGGGACATTTAAGTCCGGATGGATATTAGTGTCCATTCGTGTTCATTAGTGGCTTCAAATAAAACAAACGAGCAATAATCCTTTTTGGGGCTATCACCTGTGTTACTCCCCAAAAACTTTCCCCTTTACCCCCTTAAAAACAAAGAATTTCCCTGTTGGCAATCTATGATTGGCACGAAAAACGTAACTTTGCAGGGAAATGTAAATAATAAATATCACGATATGAAAGATTTTAAGAGAACGCTTGTTACTTCCGCCTTGCCCTATGCCAACGGAGGTATTCATATTGGTCACCTCGCAGGTGTGTATGTGCCTGCCGACATCTACGTACGCTACCTCCGTTTGAAGGGCGAGGAAGTGCTTTTCATCGGTGGCTCTGACGAACACGGGGTTCCCGTAACCATCCGTGCGAAGAAGGAAGGCATCACCGTGCAAGAGGTGGTTGACCGCTACCATAACTTAATCAAAAATTCATTTGCCGATTTCGGTATTTCCTTCGACGTGTATTCTCGCACCACTTCCGACACGCATAAGAAGCATGCCTCTGACTTCTTCCGCAAGCTCTACGACACTGGTAAGTTTGTAGAACTCGAGTCGGAACAATTCTATGATGAAGAAGCGAAGGAGTTCTTGACCGACCGCAATATCAAGGGCGAATGCCCCCGTTGCCATGCCGCTGATGCGTATGGCGACCAGTGTGAAAAGTGTGGTTCAACGCTTTCACCCGAAGAGTTAATCAACCCCTACAATGCCGCTACGGGTAACGCCCTTGTAAAGCGCCCCACAAGCCATTGGTATCTTCCGCTCAACGATTACCAGGAGTGGCTCGAGAAGTGGATTTTGGAAGACCACAAAGAGTGGCGCCCCAATGTGTATGGCCAATGTAAGAGTTGGTTAGACTTGGGCCTTCGCCCCCGTGCCGTAACGCGCGACTTGAATTGGGGTATCCCCGTTCCCGTTGAGGGAGCTGAGGGCAAGGTGCTCTATGTGTGGTTTGACGCTCCCATTGGTTATATCTCAAATACGAAAGAGTTGCTCCCCAACGACTGGGAAAAGTGGTGGAAGCAGGAAGACACGCGCCTCCTTCACTTCATCGGTAAGGACAATATCGTGTTCCACTGCATCGTATTCCCAACGATGCTCAAGGCTGAGGGTTCTTACATCCTCCCCGAGAATGTGCCCTCTAACGAATTCTTGAACCTTGAAGACGATAAGATTTCAACGTCGCGCAACTGGGCAGTGTGGCTCCACGAATACTTGGTGGATTTCCCCGGAAAGCAGGATGTGCTCCGCTATGTTTTGACGGCAAATGCGCCTGAAACAAAGGATAATAACTTTACGTGGAAAGACTTCCAAGCACGTAACAATAACGAACTCGTAGCCGTTTATGGTAACTTCGTAAACCGTGCTCTCCAGCTCACAAAGAAGTATTACGACGGCGTAGTTCCCGCTTGTGGCGAACTCACAGAGACGGACAAGGCAACGATTGAGGAATTCACCAACGTGAAGGCTGAAGTGGAACGCCTTCTCGACACATTCCGCTTCCGCGATGCACAAAAGGAAGCGATGAACTTGGCACGTATCGGTAATAAGTATCTTGCTGATAGCGAACCTTGGAAGGTGGTGAAGACGGACCCTGAACGCGTGAAGACCATTATGCACTTGTCACTCCAACTTGTAGCGAACCTCGCCATTGCGTTTGAACCTTTCCTCCCCTTCAGTTCTGCAAAGCTCCGCGGCATGCTCAAGATGGAAAATGCAGATTGGAGTCGCCTCGGTAATACCGACCTCCTTGTTGCAGGTCACCAGTTGGACGAACCCGCATTGCTCTTCGAGAAGATTGAAGATGATGCTATCGACGCGCAGATGCTTCGCCTCGAAAAAATTAAGGAAGAAAATGAGCGCCTCAAGCAACTTGAGGAAGCGAAGAACTTTAAGGCACAACCCATTAAGCCCAATGTAAGTTTCGAAGATTGGGAAAAGTTGGACATCCGTGTAGGTACGGTGCTCGAATGTGAGCGTGTGCCCAAGGCAGATAAGTTGTTGAAGTTCCTCATTGCCGACGGCCTCGAAAACCGCACCATTCTTTCGGGTATTGCTCAGCACTATGCGCCCGAAGAACTCGTGGGCAAGCAAATCTGTTTCATCGCCAACTTCCCGCCCCGCAAAATCCGCGGTATCGAAAGCCAAGGCATGATTCTTTCTGCTGAAAACTTCGACGGTTCGCTCGGCGTGATTACGCTTGACCGCGAAACGAAGAATGGTTGTCCCGTAGTGTAAAATATAACGGCGTTGTGTTATAATGAGCAAACTGCAGCGTTGCTTCTCAATATCGGACTTGCATTTTACTCACTCTTACACAACTTACGAGGGCGTGCCGAAATTTGCATTTCGACACCCCCTCTCCTCCTTTTAAGATTTCTCCTTTCTTTCATGCCCATTTCCCAAAAACAAAAAACCAAGCAAACCTCGATACACCGCCAAGAGCAGGTGCAGAAACTCGAGCATGGGTTGCAAGTGGCTATGGCGCTGCTTGCCGAGAAGAGTTTGGTGGATTTAGAAGAACAGGTGAGAAAGGAACTGGACGAAAATCCTGCTCTTGAGGAACTTCAGGAATGGGATGAACCCTATGAAAGAGAAGAAACGGTTGACGACGAGGGGGACGCTTCTGAAAGCGAAGATATTGGGCGCGATGCCGACTACGACGAAGGACGCACCGACTTGCCTAACGACGATGATGGATTGGATATTTCCGATAACCGCATTTCGGAAGGTGTTTACGGAGAAGTCGGAGCGCACGATGCACAGATTGTGCAAGCACCTACGTTCTATGATTCGCTGGAGGACCAACTGATTAGTTTTGATCTGAACGAAGAAGAATTGGAGGTGATGCGCTACCTTATTGGTTCGCTGGACAACAACGGTTATCTGTTGAAAGAACTGCAAACCATCTCCGACGAACTCTATGCGTACCATCAGCAGGACGTAAGTGTTGCGCTTTTGGAACACCTGCTGGAACTCTTGCAAACCCTTGAACCTCATGGTGTGGGTGCGCGCAATGAGCAGGAGTGTCTGACTATCCAGTTGCGCATGAAGCACATGGATAAGGGCTTAAAGGTGGCTGCGCTAAAGGCGATTGAGCACCATTATGACCTGTTTATCCATAAAAAGTGGGACGCGTTGCAACGCCGTTTGCGCTTGTCGGACGAGGCTTTCGCACAGGTGCTCAACGTGCTGACGCACCTCAACCTAAAACCTGGGGCAGACCTCAACGATACCATTACGATGGGGGCGCCAACGATTATCCCCGATATCTTCGTGCGTGTTACCGACAATGGTGAAATTGTGGTGGAGTTAAACAACGGCAATATCCCAGAACTCTGTGTGAGTCCTTCTTACCTGGAGATGGTGCGCGAATTAGCTCCCAAGAAAGACCATCTCAGCAAGGCTCAGTTGGACGAACTCACCCTTGTACAAGACAAAATCACCGCAGCAGACAACTTTATCAATACGCTGAAGATGCGTAGTCTGGCGCTGCGCGGTGTGGCAAAGATTCTCGTGCAGAAGCAACGCGATTTCTTCCTCAATGACGACGACGAAACGCGCATAGTGCCCATGAAACTCAGTGATATTTCTGATGCCTTGGGTATTCATGTCTCTACCGTCTCACGAGTGGTGCGCAGTAAATACTTGCAAACACCTTACGGCACCTATCAACTCAAGGAATTCTTCTCTTCATCATTCATATCTCAAACAGGAGAAGAACAGTCGGCACACATGACACGCCTCAAACTGGAAGAAGTTATTGCTGCCGAGGACAAGCGCAAACCGCTCTCTGACGAACAAATTGCTGAGGCTGTTACCGCCCTCGGATTTCCCATTGCACGCCGCACAGTAACGAAGTATCGTGAAAAACTCGGCATCCCCGAGAAACGATTGAGAAAGCAAGGGTGAGTTAGGTCTCTCGCTTGTTATCTTCGTTGCAACAATAAAAACTCTTACTCCACTCGCTGTGAATAACAGACTCTTACTCAGCACAGCAAAGTTCATATCGCAACTCACCTCCCCCTTCTACCTCCCAGTACTGGCATTTCTTCTGATTTTTACCTTCAGTTACTTGCGCCTCTTACCCTGGGAATACAAAGGGATAGTCGTGGTGCTGGTATATTTCTTTACCGCCCTACTGCCCCGCACACTGATTTTTGTATATGCAAAACTCAATGGTTGGGGGCACCGCCACTTAGGGAAGCGCGAACGCCGCTATGTGCCTTATATCATCTCAATATTTTCCTACTATATCCTGCTCCAAATCATGACGCTGCTCTTTATGCCGCGATTCACGATGGGACTGATTGTAGGAGCTCTTGCCATCCAACTTATCTGCTTCCTGCTGAATCCTTTTCTCAAGGTAAGCACCCATGCTGCAAGCGCTGGAAGTGCCGTTGGGGCGCTGATGGTATTAGGAATCTATTTTGATTTCAATCCCTTGTTCTGGATTTGCATCGCCATCCTCTACACGGGCATTGTCTGTACCGCCCGCTACATCCTCCGCGTTCATACGCTGGCAGGTATCGGTTGGGGCGTACTCATCGGCGTCATTTGTGGCGCATTAAGCATTTTGCTATGTTGATTTAGAAGGTTGTAAGGTTATGAGGTCGCTACGCTTTTAGGTTTATTTCGTTGAGTAGACGAGTTTACGAGGTACAAGTAGACAAGCGGTTGCCGAGATAAACGTATGTCCCTCCCCAAACCTTAAAACCTCTCCCCCTTATAACCTTTCACCCTCAAAACCTAACCCCTTATAACCTCAAAACCTCCCCACTTATGACTCCTCTCGTAAGCATTATCATGGGCAGCACAAGCGACCTGCCCGTTATGGAAAAAGCAGCGAAGTTCCTCAACGACATGGAAATTCCCTTTGAAATGAACGCCCTTTCTGCACACCGCACTCCCCAGGAAGTGGAAGACTTTGCAAAGTCTGCACAGGCGCGTGGCATTAAGGTCATCATTGCTGGTGCTGGAATGGCAGCTGCGCTCCCCGGTGTAGTTGCAGCAAGCACTAACGTACCCGTAATTGGTGTTCCTATTAAGGGCATGCTCGACGGATTGGACGCACTGCTCTCTATCGTACAGATGCCTCCTGGAATTCCCGTGGCTACGGTGGGCGTAAACGGTGCGCTCAACGCTGGTATTCTTGCTGCCCAAATGATTTCACTCTCCGACGCTGCTCTTGCTGAAAAGCTCGCGGCGTATAAGGAAGGCCTCAAGTCTAAAATCGTAAAGGCAAACGAGGAACTCTCTGAAGTAAAATACGCTTTCAAGACTAATTAGTTTTTACACAAAAAAAGCGTTGAAGCACAGGCAATGACCGTGTGCTTCAACGCTATATTGTTTCATCAGAGTTTAAGTTTGAGGGGTGTTCTTCAAGAACAAATGTAAAAAAGACATACCCCCTCCCCGCCGTTGGCGGTACTCCCCCTATTTTAAGGGGAGAGATGGGTTACATACTTCCTTTAGTAACAAACAATAGTCCTCTACGCGCTTATAAGTTGGCATCTAAAGCGAATAAATCATTCTAAACTCTCCCCTTAAGATAGGGGGAGTACCGCGTAAGCGGGGAGGGGGTATGAATACCTAAAACCCAAAAGTTTATTCATCTATTTCTAAATAGGAATCCCCTATGCGCTACTTCCATTGCGGTTCTGAACTCTTCAACTACACACCGCGCAAGTCTCATGAAGTAATGATTGGCAACCGTCCCCTTGGCGGTGGCCACCCCATCCGTATTCAGAGTATGACCACCACTGCCACGACCGACACAGAGGGCAGTATTGCGCAGTGTCGCGCAATCATTGAGGCGGGAGGCGACTATGTGCGTCTCACTACCCAAGGTACGATTGAGGCACGCGCTCTTGAACCCATCCGCAAGGCACTCAACGAGGCGGGACTCACGAATCCGCTCGTGGCTGACGTACACTTCAACCCCAATGTGGCTGATGTTGCCGCAACGGTGGTAGAGAAGGTGCGCATCAACCCTGGTAATTACGTAGATCCCGCACGTACGTTCAAGTCGTTGGAATATACGGACGAGGAATATGCTGCCGAACTCCAGCGCCTCGAAGAGCGCTTCACGCGTTTGCTTGACATTTGCCGCGAACACGGAACGGCGCTTCGCATAGGCGTAAACCATGGGTCGCTTTCCGATCGTATCATGTGTCGTTACGGCGATACGCCCGAGGGCATCGTAGAGAGCTGCATGGAGTTCTTGCGCATTTGCGTGAAGCAGAATTTCAAGGATGTTGTGATCTCTATCAAGGCCAGCAATACGGTAGTCATGGTGCGCAGCATGCGCTTGCTTTGCGCCGTAATGAGTAAGGAGAAGATGACCTTCCCCCTTCACCTCGGCGTGACTGAAGCGGGAGAGGGCGAAGATGGCAGAATCAAGAGTGCAGCAGGCATTGGCGCGCTTCTTGCTGACGGTATTGGGGACACACTCCGCGTATCGTTGAGCGAGGCTCCCGAATGCGAAATCCCCGTTGCTTACAAGTTGGCCTCCTATGTCATTGAGCAGCGCAACAATCACCAACCCATCACGGCACGTGCCTGTGGCGCCTTCGACTGGCTCCATCCCGAGCGACGCGCCACGATGCCCGTGCGCAACATTGGCGGTACGAACCTCCCCGTTGTGATTTCCTGCCGCTTGGGTGGGGAAGAGGACTACGGAACCGTCATTCCCGACTACGTCTATTGCGGTGGAGCGCTCCCCAAGAAGCGCATGGATGGCGTTGGGTATATCCTTGACCTCCCTGCATGGAAGGGCGAA
This sequence comes from Alloprevotella sp., assembly GCA_045632685.1. Taxonomy (GTDB): domain Bacteria; phylum Bacteroidota; class Bacteroidia; order Bacteroidales; family Bacteroidaceae; genus Alloprevotella. Next base: position 62,132 of record JAZQXB010000056.1, read on the forward strand.
GAGGGTACGTATCCTGCATTCACGCCTACATCACTTCCCTTCGTGGGCGGATGCCGTGCAGACTTGAAGTTCCTTTTCTTAACTTACACAGGATGTAATGCCGAGGTAAAAGCCTTCCTGCGTCAGCACCCTGAAGTAGTCATTGTGGCACAAAGTAATCATGCCAACCGCCTTGGCGAGCAGCGTGCGCTCATTCACGAACTCTGGAGCGAGGGACTTAACCATCCCGTTATTGCCTTCCAGCACTACGCCCTCACGGCACCTCAAATGGAGGACTTCCAAATCCGTGCGGCAGCCGATTGTGGTGCGCTTCTTTTCGACAATCTTATTGACGGCATCTGCCTCTTCAATAATCCGCCCCAGGGACGCCCAAATATTCCCCTCCAGCGCCAAGATGATACCGCCTTTGGCATACTCCAGGCGACGCGTCAGCGCACTACGAAGACGGAATATATTTCCTGCCCTGGTTGTGGCCGTACGCTTTACGACCTTCAGGCAACCATTGCCCGCATCAAGGCAGCAACTGCCCACCTCAAGGGACTCAAAATCGCCATCATGGGGTGTATTGTCAACGGTCCCGGAGAGATGGCGGACGCCGACTATGGTTATGTGGGTGCAGCCCGAGGCAAGGTCAGCCTTTACCGTGGTAAGCAGTGCGTAGAGAAGAATATTCCCTCGGAAGAGGCGGTAGAAAAACTCTTGCAGTTGATTGATAGTGACAGAGCGGCTTCGCAGGCATAATACTTTTGACGCTGAAAAACAGGTATAGGACCTGCTGGAAATTATGTGCCGAATAATTTGAAATATCTCACTTATATTTTCAATTAAGTGCCGAATAATTTTCAGTCCTAAACCCCCTCGCAAAAATATTCCACATCTTTTTACGTTTTCCCTCCTCTTAATCAGAAGAAAAAGCGTAACTTTGTACCGAGGAGGAGTCTCGCCCTTTGGCAATCCTCAAAATAGTAAACAATATTACCCAATTTATTTATAATAACATGGCATTCTTAACAGACGAAAAGCTCGTAATCGTTGGTGCAGCTGGTATGATCGGCTCCAACATGGTTCAGTCAGCCCTCATGATGGGCCTCACTTCTAACATCTGCCTCTTCGACGTGTTCTCACCCGAAGGCGTAGCTGAAGAAATGCGTCAGAGTGGTTTTGACAATGTAAACATCACTGCTACTACTGATGTAAAGGAAGCATTCACAGGTGCTAAGTACATCATCTCTTCAGGTGGTGCTCCCCGTAAGGAAGGTATGACTCGCGAAGACCTTCTCGCTGGTAACTGCAAGATTGCTGAAGAACTCGGTAAGAACATTAAGGCTTACTGCCCCGATGTGAAGCACGTTGTTATCATCTTTAACCCCGCTGACCTCACTGGTCTCGTAACACTTCTCTACTCAGGTTTGAAGCCCGGTCAGGTTACAACGCTCGCAGGTCTTGACACTACACGTCTTCAGAGCGCTCTCGCTAAGAAGTTCGGCGTAATGCAGAGCGAAATCACTGGTTGCGCAACTTATGGTGGTCACGGCGAACAGATGGCAGTATTTGGTAGCGCAGTAAAGGTTGCTGGCAAGCCCCTTAACGACCTTATCGGTACAGCAGAATTCCCCGCTGAAGAATGGGAACAGATGAAGAAGGACGTAACTCAGGGTGGTGCTGCTATCATCAAGCTCCGCGGTCGTTCATCATTCCAGAGCCCCTCTTACCTTTCTGTAGAAATGATTCGTTCAGTAATGGGTGGCGAACCCTTCCGTTTCCCCGCTGGTACTTATGTAAGCAACGAAAAGTACAACCACATCATGATGGCTATGGACACTGTTCTCGACAAGAACGGTTGCTCATACAAGATGCCCGTTGGTACTGCTGACGAAATCGCTAAGCTCGATGCTTCTTACGAACACCTCTGCAAGATGCGCGACGAACTCGTAACACTCGGCATCGTTCCCGCAATCTCTGAATGGAGTTTTATCAACCCCAACCTCTAATCTTTTAATTAGAGCAGAAACAAATACTCCGCCCTGCAAGCAATCAGCACTTGCAGGGCGGAGTTGTTTTTGTAATAAATATTTTGTGCAGAAGATATAAAAACGCTAACTTTGCCTATGTAGAAGTAATTTAGTATGTCACAAGCATCTATAAAATCTAATCTATTAGCAAAGTTGAAGCAAGAGCACTGCTTTTGGTCTTACAACGAGGATACTATCAGCGATATTTCAGATGATATGCTGATAGAGAAAACTTTGCTACATCTTGATTTGGAAGAAATAGACCAATTGTTTCAACTCTATCCCTACCGCAAGGTAAAGAGAGTGTGGTTAGACCATTTAGTGCCTCAAGAGGAATATCTCTACACCCTCAATCGTTTTCTTGCTTGGTATTACTTCAAAGCAAAATTGCCAGACGCTTACATCAAGTCGATGGCAACACGATACTATAACAGATTAGCGGCAATATGAAAGGTTTAGCACCACATACTCAACGGATTTTCGAAGCAGTAGCTGCATTAGAATGTATAAAACCCTATTTATTGGTGGGAGGTACAGCGCTCTCTTTGCAAATAGGTACTCGTCAAAGCGAGGACTTGGATTTTATGAAGTGGAGAACCTCTAAATCCGAGACTCCCGAGGTTGATTGGTTCAACATAGAAAAGGAGTTGAGCACTATAGGTGAAATTCAATCCCGCAATCTTATGGACCTTGACCATGTAGAGTTTGTGGTGGAAGGTGTAAAACTATCATTTTATTCTTCACCCAAATACTCTCCAGTCAGCACTTCTGTTCCCTATATTCACAATCTTCGTTTGGCAGACGTCAAATCTATTGGAGCAATGAAGATGGAAGTAATGTTGCGTCGCAGTAACTTTCGCGACTATTACGACATCTATTCCATATTGAAGACTGGAATCCCCATCGAAGATTTGATAACTTTGGCACTGGAATATTCTGGGCATCGACTAAAGACAAAAAACCTCTTGGCTATGCTCACAAACGGAAATCGTTTTTCTCGCGATGCTAATTTTGAGCAGTTATCACCCATATACAAAGTGACTACCCAGGATATAGAGAACTACATTAAGGAAAGTCTATGTCAGATAAAGAAGTAAAAGAATTTATGGATAAACTTGACGCTGGACTTAAATTAGCAGAACAGCGTATGTTAAAAGAAAAATCTCTTCGTGGTGAATCCCTCATTATTTATACAGAGGAAAATGGCATTCAGCACGTGTCTCCGCAGCAATTTCTTAATAGTTAAAAGAATCTTACGATAATCATTCCGCCCTGCAAGCAATCGCACTTGCAGGGCGGAGTTTTTTATGTTCTATACTCAACTTTTGTACTCCTAACTATAACGTTAGAACCTCTCAGACTTCCGTGATATGGAAATAGAATTTGGGATTTTAACGGTTTTATGGAAGTAGAAATCCGAAAAATGCCCGTTTTATGGAAATAGAATTGCCGAAAATTGCCGTTTTATGGAAATAGACGTATCTTTGTAGGGTAAAACATGAGATTATGGATATACAAAAGTTACAATCTATAGTAGCAGATCAGCGTGAGGAAATGCTTGCGAATGATTATTCCGAGTATTGTTCACGTCCAGAAGAATCGCAGTTGGATCTGAATAGCAATCGTGCACAAGTAGTGATTGGGGTTCGACGAAGTGGCAAATCTACGTTGTGTGAAATGTTCCTTAGGCGAAAGTCTATCAATTTTGCGTATGTAAATTTTGACGATGAGCGTTTGGAAGGACTTCAAACAGATGATTTAGACAATCTGCTTGAAGCCTTATACATGACTTACGGAGATTTTAAATATCTATTCTTTGATGAGATCCAGAACGTTGCAGGTTGGCCCTTATTTGTCAACAGATTGTTGCGACAAAAGATTCACCTGTTTATAACGGGGTCAAATTCAAAGTTGCTCAGTAATGAGTTGAGCACCCACTTAACTGGGAGGAACAATAAAGTGGAACTTTATCCATTTTCGTTCTCTGAATATTGCACGATTAAGAACGTAGAGAAGACGTCAGTTTCTACAAAGTCAAAGGCGCTTCGCAAGGTAGCACTTCAGGAATATCTACAACAAGGTGGATTTCCAGAACTGCTGAATGAAACAAATCGTCGGGGGTATGTCAACGGATTGATTGACGCGATTATTAAAAATGATATTGCCCACCGCTTTAAAGTGCGTAATATCGAGGCGCTCAGAAGAATTGCTGCATACCTTGCAGATAATTATTGTCAGGAGTTTGTCGCTAAGACCGTTGGTGAATTGTTTGGAGTCTCAAACCATACTGCAGAAAATTATTACTCTTACCTCAAGGAAGCGTTTCTACTGGTAGGAATTAACCGTTTTTCCTTCAAGAGCAAGGAGCGCGTGAGAAACGAAAAAGTGTATGTCATAGACACCTCCTTTGTTACAGACCGAGAAGATAATTTTTCTTTAGAGAACATGGGTTGGCGATTAGAAAACATTGTATGTATAGAACTTCTTCGTCGCTACAAACCCCAATTCTGTGATGTCTTCTACTATAAGGAGGATACTTTCCAAGTGGATTTCCTCGTTGCCAAGGATGGTAATGTGCAAGAGTTGATACAAGTATCGTATGATGTATCTAACGAAAAGACTCGAACAAGAGAAATACGCGGTTTGGTGAATGCAGCAAAGAAACTTAAATGCACAAACCTTACCCTCGTCACTTTTGAAACCAATGAAACCATAGAAGCGGAAGGTTACACAATCAAAGCAATTGCCGCAACAGAATGGTTGCTTATGCAAAGCGTTTAGTAACGATTAACGCCCAACCTCACAATTTTTTGATGTTAAATATTCCGCCCTGCAAGCAATAGCACTTGCAGGGCGAAGTTGTTTTGTTTAATCTAAATTAGGATTGTCAGTTATTCTTCAATATAGCAAAAACGATAACAAGATTTTATTCGGAGTAATCTTCCTCTCCATAATAGATAGGAGAGTATAATACACAATAAGCATCAAGTTTCATTTTCGTGCCAATGTAAAAGCCCATATTAGGATTTGAAATCTTAATATTTTTAAAAGTAGCAATCTCGACGTTATTAACTAATAAGAAGAACTTGCCTTGCTCCTTAACAATGGTGACATCAAACATGTCTTTATCTTTAAGAATAGATTTAAGTTCTTCCGCATACTCCTCATCTTCAAAAAGTCTTTTGTTTGATGCTCGCTTGTAGGTTCCACGTCTTACAATAGAGAATTCACCTTTTTCACAGACTTGATACAAGAACCCTTTCTTAGAAAAAGTAATCAAAGAATAATTGTCCTCGTTTTTTAAGTCAAATACAATACCAAAAGGCATATCGTCATCAAGTTCAGAGGGCTTGAAGACATATTCGAAGATGAAATCCTGTGTTTCAGGGTTGAAGTCGAATTCAGCATACGTAATAACACTCTTTCCCTCTTCTTTAGATTCCAATTGAAGTTTGTGTTTGTCAACAACTACGCTGGCTTTCTTTTCTTTAAATTGGGTCCAATAATATTGAGGATCAATTGTAGGCACATATTTAAGTTCATACGAACCTTTGGAGTTGTATTGCGCTGAAACCATCAATGAAACAATCGTCAATACAAAGGTTAAAATAATACGATTCATAATATAAAAAATATTGTTACTGACTCTTATTCTCCACCGCTAACTGTGGTCTGCAATTCTTGAATCATTGGTTGAAACTGCTTCATTGTACGCTCATACTTTTTGTAGCAATTTGCACCCTCACAATCATTATCTTTAATTTCTGTAGTAATTCGTGCGCGATAGGTTATAACATTATCATCAGTAAATGACTTTTTAATTTCCAATCGTGTTCTCACCGTTTCATATCTGAACTTACTTAAAACCCATCCACTCTTAATCCATCCAGCGCTCTTGTCTCTAACCTCAATATTATCAAAATAACTTGTTACTACGTTCATTAGACGTTTCCAAATAACATCTTCTGATAGATCCTTACGGCAAGTTATATCCATCCAAGTGTTGGGTTCTATGCCAGTATCTTCTCCCGAAGAAGAAGCTTCATATGCGTCAGATTTCGGAAGTGTATAAACAACAGTCTTTTTAGGGTTGCTCTTTAATAAACGATATCTTCGACCAATATACCCTGGGGCATTTACAGAAATAACGTAAAATTCATTATGCTTATCAAATTTAACTTGATACGTACCAGTTCCAACATGTTGTCCATCAATCCAAATTTGTGCATGTTCAGGAATTGTCTTGATGGTGATTTTCTTAGCAAACAAAGATGTCTTGGTCGCATTTGAGGTTAAAGGACTTGCGAACATTGCAACGAAACAAATCATTGCTGTTAATAAGTAATTTTTCATGTGTATAAAAATTAACCCTATAGACTCCCCAAATTCAGCGATTATTATAGATACAAAAAAGACGTGGGAATCTGTACTTATCGCTTATCCCACTGTCAGGCCTTCGCATTGCCTTTCCCAAGAATAAGCAACGCAGCCAGCCCACGCCATGATATATTATATACACACTAATGTCGACACGATAAAATCATGCCAACAAAGGGATACAATACACCCAACGTGGACGTTCCGAGTTGCCGTATCTTCTTGGGATCAAGTTTGCGAAGTTTGACAGTAGAAGTATACGTTTCGTAACGTCCTTTCGCCACTATTTGTGACTCACCCCGAAAGCCCTTAGGCTGACTGAGTTACTGCAAAGGTAAGGAAAAGAATTGTATAGAGACGTTACGAACTATAGAATTTTTGAAAATTAAAGCGTTATTCATTTTTTACAACATGTCAAGAGCGTAGCACGAGAAGTTTCTCATTGCGCTGAAAAGATACAACAGCTCAAATAGGCGTTTCACCCTTTTGTCGTTTTTGAAAAAAGCAACACCTGCGTATATTTCTGTATAACACAGAGATAAACGCAGGTGTTTTTTTACAAAATATAGCAGTATAAAATGGCGTTAGAACTATTGTAGAAGTTATATAATTACCATTGCAGATGTAGGGTGTAAGTATAATCTTGATAATAAGGAGAATAGCGCTTGTTTTTCACATAATCCGCCTTAAAATCGCTCTTAATTTCACAATTTCCTACCTATATTCGAACTATAGTTTCACATTTCCCCGATTTTTATTACGTTTGATTTGCAAAAATCCAAACAAATAAATCGCCTGAATTTGCAAAAATCCAAACAAATAAATTGCCTGAATTTGCAAAAATCCAAACAAATAAATTGCAGGGATATGATAGGGGTGGTCTTTATAGACGCAAGTTCTATGATATTATAGTAATGATTCGCAGCACCTTACTTGATGTTTATGCGCCCTTGAGGATTGCTATATTCCGCACCGATGACGCCGCCTAAATTTGTTTCAAGGTAGTGGCGCAGAATTTCAATATCTGCTCCATAATATTTGAAATCGGGAGTGACGCAGCTCAGAATGCCCGAACCTCCTTGCTCAAGAATCAGATAGTCTAACGTCGCCACCGTGTATTGATGCGCTTTGTCAAGAGGTTGATACGTGTTACTTTGCTGGTCAAGTACCTCAACCTGCGAGATACGGCGCTCGCCTTCACCAATGCTTGCAAACATGCCTGCTGCTTCGTCTTTTATGACGGGGGAGGGGATTTCCTGATTTATCTTGAAGCGCAAACCACTGACTTGCATGAACGTACCCGATTCGGCAGGCAACGCAGAAACGGCATATTCTAACACATCAAGCAATTGCTCTCCCGAAAGTGTGCCCGTAGCAATCATATCGCCGAAGGGCATCACATTGATGAGGTCGTTAAACAAAATATCGCCACGCTTTATGTTGGTACGAATGCCCCCACCGTTAATGAGAGCGATGTCAGCACCCGTAAATGTGCGTAAGGCATCGGTACAAAAATCGCCGAGGTTGGATTCCTGCTTGCGTACAATACGCTTTCCGTCGGCATCGTAAATGGTGAGGTCCACCTCACTACTACCTACAACGAAATTACCATCTTCACTCACCTTCTCCTTCAGTTGTTCCACAAATTGTTGGCAATCACTATCCGCCGCAACTGCGCCATCGGAGGTATTGATAAGGGATGATTCAAGCGTACCGTCGGTATTGATGGTCAACTGACCGATGTATTGAAAATTGGTTCCCGAAGAAGTAAGCAATACAGGGAGACCCTCCTTATTGTTGACAAGCTGCTGCTCGATGACATGATGGTCGTGAGCGTCAATAACGGCATCCAGGCCCGTAGTGCTACTGATGAGTTCCATAGAATTTGCGTGACCTCCAGTTTTGGGAGTGTCGCCCAAATGTGCAAGCGCTATGACATAGTCGGCACCCTCTTGGCGAGCTTTGTTGATGAAGTGTTGCGCATTTTCATAAAAATTCTCGCGCATAAAACTATAAAGCGGATTGCCCTGTTCGTCACACAAACTCGTAACGGTGCCGGTTGTCGTGGTGGTAAAACCTATATAAGCCACATCCACTTCCCCATAACGAATTATCTTATAAGCAGGGTAGGGGTAAGCACCTGTTTGTACATTCTTAAGATTGGCACAAACGACTGGAGCATCCAAACTTTCGGTAAGCGCAAACATCTGCTGCATGCCGTAATCCAGTTCGTGATTACCCAAAGCTACCACATCATAGCCTACATAATTCATCAACTCGACAATTTGTTCCCCCTTAGAAACGGCACCTACAAATCCGCCACTTGCGAAGTCCCCGCAAGACACTGTAGAGACATAATTCGTGCGTGACAAACATTCATTACGAGCCGTAACAAACATAGGGTAACCATCGACAGTACAATGAACATCGTTTTCAAACAACACAATAATCTGTTGCGTAGGCAAGTCGGGCTCCTTGCTCTCAACTGGATCCTGTTGTGTAGGCAAGTCGGGCACCTCGCTCTCAACTGGATCATCATCGTTACAACCCCAAAATAGGAGGTTACAAATGGCAAAGAGCATTACGAATCCATAACGACTCTTCATGAAAAAATCTCTTGCTTTCATAAGTCTATAACAATTATTTATGAGCAAATTTATAAGCAAAGCTATTACTTAAACTTCCTTACCCCACTATCTTCCCCTCTTTCCTATACCACCCAATAAACCATACGAGGGCGATGATGGCGCAGGTGCCACCGATGGCGTAGGCGATGGGTTGGGGGAGGGAGAGTCCTTCTGGAGCGATGCAGATGTAGGTGGAGCAGACCAAGGTCATGAGCAAGGCGGGGAGCAGAGCGATGTAGAAGTTTTTCCCGTGGCGCACCAAATACACTGTGATTGCCCAAAGGGTGAAGACGGAGAGTGTTTGGTTGCTCCACGCAAAGTAACGCCAGATAACCTTAAAGCCTTCCGCGTCGCTGAGGCTATAAACGAGCACACCGATGGTGAGCAGGAATAGCGGAATACAGATTAGTAAGCGCTTGCGAATGGGTGTTTGGTCGATGTGTAAGAAGTCTGCGGCAATCAATCTCGCTGAGCGCAGAGCGGTATCCCCACTCGTGATGGGCGCAGCCACAATGCCGAGAATGGCTAAGATGCCTCCCAACGTGCCAAGCCACTCATTCGAAATGCGCGTTGCCACAGCTGCTCCCGAGAATGCCTTGCCCGTCTCTGCATCTATCACACCGTTTTCATGGAAGAAGTAAGTGGCGGCCGCCGCCCAAATCAGTGCCACCGCACCTTCGGCAACCATTGCACCGTAAAAGATGGGGCGACAATGCTTTTCCGACTTCATGCAGCGCGCCATAAGGGGAGATTGCGTAGCGTGAAATCCGCTGATGGCGCCACAAGCAATGGAGATGAACATCATGGGGAAAATCGGACTCGCCTCGTACTTCGTGCCGAATCCGTTCCACATTTCAGGCAGGTCAGGATTCTTCACATAAAGCATTACCAACACCCCCACCGCCATAAACAACAAGGCGAAGGCAAAGAGGGGATAGATCTTGCCGATAATCTTATCCACGGGCATCATCGTGGCGAGCACGTAATACAGGAAGATGACGACAATCCAGAAATAAGCATCCATCCAGTCGGGCGTCATGCCCGCAATCAACTCTGCTGGACCGCTTACGAACACAGCGCCCACCAGTATCATCAGTATCATCGTGAAGACAGTCATCACCTTCTTCGTGCGCATTCCCAAATAGCGCCCCACAATTTCGGGCAGACTCTCACCGCCGTTTCTGATAGACAAGGCGCCCGAGAAGAAGTCGTGCACTGCCCCCGCAAAGATAGTGCCGAACACAATCCATAGATAAGACGCCGTGCCAAACTGCGCACCCATAATTGCCCCAAAGATAGGACCGAGACCCGCAATGTTCAAGAACTGAATCATAAAGATTTTCCAATTTGGCAGGGGCACAAAATCTACCCCGTCTGCCATAGTGATGGCAGGCGTCGGGCGGTTGTCGGGGCCAAATACACGGTTTACGTAAGAACCGTAAATCCAATATCCAAGTACGAGCACTACGAGTGCGATGGTAAAGGTGATCATAACTATTGATGTTTTTGAAGGGGGAGATGATGCAGCGACTTTTTGAACGCTGGGTTCAAAAAGAACACAGTTACAAAATTCGTGTTTTTTGTGGAGATAGGCAAACGTTTTTTGAACTAAGTATGTCACGCTTTTCAAGTAGAAGTTTCTTCAACTTCAAGATTTACAAATTTGCGAGTAGAGGGTAAGAGGATTATTGCGGGATAACCTCTATATTTGTCTTCTAATTGGTGCTTTTCATACCCCCAATTCGTGCCCTGAAAAAATCAAAAAACGACAGAAATATACTCATTGAGAATCTGTGTTAACAAAAGTTAACGGGTTTGCATTTCGCACAAAAATGTTGTATATTTGTAGTACGAAAGCGGAGACGGCCCTGTAGAAGCGGGTTTTCTCCGCTTTTTTTGTGGTTTTTTCGCTTGGAAAAAGGCAAAATTATTCGGCACATACGAAAAAATAGGTGCCGAATATTTTAAATTCTTCGGCACCTTGTGTTCACAACAAGGGATATAATGGCAATGGTGTGGTGTGTAAAAGTTAATGTATGTTAAAAATATTTTGGCGGAAAGTACAAAAAAATGAAAAAAGATGAAGTGGCCGTTTGTCAAAATTTTTCGCAAAAATGGCAGGGACTGGTTCACCCCCTTTGTTTATGGAAAATGCTGTCGCGTAGTATTAAATTCTCCGCAAGGCATTAGTGTAAATTAGTGCCCATTAGTGGCTAAACTAATAAAAGTACATAATCTTCGTGGTTCTTTTTCCTTAATTTTATAGCGCTGAGTCTTTTATTTTAGGGGCATTTCCGCTATATTTCAGATATAGTTTTTATTTTTGCACGTATGATGCAACAAGAAATGTTCAGCAGGTCTGAACGCCTGTTGGGTGCTGAAGGTATGGAGCGCCTCCGTTCGCTTCGTGCCATAGTTTTTGGTGTCGGTGGAGTAGGAAGTTGGGTCGCCGAGGGGTTGGTGCGCACGGGTGTGTTGCACCTTACAATTGTTGACTCCGATTGTGTGGCGGTATCAAACATCAACCGTCAACTTCCAGCGACTACGCTTACTGTGGGGCAACCTAAAGTTGAGGCCCTCAAGCGCCACTTGTTGGAGGTTAATCCCGAGGCGCAGATTACCGCTCTAAACACCATTTATTGTGCGGACAATGCGGAATCTTTTCACCTTGAAGAATATGATTATATAGTAGATTGCATTGACAGTCTTGAGCATAAGACAGCGCTCATTCTTCATGCTACGTCACTACCCGCTAAATTTTTCTCCTCAATGGGGGCAGCTCTCAAACTCGACCCTACACGCATCAGTGTGGCGGAGTTCTGGAAGGTGAAGGGATGTCCGCTTGCTGCGGCATTGCGCAGAAGAATAAAGAAAAAGGGTATCTTCCCCAAGAAGAAATTTAAGTGTGTGTATAGTGAAGAACTACTTGAAAACCGTGCCGAAACGGTGGTTACAACTGGTGGCACTTGGGACGCACAAAAAGCGCAAATTAATGGGTCGCTCATGCACATCACCGCTATATACGGTCTCACACTTGCAGGATTGATTGTTCAGGATATTTTCAACAACCCGAATTTATAGAACACACCTGATTAGGTATAAGGGGAGGCAAAAACTTCACAACCTTATAACCTCAAGACCTTATAACCTTAAGACCTTATAACCTCAAGTCCTCCCAACCTCAAAGCGTAGCGACCTTACAACCTAATAACCTATAACCTCACAACCTCAAATATGAAAATACGCACCCTTCTTCTCTTTCGTTTTTTCTTGGCTTCAGTCCTCGTAGGGTTATTAGCTAAAGTGGGCTTCTTGCTTTACAACGGCATGGACAAAGGTCTCACCGTGGGTGATTGCTGGGATATTTTGTGGCATGGCCTTCCGCTGGACCTCTCGTTTAGCGGTTATCTTGCTGCGGTGTTGTGGTTGGTACTACTTGCGGGTTATTGGATTGGCATTCATCGCAGTGTGTTTTACATCTACTTTGGTTTTGCGGCCTTACTGCAAGGGGTGATATACGTAGTAGATGCCGGACTTTTTGCTTTCTGGAATTTCAAGATAGATGCCACGATATTTAACTACCTTGACTCGCCCGCTGAAGTTGTTGCTTCAGTGTCTACAACGTATGTTGTCGTGGGGGTGTTGAGTATTATTGCGGTGGTTGTGGGTATCTTTCTGCTTTATAAAATTACGCTTACCGCCCACATGGCAGAACGCCTTGCCGCCTTGCGTCTGGGGATGATGAAGCGTATTTTGGGAACGATAGTTCACCTGGTGTGGGGCGGATTGTTGTTTTTGTGTATTCGTGGAGGTACCGATGTGTCAACGGCGAATCCTGGAATGGTATATTTCTCGGACAATGCCTTTTTAAATTCTGCGGCCGTTAATCCTGCCTTCAACTTGTTTTATTCGCTTTCAAAGGTGAAGGATTTTACCGAGCGTGCAAATTATTTCAGTCCTGAAGAACTCGAGGAAAAGTATGCTGCTCTTGAAATCAATACCGAAAGTCAGAACTCAAAGCAACTCCTTACTACGCAGCGACCTAATGTAGTGTTGGTGATTCTGGAAGGATGTGGACGCACTGTTTATGACACGCCTAACGTGATGCCCAACCTGAAAGCGGTGGCTGCTGAAGGGGTAGAATTTACAAACTGCTATGCCAATTCCTTCCGTACGGACCGTGGGGTGGTGTGTACCTTGAGCGGTTTCCCCTCATACCCCGATGTGAGTGTGATGAAACTTACGGATAGTAAGATTGCTGGTCTTCCCTCCATTGCACGCTCGTTGAGTCGCGAGGGATACGATACGGAGTTTATTTATGGTGGAGACATTAATTTCACCAACACCAACGGCTATCTCCTCACAACGGGTTACCGTCGTACTTTCGGTGAAGCGTCCTTCCCCGAAGAGCAACGCAACGATTCCAAATGGGGGGTGCATGACGAATTCGCCTTTGAGAAAACACTTCAGCATGTTGCTCAAAAGGACACCTTGACCCCCTGGATGATAACGCTCCTCACGCTGTCAAGTCATGAACCCTGGGAGGTGCCTTATAACCGTATTGAGGGCAGTCCCGTTGAAAATTCTTTCGCCTACCTCGACCAATCGATAGGCACCTTCATTAAGAAGTTTAAAACTCTTGAGGCATGGAATAACACCCTTGTGGTGTTTATCCCCGACCATGGTATCTCCCATGGACTGTCCGAGGAGACCATGATGGTAGAGAAAAACCGTATACCCTTAATCCTTACAGGTGGGGTGTTAAAAGAAAGTGGTTTGGTAGAAGTTGTGTGTAACCAAAGCGACCTCGCCGCAACACTCCTGGGGCAGATGGATATCAGACACGATGATTTCAAGATGAGTCGCGACGTGTTGAGCGAAACCTACACCTTGCCCTTTGCTATAAATTCATGGAGTCAGGGAGTGGTGATGACAGACCATATGGGGTCTACAATCTACGACCTGAATACTAAAAAAGTTAGCAACACCCTTGATGCTCCTCCTGCGAGTCATGCGGAAAGTATTAAGGTTTACTTGCAGAAGGCCTATATGTTGCTGAAGTAGAAATTAGTTAACGAGTTGACGAGGTACGAGTAAACAAGTAAACAAGAAGGACACCAAATAAACGAGCGGAATGCCACTTGAACAGTACGGACTACTCCCTACTACTTACTACTTACTCCCTACTCCCTACTTCCTAAAAATCCCTTTTGATAATGGTACCAGTTCTCATTCTGTTCTTCAACAATCCCCAAAAACTCTCAAGGGTTTTTGAGCAAGTGCGTAAGGCGCGCCCTACGCACCTATTCCTGTATCAGGATGGTCCGCGTGACGAGCGCGATGCTGCTGGCATTGCCGCATGTCGTAAAGTGGTGGAAACGATTGATTGGGAGTGTGAGGTGCACCGCAATTATCAGGACGTAAATGCGGGGTGTGACCCCTCCAACTTCAGGGCGCAGAAATGGGCCTTTTCACATGTGGATAAATGTGTTGTTTTGGAGGATGACAGTATTCCCAGTGTGAGTTTCTTTCGTTTCTGCAAGGAGATGCTTGATCGCTATGAGCATGATGATCGCATTTCAATGATTGCGGGACTCAATTACGATGAAGAGACACCCGATATGCCTTATGACTACTTCTTCGCCTCTACTTTCTGCATTTGGGGGTGGGCATCGTGGCGCCGAGTGGTGGACAAATGGGATGAGCATTATACCTTCCTTGATGATGAATACAACATGCGACTCTTGCGTAATCTGATTCGCGAGCGCAAGCAGCAGGCAGATTTCGAGCGTTTCTGTCACTACCATCGCTCTACGGGAAAGGCTTATTATGAAACGATTTTTCATGCTGCCATGTTTTTCCAGTCGGGTTTGGCTATTGTGCCGCGTGTGAATATGATTCAAAATCTCGGGGCGACTGGTGAAACTACTCACTTTGAAGGGGGAAGCAACGAACTCCTTCCGCGTGCTTACCGCCGAATTATGAATATGCGCCACCACGACCTTGACTTCCCTTTGCGTCATCCGCGTTATGTGATTGAGGATGTGGAATACAAAAAGCGCGTGTTTAAAGTGCAAGCATGGGGACATCCGTGGATTAAAGTGTGTCGCTCGTTTGAGGAACTCTACCTTAACCTACGGCACGGGAATTTTAAGCGCATTGGTGCGGCGCTGAAGAATCGCATTCGCATCTGGATGGGTAAGCAAAAGTGGGATTAACGGTGAGAGTAGAAGTGGCAATCCCAATTCTCGGAACGCATGTGCGAATTTTCGCTGTATATAATTCAAGTTTCGCAAGTGTTCAACTTGTTGGGTTATAAGGTCGCTTCGTTAGAGTACAGAGCACAGCGTACAACTGCCTTGCGGAATGAAAATCAGCGCGTAGACCAGCATTCGAGACGAATTATCTTGTTTACTCGTACCTAACAACTCGTTTGCTATTTTAAGGTGTACCATTCGGGTTACTCCCCCCATTCGTTTATATAAAACAGTCTGGATAGTCTTCAAAACCTTAAAGCGTAGCGACCTCATAACCTCAAAACTGGATTCAACTGAAGCTTGCGAAAGTTGAGTGTATAATATATAATGTGTGTATGAAGCAATTACTCGTGGCTCTTATGGCCGCAATCTGTAGTCTCTCTTTCTTTTCTTGTGGTGGGGGAGATGATATAATCGAGGGGGCGATTACGCCTCCTTCTGTTGATGAAGAAGTTCCTCCCGCACCGGGTGAGGTGTCGAATCATGCTTATACGAAGTTGATTGAAGTGCCCCAACTGAAGGCGGGTAACACCTTTGTTTATCATGCTGTAAAGGTTGGGGGAGACTCTATAATGAACTTCTGCCTGGAGTATGATCGTGAAAAATACCACTCTCGTTGGGTGGCATTTCGATTTGATGCCACCACGCGTAACAGGTCTGTGGCGCGTAAGGACTATAGTATCAGTCCGCAATATCCGCAAGACCCGAAACTCAACCCCATGTGGGCTTTGGAACATGATGCGCTCTATGGGTCTGGTTATAACCATGGGCATTTGGTAGCATCTGCCGACCGTCTTTATAGTCGTCAGGCTAATGACCAAACGTTCTACATGAGTAATATGTCACCACAAATCGGAAAATTTAATTCTGGATTGTGGGCGGATTTCGAACAAGAAATGCAGGCTCGCGGGCGTGATAAAAACTTTTGTGACACCCTTTATATTTGCAAGGGTGGGACTATCGACCGCAGTGACCATATTGTTAACTATGTGGCGCGCGGGCGTATGGCAGTGCCAAAATATTATTTCATGGCGGCGGTGGCTGTGAAGAATGGAGGATATAAAGGTATTGCGATATGGGTGGAACATAAGAATTACCCGAGTTCTGCATCCACGGTTTCTGAAATGAGAAAATTTGCCATCAGCATTGATGCCCTTGAAGAAAAAACGGGTATTAATTTCTTTCATAATCTTCCAGATCGAGTTGAAGCAGTGGTTGAGGCAAACTATAATGCTACTGTTTGGATTGATTAAGTAATGTGCAGATCTATTAAGAGAAACCTGAGACCTTAAGGACACCTTCGGTGTACTTCACCTTTCAAGTCCTTATAGTTTTGCTCAGCAGTTGTTCTCTGTACTCTGTTCTCTGTACTCTGTTCTTTAAAACTATGTCCTTTTTACAAATACTTGCCCAAATGGGCATTATCTTTGGCGTTGTTATCGTAGGATATATTGCAACCCGTGTGGGGGTGTGGAAGGTTGAGATGAACCGAAATATGTCGGTCTTCGTGCTTAATGTCACATGCCCAATGCTTATTATTGGTTCGGTAATGGGTGAGGGTTTGCAGTTTAGTGACCAGGAAATTTCGCAACTCGTCATCGTGTCGCTCATCAATTATGCTGTGCTTATTGCTGGTGCCTTTATCATCGCAAAAGTATGGCGCGTACGTCCCGACCGACAGGGGGTGCAAAAGTTCATGGTGACTTTTGGAAATGTTACCTTCATCGGATTTCCCGCCTGCGCTGCCATCTTCGGAGATCGTGCAGTCTTCTACGCTTCAGTTCTTGATATCCCCTTCAATCTATTAATATTTACGGTTGGACTTTCTTTTGTCACGGAGCAACCCATCCGTACGGTGTTTCGCCCAAAGGTGTTGTTCTCTCCGTGTGTCGTGGCCAGTGTGATTGCTGTCGTATTGGCACTCATGAAGGTTGAAACACCTCCGATGATCGGTAAGTTCTTCCATCTTGTCGGTGATATGACTATTCCCTGTGCTCTTTTGCTTATAGGAGCAACCCTTGCAACAATTCCCGTTCGGGATATGGCGGGAAATAAGTTTGTCTATGCTATTGCCTCATTGAAATTGTTGCTGATGCCTCTCGTCGTGTGGGCTGTGTTCCAACTATTTAATTTTGACCCCTTCGTGACAAATGTGGCTGTGGTGTTGAGCGGTATGCCTGTAGCAGCAAACGGTATCATGTTCTGCCTTAAGTACGGTAAGGATGAACACTTGATGACACAGGCAATCTTCCTAACAACCCTCCTCTCGCTGTTTACCCTTCCCCTATTAGCGTATCTCTTGCCCTTAATAGGATAAAGCACAACCTGTCCCCTTATTCCGTCGCACGAATAAGGGGACTTTCGTATCCATCCTCGCGTCCCTCCTCCTGTTCTCTCCCGTCCTGTTTGTTGCATGCCCCCTCTGTCCCCTTCGCTGCGACAGTGTCGCAGTGCTCATCCCTCCCGTCTTCCCAAAATCCAACCCCGCTTTTGCAACTCTCAACTGTCATTATCGCCCTACATCTCCCTGAAATTTTCCCCTGAATCAATTTTTCTTAAAATTTTTCCAATAAATCCTTTGCCAAAATAAAATCTTGTTCTACTTTTGCACTCGCTAACGAAACGAAAGCGTTTAGCGCAACGATCTTTGAAAGATTTTCATAAACTTTTTGTAGAGAAGTACAAGAAACAAACATTGCAACGAAAGTAGCAAATTAGTTTGGGTAACATAGAATGTTATTTGTACCGTTTAATTCTTTATGATAAGGAAGGATGTCTTG
>JAZQXB010000057.1:0-9517 GCA_045632685.1 Alloprevotella sp.
CCTCCTTATTCGCTGACGCTCATCAAGCTTCGCAAGTCGCACCTCGGCAATTCAAGTAAACTTAAGCGAGTTTTCTTCCTTGTCGCTCGGCAAAGATTAAGTAAACTTATCTTTACACTCACTCCTGCGTCAGTTGATTGCGCTCGGTTTGGCGTCGGTTGTCCGTAGACCGCAGTTTTTTCCAAGTGCAAAGTTACGCCACCTTATTTTTATAGGATAACAACTGCGGTTAAGAATTGGTTAAGTTTTTCAAACCGTAAAAAATTAACCATTTCTTAACGCTCCAGTAGGGCGTATGTGTAAAGAAATGAGTATTATTGCATACTGAATTTTGAAACTTATATGCTTAAACGAATATTAGTTGTTGACGACGAACCCGATTTGCGGGACATCCTGCAGTGTAACCTTGAAGCTGCGGGGTATGAAGTTGATACTGCCGCTTCGGCGGAAGAAGCGCTGCCCCTGATGAACGGAAATCCCGACCTGTTGTTGCTCGATGTGATGATGGGCGGTATGTCGGGGTTTGCACTTGCCAAACTGCTTCGCGAGGAGCAAGGTGTAAAAGTGCCCATCATCTTCCTCACGGCAAAAGACACGGAGGACGACTTGCTCCAAGGGTTTTCCGTGGGGGCGGACGATTATATCAGCAAACCCTTCTCCCTGCAAGAGGTGTTGGCACGTGTAAAGGCGGTGCTGCGCCGCTCGGCAAAGGAAGAGAACTCTGCAAAGTCAGAAGCGGAAGAACTACAACTCATTAGCGCGCGTAAGGTGGTGTGTATCGGTGGTGCTGAAATTCCTTTGTCGAAGAAAGAGTTTGGCATCCTGCAAATGCTTACGCAAAACCCTGGCCGCATCTTCTCAAGAGAAGAAATTTTGACCGAGGTGTGGCAAGGGGAAAGCTATGTGCTCGACCGCACCGTGGATGTGCACATTGCCCATGTGCGTAAAAAGTTGGGAGCAATGGGTAATCGCATCGTTAACCGCCAAGGACACGGCTATTGTTTTGTGACAAATTAGTAACTCAAGTTTCGCGAGAACTCAACTTTTAGTTGACAAGTTAACAAGGTACGAGTAGACGAGATGGGCACCGAGATAAACGATTTATAGTTGACGAGTAAACAAGGTACGAGTAGACAAGATCGTCAGCGAGATAAACGAGTGGCGTCCCGCATGGTCTTTCTCCTTTCTCCTTTCTCCTTTCTCCTTTCTCCTTTCTCCTCACTCCTCACTCCTCACTCCTCACTAAAACAGTGCGTCTTTCCTATAAAACCAAACTGCTGGCAAACTTCTCGGCACTCTTTGCCCTGTTTGCCGTCATCCTCGTGGTGTTTCAGAATCAGCGCGAGGAGCAATACAAGATGGATTTGCTGGAAAGCAGGTTGCGCAGTTATGCCGACCTGATTTCCGGCTTTGATTGCATCAAGAATAAAGACATAGACAATGATATTGCTGTGCCGCTCCTTACGGCATTGCCCCATGAACTGCGCATTACGGTGCTTACACCTGATGGGGATGTGCAGTACGATTCGGGAGGGGTAAGTCTTGGAGAAATGGACAACCACCTTACACGTCCTGAAGTTGTTGAGGCTATTCAGTCGCACGAGGGGCACTTTATTCGCACCTCAACCACTACGCAGCAACCCTTCTTCTACTTCGCAAAGGCTTATGACGATTGCATCGTGCGCGTAGCCCTGCCTTATGATAGCGCTGTGGAGAACCTCCTGAAGGCCGACAATGTCTTTCTGTGGTTTGTCCTGCTGGTGTTCCCCATAGTGCTCGTGTTGCTGATCTATGTCTCCGACCACTTTGGCAAGTCCATTACCATGCTCCGCCGCTTCATTGATTCTGCCGAGCGTGGATTAGTGGATTACAACCATCTCCACTTCCCCGATGGCGAACTCGGGCAAATCAGCCGCACCATCCTTGAGAAGTATAAGCAACTGGAAGACAGCCATAAGGCAGTCCTCAAAGAGCGCGAGAAACGTCGCATCTACAAGCGCGACATGTCGAACAATATTACCCATGAACTGCGTACTCCCGTGAGTAGCGTTAGTGGGTACCTTGAAACGCTGTTGAATTGTCCGAACCTCACGGAGGAGCGCCGACAAGGGTTCTTAAAGCGTGCCCACCTGCAGACCCAGCGCCTTGCAGCCCTCATTCGTGATGTGGCACTCATTACAAAGGTGGACGAGGCTTCGGAAATGATGCCCCGTGAGCAACTTTCGCTCCCCCTTGTTGTGGCAGAGGTGTGTGAAGAACTTGCCACGCAGATTTCCCAGCGCCAGGCTACGCTGCATTGCGACTTGCCCGACGAACTCCCCCTGTGTGGCAACTACTCCCTGCTGCATGCTATTTTCCGCAACCTTATAGAAAACTCTTTGCGTTACGGTCCCGAGGGCGTACAACTCTATCTCATTTTGGAGCGTCAAGACGCCACACATTATTATATGACCTACTACGATAATGGGGGCGGGGTAGAACCGCAACATCTCTCACGCCTCTTCGAGCGCTTCTATCGGGCACAAGAAGGTCGTACGCGTGACAACGCTGATACGGGGGGCACAGGACTCGGACTCTCCATCGTGCGCAATGCCGTGCTTTTCCACCGCGGCACTATCTCCGTGCGTAACCGCCCCGAGGCGGGATTGGAATTTACGTTCTCTTTGGCAAAATAAGGGAAATCCTTGCGCATGTTACCAACTAAAATAAGGACTGAAACTTGGGAATATGTGTCCCAGAGTTTCAGTCCTTTTTTTATTCGGGTTTATTGCTGTCCGGTAAATATAGATAACTCTTTGTTTGATTGATAGTTGTACTCATACAAGCCCCCTCATAGATATTCAACCGAAAAAAACGAGAATTTCTATGTTTAAGAGAACACGAATTTCACGAATCTCACGAATCTCCGTGCGGGATTTTTTTTGCTAATCGCATTCGAATAACACGAATCTCCGTGCGGGGCGTTTTATAACGCGAACCGAAGGATGCGCAAGTCAATAACACTTTTTTATTATCCGGAGGGTATTCGTGCAATTCGTATGCGATAAGCAAGGTGACACCCCGCAAGGATTCGTGTTATTCGTGCAATTCGTGTTCTCTAAAATAAAGAGATAAATTTTACCGGACGGCAATATATGTATTTAGGACGCACGCACCGTGCGTCCATACCAGTCAAGCGAATGTTCCGCACGGCAGTTGTACTCTGTACTCTGTTCTTTGTACTCTGTTCTCTGTACTCTGTTCTTTGTACTCTGTTTTCTGTTCTCTGTTCTCTAAAAAACATGTTACAAAATCTCATTCAAACACTCACCCCTTTGCACGGTGCTTCAGAGGCACGTGCTATAGTCTATGCCCTGCTCGAGGATGTCTTCGGGTTGAGCAAGACGGACGTGCTTTTGGGCAGATTTGAGGGACTTTCAGCGGAAGAGAAAGCGCGATTCACAGCATGTGCTACACGCTTGAGCAAGGGAGAACCCCTGCAATATGTAGTAGGCGAAGCGCCTTTCGGCGACCTCCGCTTTGAGGTGACGCCCGCCACACTCATTCCGCGCCCTGAAACGCTTGAACTCGTGGAGTGGATTGCTGCGGAGGAAAAACATCGCACCTCTTTACGCCTTTTAGATATTGGAACCGGAACGGGCTGTATTGCCATATCCATTGCTACGATGCTTCCCCAAGCAAATGTTTCGGCGTGGGATATTTCGGTTGAGGCGCTGACTGTAGCAGAGCGGAATGCCCAGCGCAACGGGGTGAAGGTGGACTTTAAGCCGGTGGATGTGCTTGCGGTGAAGGAAGCGGAGACTTATGATTGCATCGTGAGCAACCCACCCTATATCTGCGAGGCTGAAAAAGCGGAGATGACCGATTCCGTTCTGCTTCACGAACCCCACACGGCACTCTTCGTGCCCAACAACGACCCCCTGCGCTTCTACCGTGCTATCGCTCAACTTGCCTTAAGCAGTCTTTCACCTGGAGGGGCACTTTATTTTGAAATCAACCGCGCGTATGGAGCAGAAACCTGCAACATGCTCCGAGAGTTGGGATTTGTGGACGTGGAACTCCGTCAGGATTTTTACGGCAACGACAGAATGGTGCGGGCTTTAAAAGCGCACGGATGAAACCTCGCAATTAAGGTTTAAGGTTATAAGGAGAAAAACCTACGGGGATATTCTCTTGACCTGTAGGGTAGGGTGTTCAAATCGCACTCTGGAAGAGTGCCCCAGCACCTACATATCTTGTTGCTCGGGCACCCCTCCAGGGTGCGATACTTGTGTGCTCCTCACCGGGGGTACTCGCCTCGCTCGCACGCCTCGGTTACCGAGCGGAGACACCTTCGGCGTCTTGCCCATCCGGATTTAGTAGATTTTCAATACCAAAGAAACCTCAAAACGGTCTCATTTATTTTGGCAGTAATATAGCAGTTGACCCAAATATAGTTTAAAAAACTTACGACAGAGGATTTAACCATCCGAAATGCCCCCGTAGGAGGGCACACTTGCATAACCGCGGGTGAGCAGGGCGAACCTGCGGTGGTACTATACGAACGAATAAATCTATCGGTCCCCGTAGGAGGACCCACAACACCTGGATATGCTACAAATGGCTTTAACTTATCCGGTCGTTGTGGGTCCTCTATATACCCCCTCCGCAAATCCTTTGCTCGTCCCCCTAAACAGAGGAACAAAGGCAATGCATGCATAAATTCTAGATGGGTCAACTACTATATTATTGCCTTTATTTTTACAATTTTGAACACCCTCCTTCAGGGCGCTCTAGTTACATTTTGATCGTATGCGTTTCGGTTGGATGAGTTTTAACACCCCCGCTCGGTTTTAGTGGTATGCGTTTCAGTGTGCTGTCCAGTGTCTCTACGGTCTAACTCCTTAAAGTCAGTGTAATCGAAATACTTTTCTTCACCACAGACGTTGCATTTGTGGGTGTGCTTTTCTTCCGTAATCAAGTAATAAATTTCGTAGTCGTCGTACAATTTTGTGGTTGTGGTTTCGACGTGCAATTTATGGTCATGGTCAACGGTGTAGGTGTTACCATTACTGTAGGTGTACTTCGTGGTGGTCCAAGTCTTCCACTTCTTTTCCGACTTCGCCAGCGTATCCCGAACCGTGGCATACTTACGCCAGTCCTTATATTGACGCACAATTTCCTTGCTTTTATAGTCGTAGGTATCTAAACTACCGCACACGTAGCAGCGGTGTTCGAATATCTTAAACACCATGAAGTAGGTCTTGTAGACGACGTATAGGAAGATGAGCGCGAAGAAGTCCATCATGCCCCATGCAATCATCATGCCCGCCCAAAGGTAGGTAGAAATGAGGGTGACGAGCAGCAGGATGAGCATCATCTTTGTGTTGCCAATGCCTCGGAACACCTCGCGCTTGTGGAGGAGCGCTCCGATGAGCAGGGTGGGTATCATGGAGGGGAGGTACAACCAGAGCAAGCAGGGGAGCAGTATGAGTATTCCTACAAGGAATATCACTGATTTATCTTTCCAAGACTTGCCCACTTCGTCGGTGTACATCCACGAAAATTCGTGGAACATCGAGCCTTCTATAACCATCCCCACAAAGGGATTGTCCATAATGAAGCGCAGACCTGGGTAACTCCTGACTAACCAAGAAGAGTTAGAGGAGACGCGGTCAAGTGTGTATGAAATAGCCTTACCGGTAATATCGTAAGTCACAATGGGTTTGTAGCGCTTGCCCGTCTTAAAGTCTGTAACTCTAATGGGATATACGGCGCGCATTAGTCCGTCTTTCACCGCCACAGAGACAGCAGGGCGAAACTTACTGTCGTTTTCCTCAAACGTGTTGCCGAGGTAGCGCTTCTCAAACTTCTGGAGTGACAGATAGACATTCGAATTATTGGTCATTACGTTCTCAAGGAAAGCCTCGGGAAGCAGGGGGCGGATTTCATCAAAATCCAATTCTTCCACCTTACCATCGGGAAAGGCACAGGCATATTTTGGGAAGGAGGTGTCTTCCGCCACGCCTTTTACCACCACGGTGTCGAGCGTACCAGTTTCCTTATTGTCTGCTACAATGGGGTAGTTGGTATCAATCACACGCAAGAAGCCACGTACCCCCGTAGCGGTTTCCACCCAAAGGGAGGGGTGCACGCGCGTTGAGGTAGAGGGACTGTAACCATACACCTTCAGCGTTTCGCCAGCCCTTACGCGCGTTGTAACAGTATCGGTGTCAAATTCTGAATAGATGGTGTAGTCCTTTTCTACAACATAAGTGGCAGGAGCGTCGGGCAAATCATTCTTGACAAACGGAATGGGGGCAAGCACCAATAGTAGTGCGACGCCCAGCAGGATGCTACACTTGAGCAGGTGTGCTGTCGTCTCGCTGATGTTGGGAAATAGTTTTTTCATGGGGGTGTATAGTTAAGGGTAAATACTCAAGGCATGGGGGTGAAGTAGTTACGCCTCCACCAGTTCAAAGGTCATGCTCACGTCTTGCTTCGGGCGGTCACCGCGAAGCGTTTCGCAGGCCTGTATGCGTTCTACGACGTCAAGTCCCTCGGTTACTTCGCCGAACACGGTATATTGCCCGTCAAGGAAGGGTGTGCCGCCGAGTGTGGTGTAAGCCTCACATTGTTGGGGCGTGAATTTAGATTCTCCCAGTTCCTTGCAGCGCTGCTTGCTCAACGCAATGAGTTCTTCCTGCAGGGCGAGGAGTCCGTCGCGGTCGCGATTGCGGCGGAGGGTCATAATGGCGTCACGGTGTTCTGCCGTGATGGCGTTAAACACCGCCTGCTGTTGCTGCATGGCCATCTGCTTCTCCAGCTGCTTCAACTCGGGTTCTTTATACACCTTGCCCCATACGATGTAGAACTGGCTGCCGCTGCTCTCGCGCTGGGGGTTCATGTCGTCACCCAGGCGCGCAGCGCTCAAGGCTCCGCGTTTGTGGAAGAGTTCGGGAAATTGAATTTCTGCGGGGAGGGTATATCCAGGACCGCCCGTGCCGAGCATCTTTCCAGCGGGCGCACCAATGCTGTCGGGGTCGCCGCCCTGAATCATGAAGTCCTTGATAACGCGGTGGAAGAGCGTGCCGTTGAGCGTGCCTTCCTTAACCAATTTAATAAAGTTATCGCGGTGGAGGGGTGTTTCGTCGTAAAGGCGCACAGTAATAGTGCCTTCGGTAGTGATGATTCTAATTTGTGTAGACATAAGATGAGTGAGGTTATGAGGTTTGAGGTTATGAGGTTATGAGGTTTGAGGTTATGAGGTTGTGAGGTTATAAGGTTAGGGGGGGGGAGGTTATAAGGTCTTTAAAGTCTCTAAAGTCTCTAAAGTCTCTAAAGTCGACCCGCATGTCAGTTGTACTCTGTACTCTGTACTCTGTACTCTGTACTCTGTACTCTGCACTCTGTACTCTGTCAGTTGTACTCTGACAAATATACGCATTTCCCTAATAATCACATGTGATTGTGGTAAAAAATCTTAAAATAGCGCCTACTTCAAAATAAAGTTGTACTTTTGCCCCCGACTATTTTTTGAACACATATATTTAAATAAACACATAATGGAAAAATTAAGTTACGCTTTGGGTATGATTATCGGTCATAACCTCAAAGGAATGAACATTGAAGGACTTAACACTCAAGAATTTTCTGCAGGTGTAGCTGCTGTGCTCGCTGGCGAAAAGACTACACTCACTGATATCGAGGCGCAGACACTCGTTCAGAAGTACATGCAAGAAAAGGAAGCTGAAGCAAGCAAGGCTGCGCGTGCTGAAGGCGAAGCGTTCTTGGCTGAAAATGCAAAGAAGGACGATGTAGTAGTGCTCCCCAGCGGTTTGCAGTATACCGTGCTCACAGAAGGTGCCGGTAAGAAGCCTTCTGCTACCGATCAGGTGAAGTGCCACTACGAAGGTCGCCTCATTTCTGGCGAAGTTTTTGACAGCAGCTACCGCCGTGGCGAACCCGCTGTGTTCCCCCTCAATGGCGTTATCGCGGGTTGGACTGAAGGCGTACAACTCATGGGCGAAGGTGCCAAGTTCCGCTTCTTCATCCCCTACCACCTCGCTTATGGCGAACGCGGTGCGGGTCAGAGCATTCCTCCCTACGCAGCACTCATTTTTGACGTAGAACTTATCGAAGTACTTTAATTATTAAGGTTATAAGGGGTTGAGGTTTTAAGGTTATGAGGGCGCTTCGCTTTTAGGTTATAAGAACCTTGCGGAGTGGGGGCAATCTCAACACTTCATCTATTTAAGATTGCGTCCTTACCTTGCAGACCGGAAGGTTTCTTAAAACCTTAAAACCTCAAAACCTCAAAACCTCAAAACCTCAAAACCTTATCACCTCAACCTTACGACCCCAAACCTTACAAATTCAAACCTCAACAGATATGAAAAAGATTCTCCTTATGGCTGCTGTTGCAGCTGGTGCGCTCTTCACAGCGTGTGACAAAAAGGGCAACGTAGAAATTAAGACTGACGTTGACACTATTGCTTACGAACTCGGTATGGCTGCTTCTCCTGCCGATATGCTCTCTGGCTACCTCGTGCGTATGGGTTGCGATTCCGCTGCTGTAGACCAGTACCTCAAGGGTTTTGTAGATGGTCTTAAGAAAGAAAGCGATCCCAAGCAGAAGGCTTACGAATTGGGTAAGCAGCATGGTATGCAGACAAAGGACCAGATGATTGCTAACGTATCGGAACAGATCTTCGGCGAAGAATCTGAAGAAACGTTGAACGTAGACCTCTTCCTCGCAGGTTTCATGGATGTTATCAATGGCGAAACAAAACTCTACGTTGACTCACTCCAGGTTACACAGCAGATGGCGCAGATGGAACTCCAGAAGCGTGTACAGGACAAGATGAACGAACGCGCACGCATTGAGTTTGAACCCAACCTCAAGGCTGGTGAAGAATTCCTCGCTGCAAAGGCAAAGGAAGAAGGCGTAGTGGCTTTGTCAAACGGTGTGCTCTACAAGGTAATCAAGGAAGGCAAGAAGAACGGTAAGAAGCCTGCGCTCACTGACAAGATTAAGGTTGCTTACAAGGGTATGACTATCGATGGCGAAGAATTTGACAGCAGCGAAGGTGTAGAATTCCCCCTCTCTGCTATGATTGAAGGTTGGAAGATTGCTATCCCCGAAATGACGGAAGGTAGTAAGTGGGAAATCTACATTCCCCAGGAACTCGCTTACGGCGAACGCGGTTCTATGCCCGATATCAAGCCCTTCTCAGCTCTCGTATTCGAAGTAGAACTCTTCAATGTTGTTGCTCCTGCAAAGAAGTAATTCCTTGAAAAATCCCTAACGGCAAGCAGATAAGCCGGTAGCATTGCCTCCGCTTATCTGCTTGTTTTCATTTTCAATTTTTGCTTCTATATAACAAACGCTTGTTTTAGGGGAGAAAACTCTATTGATTGATAATTTGTCTCACGCAGACTGCGCAGACTTTCACAGAAGCGCACACACTTTGTTTGTGCTTGCCATCCGGATGGTGGTGCAAGCGTAGCGTGCGCATCTGCGTATTTCTCGCTTATT
>JAZQXB010000058.1:0-32603 GCA_045632685.1 Alloprevotella sp.
ATTTATAAGTTTGTTATATAGAAGTATTGAATTGGCAGCCCCAAAATGAGAGCAAAAATAACAATTCTCCAAACGTCTGTATTTCAACTGTTTATAAGTTTGTTATATAGAAGTATTGAATTGGCGCCCCCAAAATGAGAGGAAAAATAACAATTTTTCAAACGCCTGTATTTCAACTGTTTATAAGTTTGTTATATAGAAGAACATAAGGACATATTTTTGTCGCAGAAACTTTGCGATACTTTGCGACTTTGCGTGAGACAACTACACTCCGCATGGCATTAGTGTAAATTCGTGCCCATTCGTGGCTCAAAAAAATACGCGCAGATACGTGAAGATACGTGGAGACTTTTCTGTGTATTCCGTGGATTCGGAGCAATATGTTCTTTTGTCAAAAATCATTGCACAGGAATCCACGGAACACGCAGAACCTTTGCGGAGTATAATTGTCGCACGCAGACGCAGCAGACTTTCACAGACAATGCTTTTAATTTAGGCAATAATATAGGTGTTACTTGCGTGACCTTTGGTTGTCCACGAAAACTCGTATGTTTTATTTAGAGCCACTAATGAACACTAATTTTCACTAATATCCATCCGGTCTTAAATGCCCCGCAAGGCATTAGTGTAAATTAGTGCTCATTAGTGGCTCAAAAAAAATACATGAAGATACGAGTCGATACGTGGAGACTTTTCTGCGTGTTCCGTGGATTTCCTTTAAACTCATACCCCTATAAAACAAAAAAAGAGGGGCTTGCGCCTCTCGGACTGTTGAAACAAGTTTTTACTCGCTTCGGTGCACTACAATTGCCTATGTAAAGCAGAGTAGGGCGGATTCATTCACTAATCTAATAATCTTTACTTAATCATTCTTTAAAATGTCCGGGTTCCCCTCTTTAAATAAACTGGAACCGTCATAAATCGAAATTCAATCAGGTCTAGTTTAGCTGTGTTAAGCGCTGCAAAGTTACGCCCTTTCTTGTTGATACAAAAAGATTTACACAAAAAAAGTGTTAATCTACATAAGATTTATCTCCTATCCGTTTGCTTTGAAATATGGGTTTGGCAAATTCGTGGAAGATGGCACAGATTATTGGTATGCGAGGAAATGACATGTCAATAATATAGGTGTTACTTGCATGACCTTGCGTTGTCCACGAAAACTCGTTTGTTTTATTGAGAACCACTAATCAACACAAATGATCATTAATACCAGATGGATATTGACTTGCGCGACTTCGGTTTGTACGCTTTTGTGTTCATTAGTGGTTCCATATAAAACTATACTTTCAGTCATGCCGAGAAAATAAAATCCATGCCGAGAACGTAAAATGCCGAGAACGTAAAATTCCATGCCTTGGAAATAAAATTACCAGGGTTGGAAATAAAATTACCAGGGTTGGAAATAAAATTGGAAGCGACCTCCTGATACAGTTGCGTAATAAATATTAACGTACACTGCAAGTAGTTCATATTTTATACTTATATTTGCAGTGTCTTCCTGTATATATGCACAAGCGTGTGCAGATCGTCCACGCCGAAGTCTGCGTCAAGACCTTTAGGAAAGGTTAAGGCGCCGGCGGAGAATGGGTGGGAAGGGGAAGATGAACATATAAAAGGCGTTTACTTACGCATAGTTTTAAGACTCTCTGAAATCTAGCAAATTTACAGTGTCATCGTCTTGAACTTTGCAACGGTAGATGTCCATTGGGTGTGGTTTTATCAACCATTCAGTAACTGCCATAAGTGTATCCCTTGGGATGCAAGCATGGAGTGTGTTGGGTGGTTTCAAATAAATCATATTCGGCGTGGACTCTAGCGTTGTCTGTTCAACGATGATAGGCAATTGCTAGAGCCTCAGAGAGTGGAACGGACAATAGTTGGTTCCACGCTTTTTTGTGTTCATACGGCAACAACGAATTTAAGCAGTTATTAATTCACAATCTACACATGTATGAACAAGACCGATGTGCTTGACGTAATGCGCAAGATAGATTTACACATTCATGCAATGGCAAACGTTCCTGCATTTTCGTATGTGGAACAACGCAACATGATAAAGTGTGTGTTTACCAATCCTGCTCCTTACAACCTTTCTACGGTGATGCTTCGCTTGACGGTGATTGACTCATTGTACTCAACGAATGCTGCCTATGCTTATTTCTCTATTGAAGAACTTGCTAAGGCAATTCTTGATTTAGGGTCAGAAGAGGATGCCAAGACCTATTTTAAGAAAATTGCTCGCGGAAAGGGTGATGACCAAAATTTGTTTGGTCGCACTTACGGCATCCGAAAGAACACCCAGAAGGGAGGGCGACTCATTTCCTTGGTATCCAAGTATGCTTACTACACCCTCCTGTGTGATGAGAGCGATGCCCTGGGGTTCCCCATCTATGACAGTTTGGCTATAGAGATGCTCCCCAAGTTAAGCAAGGTACTTGGTGTTAGAGAGGTGTTTCAGAACAAGAATAGTATAGAGGATTACGTTGCATGCTTGAATACCCTTCGTGAGGCACTATTTGGTCAAGACCTCAATCAGCGTTTCGAACATTTGCAACAATTTGATATTCTGGATGCTTACCTTTGGAGAATCGGGAAGTTGGCGCATGGCAATTATTCCTTGTTGTTTACAAAGAAGGATTACGAGACCTTCTTTGAAAACGTATTTGGAATCCCGAGCGGAAGTGATTATATCAATGAAGCGATTTACACTAATTATCCGCAGTTCTGTAAATGTAAAAAACAGACGTCTGGTAATTCATACACCTATACAATTGACATCAATAAACTCATTGCCGAAATATGTTTAAAGATGCCCACTAGCGCCATTCTAAAAGGTGTAAATGATAGTCATGGCGCAATGGCAGCGCTTATTGATAGCTGGAAGAATTTATGAATATAAACGTTTAACTTAATACTTTCAAATTATGTACAAACTTAAATCTTTAGTGCTGGCAGTCATCGGATTGTTGTTTAGTGTGAGTGTGAGTGCCCACGACTTTGAGGTGGATGGTATTTATTACAACGTTACGTCGTATACTGATACTGATATGACAGTGGAGGTGACGTACCGTGGACGTTACGATTATTCTTATCATGGGGAATATTCAGGTGCCGTGACCATTCCTGAAACCGTTACAGATCCCGATTATATGGAAACCTATAGTGTGACCAGAATTGGGCAGCACGCTTTCAGTGGTTCAGGCTCAGGTTTGACTTCCGTGGCGATTCCTAATAGTGTGACCAGCATTGGGGACGAAGCTTTCTATGGTTGCTCAGGTTTGACTTCCGTGGTTATTCCTAACAGTGTGACCAGCATTGGGAATTGGGCTTTCATTGACTGTTATGATTTAACATCCGTGGTGATTGGTAGCGGTGTGACCAGCATTGGGGAGGAAACTTTCTCCAATTGTTCAAATTTGACCTCTGTTACCTCATCCATACCTGCAAATAAACTATTCCCAATAAGTAGTGCTACGTTTGATTATGTGGACACAGATCAGTGTACACTCTACGTTCCCAAAGGTGCAAAAGAAACTTATGCCACGATGGAAGGTTGGAATGTATTTGAGAATATCGTAGAAATACATCCTGGTTATGAACTCACTGTTACAGATGCTGGTTACTCAACACTCTACTTGGATTTCACGGCAGAAATTCCTGAGGGAGTAGAAGTGTATACAGCAAAGGAAGTGGACGGTGTTTGGTTGCAGATGGAACAAGTTGAAGAAGTGCTCCCTGCAAATACAGGAGTACTTGTAAAGGCACCTGCTGGTACTTATCAATTTGCTTATTCTAATACAACTGCTCCATCGATAGAAAATAATCTCTTCCAGGGTAGTGAAACTGATAAATATATCAACGTTCCTTCAAGTTCTTCTGCCTTTGTGCTTTCGAAGGTAGATGGTGAGGTGGGTATGTACCTTGCAAAACTTACGGATGGTAGTTTCCTTAACAACGCCAATAAGGCGTATTTGTTGATAAACAACAATAAGTTGGGACTTTCTGACGATGAGTTGGATACTTCAGTAGGTGGTGCGCAACTCTCACTCCGCTTCAACTTTGGTGGCGCAACTGATATTGATAAAGTAAATACTGAGTCATACAATGCCCCCGTTATCTATGATATGTATGGTCGTAAGGTGCAGCAAATTATGCGTCCTGGTCTTTATATTATCAATGGTAAGAAGGTGATGATGAAATAATTTGAGTGTCTGACGAAAGTAGACATAATGGAATAACTCAAGGAGGGGGTGTCTATAGACACACCCTCTTAAGTTATATGAACGTTTACTTAAACTCGTCCTTTGTCTTTGTGATAAGGAATGCATAGTGGAGGTGCGATACTCTGTTTATTCTAATTTGTCGCAATGTTATTGCAAAAATAGAGTTTCATCCCAGCAACGGAATGAAACTCTATCTGTTTATGCTTGTATAAATTGCTTTTGTTGAATTACATATCTTCTATAGATAATCCTCTGTAAATAATCTCGTACCCTTTAAATGTGCCGACGGCTTTGAGGAATAGTTCAGATTTAGCCTTCAAGACATTTTCATCAAAGTTTTTTGCTTGTCGCTTAACTTCAATAAATTCGATCTTGTTGTCCAATTCGTCCTCAGCCACAATGTCAATCTCATTTTCTCCTTTACGGTCATGCCAATAGCTAAGGCGAGTGTATGCTCCCGATTCTTTTAGCACTTCATTAAAATAGCTTTCTAGAGACTTTCCGCTCACAGTAGTAAAATCACGCTCTGCTATCGCTTTCAATTTATCATAGCCTCCAGCCTCAATGATATGCGTATATTTGTATATGAATCGGAACCAAAATTTTAAGAACTGGTCATTGATAGCATAATGCACATTCTTGTTGCTTGACTTCTCGTAAATAGGTTGCATCTTGCTTATCAAACCGTACTCTTCACTTAGATTCTTTAAGTATCCTGATAACTCTTTTATATTGAGAGCATTTTCTATGTCTGAACGTGTGTTTTTACCTTGAGCTATAAGTGTTAGAATCGAGAAATAGATACCGTAGTCTTTTCCAAATTCCTCTACAAGCATATTTTTACCCTCAGACAGAAAGTATGAGTCTCGCTCAAAGAACATATCCATCATTTTCTTTTCGGTAAACTTTTTTCTGTCGATAAACAACTCAACATACTTAGCCACACCGCCAGTCAGCGTATATAAAGCCAACAAGTCAGACTTTTTATAGTCAGGACAATATTCAGACATAATTTCTTTAAGGACAGAGGTCCTAAAAGGTCTAACATGCATTGTTTCTGTTTGTCTACCAAAAAGTGGTTGCTTCTTATCCTTGAATATTTTATTCATTAGGGTGTTCACAGAGCCTGCCACAATTAGGTTTATGTGAGCCTTATTTTTATAGCTATCCCAAATGTTTTGCATATCGGAATATATAGATGGATTTACCCTATAGAAATCCTGGAACTCATCAATAAAAAGGTTGATATGCTGAGTCTGAGATAATTCCATAATGAATTTGAATACGGTAGCAAAAGACATTCCCTTGCTATCAAGCATGGGTATATTGAGTTTTGTGCGAATTTCATCAACGAATATCTCGCAT
The DNA here is from genome assembly GCA_045632685.1 of Alloprevotella sp. Taxonomy (GTDB): domain Bacteria; phylum Bacteroidota; class Bacteroidia; order Bacteroidales; family Bacteroidaceae; genus Alloprevotella. The sequence continues at coordinate 5,592 of JAZQXB010000058.1, forward strand.
AGGTCGGCTTCTGCTTTGCGAGCAACAAAAAAGTATAGCATTGTTTTATTCTCATAAAACTTCTTGACCATCTCAGTCTTGCCGATACGACGTCTTCCCGTAATGATAGTAAATTGGGCTACTTCATGAGACACTTCCTCAATTTCTCTAAGTTTTTCAAACTCTTGTTCTCTATCAAAAAATCTCATATCTAAAAGTTTTATCGTAATACTCATTACCGTAACAGCAGTTACGATGGTGTAAAAGTACGAATAAAATTATCATTCATGCAATAAATCCATAGTTTTTTATTGCTTCTACTATAAATTTGGGTGTGACAAAAATCTTTGTCACACCCAAGTTAAGGTTGTATGAAAGTTTACTTAAACTCGTCCTTTGCCTTTGTGATAAGGTCTGCAAGGTTTGCGTAGTGGAGGCGTGTAGCCTTGTCCGCGGCGCGCGCATTGAGGAGGCGGCGGTGGAGGCGTTCGTAATAGTCCATAAAGTAGGGGCGTTGTGGACTATCGGTAGCGTATTCCGAGAAGCGACGGTAGGCATCGTTGAGCTGAACAACCGCCGTAGTTTGCATAAGTCGGCGGTGGGCGTCAATGGTTGTGCCCTTTTCCAAACCGCGGAAGAGGCGCTTGTCAACTTCTTCGAGGTAGTCTTCAAAGGGAAGTTCATCGTTGAAAGCATCTCCCACAATCCATCCACCGATATCGAAAATGTAGTTATTCAACACACTTTCGCAATACCTATCTGTGAGGTCGGCAGGACGGGGGTAGAGGCGTGCTACAAAGGGTTCTTCAATAAGCCACGTGGGGCAGGTGAAGACGTGCTCATCAATGAAATCGAGGGCGCGGAGTTGCTTTTCACGTGACGTAGGCGTGTAAATGGCTCCAGGTTCGTCCACCGTGCGGTAATTGTATTCCACACCACCGATGTTGCGTGCCACGTGTCCCATGTAGCGGCGGTATTGACTGATGACATTTCCCAATCCGCGCATCAAGTTGGTGTGATAAATATCATTGCTTTCGTACGTCCACTCGGGGAGTTGCTTGATGATGCGCTTGAGGTTGAGAATGCCGTAGTGGCTTGCCTTCATGGCGTCGTCGCCAAGGTCTTCCGTCTGACAACGTGGGTCATTCGTCTTGTTTGTTTCGCCATCGCCAAACCAGAGACGGGGATTGTGGGGAAGGTTTGCCTGAACGAGTTTTTCGAGTTCCCAATGGTCGCTCTCGGCATCGTAAGCGTCGAGCATGGGCGTGTATCCCCACTGGATGGCCCAAATGTCATAGTCGTTCACACGGGGGAAGAGTCCCTTGCGTGAGATGCTATCTTCGGGTTGAGCCACGTAGTTGAAGCGCGCATAGTCCATGATGGAAGCGGTGTGCCCATGCTTTTCCACCCACGCCTTATTGCGAAGACTATCTACGGGAGAGAGGCTTGATGCTCCGAAATTGTGGCGCAAACCCATGGAGTGGCCCACTTCATGACTGGACACGAAGCGGATGAGTTCGCCCATGAGTTCGGTGTCAAACTTCATCTTGCGTGCCGCTTCGTCGAGGGTGCCCGCTTGAATCATATACCAGTCGTGGAGGAGGGTCATCACGTTATGGTACCAGCACACGTGGCTCTCAATAATCTCTCCCGAACGAGGGTCGTGGACATTAGGTCCGTAGGCATTCTCAATGTTTGACGCAAGGTAGCGGATGACGCTGAAGCGTGCGTCTTCGAGCGACATGGTAGAGTCGTTGGGCCATTCCTTACCGATAATGGCGTTCTTAAATCCTGCCTTCTCAAAGGCTACTTGCCAGTCGTTCACGCCCTTAATGAGGTAGGGAATCCATTGTTTGGGAGTGGCGGGGTCGATGTAGTAAACGATGGGCTTCTTGGGCTCAACAAGGAAACCGCGACGCATAGAGTCGGCAGCAAGTGAGTCCTTGGGTTCGAGGCGGTAGCGAGTGATAAACGTCTGTGTACCTACCGTCTGCTGATCATCCGTAAAGGGTACGCAACGATTGGCGAAGTATCCCACGCGAGGGTCAAAGAGGCGTCGGCGCATGGGTTCTTTGGGAAGGAGTACGAAAGAGATGTTCAAACCAATCGTAGCATTTCCCGTGCGTTGCGCGCTGATGCTTCCGCTTGAGGCATAGTACGTATTAACAAGGCGCACTTCCACGTTTGTGGGGTAGCTCTTGATGCTCTCAATGTAGGAAAGGTCGCGTTGAAGACTTGAAACACCCAAGGCAGTCTTTGCACTACGGTTGAGTCCGAGGGCAGCATCGTCGTCCTTAAAGAAGGAATTCACCTTAATCTTATAACCGCGTTTAGAAGTACCTTCAATATTAAAGGCACCGATGATGGGATCGGAAGAAGATACATACACCGAGCGGCTGATGTTATCGGTAGAATCGGTGTCGGCAAAGAACATATTTGCACGGAGCAAAAGTTGGTTACCGGGCGCCTTTTCCCAATAAACAGATTGTTGGTTGGCTTGCTCACCGCCGTATTTTGAAGCGTTGGCGGGAGTATTCGTGTAGCGCACCGTTGCGAGGAACAGGCGACCAACGAGCGAATCGGGAATTTCAAAGAAATAATTTTCGCCCTTCTGGGTAACGGTGAACAACCCCTTTTGTGTGGTGGTTTGCTCTTGGGCAACCGCTTGTGTGGGGGCTATTGCTGCCGATGAGGCAAGCAAGAGGAGTGAGAATAGGTATTTCATTTCCTATGGTAAGTGATTGGTTTTTAGTTAAAGCACGCCTTAAAGGTTTCGTAACTTTGGTCAAGGCGTGAAAGTTCGTAAGGTTGAAGTGTGAGTGAGAAGGTGCCGGGGAGTTCTTCCAATCCAAAGTAGGACGTACAGATGCTTGCCAAGCGGAATGCCTGAGCGTCTCCGCGCTTCATGAGTGCGAGGCAGGTGGAGCGGAGTAGGGTGGCGTCTTCTTCCATGGTCTTAATTTCTTGGAAGAGGGCATAAGCCGCGGGGAGCGTAGTGATGCGTAATAAAAGCGTAATGCGTTGTTGGACGTCAGCCGTGAAGTGTTGCAACAGGAAGGTTATTTCCTCATGCTTACGAGCGAGGGGAAGTAATGCTTCAAGCACCTTGCGGCAATCAATGGTAGAGATACCTGATTGGGAGTAAACGCTCAAAGCCTCGTGGGTGAGTGTGAGTGAACCTTGGCGGTGTAAGGCTATCGCGCCTTTAAGGAAGGTACCCAAGTAGGCCTTGGGATTTGTGGGCACGATGGTTGTGAAGCATTCCCAAAATAGCGCTTCATTGATGGTGGGGAGTAGTTCTTCCGCAAGCAAGAATCCTGCCGTCTTGAAGTCCATGCTCTTGAGGTTTGCAAGAATGTCTTGCAAACCCTTGATGTCGCCCGCTTGCAAAGGTTGCAGGAGGCGCTGGCGGAGGATGGGGTTGTGGCGGCGGAGCATGGGGGGGTAGGGTGAGTAAGTTGCGACGGCGTCGCAACTTACGGGACATATTGATCGGGTTATCTTGCTTCTAAGAGCACGACGTTTTCAACATGGTGCGTCTGGGGGAACATATCCACGGGTTGCACCTTAACGACTCGGTAATGGGTGTCGAGGAGTTGGAGGTCGCGCGCTTGAGTGGCGGGGTTACAACTTACATAGACAATACGCTTGGGGTGTGCAAAAAGGATGGTGTCAATTACATCTTGGTGCATACCAGCGCGGGGAGGGTCGGTGATGATGACCTCAGGACGACCGTAAGTTTCAATAAACTCTCGGTTGAGGATGTCCTTCATGTCGCCCGCGAAGAAGAGGGTGTTGTCCAAATTATTGATTTGAGCGTTCACCTTTGCGTCTTCTATGGCTTCGGGAACGTACTCAATGCCAATGACTTTCTTAGCCTTCTTCGCCACGAAGTTAGCAATCGTACCCGTACCCGTATAAAGGTCGTAAACAAGTTCTTCGCCCGTCAATCCGGCAAAGTTGCGTGCTACTTTATAGAGTTCGTAGGCCTGCTCGGTGTTGGTTTGATAGAAACTCTTGGGCCCCACCTTAAACTTCAAGTCCTCCATCACTTCGTAGATGAAATCCGTGCCGTGATAGGTCTTGATGTCGAGGTCGCCAATCGTGTCGTTACACTTCAAATTGTTGACGTAGAGCAAGGAAGTCACTTCGGGGAAGTTTTGCTTGATGTGCTCAAGGAGTTGCATGGCTTGTGCCTCTTCCTCGCGGGTGGTGTAGTGAAACTGCATGACGAGCATGAGTTCGCCCGTGGCAGAGTTGCGCAACATCATGTTGCGAAGGAGTCCGCCCTGGTTGCGAAGGTCGAAGAAGGTGAGACCGTGCTCGAAGGCATAATCACGAATGCCGTTGCGCAGGCGATTGTTGATGTCGTCCATGAGATGGCACTTCTCGATGTCGAGAATCTTGTCGAACGCACCCGTAATGTGGAAACCTACGGCGTTCATGTTGTCGAACTTAACGCCCGATTTCACCTGCTCGAGGGTCAACCATTTCTTGTTAGAGAAACCAAACTCCAACTTGTTGCGATAGCCGTAAGTGTCCTTGCTTCCAAGGATGGGCGAAATCTCGGGGAGTTCAATTTTTCCGATACGTGTGAGGTTGTCCACCACTTGCTTTTGCTTGTAAGCCAACTGATGCTCATACGCCAAGCATTGCCACTTACAACCGCCACACACACCGAAGTGCTGACATACGGGAGCCACGCGCTGGTCAGAGAGTTTGTGGAATTTCACCGCCTCTGCCTCGGCATAACTATGCTTCTTGCGCTTGATTTGGAGGTCAACGATGTCGCCAGGTACTACGTAGGGTACGAAAATTACAAGGTTGTCCACCTTGGCAATAGCCTTTCCTTCGGCGGCAACGTCGGTGATGAGAATATTCTCGAGAAGGGGGAGTTCTTTCTTTTTACGAGCCATATCTATATGGATTTGAATAATGTAATATGTAAAAAATAACTTGCTCCATTTTTCTTTTTTACTTTGTTCTTTTTGAGGTTGTCTTTTAGTTGCCTTTCTGCTTGTTCATCAGTCACATAGTCCGCTATGCTCCTTCTTTACAAACAGAAATTCAATCAAAAATACAATTAAAAATGAAACGATTTATTCTTTACATATTACAACCTATTGGAGTTAGTGAATGAAAATATCAAGATTGTCGTAGGCAAATGCCACATTCTCGGGCAAGAGTTTTCCGCTTTCAGCATGTAAACCCGCTGAATGAGAGAAATGTGTGAGCCACGTTTGGCGCGCTCCAACGCGCTGGGCGAAGGCAACCGCCTCGGAGATAGATTGGTGAGTATTATGAGGTTGTACGCGAAGTCCGTTGACGATGAGGGTGTCAATACCCTTGAGCAAAGTTTCATCCTCTTCGGGGATAGACTTCATGTCGGTGATGTACGCCAGGCGGTTGTTGAATATAAACCCAAGGATGGGTAAATTGCCGTGCATCACGCGGAGGGGGAGAATACTTATGCCTCCAATCGTTAGTTCCTCATGCGGGCGAATGTGGCGAAGTTCGATGCTTGGCACTCCCGGATATTTGTTCGTTCGGAAACAATAGGGGAGGCGTTGGCGTAAGTTGTTTGCCACCATCTCTTCGGCGTAAATACACACGTCGCCAAACACTTGGAAGGGGCGCAAATCGTCAATTCCCGCCGTGTGGTCGGCATGCTCATGCGTGATGAGCAGGGCGTCGATGGGGAAAAGGCGCAAGTGGTGAGGGTTATCAGGGTCGCCACTTCCCACTTCACGAAGCGTTGCGGGGTGAAGAGCTTGAAAATTCAAAACTTGTTGGCGAAAGTCAGCGCTACAATCTATCAAAATGCATTCTCCGCCATCTCCTTCAAGCAGGGCGGAGCAACGCAAGCGCTTATCGCGAGGGTCGGAAGAAGTACACACGGGACACGTACACCCAACTTGAGGTACGCCCGTGCTGGTGCCGGTGCCGAGAATGGTGAGACGCATGGGGAAAGGAGAAATGAGAAAGGAAAAAGGAGAAATGCCGTTCGGGTTATTAGGCTTATGGGGGGATTTATGCCGCATGACCTTAAAACCTTACAACCTTACAACCTTACAACCTCTAAATGATATTCGCTTCAGGTGTAATCTTCACTCCAAATTTCTTTTGAACGTCCGCAACAATAGTATTAGCGAGTGTGGCAACTTCAATGCCCGTTGCGCCACCACGATTGACGAGCACAAGGGCTTGCTTTTCATACACTCCCACTCTGCCGAGTGATTTTCCCTTCCATCCGCATTGCTCAATGAGCCACCCCGCGGGGACTTTAACGCCCTCTTCTTGAGGGTAGTTAGGGATGTCGGGGTAAGTGGCTTTGAGGCGTTCGAATTCCTCATTGCTGATTACGGGATTCATAAAGAAAGAACCTGCGCTACCGATTTCTTTAGGGTCGGGGAGTTTGTTCTTGCGAATGTCAATAATGACTTGGCGGAGTTCGCTTGCCGTAGGGGTGGAAATGCCACGCTTAGCGAGTTCTTGCGCTATGGTGCCGTAGGTGCACTGGGGCGTAAAGGTACGGCTAAGGCGCAAATGTACGCGCGTAATGGCATACGCACCCTTGCCTTCCTTCTTGAATACGCTTTCGCGATACCCGTATTTACAAGCACTATCACTAAAGAATTCGTGCATGCCCGTTTCGAGGTTGATGGCCTCTACATTTGCCACGAAATCGGCAATCTCTACGCCGTAAGCACCGATGTTTTGCACCGCCGCCGCACCCACTTCTCCGGGAATGAGCGAGAGGTTTTCAAGACCGTGATACCCCTGCTTGACACACCATGCCACGAGGTCGTCCCAGTTTTCACCCGCGCCCACAATGAGCATCACCATGTCGGGACCAGCGAATGCTTGCTTGCCTTTGATAGCGGAGTGAAGGATAGTGCCGTCGAAGTCCTTTGTAAAAACGAGATTGCTCCCCTCACCGATATGCAGAAGGGGCTCTTCTGCATCGCGTGAACGGAGAAACTCTTGCAATTCCGCCTCGCTGGAATATTCCACGAAGCGCTTACACTTGGCGTCTATGCCAAAAGTGTTATGGGGGAGGAGGGAGTAATTTTCTTTGATAATCATAGGAGGAAAATGAGAAATGAGAAATGAGAAATGAGAAAGTTGCTGGCGCGCTTAAGTTCCGCATGGTCTTTCTCCTTTCTCCTTTTTCTTTCTCCTTTACAATGAGAAATGAGAAATGAGAAATGAGAAAGTTGCTGGCGCGCTTAAATTCCGCATGGTCTTTCTCCTTTTTCCTTTTTCTTTCTCCTTTACAAATCAGTTTTCCAATTGCACCAACTTCCATTGCCACTTAATCAAGCGGAACTTGAGTGTGGAGGAAATGCCCGTTGAGGGACTTGTGATGACTATGTAGCGCTCGTGGGAGTCGCGTCGGCACTGTCCGTAATTGATGTTGGTGAGCATCTCCTTGGGCAATTCGGGAGAGTAATCCCACCACGTATCCGCCGAAACATCGCCAAAGACTTCCTCATTGCTGTATTCGTCATAGGTCTTGAACACATACGGATTGCGAATGCGCTTGCGCTGGAAGACGGAGTCGGTGGCAAACTGCTTGTAGAAGGCATAGAACTCGCCGTTGGCATGGCGCTTAAATGATTGCCAATTAAGTCCCGTGAGTTTCCAGCGTCCTTCCAAGCGCTTGAAGACATACTGCTTCACACTATCGCAATGGAAGAAGATGAACTCCACCTTCACCTCGTTTACGCTCGTGTCTTGGGCGCAAGTCATGTCAGCCTCCTCGTCGAAAATCATTGTGTTGACCTCTTCAAGCACTTCCAAGCGGTCGAAGGCCCACTCCTCGCGCTCAATCTTGCTCATCTCCCTGCCATTCTGTACGGGTAGGGGGAAGGCAATGCGTTCCTCCTGGAAGCGGCTATTGCGCACGAAGTTAAACATGAAATCGTCAAACAACCCATCGGCACCCGAGGGTATCTCAAGCTCTTCCCACTCCAACGTGTCGGGCGGTAGGGCAAGCACAGAATCTATGTTGATAGAGGGGCGCTTTTCCTCCACGGGCGCCTTTCGACACGCCGTAAAAATGGTCATTAAGAGCAACCCCAACCACAAACTTCTTTTCATCCGTTAATTTTGAGTAGTTACAAGAAGCAAATTTACACCTTTTTCTCTAAAACTTACCGACCTTTCTCAAATAAAATACCTAACTTTGCAGAAGTTTTCCCAAATGAGAACGAGGAGCGAACAAGTGAGATGCTGATACCGCATGGACTTTCTCCTTTTTCCTTTCTCCTTTCTCCTTTTTTACACTCAACTATGTTAGAACGCATTTCAAATTTACTCGGTGAAATCCAAACTTTGAGCGCAGCTGATGAGAAGGAACTCGAAGCGCTCCGTATTAAATATCTTTCGAAGAAGGGTCTTTTGAACGACCTCATGGCAGACTTCCGCAACGTTCCTGGCGAACAGAAGCGCGAAGTGGGTATGCGCATCAACGAACTCAAGACGGCGCTTCAAGAGAAGTTGGCAGAGCTTCGCCTCAATATCGCCACTTCTGAGGACGACCTCTCTGACCTCGACCTTACACGCACGGCTTACCCCGTGAAACTTGGCACACGCCACCCCCTTTCGCTCACGAAGCGCGAAATCATTGACATCTTCGCACGCCTCGGTTTTGCTATGGCGGAAGGACCCGAAGTGGAAGACGACTGGCACGTGTTTGGCTCCATGAACTTTGCCGATGATCACCCCGCACGCGACATGCAGGACACCTTCTTCATCGAAGCACGCCCCGACATCATCCTCCGCACGCACACCAGCTCTGTGCAGAGCCGTGTGATGGAGCAGTCACAGCCCCCCATCCGCGTGATTTGCCCCGGTCGCGTATATCGTAACGAGGCCATCTCTGCGCGCGCACACTGCTTCTTCCATCAGGTTGAAGGACTTTATATCGACGAAGACGTTTCGTTCACCGACCTCAAGCAGGTGCTCCTCACCTTCGCTCGCGAAATGTTTGGCGCAGAAACCAAGATTCGCCTCCGCCCCTCATACTTCCCCTTCACCGAACCCTCGGCGGAAATGGACATCTCATGTAACATCTGTGGCGGAACGGGTTGCGGATTCTGTAAGCACACGGGTTGGGTAGAAATCCTCGGTTGCGGAATGGTAGACCCCAATGTGCTCGAAGCAAACGGCATTGATAGCAAGAAGTACAAGGGTTATGCCTTCGGTATGGGCGTAGAGCGCATTACGAACTTGAAGTATCAAGTGAAGGACCTCCGCCTCTTCTCCGAAAACGACACTCGTTTCCTCGAAAACTTTATGTCGGCAAACTAATAGCGAAAGTCATACATATAAAAAAGAGAATGCATTTCCGTTGGGAGTGCATTCTCTTTTTTGCTTGGGCGAATCTTTGATTTCTAGGGATTCTAGATTGCTTAAATCTTACAATTTCAAAAACTCGGCAATCTTTGCTTCCGTTTCTTTGCGGGCAGGCACTAAGGGGAGGCGGAGTACGTTTTTGATGGTGCCTTGGAGGGCGAGGGTGCACTTCACGCCTGAGGGGTTGCCGTCCACGAAGAGGAGTTTGTAATAGTCGTTGAATCCGTGGTGGATTGTTTGTGCCTTTTGAAGGTCGCCAGCTTGGATGGCGTGAATCATTTCGGCAAATTCGCGGGGGTGGGAGTTACCGATTACGGTGATGGCCCCTGTTGCTCCTGCGCTCATGAGTTCAAACGCGATACCGTCGTCGCCACTTAACACTTCAAAACCTTCGGGTGCGCCAACGATGATTTCTTCAATCTGACCGATGTTGCCCGACGCTTCCTTTGTGGCAATCACGTTTGGGCAATCGCGTGCGATGCGGAGGGTGGTTTCGGCGGTGATGTTCACGCCCGTTCTTCCGGGTACGTTATACACCACCACGGGAAGGTCGGTGGCTGATGCTACGGCCTTGTAGTGCTGATAGAGTCCTTCTTGTGAGGGCTTGTTGTAGTAGGGCGCCACGATGAGCAATCCGTCAATGCCTTCGGGGATATCCTTGAGTCCTTCAATGACCTTGCGTGTGTCGTTGCCTCCCGCACCAAGCAGAAGGGGGACTCTGCCTGCTACACGATTGATAAAGAAGCGCGTAATCTCGCGGCGCTCTTCCATGTTGAGCGTGGGCGTTTCGGCCGTTGTGCCAAGCACGCAGAAGAAGTCAATGCCTCCTTCCAATTGGTTGTCTATAAGTCGAGCGAGGGCTTCGAAATCAATGCTACCGTCCTCCATAAAGGGAGTGACAACGGCAACGCCAAGGCCTCTGAAGATATTTTGTCGCATAAAAGGTACGAGTTTTTAGGTACGATGTACAAGTGCCGTGCGGAGTGTTAAAACAAAGTTCCGTTTGGCGCATTTCCAATTTGCAAATTTAAGATTTTTCTGCAATATGGGTGGGAGAATGGTGAAAATTTAGAGGAAAATATTTGTGGGAGGGGGAGTTGGGGCGGAGTAGGGGGTATTGATGGGAGTTCACCTTTTGGGGGACGCACGGCGTGCGTCCTTACGGGATATGGGATGAGGGTGCTCTATTGTCTCTCAACTTTCATCTTTCAACTCTCATCTCTCATCTTTCATCTCTCAACCCTCATCTCTCAACTCTCATCTCTCATCTTAACTCTCTCCAAGAAGGTGTCTTCATCCACGATTTCTACGCCGAGTTTTTGCGCCTTTTCGAGTTTTGAGGGCCCCATGTTTTCACCGGCGAGGATGAAGGTGGTTTTCTTGGAAATGCTCGACACATTCTTACCGCCGTTGGCTTCGATGATGGCCTTGTACTCCTCGCGTGAGTGATGGGTGAAGGTGCCGCTGATGACGATGCTCATGCCTTCGAGAAGGGTGGAGGAGAGTTGGATTTCAGGGAGTTCCATTTGAAGTCCTGCTTCGCGTAGGCGCTCCAGAAGGTCAAGATTATCTTGCTTTGAGAAGTATTCCTTGACGCTTTGCGCAATGATTTCGCCCACGCCTTCCGTTTCGAGGAGTTGCTCGAGAGAGGCCGCTTGAAGGGCATCGATGTTCTTGAATTGGCGTGCCAAGAGTTTTGCCACTACCTTACCCACAAAGCGAATGCCGAGGGCGTAGAGCACGCGGTCGAAGGTCACGTTCTTGCTCTCCGCAATGCCCTCCAAAAGGCGGCGTGCCGACTTCTCACGGTTGCCCTCTACGGTGGTGAGTTGGTCAAGGGTGAGGGTGTAGAGGTCTGCCACATTGTGAAGAATGCCCCGCTCAAAAAGGCTTGCCACGGTTTCAGGACCGAGACTATCAATGTTCATCGCCTCGCGCGAAATGAAGTGCTCAATGCGCCCCTTGATTTGAGGCGGACATTGTGTGTCGTTCGGGCAATAGTGTGCCGCCTCACCTTCGTAACGCACAAGGGGAGTGCCACATTCGGGACACGTTGTGCGGAACATGACCTTGGGCCCCGGCATAAACGAGCGCGCTTCGGTGTCAACACCCACGATTTGCGGAATGATTTCACCCGCCTTTTCTACATACACGTAGTCGCCGAGATGAAGGTCTAACTGATTGATAATATCAGCATTATGGAGCGACGCACGCTTGACGATGGTGCCCGCTAATTGTACGGGCTCCATGTTCGCCACGGGAGTCACCGCCCCCGTTCTTCCCACTTGGAAAGTCACCTCGTTGAGAAGGGTGCGACCACGCTCGGCTTGAAACTTATAGGCGATTGCCCAACGCGGACTTTTGGCGGTAAAACCAAGGCGCTCACGCTGGTTGTAGTTGTTGACTTTCAGCACAATGCCATCCGTAGCCACGGGCAATTCTCCGCGCTTCGTGTCCCAATGGTCGATGAAGCGATAGATGTCGTCAAGGCTATGCGCAAGACATGTTGCTTCAGAAATTTTGAATCCCCACGAACGCGCCTTTTGGAGGCTCTCAAAGTGCCCAACGGCCGCATCATCAGCGGTGTAAAGTTCGTAGAGGTAGGCATCCAATTTGCGCGACGCTACAACGGCTGAATTCTTGCTTTTAAGCGTGCCTGATGCCGCATTGCGAGGGTTGGCAAAGAGCGCTTCTCCGCGCGCTTCGCGTTGCTGATTGAGGGCTTCAAAACTCTGCCACGGCATGAGGATTTCGCCACGAATTTCAAACGCCTCGGGATAGTTCGCCCCCTCGGGAAGCAGGAGCGGAATGGAGCGAATGGTGCGCACATTGCGCGTCACGTCGTCGCCCACCACACCATCACCGCGCGTCACGGCACGCACCAACTTGCCCTCCTCATAATGGAGGGAAATGCTGAGTCCGTCAAACTTGAGTTCGCAACAAATGTCAAATGCATCGCCCTCCAGCCCTTGGCGCACACGTTCGTAAAACGCCGCCACCTCCTCGCGATTGTACGTATTGCCCAGCGAGAGCATGGGGCGCTGATGCGTCACCTGCTCAAAGTCGCCCGAGAGGTCAGAACCCACGCGCTGGGTGGGTGAATTGGGGTCGAAGAGTAGGGGATTTTGCGCCTCAAGCAGGAGGAGTTCGTCCATCAGTTGGTCAAACTCCTGGTCAGAAATTGTGGGCGCATTCTTGACGTAATAATTATAGTTGTGGTCGTGCAACAATTTGCGCAACTCAAGTATTCTTTGTTCTTGCATGGTGATTGCTTTTTGACGTAAACCTTTAGACATAAGATTTTTTTTTAGACATAAGAACATAAGGGCAAAAGGAGAGAATAAACGTATATCACTTCCATTGTCAAAAATTTGTTCTTTTGTTCTTCTGTCAATAAACGTCACCCGTTCATCTGTCAGCAGGTTTACCTTTCATCACACAAAATTACGGAAATCCCAAAGATAATGCGTATTTTTGCAAGTGAAAATTTTAAGAACCTTCCTATTTATAGAAATAACTATGCGTATTGATATCATCACCGTTGTGCCCGAGATGTTGCACGACTTTATGAACCTCTCCATCCTTGGTCGCGCCCAGAAGAAGGGACTTGTGGAGATTCACGTTCACAACCTCCGCGATTACACGAAGGACAAGCACCGCCGTGTGGACGACTACCCCTTTGGTGGATTTGCGGGAATGGTGATGCAATGCCAACCCATTGACGATTGCATTGCGGCGCTCAAGGCGGAGCGTGAGTACGACGAGATTATCTTCACCTCGCCCGACGGGGAGCAGTTCAACCAACCCATGGCCAACACGCTCTCGATGAAGAAGAACATCATCATCCTTTGTGGCCACTATAAGGGCGTGGATTACCGCATTCGTGAGCACCTGATTACGAAGGAAGTGTCCATCGGCGACTATGTCCTGACGGGTGGCGAATTGGCGGCGGCGGTGATGACGGACAGCATCGTGCGCCTCATCCCTGGCGTTATTGGCGACGAGCAGAGCGCCCTTTCCGACTCCTTCCAGGACAACCTCCTTGCCGCACCCGTCTATACGCGCCCTGCAGAATACAAGGGGTGGCGAGTGCCCGACGTGCTTCTCTCGGGGCATGAGGCAAAGATTAAGGAATGGGAGTTGCAACAATCCTTGGAGCGCACGAAGCGCTTGCGCCCGGACCTGCTGGAATAAGTGAGTAGTTAGTAGTGAGTAGTTAGTAGTACCATGTGGCGTGTGTTACTCACTTGACCCTAAAGACCCTATAGACTTTAGTGACCCTAAAGACCTTATCCTTAAACACCTTCTCCCCTTAAAGCGAAGCGCCCTTATAACCTTCTCCCCTCAAAACCTTAATCAAATGAACATCCTCTTCGTATGCCTCGGCAACATCTGTCGCTCCGTAACTGCTGAAGAAGTCTTCCGCACGCTTGCCAATCGGGCAGGGGTGGGAGACCAGTTTACGGTTGATTCGGCAGGCATGATTGACTACCACGAAGGCGAATTGGCAGATAGTCGTATGCGTGCGTGCGCCCAGCGCCGTGGGTATCACCTCACACACCGTTCGCGCCCTGTGCGTAAGGAAGATTTCACGCGCTTCGACCTTATCGTGGCGATGGATGATAACAACGTGCGCCAACTTCACAACGCCGCCCCCTCGGAAGAGGCAAAGCAGAAGGTCGTGCGTATGGCGGACTACCTCACGGAGCACACTCACACCTTCATCCCCGACCCCTATTACGACGGCCCCGAAGCGTTCGACCTCGTCGTTACCCTGCTCGAAGATGCTTGTGCGGAGTTGTTGAGGAGGGTGAGGGCATAATTGAAAAACTTTAAAACTAATGACTATGACAACTATAGAAGTAAGCGCTGAAATTTTCCGTAATTTAGGAATATTGGCAAAGCGAGAAGATATGCTTATGCGCGTTGCTAAATACTTGAGAAAATTGGTAAAAGAGCAACATGAATATGACCCAACTTTAATGTCAGAGGAAGAATTCTTTCAAAAAATTAATGAGGCAGAGGAAGCGTATAACAATGGTAAATATACCACTCTGAACCCCGGGGAATCAGTATCTGACATGTTAAAGCGTTGTGGGTATGATGTTTGAGATTAGATTTACCGATTTAGCTCTCAACGGTTTAGCAAAATTAGCGAAGAGCGAACCGAAGGTGTATCAAAAGGCATTAAGGTTTATTGAGGAACTAAAAGAGCATCCTAAAATGGGGACGGGACACCCAGAACCTCTGAAGGGTCAACCCGAAGGAAGATGGAGTAGGGAACTATCGAAGAAGCATCGTATGGTGTATCGTATTTTAGATACAGAAATTGTGGTGCTTGTCTTATCCTCGTATGGGCATTATGATGATAAATAGTTGAAAAAGACATACCAAGGGCTGCGCCAATTTCATCATTCGGTGCAGCCCTTAATGTATGTATTAGATGAGTGATGCGGTAGTTTTTACGCCACTGTCCATTTGCAACGAACGGGAGAGACGATGGCGCCTTCTTCCTTGAGTTGCTTCATAGCCTTGTCTACTTCCTTGCGGTCAAGACCAGAGAGTTCGGCAATCTTACCTGCGTTGAGGGGTTCGCCTGCTTCCTTCATAGTTGCGAGTACTTTATTCTTTGTTTCCATAGTCGTAAAATTTTTGTTTGTAAGGTAATTAGGTATTAGGGACTGAATGGTTAATTGGTATTCTTTGTTTGTTTAACTCAATGCCTTGATGAGTTGCTGGGCATGCGTCTTTGTGTTGATTTGCTTGGGGGTAAAGATGTGGGTGATGGTGCCCATTTCGTCTGCCACGAAGGTGGTGCGAAGGGTGCCCATGTACTTGCGTCCGCACATTGATTTTTCGCCCCATGTGCCAAAGATTTCGTGAAGGCGGAGGTCGGTGTCGGCAATGAGGGTGAAGGGTAGGGCGTTCTTCTCAATAAACTTCTGATGCGACGCCGCTGAGTTGCTACTCACGCCGATGACGTTGTAACCGAGTGCCGCCAGTTCGTGATAGTCGTCACGAAGACTACATGCCTGCGCCGTGCAACCCGATGTGCTGTCCTTGGGGTAGAAATAAATCACGAGTTTCTGTCCGCTGAATTGTGCGCGTGTCACTTCCGCTCCCGCTTCGTTCATGCCGAATACTTCGGGAATTTTATCTCCAATGTTTAGCATAATCAATTACTGTTTTTCTTGTTTTCTGATGCAAAGGTAAGCAGGTATTTTGAATTATGCAAACAGATAAAAACTATGGATGTATAGAGGAAAACTATATAGAGTGCACTTTTTAAGAGTACAGATAACAGAGTACAACTACCTGCGGGGGTGATTCTTCGCTTGAGACTTTGTTCTTTTGTTCTTCTGTCTGAATACTTCTATTCTTCTGCTTGATTGCCCGAAAACAAATAAGGACGCACGAACCGTGCGTCCCTACCAGTCAAGTGTATAACCGTGCTCTGTTACTCCGCACGGTAGTTGTACTCTGTTCTCTGTACTCTATATCATTCCACCTTCATCTCGCCATCTGCCTTAAAGCCGCGGAGGAAGTCGGTGATGGCCATGCGCTTTTTGCCTGCCAATTGGATTTGGCGCAGGTGGAGGTAGCCGTCGGTGAGGGCGACTTTGAGGAAGGTTTTTCCGTCGGTGTGGAGGGTGCCGAGGGGATGTTGGTGGGAGGTGAATTCCTTTTCGGTTTCATACACCTTGAGCACCTGCGTTTTGCCAGCCGTGGTGAGTTCTGTCCATGCGGCGGGGTAGGGTGAGAGTCCGCGTACGAAGTCGTAGCAACGCTTTACGCCCGTCTGCCAATCGATGCGACAGGTTTCCTTAAAGATTTTGGGGGCAGGGCGGAGTTCGTCGCAGGGTGCCATTTCCTCTTGCGGAATGGGGCGAACGTTGCCCGCAAGGATGTTGTCCACGGTTTCCGTTACGAGCGCTCCACCGAGGTGCATGAGTTTGTCGTAAACGATTTCTACGTTGTCCGTGTCGGCAATGGGTACGCGCACTTGTTGGATGACATTACCCGTGTCAATTTCGTGCTGGAGGAAGAAGGTCGTAATACCCGTTTCGGTGTCGCCATTGATAACCGCCCAGTTGATGGGAGCCGCTCCGCGGTATTGGGGCAGGAGCGAGGCGTGGAGGTTGAAGGTGCCGAGGGGAGGCATGTTCCACACCACTTCGGGAAGCATGCGGAACGCCACTACGATTTGGAGGTCGGCACGGAGTTCGCGGAGTTCGTTTACGAAGGCCTCGTCCTTCAAGCGTTCGGGTTGGAGCACGCGCAGGCCTTGCGATACGGCGTATTGCTTCACGGGCGAGGCCTGGAGTTCCGTTTGGTGGCGCCCAATGGGTTTGTCGGGCATGGTGACAACAGCCACGACGTTATAACCGCCCTCAACGAGGGCACGAAGGCTCTCCACGGCAAATTCGGGAGTGCCCATATAGATGATGCGTAGGTCTTGTTTGGTCATTGTTGTTTTATTCTTGCGAAAAATCCTTCATCACCTGTCGGTAGTGGGCATAGAATTTCGTGCGTGACACGAAGCCGGCGAAGGTGTTGTCGGTGTTAAGTACGGGGAGGGTGGAGTAAGGCGTTTGTTCGAGTTTGTCCATCACCACTTGCATGGGGTCTGCCGTAGAAAGGAGAATGGTGGGGGTGTGCATGATTTGCTCCACCGTGTAGAGGCGGTAGAGTTCGCTTCGGAAGATGATTTTGCGGATGCTACGGAGTCCGACAACGCCCACGAGGAGGTTTTTCTTATCCACCACGGCAAACACGTCGGAGCGCTCGTTGGAGATGATGCGCACGAGTTGACCGAGGTTCATGTCGGCAGAAAGGGTGGGGGTGTCTTTAATAATCACTTCGTCGAGCGACATGAGCGTGAGCACGGAACTGTCCTTGTCGTGCGTGAGGAGTTGCCCACGGCGCGCAAGACGCATGGCGTAGATGCTATGAGGTTCGAACGAATGAATCACCAAGTAAGAGCATCCCGACACAATCATGAGGGGGAGGAAGAGGTCGTAGCCCCCCGTGAGTTCGGCTATGAGAAAGACCCCCGTGAGCGGTGCGTGGAACACTCCTGCCATGACTCCCGCCATACCCAGCAGGGCATAGTTTTCCTCGGGCGTAGCGACGTCCCAAAGGCCGTAATTATTCCACAATTGGGCGAAGATAAATCCGCCGATGCAACCGAGGAACAAACTGGGCGCGAAGGTACCCCCGCAACCGCCACCACCGTTTGTGGCAGATGTGGCAAATACCTTGGTGAGGAGAATCAAGCCGAGGTAGAGCAAGAGGTATTCCGAATGGCCGTAGAAGAAAGAGTTGTTGAGCACGTCGGCGGCATTCTCCTGTCCCGAACTATTGAGCAGCATCGTGATGGTGGAGTAACCTTCTCCGTAAAGCGGGGGAAAGAGGTAGATGAGCAATGCCAACACCGTGCCCCCAAGCGCCAAGCGTGAGAACATGCCCTTGCCGAAGCGTGAGAACACCTTCTCAAAGGCATTCATCGCCTTCGTGAAATAAAGGGAAATGAGTCCGCAGAAGATGCCGAGCAGAATCACCGTGGGCACATCCTCAACGGTGAAGGGCGTCTTGAGCGAGAAGGGGAAGAGCGCCTGCATGTCACCCGAAAGGAAGTAGGTGAGGCAGGTGGCGGTGATACAACTGATGAGCAGGGGAAGGAGCGATGCCATCGTGAGGTCGATCATCAACACTTCAAGTGTGAAGACCAATCCCGCAATGGGGGCCTTGAAGATACCTGCTACGGCACCCGAGGCGCCACACCCGATGAGTAACATCAACGTCTTATGGTCCAACTTAAAGGCCTTGCCGAGCGAAGAACCGATGGCCGAACCCGTCAAGACAATGGGCGATTCTGCCCCTACCGAACCCCCGAAACCGATGGTGATGGCCGAGGCAACAACGCTCGTGAAGCAATTGTGATTGCGGATGCGACCTTGCTTGCGCGAGAGGGCGTAGAGAATCTTTGTCACCCCATGACCAATGTCATCGCGCACGATGTACTTGATAAAGAGGGCGGTGAGGAAAATCCCCACGACGGGATAAACGAGGTAGAGCCAGTTGGATTGCGTCGTGTCAAAACTATGCGTGAGCAATCCTTCGATTTCGTGAATAAGCCATTTAAGCGCCTGAGCCGCAAGGGCTGCGCCAATACCCACAAAAAGGCTGAGCACGAGGATGAACTGCCTTTGTGTGAGGTGCTTATTACACCATATTCTTAAAAACTGAAACATAAGTCAAGTGAGTTTCTCAACACTTTTTTAGCGTATGATAGTAACTTCTCCGCCTGCACCCAATTTGATGATGCTTGAGGCCGTTTGTGTGGGAGGTTCGTCTTGGCGAGACGTGCAAATGTAATCTACCGCTCCCTTGATTTCTTCGGAAATCTCGGCGAAGCAACGGGGAGCAGGTTGTCCGCTAATGTTTGCCGACGTGGATACAACGGCGCGCTTCATGCGCATGCAGAGTTCCTTGCTAAATGCCTCCTTGGTGATGCGAATGGCCACGGAACCGTCCTCCGCCAAGAGGTTGGGCGCAAGGTTTCTGCCTCCGTCAAACACGACGGTCATGGGACGCTCGGAGAGTTCCATAACATCCCACGCCACCTCGGGCACTTCCTTCACGTAGAATTGCACCTTTGTTTCAGAGTCAACGAGCGAGATGAGCGCCTTGGCGTCCGTGCGTTGCTTGATTTCGTAAATGCGACGTACGGCATCGGCATTCGTGGCGTCGCAACCGAGTCCCCAAATCGTGTCGGTGGGGTAAAGGATGATGCCTCCCTTGTTCATCACTTCAATGGCGCGACGAATGTCCTCCTTACTTTCGGGCGTGAGGCGCGGAGTGAGATGTGCTTCTTTCTTTGCCATAACTTTGTGGAAACGTGAGGGTTAGTCTTCTCCCTTCAACGTGGGAAGGTGGAGGTGGAAGCGCACGGCAAGCAAGCGCATGATGATGACCGCTCCCGCACAAACAATACCCGACCATACGTAGTTGAAGCCCAAAAACTCGTGGCACACCCAATAGAAGATACCACCGATTACGCACGCAAGGGCATAGATTTCCTTGCGGAAAATGAGGGGTTCGACGTTGATGAAAATATCACGGAGCACACCACCGCCAGCACCCGTGAGCGTACCCATAAGGATGGCTGTCCAGTAGGGGAAACCGTTGTCGAGGGTCTTTTCAATCCCCGTAATGGCGAAGACGGCAAGACCGATGGTGTCGAAGATGAACCACGTGTTGTCCTGCTTCACCAAGTGTTTGCGGAAGACGATTACCCAGAATACGGCAAAGGCACAGATGAGCAGATAAGTGGGGTCCTTCAACCAGAAGATGGGCACGTTGAGCATAATATCACGCGTCGTACCACCACCAATAGCCGTGGCGATACCTACAATGTAAGCACCGAAAAGGTCAAAGCGCTTTGCCGAAGCGAGGCGCACACCAGAGATGGCGAATGCAAGCGTACCGATGTAGTCGCATGCGGAGTAGAAGCTGATGTCGAATAACATAAGGGGAAATGAGAAAGGAGAAATGAGAAAGAAGAAATGAGAACCGACGCCCGAAGTAAGAGCATAGGACAAACTCGTTTGTACTATGCCTTACGAGAAGGAGGTCAAGTCCACGAAGTGGAATTAAAGGAGAAAGGACTTTGCGAAGTGTTTTTAGGGACTTTAAGGTCTTTAGTGTCTTTAGTGTCTTTAAGGTCATTAAGGTCAGGCGCCTAAAAGAACCGCATGGCCCTCATAACCTTATAACCTTATAACCTTATAACCTCTTAACCTTAAAACCTTAATTCACCACATTCGTAGGAGCACCCGCAATAAATGCCTTGAGGTTGCCTACGAGGATGTCGATGATGCGTCCGCGGGCTTCGCGTGTGGCCCAAGCAATGTGGGGCGTGATGAAGGCGCGGGGCGCGGAGAGTAGGGGATTGTCGAGCGCGGGAGGTTCAGTGGAAAGCACGTCGGTGCAGAAGGCCTTTATGCGATTCTCACGCAATGCTTCCGCCATGGCGGGTTCGTCAATGAGTTTTCCGCGTGCCGTGTTCACCACGATAAGGTTGGGATTGGCGTTGCCAAGGAGCGCCGCGTTAATCATGCGCTCGTTGTCCTTTGTGAGGGGGCAACAGAGGCTCAATACGTCACACGTTGCCACGGCATCTTCAAGACTTATCTTCGTAACCCCCTCGGGGAGTTCACTTTGGGGCTTTGAACTTACGGCATAGACCTCCATGTAAAAGGCTTTCGCCAAGCGTTCCACCTCGCGCCCAATGTTTCCATACCCCACGATGGCGATGCGCTTTCCGCAAAGTTCGGTCAAGGGGTTGTGCCAACAACAAAAGTCGCGACTCTTTGCCCACATCTTTTCTTCGGCATTGAGGCGTGCGTAATGCCCCACGGAGGAGCACACTTCAAGCAGGTGGGCAAACACCATTTGCGCTACGGCACGCGAACTATAACCCGCACAATTACATACGCAAACGCCATGATTGCGCGCCGCCACCGTGTCAATAACGTCGTATCCAGTTGCCGCCACGAGCACTAATTTCAACTTCGGAAGCAGGGCAAATTCCGCTTCTCCGAGGCGCACTTTATTCGTGATAATCACTTCGGCATCCTTGGCGCGCTCAATGACTTCGGAGGGCAAGGTGCGGTCGTAGGTCACAAATGTGCCAAAGGATTGGAACACATCCCAACTCAAATCGCCAGGGTTGAGCGTGTAACTATCAAGAAAGACAATATTCATTTGAGGTAATAAGGTTATGAGAAAGTTAGTAGTGAGGAGTTAGTAGTTAGTAGTCCATGCGGGACGGCAATCGTTTATCTCGGAAACTATCTTGTCTACTCGTACCTCGTTAACTTGTTTTCTAAAAGGTTATGAGGTTATGAGGTTTTTAGGAGCATTAAGGTCTTTTAAGGTCTTTAGAGTCTTTAGAGTCTTTAAGGTCAAGCGTAGCACACATCCCGTAGGATGTTTCTCACTTCTCACTCCTCACTCCTCACTACTTTCCACCCTACGAGGCTATCATACCGCTCGCCAATGGGGCGGGCATATACGAGGATGAGGTATTCGTTTTGGGTTTGATAGAAGTTTCCCTCTACGCTATCATCGGGGGTGTCGTAATAGTAGTTGTAATAGCCTTGCTTGAGCATGACGTTTGCTTCGTAGAGGTGGGTCTCTTCGTTATAGTGAAGGCGATAGGTCTCGCGGTCGGCATTCGTTGCCCAAGTGCCATACACATATATGGGGCAATCCATGCGCAAGGGGGCATTGAGGCGGAAGTGCACGTCGATGTAATCGCTCTCCGTGTCGTTATCGTAATTGTCCGTATTGCGGATGATGAAACCACCCGTCAAGTCCTCATCGTAAAGATAATTCTTGCGCACCTCGTCGGTGTAGAGTTTTGCCACATAACTATCGCGCTCTGCTTCCCATGCCATGCGGTCAACATGAAGGGCGGGATACTCCGTAGAGAGCGTTTCAAACTTTCTGAACTCATTGCCCGCGTTGAAGATGAGGTCGCGACAATGTTGCCACTTCATCTTACCCATTGTGAGGTAATTCGGAGCGGGGCACTTGCGCATCTTATCCCAACGGCGATTTTGAACGACGTACACGTTCAATTCCTCCTCGGGGCGACTCAGGCGTAGGGCGCCAAAATCCACTTCAATGGTCAGTTGTTGGTGGCGGTTGTTGTAATCGGCATCCGTCATCGTGGTCATCGAAGCATTGATGCTCACGCGTTGTTCGCCCACCATGAAGAAGGCTTCTGTCACGGTCTCAAATTCCTCCTCCGCATCTTCCCCCTCACGCAAGATACTCAAGCGATAATTCCCCGGAAGGAGCATGCGCATATCAGCATTTGGGAGTAGGAGGGAGTAGTGGTTATAATTCACCGTCGTGTTGCGCGAAGGTTCGTAGAGGTCGATGGGCAGGGTGTTCTCCGTGGCTTGCAAATAACTGCTTTCCAGGAGTTGCTCCGTGGGACGGAAACGTTGGTCACAATGCTCTACGCGGTAGTAATAGCGCTCGTGGTTCGTGTCTAAATCATCAAAGCTAAATTCCAGATGCTCATTCCCTCGGAGTGGCAAAATGGGCAAACCGTTCACCTCGCTAACGTGGAGCAGGCGAGGCGTCACGATGTTGGGCGCGAAAGTCCGTATCTGCTGGGCTTCGGCGCTCATGCATCCTAATATCACGGCTATTTTGAGGAAAAGACACTTCATCTTGCAAAAGTAATCATATTTTTTTATAACTTCGCACTTGATTTTAGAAATGTGGGACACGAAGTGTTAGTAGACGAGTTGATAGTAAACAATAGACGAGAGGTCAGCGTGTAAAACAAAGTCTAATCGAAAACGTTCTGCTCGAGTTTACCATTTGCAACTTGTAACTTTCTTGTTTACTCGTCTACTTGTTCACTTGTCTACTGAAAAAAAAACAGAAGAGCAGCTTATCGCGTGCACCCCGTTGCCTTTGTGCAATGTAAGTGGTGCAGGAGGAAAGTCCGGGCAGCACAGGGCGCTCCGCTTCTTAATGGGAAGTAGTCCGTGAGGGTTAAGTCGTGCAGAAGAAAACAACCGCCTTTGCGCGTCTTGTATTCAAGATGACAGCTTCATAGGTAAGGGTGAGAAGGTGGGGTAAGAGCCCACCAGTCGTGTGGTGACATACGAGCTGTGCACATCGGAGGCTGAAAGTTCATGTATACCGGCGAATGAGGATTGCCCGTTCGAGATTTTGTTCCTCGTGAACAAAGCGCGCCGGAGGGTAGAACGATAGAGCGCATCAGTGATGGTGCGTGCGGATAAATGATAAGCACCCTCTTAAGGGAAGTTACACCTGTAATTTCTTGAGGGCACAGAACCCGGCTTATCGCTCTTCTGTTTTTTCATAAAATGAGGCGAACCGACAATAGCACAACACTATTGCTGGTTCGCCTCTTTATTTTTGGCAGGGTGGACAAAAAGTAGGATGAAACCTCTGTAATTACGTGATTTCCATATCTTTGTAGAAATTATTATTGATATGCTAAAAAAAATGCTTTTATTGTAGTTCTTCTAAAGTAGTTAAGAATGGCTTGAGAGGACGCAAACAGATGTACAAATGTAAGGATTGTGGCATCTTTAATAACCATTAAACCAAAATGCTTTATGGTTGGAGTCGTTTCTCACTCCAAAGATTTATCATGCGTCAGCAAAGATAATAATATCCGTAGATATGTATACAGCCAAAACTTTTCTGTTTACTCAAAAAGTCATACTTTTGCAACTATACAAATGTGGGGTGCGTTATTAAGTGCCCCGAAACAAAAAGGAATAACGTTATGCAGTACTCAAGAATATACTCTCGTGCCTTGTGCTTGCTTATTTGTGTGAGCATGATGATGTTTGTGCCCCAAAAGGGTAGGGCAGAGGATGGCAAGCGCAAGAAGGTGGCGCTCGTGTTGAGCGGTGGCGGAGCAAAGGGTGCGGCGCATATTGGTGCCATCAAGGTGATTGAAGAGGCTGGCGTGCCTGTAGATATGGTGGTGGGTACGAGTATTGGCGCTATTGTGGGGGGCTTGTATTCGATTGGTTATACCCCTCTGCAATTGGATAGTATGGCACGCAGGTTGGAGTGGGATGTGTTGTTGAGCGACCGTGTGAGAGCCCCCAAGCGGAGCCTTATGGAGCGTGAGCAGGCGGAGCACTATTTGTTGAGTGTGCCTCTGCATCGCAAGCATCCCAAGGTGAGTGGGTTGATTAACGGAGAAAATCTCAACACGCTCTTTTCCGAACTCACCGTGGGGTATCACGGAGCGTTGGATTTTGACAGTTTACCCCGACCCTTTGCTTGTATCGCTACGGAGATGCAGACGGGGCGCGAGCATATCTTCAGAAGTGGTGACCTGCCCACGGCAATAAGGGCGAGTATGGCGTTCCCTGGGGTGTTTGCCCCCGTGTTGCTTGATAGCATGGTATTGCTTGATGGAGGAATGCGCAACAATTATCCCGCCGATGTGGCACGGGCGATGGGTGCGGATATTGTGATTGGCGTGAGTGTGCAAGAAAAGTTGCAAACGGGTGACGACTTGTCAAACATGTCGGACTTGCTGATGCGCGTGATGAGTTTTATGTCGCAAGATAAATTAGAGGAGAACATAGGTCTTACGGATGTGTTTATCCATGTAGATACCCATCCATACACCACGATGAGTTTCTCCCGCGAAGCGGTCGATTCGTTGCTCATCATTGGCGAGCATACGGCACGTCAGCACTTTGATGCCCTTCACGCATTGCGCACAAAAATAGGGCTGAACCCCGAAGAGCGCGTGACGCCTCCAGCCCCCTACACTTCGTATGCCACGGAGCAGGGCATCGTTTTGAATAAAATCACTTTCTCGGGCACTACGCCCAGCGAAGAACAACATTTGCTGAAGCGCTCCCGCCTTAAGGAGGGGCAGAGTGGCACGTTGAGTCAGATAGAAACGGCGGTGGCGATCATGCGTGATGAATTGGCGTATGCCGATGTGACGTATCAACTCTACAATGAGGGCGATGGACACAGATTGCATTTCTCTTTCCAAAGAAAGAAGGAGATGAATCTCAATGTGGGTGCACGCTTTGATACGGAGGAGATAGCCTCGGTGATGCTCAATGCCAGTTTGCGCTTTAACACTCCCGTCCCCTCCCGACTCTCGCTTACGGGCAGGGTGGGGAAGCGCTACTTGGGGCGCATAGATTATCGCTTGACGCCAGGGTTGATGAAGCACGTGAATTGCTCCTATCAGTATTACCACGGCGATTGCGACATTTTTCAGAAGGGCGACCGCTTGCTGAACGCTACCTACGACCGACACACGGTGGAGGTAAACTATTCCAATGTATGGTGGCGCAATTTCCGTTACGACCTTGGGATAAGTGCCGATGCCTACACCCAGATTGATTTGCTCACGGTTCCCACGGCCACGAACTTACCTATCTTTGAAGATAGTTGGTTTGTATCCTACTTCTTCCGCCTTCGTTATAATTCCTATGACAGCAGTTATTTCCCCAAGCGAGGAAGTATGTTTAGCGCAGGGTATAACCTGGTGACGGATAATTTTTACGGCTATGACGGCAAGTCCCCCTTTAGCGTTGTTGAGGCCGCGTGGGAGCGCGTCGTGCGCTTGGGGAGTCGTAGTGTGTTGCAACCCTCCGTACACGGCAGAGCCGTAATCGGTAAAAATACCTCGCCACTCTATTACAACGCCTTGGGAGGTGAGCGTCCAGGGTACTTATTGCCCCACCAGTTGCCCTTTGATGGGATAACGCATATAGAAACGGTGAACCGCACGGCGCTTGTGGGAAATCTAAAGTTCCGCCAACGCATTGCGAAGAACCACTATGCCACCCTTTCCGCGAGCATTGCCGTTGCTGGGCACGAAGTGAACACCATTTTCCGCCATGCCCCCATTTATGGAGGTTCTGTGGGGTATGCCTTGGATACGAAACTCGGTCCCTTGCAAGCCCTGTTGGGATATTCGCCTTACACCAAGAAGATGAACTTCTTCGTCAATGCTGGTTTCTATTTTTGAGGGCAATGAGTGGAGTGTATAAATAAAGACCATAATATAGCAGTTACTTGCGTGACCTTTGGTTGCCCCAAGTTTATTTTAGAGTGCTTCCACCTCAATAGGGTGAAGAACCATCCAAGCAACTGCAAATGTTAGTGCCAATTTATTTGAGGATTTAGTTTTGTCAATATTTTTCGCACAAAAGTCCCCTCGACGTAAAAAAAGCGATTTGCTTTTCGCTTAAAAATGTATTATCTTTGCATTGCAGGAAAGGAGGTGTTACCCAGATAGGTAATGCCTCCTTTTTAAGTGCTTGATTATCAGTATGCAAAATTCTTGAGTTTTCTAAAAAAACACCGGTTTTGCCAAAAAATATTCGGCACCTTGTAAAAAATAGGTGCCGAATAATTTATTTTAGGTGCCGAATAATTTTTTGCAGGTCGGCTGGAATGTTAAATCTTCTTAATAAAAGTTAAAGTTTTGAAGGCCTGCAGACCCTAAAAATGCGCGATTGGCTTGGTGAGAATGCGTTATTTTCAGCGCATGGACTTCTTGAATTGAAATAACGCAACCACGGTCCATGATCTCACTTTTTCAGCGAATTTTTACCTTTTTCTTAAGACGCAACTTCCGCAGAATGAGGGATTTGCTTGAATTACCCTAAAATTTCATTTTTGCTAATCTGTAGAAGGGCAATGCACGCATAAATTCCTGATGTGGCAACTAAAGGTCGCTCAAGTAACTCACGTATATATTAGTGCCTAAATCAAAATATTGCTGTCTGGTAAAATAGATAACTCTTTGTTTGATGGATAGTTGTGCTCATACAAGGCCCCTCATAGATATTCAACCGAAAAAAATGAGAAATTCTATGTTTAAGAGAACACGAACCGAAGGTCGCGCAAGTCAATTTCACGAATAACACGAACCGCAGGTCGCGCAAGTCAATCTCCATGCGGGATGAATATTTCTTAATCAGAGGCGAATAACACGAATGCCATCCGGATGGTATTGACTTGCGCGACCTTCGGTTCGTGCAATTGCTTGCGCGACCTTTGGTTCGTATGCGATAAGCAAAGATAACACCCCGCAAGGATTCGCTTATTCGTGCAATT
>JAZQXB010000059.1:0-10924 GCA_045632685.1 Alloprevotella sp.
TACGCTATCCGAAAGTTGCGCAAGTCAATGCCTTTGCGGGATATTGACTTACGCTATCCGAAAGTTGCGCAAGTCAATGCCTTTGCGGGATATTGACTTACGCTATCCGAAAGTTGCGCAAGTCAATGCCTTTGCGAGGATATTGACTTACGCTATCCGAAAGTTGCGCAAGTCAATGCCTTTGCGGGGATATTGACTTACGCGACCTTCGGTTCGTGAAAATTGACTTGCGCGACCTTCGGTGCGTGTTCATTCGTGGTTCCAAACAAAATTATTGAGTCAAGAAATTGAGCATGGCTCGAATTGCCATATCCTGGTATTGTTCATCTGCGATGCATTCGAAGGGTACGGCTATTGTAATTGCCCTATGGGTATCTGCCTTGTAGGCCACCCCCGCAGATTTGCCCATTGTATAAGCAAATGCTGAGAATCCCTGTTTGTTGGATGGTTTGAGAATATCGGGATGCCCTACGGAGTAATGTACCTCATTCGGCTGATTGTAGAGGGGCAACTTCATATTAAGTCCAAGCAACGTTGCACAAGAATCAGCAGGCACAGAACCTTCATAGGTGAATCCCATTGTTGAGGCAAGAAATTCTTGCTCTTCGGGGGTTTGCATATCACTTCCAAGGTGCGAACCTGTGACAAGTAGGTTGCCCCCTTGACTCGCATATTGTCTAATACACTGCTGAAGCAAAGGTGTAAAAGCCTTATACGACTTGAGGTTTTCGGCACCCTCTCCTTGACGTCCTGCTATATAGTCGAGTACGTCATAATCAGAAAGCACTACACTACCCTGTTCCACAGCGCCTACTGATGCTGAAGAAAAGGAATATTCGCGTGTGCGCGCCATAGCACGTCCGTGTTCTGAAGTGAAATTGAAAGTGTTTCCAACTATGGATTTTCCCACCCATTCGTTACTGCTAAACCCTAACGCACCTTCACCTTCTCTTCCCGCAAAACGAGGATCAAAACACACTTGAGCTCCAGAAATTCCAGAGGTACTTCCCCATGGAATACCGATATTTTGCTTTAAGTCAAAACCAACGCTATCGGATTTTTGCACAATTGCGGGACCACACAAACGGGTAAATCCATTGACAATCATTACACGTTTCTGCTCGTTGGGCGCTTTATATACGGTCATCTCCTCAGAAGGGAAACTTTCACCGCCATCATTAAGAGCTGCAACACGGAAACAATATTGTACGCCTGGAGTTATCGCCATCGTGAAAGAGGGCTCCGCGACTATTTGCCCATTGTCAAAACCACGATTTCCAATTTTGGTATAGACAATATACTGGGAGGGCACTGCTGATGGTTCAAGCGGATCAAGCATGGGAGTCCACCCGAGTGTCACACGATTTGCTTTAGAATCTAAATTTGCCCAAATATCTTTCACAGGAAGAGGTTGCACAACGACATCCGTTATTCGGTGTTGGAAATTCACATACCTCAATAATGATTTATAAATGCTGCGAGCAATATGAAATTTAACCAACGGATCGTGCGCATAGCGCATATCTGTAAAGTTCTGATGTGAGAGCAATTCAAGGATGGCAGAGGGAATTTGTGGGGAACGAGTTTCACTATAGTTGCGATTCCATGTTTCTCGGCGTGTCCAATTCGTTTGATGAAGTTTAGACAAATCACGTGCCACACCTTCTGCCAACATGTGTGCTAAATCAAACGATGCCATTCGAGAAATACCCTCGGGGTAATTTTCACCAGAAGCTACGTCATAAGTGGTGCTTATAGATAATGTGCCAAAGACGCTATTATCCGTCTTGTGCCCAGCATCGGTATGAATTGCCGTTACGAGTTCCAAAGGTACACCAAGACCTTTTTGATTGGGAAGATATACGGACCCACCAGCCAAATAATTTGTGAAATTCGAACGACAACGCAAATCGTCTACATAATCATTTTCACTCCCCTCCGTGTTACACTCACCCTCTGGCAATCCTGCCCACTGAGTATAATAACGAGCTGCTTCTAAATGTGCTGGGAGAAAAGACCTCTTACCTTCACGCTCACATAGTCCCACACCTCCACCAAAACGCACGGCATCAGCAGTTACCACCCCATCTCCACTACTTACGTTCGTAAGCATAACTCCCTGTCTTTGGGATGTTTGAGAATTAAATTCAAAAGTTCCTAAATAAGTCCATGTCCCTCCTCCCATCTTTTGGTTAATGGTATATGTAGAAATGCCACCAGCATGATATACTACATATTGAGCATCTTCAACACTATTGGGCAAAGACACATAGGATACATAAACGGCATAACTTCCCGACTTTTCAAATTTAGGTTCCCAATTAGCACTTCCCATCTGTGCTTTATTTCTCACAGTTGAGATGCTACGAGCTGTACCTCTCATAAAAGGTTGATCCCCATCTGTCAATACCGAAACGGGAGGAGCAAAACCTGGCTTTTCTGTTATCGTCATCCAAAAATTCCCATCTCGCTCCATTTCATAATACTTACCTTGCTTGGTCTTTGAATCGTTATCCACTACCACCATTTCTGTTTGTGTATCACGCTCACGGGGAGATACAATTATAGCACCTGCTCGCTCCAGCATGGGATAAAGGAAGGGATAAACAATGGATTGTGTAAGCAAATCTTCTGTTGTACAAAACAAGTAGGGGCGCTGCCATTCCCAACGTGCCACTTTATTTTTATAAAAACGCCCGTGACTTGCCCAAACCATCAAATGACGACCTTTTAGACCGCGGGAAACGGAGTAAGTCTTATTGTTTGGTTTTACCCATGCCTTTTCAATGTCGCTCGTAGTCCGCCAACGTCTCAATTCATCCAAACTATCTGAGCGCATAAAATTGGGGACTAAAGCCTCCAAGGGCTGGTCACGCTTGGCGAACATCTGAATCTTATAATCAGCATATTCTTCAGGTAAAAAGGCAGAAAGGTCGCTATATATTTTCTTCAACAAATCGTAGTTAAACAACTGTGAATAAAAGCATTCATTCGGATACAAGCGTACTTCCTTTAAGGTATCATTTAACCTTAAAGAGTCTATACCAAAGGGTTTTCTGGCATGAAAATCTGGACGTTGATATGCTTCAAAATAAGCGAGCAAGGAATCGCAAACCAATTTTTCTTGCTCTTCTTTGGTAGATACGAGGTCGTGCACCCTCTTATTATTCTTGTAAGAGGATGCACGAACCGATACTGCAAATAAGTTTATTAAACCAAATAGGAGTATAAAAAACTTCATTATACAATTAGATTTCTTCAATAGCAAACTTTTCGGGATACTTGGCGTTAGAGTTCTTGTAATACTCCATAATCTCTCGCATGTCAGCTTCGACATCTCCCGTGGGCATCAATTCTTTGGTACACCTGATGACCTTGTTTTTATAATCAAGGTCATAAAGTTGAATAGGAATGCCGGCCTTGAGAGCAATGAAATAGAAACCTCGTTTCCAAGTTGTTACTTTGGAGCGTGTGCCTTCAGGGGTTACCGCCAGTTCAAAACGCTCCATCTCCTTGATGCGCTCAGCCAAAGTGTCGGTCATACTGGTCTTTTTAGAGCGATAGACGGGGATGCCTCCCATCTTTTTGAACAAGATGCCAAGGGGCCAGAAGAACCACTCTTTCTTCATCAAGAAACCTGCCGTACGCCCAAGAGAGCGATAGTATAATTGACCAATAATGAAGTCCCAATTACTGGTATGGGGCGCTACGCAGATGATGCATTTGTCACGGTGTGGAATGGTTACTTGCTCACTCCACCCCATGCGCTTGAACAACAAGCGATGATAGAAATTGGACATGATTATGCCTTGATAATTTCTTCAGCGATGGCGTTGATAGAATCCGTAAACTCTGCTACTAACTTCTTATAGAACTTCTTTTCGTTGCCCTTTTCTGTGTGAGAAAGACGTGACACGAAGTCTTGACACAAATCAACTAACTTTTGTTCGAGCGCAAAGAGCGCTTCCTTATTTGCATCCTTACACATGCTGAGCGCAACACAATCAGCAAAGAGTTCGCCACAAGCACCCTTGATAGCTTTCTTAAGAACTTTACGACTTGCCATAGTAATAAATTTTAGGATTTAATCTATTGATTAAGAAATAGTAAGAAGGCGGATAGGACAAGCCCCTACCCGCCCCTTTATTTTGTTGTTTTGTTGTTTTGTTTACTTGATGATTTCCATTCCCTTAAGGATGGCCTGTTCATTGACAGGGAGAAGTCCGTGGTGACGCTCGGGAAGTGTCTTTGCAAGTGCCTTCATCACACTTTCGAGGTTCACAATGGGATGCTTCTTCAAGTAACCACCCAAAATCATCATGTTGAAGCACTTCATGATTTTCATCTCAGCCGCCGTCTCCATCGCACTAATGCTATAGATGTTGATATCAGTGCGTGTGGGAGGGTTGAGAATGCCGAAGCTATCGTAAATAAGCGTGCCACCAGGTTTAACCTTTGCCTCAAACTTATCTACCGAGGGTTGGTTCAAAAGGATGGCCGTGTCATATTGTGAAAGGATCGGCGAAGAAATGGGTTCATCGCTCACTATCACCGTCACATTTGCCGTACCCCCGCGCTGTTCAGGACCATAGGCGGGCATCCACGTTACTTCTTTATCTTCCATCAATCCGGCATAGGCCAAAATCTTTCCCATAGAGAGAACACCCTGACCGCCAAAACCGGAAATAATTATTTCTTGTTTCATATCTCGGAATACTTCGGAGTACCTTATTCTTTGTCCTTAAGGTCGCCCAATTGATAATACTTAAACATGTTTTCCTCCATCCATTCGTTGGCCTTAACGGGCGTCAACTTCCAACCTGAAGAGCATGTAGAAACGATTTCTACAAGACTTGAACCCTTGCCAGCCAATGAATTTTCAAAAGCCTTGCGGATGGCCTTCTTCGTCTTGCGAATAGCAGCTACATTCTGCACACTATTGCGCGACACAAAGCAAGTGCCTTCCAAAAGTGCAGCCATTTCGGAAATCTTCAAAGGATAACCGTGCAACTGAGGGTCGCGACCATAGGGGCAAGTCACAGTCTTCTGACCAATCAATGTGGTGGGCGCCATCTGTCCGCCCGTCATACCATAAATTGCATTGTTAATGAATATCATAGCAATGTTTTCACCGCGATTCAAGGCATGAATAGCTTCGCCCGTACCAATACAACCGATGTCACCATCTCCTTGATAAGAGAACACCAACTTATTGGGCCACAAACGCTTGATAGCCGTAGCAAGAGCGGGAGCACGACCGTGAGCGGCTTCTTGCCAGTCGATATCAAGGTATCTATAAGCAAATACTGAACAACCTACGGGGCAAACACCAATAGCATCTTCTTCCAATCCCATCTCCTGAATGACTTCAGCAATGAGTTTATGTACAACACCGTGTGAACATCCAGGACAATAGTGCATGTCCGTATCGTTCATCAATTTGGGCTTTTCATACACCAAATTTTCGGGTTTGATAATATCTTCTTTACGCATATAAATTCTTATTTCTTATTTTTTTTCATTCCAGGCATTCTAAACATCACCTCTACGATTTTAATACATACGGCAATGAGTCCGAGGATATACCACTGATTGGTATATTCAGGAAAAGCCCAAATGCCAATCATCGTGGCGGCGGCGAGTAGCATAAATATTGCATTCAAAATGTTGCGGAGCACTAACATCTTCCGCTCTTTCATGCGTTGACGCACTTCGCGTTCGGGATGATTTAGTCGTTCAAAAATGGAATGTCGTTCGTTGGGATGATTAACCATTAGCTTTCATTGTAAGCGCCACGAGTGCTTCAACTACTTCTTCGGGGTCGGGAACAATACCACCCAAGCGACCGAAATGCTCTACGGGAATACGTTCTCCCACAGCCAAACGTACATCATGAACCATCTGACCTGCGTTGATTTCCATTGTCAACACACCCTTGAGGTTCTTTGAATATTCACGAATTTCCTTTTCAGGGAAAGGCCAGAGCGTAATAGGACGGAATACACCCACCTTGATACCTCTTTCAGCCGCCAATTCTACAGCCTTTTGCGAGATACGTGCAGCCGAACCAAAGGCTACAATCATGTAGTCAGCATCTTCCATTCCGCTTACTTCATAGCGCACTTCATTGGCCTTAATTTCAGCATACTTTGCTTGGAGACGGAGGTTGTTCTGCTCCATCACTTCTGATTGAAGTTCTACCGACGTAATGATATTGTGCTTTTCGCGCTTACCCTTACCTGTTGTAGCCCAGGGGCAAGTTGCCTTAATTTGTTCTTCTGTACGGCGGGGTTTGAAGGGAGGAAGCACCACCTTTTCCATCATCTGACCAATAATACCATCGGAGAGAATCATCACAGGAGTGCGATACTTAAATGCCAAGTCAAAAGCCACATCTACGAAGTCTGCCATTTCCTGTACAGAGCAGGGTGCTAATACGATGACATTGTAGTCACCATTACCGCCACCACGAGTTGCCTGATTGTAGTCACCTTGTGAGGGTTGGATTGTACCCAAACCAGGACCACCACGCTGTACATTCACAATAACACCAGGAACTTCAGCACCAGCCATATAGGTGATACCTTCTTGCATGAGTGCGACACCAGGACTTGATGAAGAAGTCATCACGCGCTTACCTGAAGCACCGCCACCATAAATCATATAAATTGAGGCCACTTCACTTTCAGCCTGGAGCACTACCATACCAGTAGTTTCCCAAGGTTTTTCTGCAGCCAATGTTTCCAAAATCTCTGATTGAGGCGTAATGGGATATCCAAAATAACCGTCACATCCACAACGAATTGCAGCATGCGCGATAGCCTCATTTCCTTTCATCAAAAGGACTTCCTTATCTTGCTTCATAACTTTTTATGCGTCAATCTTTGTTTTATACACCGTGATGCAGGCATCGGGACATACAATCGCACACGAACTGCATCCTATACATTCCTCGGGCTGCACATCTACACAAAATGCATAACCCTTATGATTCACTTCCTTGCCGCTCAGCGACAAACATTTCTTGGGGCAAGCCACAACGCAAAGGTTACACCCCTTGCATCGCTCGGTGTTGATCACCACGGCTCCTACAATCTTTGCCATAATGGTTGATTTTAATAATTCATACCACATTAGGAGTGGTACTTTCTATATTCTAATTTAGTTATCGAAATCTTATAACGTGTCATGAGAAATGCCATACGAAGTTCCTCATAAACTAAAAGTCTAACTCACTCACGACCTCAATGATTATACATATCTTTATTGTAAAAATCCATGATGTCCTTAATCATTGATAACTGTTCCTGGGCAGGTCCATCAGGGTTAAGTGCTTGAGCTTGCAGGTAGGCATCCGTTGCTTTCTTCCAGTCGCCCATTCTCATTAGCACCTTACCTTTGAGGTAATAAAGGGCATCATCAGTAGGCGCCTCTTGGAGCAATATATCAACGTTCGTCAGCGCTTCATCCAACATTCCATCATCTATAAGCGCTTGAATGCTTTCTTTTGTTACCACTTTGTAAGTCTTAGTTTAATTATTGAAAGCAAAATTAAGTTTTTTATAACAAACTATCGCACCAAACACGGAATATTTTAACTTCAAATACAAAAAAAGATTGACAACCTTACGATTGTCAATCTCGAATAACTCGTACACCCTCAGGGATTCGAACCCAGGACCCACTGATTAAGAGTCAGTTGCTCTACCAACTGAGCTAAGAGTGCGTGTTATGAAAGAAAAGATTTGTACACCCTCAGGGATTCGAACCCAGGACCCACTGATTAAGAGTCAGTTGCTCTACCAACTGAGCTAAGAGTGCATCGCAAAACGAGAATTTTGTACACCCTCAGGGATTCGAACCCAGGACCCACTGATTAAGAGTCAGTTGCTCTACCAACTGAGCTAAGAGTGCATTAATCTTTGTTTCTCGTTTGCGATGCAAAATTACAACTAATTTATTTATCCGACAAGCATCCCACACTTTTTTTTACTGAAAAATTCTTTTCTAACGGATAACCGCGGTAAATGCAAAACAGAGGTGTCAATGTTGAAGCGTAAAAAAAGAAGAGAGGTGCCAACGCGTTGACACCCCTCTTCCATTATTTAGTGTTTAACCATAAACATCTACTTATTGAATCACTCCGAGTTCGCGGAACACCTTAGCGAGCTTTTCAACTGCTGTATCCACCTGTTCCTTCGTATGTGTAGCCATGAGCGCTACGCGCACCAGGGTATCCTGAGGGGCACATGCAGGGGGAATTACGGGATTGATAAACACCCCTTCTTCAAATGCCATCATCGTTGCTGCAAAAGTCTTCTCCGTATCGCGCACATAAAGAGGAATGATTGGACTTTCGGTATCTCCAATTTCAAATCCTGCTTCACGGAACTTCACAAGGGCATAGTTGGTCACATCCCAAAGCGCCGCGATACGTTCGGGCTCAGCCTGAATGATGCGCAACGCCTCGAGGGCAGCAGCCGTAGCAGCGGGAGTGTTTGACGCTGAGAAGATATAAGTACGACAAGTGTGGCGAATCCAGTTGATAATAGTGCTGTCTGCCGTAATG
The DNA here is from genome assembly GCA_045632685.1 of Alloprevotella sp. Lineage (GTDB taxonomy): Bacteria > Bacteroidota > Bacteroidia > Bacteroidales > Bacteroidaceae > Alloprevotella. The sequence goes on from JAZQXB010000059.1 coordinate 8,570, forward strand.
AAGCCACCGATACTTGCGAGCGACTTTGAGAACGTACCCATGATGAGGTCAACCTCGTCGGTAAGTCCAAAGTGGTCACAGACGCCACGCCCATCTCTGCCGAATACACCTACGCCGTGAGCTTCGTCCACCATGATTGTTGCGTTATACTTATGCTTGAGGCGCACAATTTCGGGCAAGTTGCAGAGGTCGCCTTCCATCGAGAACACACCATCCACCACAATGAGCTTCACCGCATCGGGTTCACAACGCTGGAGCTGCTTTTCAAGGTCAGCCATATCATTGTGCTTAAACTTCAACTGCTTTGCCATAGAAAGGCGACGACCATCAATGATAGAAGCATGGTCGCGGTCGTCACAGATGATATAGTCGTTACGACCACAAAGACAAGCAATAACGCCAGAGTTTACCGTAAAACCGGTAGAGAAGCAAAGCGCCTCGTCCTTACCCATAAACTTGGCAATCTCCTTTTCGAGCACTACGTGGAGGTCGAGCGTACCATTCAAGAAGCGGCTACCAGCGCAACCTGAACCATACTTATCAAGCGCATCCTTGGCAGCTTTGATAATACGTTCATCACCTGGGAGTCCTGTATACGCATTAGAACCGAACATCAATACGCGGTGACCGCCCATTTCAACCTCAGTACCTTGCTTTCCGTCGATTTCGCGGAAGTAGGGATACATACCCTGTTGCATCAATTCTTGAGGAAGCGTATATTGCGCTAATCTTTCTTGAAGTAAACCCATAATCGTTTATCTTATAAATATTGTGTTAGTCTTCAGTGGAGAGTTATACTCTATGGGGTGTAGCCTAAACTATACACCAAATTATCCGCAAAATTACAATTTTAATTCTACAAACACCCCCTTACTGACAAAAAAACTACCCATTACGAGTAACTTTGTGCAATTTTTGTTTTTATAACATTGAAGTTGGTTGATAAAATGGAAAAATCATTACCTTTGCTAACCAAATCGTGAGATACAAGTCAAAGATTTTCTCAACCCTCATCATTCCATTTAAGGTTATGCAAACCATACGATTCATAATAAATCCCAAATCTGGCACGGATAAGAAAATCTTCATCCGTCAAAGCATTGGACGCTGTATCGATACCAGCAAGTATGAATATAGCGTGCGATACACAGAGTATGCAGGTCATGCAGAGATCATTGCGCGTGAGGCTGCTCATGAAGGTATTGATATCGTAGTGGCAGTAGGGGGAGACGGTACGGTCAACGAGGTTGCACGTGCGCTTATCCACACCAATACAGCATTGGGGATAATTCCATGCGGAAGTGGCAACGGATTGGCACGCCACCTCCAGTTGCCCATAGACCCAGAGGGGGCTATCAGTATGATTAACGCAGGCAACATTAAGCCACTTGACTATGGAACAATGAATGGTTTACCCTTCTTCTGCACCTGCGGAATGGGATTTGACGCCTTCGTGAGCATGAAGTTTGCCAACAGTGGCAAGCGCGGACTTATCTCGTACATAGAAAACACCCTACGTGAAACGCTCACTTACAAACCTGATACCTACACACTCATCATCGACGAACAAAAGGTGGAGCAAAAGGCTTTTGTAATAGCCTGCGCAAATGCTTCGCAATATGGCAACAATGCCTTTATTGCCCCCGCGGCAACTATGAGCGACGGACTCATGGACATCACCATTCTTGAACCCTTCACGCCCATCGAAGCCCCTCAACTTGCCCTACAACTTTTCAACGGCACTCTCACTACAAATAGCCGCGTGAAGACATTTAAGGCAAAAAAAGTAAGCATTACACGCACAGGGGACGACCCCGTGCACGTAGACGGTGACCCTCTTACTACAGGAAAGCAAATTGAGGTTGAAATTCATCCTAAAGGCATTAGAATGGTAGTAAACCCTTACTCTCCTACCCGACGCCTCAATCTTCTCCAGGTCTTCTCTGACCAACTTAATGAACTCCCCCAACACCTTCAAGATTTCAACACCGAATTAGCACGCACGAGCGAAAAAAACCTCAAACAACTCAACCGCACAGTAATGGAAAAACTGAGGAAGATTGAATAAGATAAAAACGCATCTACCTCCACATCTTATGATGTTAAACAATAAAAAAGTTATTGCTGTCCGGTAAAAATAATGACGCGTTTAAAAAAACAACATTTTCCCGGACAGCCGATATGTATGGTATACATATGAGTCATTTTAGGGGGAAAGTGCAGGACAAAGCTTAAAATGGGAAATAACAATCATATATGACTTGTCTGTTCTCATCTATCAAAGAGATTTTTACCGGACAGCCGTTAATTTCCTTTCAAGGGGGGGCTTGTAAAGCAATAAAATCAGTGTTTATA
>JAZQXB010000060.1:0-3749 GCA_045632685.1 Alloprevotella sp.
TGAGATAAGCAAGGTAACATCCCGCAAGGATTTTCTATGTTTAGGAGAACACGAACCGAAGGTCGCGCAAGTCAATAGCACGAATTTTTATCATCCGGATGGTATTCGTGTAATTCGTATGCGATAAGCAAAGATAACACCCCGCAAGGATTCGTGTTATTCGTGCAATTCGTGTTCTCTAAAATAAAGAGACAAATTTTACTGGACAGCAATAGTTTATTTTATTTCGAGCCACTAATGAACACGAACCGAAGGTCGCGCTAGTCAATTTTCACTAATATCCATCCGGTCTTAAATACCCCGCAAGGCATTGGTGTAAATTAGTGCCCATTAGTGGCTACAATAATAAGAGCACAACATCTTTGGTGTAAGGATTATTTGTGGACATCTGCTATATTATTTCCCTTTTTTTAGTATTGCTGGACAGAATAAATATAAATACATTATCTTTGTAGTCAGATTTATCACAAAAAATTGCTTATGAGACTTTCTCTTTTATCAGTTCTTTTCGTATTTGTTGTGGCCCTGCAGGCGCAGTGTCCCCGTGCAGCATTACTTCCCATGCCTAATGATATGGAAGTGTATGAAGGCAAAAAGCCTTTCCGATTCTCGGAAAAGCAAGTGATTAATGCGCCCCTTGATGAACTCGACTGGGAGTGCAAACAGTTGTTGGTGGATGTATTGAAGAAGCATTTTGGGGTGGAACTCAAAATCCTCAATACGAATAAGGCAGCCTTTTGGTTGCAACTCGACCCCACGATTGAGAGTAAGGAGGGTTACGAGCTCGAAGTAACGAATAAGTGCGTCAAAATCACGGCTGCAACTCCAGCAGGCTTGTTTTACGGCATCCAAACGCTGGACCAAATCTTGATGGGTGACCAGCGTAGCACGCTCAACGGAGAGATTCGCCAGTTGAAGATTACCGATGCTCCGCGCTTCGGTTTCCGCGCCCTGATGCTCGACCCTGCGCGCCACTTCTTGCCTGTCAAGGACGTAAAGTTCTTTATCGACCAAATGGCGCGCTACAAGTTTAACGTCTTGCAGTTGCACTTGACCGACGACCAGGGTTGGCGCGTAGAAATTAAGAGTCAACCGAAGCTTCCCAGCAAGCAGCATTACACGCAGGTGGAACTCCGCGATATCGTTGAGTATGCCCGTAAGCGCGGGGTGGAAGTTATTCCCGAAGTTGACGTACCCGGACACACCGTAGCGATACTTGCGGCGTATCCCCACTTGGCTTGTACGCACAAGCAGGAGGCTGAAAAGAAGGTAGGCGAAACGGTAAACATGATGCTCTGTGCGTCGCAGGAGGAAGTCTATGACGTGATGGCAGATGTGGTGCGCGAGATTGCGGAAATCTTTGATTCTCCCTACTTCCACTTGGGTGGTGACGAGGCTGCCGTGCCTGAAAACTGGGCAAAGTGTGATGCCTGCAAGCAGTTGATGGAAAAGTTGGGTTATACAAAACCTACGCAGTTGATGATTCCCTTCTTCAACCGCGTTTTGGATGAGGTGCGCAAGAATGGCAAAAAGCCCATCCTGTGGTGCGAACTCAACAACATCTGGCCCCCTGCTGACGACTACCTCTTCCCTTATCCGAAGGATGTAACGCTCGTGACGTGGCGCAATGCCTTGACGCCTACGTGTCTTGACCTTACGCGCAAGAACGGTCACCCCATCATTATGGCGCCGGGCGAACATGCGTACCTCGACTACCCACAGTATCGCAACGACTTCCCAGAGTTTAACAACTGGGGCATGCCCATCACTACGTTGCAGAAGACCTATGAACTTGACCCCGGATATGGTTGCACACCTGAGGACATGAAGCACGTGCAGGGCGTAATGGGAACCCTTTGGGCGGAGGCTATTCCCGACGTAAACCGTGCTACTTACATGGCATTCCCCCGTGCACTCGCCCTTGCCGAAGCGGGTTGGACCGAAATGCCCCAGCGCAACTGGGAATGCTTTAAGCAGCGCCTCTTCCCCAACCTCTATGAGTTGATGAAGCAGGGCGTGAGTGTGCGTGTGCCTTTTGAAATAGTAGATAGAGTAAACAAGTAAACAAGGTACAAGTAGACGAGATAGTGTGTTTATCTCGCTAACCTTCTCGTCTACTCGTACCTCGTCTACTCGTAAACTAAAAACGAATTAACAATGAAAGTTCTCCTCATAAACGGCAGTCCCCATAAAACGGGCTGCACCCATACGGCATTGAATGTAATTGCCGAACAACTGCATGCGCAGGGTATTGAAACCGAAGAACTCTGGTGTGGCGTAAAACCCGTGATGGGGTGCATCGGTTGCGGAAAGTGTAAAGACACCAAGCGTTGCTGGTTCGACGGTGACGGTGTAAACGAATTTCTCGCCAAGGTGCCCGAGGTAGATGCCTTTGTCTTTGGTTCACCCATCCACTTTGCTGGTACTTCAGGCAGTATCAAGCCTTTTATGGACCGCGCCTTCTGCTCAAAGTTAGGCATGTATGCCGGCAAACCCGGTGCGGCAATCGTAAGTTGCCGCCGCGGGGGTGCGCAGGGTGGATTTGAAGACCTCAACCGCTACTTCACCATTGCCTGCATGCCCATCGTTACCTCTAATTACTGGAACGAAGTGCATGGCAACACCCCCGAGGAGGTGGTGAAGGACGAAGAGGGCATGCAAACCATGCGCACGCTGGGCAGAAACATGGCGTGGATGCTCAAGTGTATTGAAGCAGGAAAGCAAGCAGGTATCAGTTTCCCCGAACAGGAAGTAAAGGTGCGCACCAACTTTATCCGCAGTTAAGGCTCATCGTTCATTTCCAGTTTGCCAAAAACGAATTTTAAAGCCTAAATCGCGCAAATCCCTAATTCTGCGAATGTTACGCTTTAAAAATAATGTAGAAAAACGCTGAAAAAGTGAGATAGTGGACCGTGGCTGCGTTATTTCAAGCCAAGAACACCTTGCGCTGAAAATAACGCATTCTCATCAAGCCAAAGGCCCATTTTTAGGGTTGAAAGGTTCTTAAAACTTTAACTTTTATTAAGAAGATTTAACACTCCAACCGACCTGCAGAAAATTATTCGGCACATAAAATAATTTATTCGGCACCTATTTTTTACAAGGTGCCGAATAATTTTTGCCAAAACCGGTGTTTTTTTAGAAAGTACCCAAAAATTGCATACTGATAATCAAGCACTTAAAAAGGAGGTATTACCTGTCTGGGTAACACCTCCTTTCCTGCAATGCAAAGATAATACATTTTGAAGCGAAATGCAAATCGCGTTTTTTACGCCGCGAGTGCTTTTGTGCGAAAAATATTGACAATCCTAAATCCTCAAATAAATTGAGAATCACATAGCCGTTACCAGCAAGGAATTCCGTTTGACCAGTAGGGACGCACGGCGCGTGCGTCCGTGATACTGACGAGGTTAACGATTGAGGACACGCGGAAATACCCTTTGAGGCGGACGCACGCGCCGTGCGTCCCTACAGGTCAAGTGGATTTCCCGCGTGCTAATGAGACGCCATAATATGACGTCTCTACGTTCGTTATATATCCCGCATGGTTTACTACTAATTCCTAACTCTTTAGTTGACAAGTTAATAAGGTACAAGTAGACAAGCAGGGCACCGAGATAAACGAGTATAGTCCCGCATGGCATTACTCACTACTCACTCCTACCTACTACTTTAGCATTAGTGCCCATTCGTGGTTAAAAAATACGAGAAGATACGTGTATATACGTGGAGACAATGTCAAGGAATTC
>JAZQXB010000061.1:0-67802 GCA_045632685.1 Alloprevotella sp.
CAATATCTCTTTCACTTGGTATAAATAGTGTAGGATTACTCCGCATGGCGCTCTCCCCTTAAGATAGGGGGAGTACCGCCCTCGGGCGGGGAGGGGGTATGATGAATCTTCTTATATTGGGTCAACTGCTATATCATTACCATAAAAAAAGAGTTGTGCGCTCATAGGAGTGCACAACTCTTTTTTATATTGATATGTTGTTAAGTTCTAGGATTACTGAACCTTAACTGTAGCGCGACGGTTGTAGCTGTAAGGAGCGATAGCGTCAACACCACCTTCTGCCTTAACTACGATGTTTTCACGAGCAACGCCCATCTTAACGAGTTCTTCAGCAACTGTGTTAGCACGCTTTTCAGAGAGCTTCTGGTTGTAGTCCGCAGCACCAGTTCTGCTGTCTGCATAACCTGTAACAACGATAGTCTTGCCATTTTCCTTAGCGTAGTCAGCAAGTTCCTTAACGTTTACGAGGTCCTTACGAGAAGCGATGCGAGCAGATTCTGTGTTGAAGAATACAGATGCAGAAGTACCGATAAATTCAACTTCCTTAACGATGCGAACTTCGGGTTCCTTAGCTTCAGCCTGAGCGAGGAGCACGCGGAGGCGTTCTGTTTCCTGCTGTTCAGCAGCGAGCTGTTCGTTTACAGCGTCGAGCTGTTCCTGGTTCATTGCCATGATAGCAGCGAGGTCGGGAGTCTTTTCCCAAGTGCAAGTCTTGCTGATTTGGTAAGTAACACCGAGCTTCAAGCTTGCAACCTTATCCCAAGCGCGTGATTCGAAGTTCTTGCCAGACTGACCACCAACACCGATTACGTCATCACCGCATGCCATGAAACCGAGTTCAGCAAATGCAGAGAAACGCTTTGTCAAACGGAAGTTGTTGTGGATACCAACGTTGAGTGAGAAAGAAGCCTTATCGTCAGAGAAGTTGCAGATATAACCGAAACCTACGAAGGGGCTAACATTCCAAATACGATCTTCCTTGTAACCGCAGATGAGGTTAGTCAAGTTGAACATAACATCTTCGCGAACCTGGAGGAAGTTCACTGTGGGGTGATTGTTGTGATCGTCTGTGTAAACGTTTCTCAAAGAACCGAGGTCAGCAACAGTACGAAGACCGATGCCAGGAGTGAACCACTTACCGAGAGCGAGGTTACCGCTGAATGTACCACGGATGTGACCGAAGGGGTTAGCGTTAACGTCCAATTCTTGTGAAGTGTAAGTTGCGTTGTAAGCACCACCAAGGCTTACATACCAGTTTGACCAGAAACTGTTAGTAGAAACGCTGTGCTTCTTAACAGGTACATTTTCCTGTGCAGTTGCAGCAGTAGCGAAACCTACAAAAGCGAGGGCCAACATTAACTTTTTCATAGTTGTAATGTAAATAGTGAGATTAAAAATTTATTTGCTTATTGTTCTGTTTGTTAATATTCTGCACCCATAAATCCTCCTTGTGAGGAGTTAGCACACAATATTTGGTGCAAATATAGGCATTTCCCCAATATTAGAGAGATTTTGTGCAAAAAAAATAGTGTAACTCTCTTGATTTTTGCAATAAAAGGCGTTTTTGTACGTTCGACTTGCAAAAAAACGTATTTTAACATGTAAATATCCCCCAAACTGGCAGTGTAGGGTAGGGAGCTGTCACATTTATTTCTTGCTTGGAAACGGGGTGTATAAAACTGACTTTTCTGGCATGCAGACAGATGCTCCCATCGGGGTTGGAGCGAGGAGCTCCATATTTTAAATCCCCCTTGATAGGTGCCAATGTTGTGGCCAGTTGGCAGCGGATTTGATGGTGACGCCCAGTGTGGAGGTTCACCTGTAGGAGTGCGTACCTGTCGCTGGTGTTTATTACTTGGTAATCCAATGTTGCCTTTTTGCTGCCCTGTACTTCTTTTGTAAATACGTAAGCCTTATTTTGCTTTTCGTTGCGCGTAAGGAAATGAGTGAGTAGCGTCGGTTTTTCGCTTTTCACCAAAGTGGGAACCTTGGGGATGATCGCATGGTATGTTTTATGCACATCTCCTTTACGGAACATCTCATTTAGGCGGGTGAGCGCCTTACTTGTTTTGGCAAAAACAACAACTCCGCTTACGGGGCGGTCTAATCGGTGAACGACACCGAGAAATACCTCCCCAGGTTTGGCATATTTTTCCTTGAGGTAGGCTTTTACAATGTCGCTCAATGGGGTGTCGCCCGTTTTATCGCCTTGTACAATCTCGCCAGGCGCTTTGTTGACAATAATGATGTGGTTGTCTTCGTAAAGTGGAGTCATTTTGGGAGTTTAGTTGGGATATACAAAAGAAAAAGAACCGGTTATTTTGCAGTGCCCGGTCCTTTTTATGTATTAGCACACTATATTGTATATGTGTAACCCATTTATTACATGTTCATACCACCGTCAACCTGCAATACCTGACCAGTGACGTAGCTTGAGAGGTCTGAAGCGAGGAATGTCGCTACATTTGCGATGTCTTCTACCTGACCGCCACGACGGAGGGGGATCTTCGCACACCATTCTTTGCGTACTTCTTCGGGAAGTGCACCAGTCATTGCTGTTTCGATGAAACCGGGAGCAATCGCATTTGCGCGGATGCCGCGAGAACCGAGTTCCTGGGCAATACTCTTGGCAAGAGCGATAAGACCAGCCTTAGAAGCAGCATAGTTGCTCTGACCTGCATTACCGTGTACGCCTACTACAGAAGCCATGTTGATGATGTTACCGCTACGCTGACGCATCATGATGGGGGTGCAAGCGTGGATGAAGTTGAAGGCAGACTTGAGGTTAACAGCAATAACTGCATCCCATTGTGCTTCAGACATGCGCATCATCAAACCGTCCTTTGTGATACCTGCGTTGTTTACGAGAATGTCAATCTGACCAAATTCTTCCTTTACAGCATTTACAACTTCCTCTGTCTGAGCGAAGTCTGCAGCATTGCTGGCATAACCTACACACTTCACACCGAGTGCAGAGATTTCAGCTTCTGTTTGCTTGCCGTTTTCGTCGATTACGAGGTCTGTGAACGCAATGTTTGCGCCTTCTTGTGCAAATTTGAGAGCGATAGCCTTACCGATACCGCGTGCTGCGCCTGTAATGAGGGCAGTCTTACCTGTTAAAAGTCCCATTTTACTGATTTATTCTTAAGGGTTGTTATACTTATACTTGATTGGGGGTACCCAAACGAAATTACTTGAGCACCTTGTTGAGAATGTCGCAAACGATTCGTTTGCTATCATCGCTTGAAAGTCCCTTGGCTACTCTATCATAGATGTAGGGCACTTCCATACCCTTGATGGCGTAATGGATGATGTCTGCGACGAGGGGGATGCTTTCAATTTTGAAATGATTGCGGTCTACACCTTCTTGAAGCACTTGGCGCAGCACACTGCGCTCTTCTTCGTCAAATGCTCTGCGTACGCGTTCTACTGTTCTGATATCCCTAAAAAATTCGGCACGTAAAGACCCATTTCTTGTGACCACTTCTTTGATGACAGAGAGGTGAGTATAAATGATGCCAATAATTTTCTCTTCTGGAGAAATAATTTTGTTGGCAGTTTCGTCAAGTCTCTCTGACAGGATTTCAAGTTCGGAGGTAATCACCGCTTCATAGAGTTCTTCTTTGTTCTTGAAGTAGGTGTAAAGCGTGCGTCTCCCCTTGTTTGAAGCAGAGGCGATGTCATTCATCGTAGTGGCTTCAAATCCCTTGCGTGCAAAAAGTTCACGCGCGCATTCTACAAGGTGGTTTCGCGTTTTTGATATAGACATAATAGAGCGGTGTTGAGGGTTGTTGTAGAATAAGGCGTATGTGACAATTACGCACACCCACATTCTATGTGCAAAGTTACAAGTATTTTATGGAATGGACCAAACTATCAACCTGTTTTTTGCACAGAAATTGCAAAAATGAGTAATGTTTGGCGCATGAAAGTGTTTGCTTGATTACCCCTAAAAGCAAATAGGCAATCCCCGTTTGAGGATTGCCTATTTGTAATCTTTGTGTGCTTGTTGATTAAGCCTTGGGCTCAACACTAACAACGCTGCGGTCACGCTGACCACGCTTGAAAGTTACTACACCGTCTGTGAGTGCATAGAGCGTGTGGTCGCTACCCATGCCTACGTTCTTGCCAGGGTAGTGTACTGTACCGCGCTGACGCACGATGATATTACCTGCGATGCAAGTCTGACCACCCCAGATCTTAACACCTAATCTTTGTGAAGCTGATTCACGGCCGTTCTTAGAACTACCAACACCTTTCTTATGTGCCATTTTCTTCTAACTTTTTAAGGGGTTAAGCAATAACGTTTTTGATTGTCAACTGAGTGTACTGATGGCGATAACCATTCAACTTGCGGTAACCTTTGCGGCGCTTCTTGTGGAAAACGAGCACCTTGTCACCCTTAACGAGGGGATCGATTACTTCGCATACTACCTTAGCGCCTTCAACTACGGGAGCGCCTACAGTTACTTGACCGTCGTTGTCTACCAACAACACCTTTTCAAATTCAACAGCCTGACCGCTTTCTGCGTTCTGAATGTGGTTTACGAAGAGCTTCTTGCCTTCTTCCACCTTGAACTGCTGACCGTTAATCTCTACGATTGCGTACATTTTATAAATATGTTAAACGGATTTTTCCAGGAGGCGTAGTCGTTCTGACTCACTTGTTTTGCCCCGTTGGACTCTAATCGGGTGCAAAATTACGACTTTATTTCTTACCCGACAAGCAATTAAACGCTTTTTTTACCTTGTCGTCAATGCGTTTTTCGGCTTCTGCGGCAGAAAATGGGGCGCCGATGGGTTGGAGTTCCGACTCGTTGCCATAAGCATCTACTGCCGTTACAGCATATTGGGAGTGCATCAACACAGGTAGGGCCGGAGAGTAGCGGCAAGAAGTTGTGCGTAGTTTATGTGCCAATCGTTTGGGGGATCCTCCTGGAGTATCAATGCGGTACACATTATAATATATAGGCGTAGCGTCCGCAATGGGTTCCCATTCTAATATGAGTGTCCTATGCCCATAGGTGGCACGAACTTTTGGTGTTGCTGGTGGCGTGTTGTCCGCCCAGGTCATTGCGGGAGTCATTGCGGGCTCCTTATAGAAGTAGCGCTGCACCCAGTCGTAAAGTCCCTTTTCGTTGTCCAACAAGAATTGGGAACGGAAAAAGGCTTGTCCGCCCATGCCCAAACTACGTGCAACATTCATTTGGCGCTGAATGACCTCAAGACTCCAACCGCGTTGCTGGGGATTGAGGAAGTAGATGCCCAAACCAGGAACAACGGGGCGACCGTAGCAGCTTTCCTGCCAATCTACAGCAAAGGGATAAAAATGCTTGCCGTCGAAATACATCATGGGGAACAGGGCATCCATGAGTCCCAAGCGTAACCATTCCTGTGCTTCTTGATACACAGCGCTATAGGCATTCCATCCATAACTACTTTGTCGGGGCAGGTCAGCATGCTTGCCAATGGGGGCGCAGGAGAGTCTCACCCAAGGGCGCACCGATTTAATCGCATTGTGTATGGCTTTCACACAGCGGGTTACGTTGGCGCGGCGCCAGTTTGCCTTGTTCTGCTTCTTGCCGTAGGTGTTGTACGTCTTGTTGTCGTTAAAGCGAATTTCTTTTTCGGGATAGCGGATATAGTCAAGGTGGATGCCGTCAACGTCATAGTTCTGCACAATCTCCTTGCAAATCGCTGCTAAATAGTCTGCCGTACCTGGTACACCTGGGTCCATCATCCAAATGTCGCCACAGCGTTGGCACAAATCGGGGCGCTTTCGGGGAAGTGCACGACTGCCTAATTTCTTCTCCGTCGGCACTTTACATACGGGAAACGCCACCACCCACGCATGGCATTCCAATCCGCGCTTGTGGCATTCTTCTACGGCAAATGCCAAGGGGTCATATAGCGGTTTCTTTCCTGGAGTGCCCGTAAATGCTTCGTCCCAGGGTTCGTACATAGAGTTGTAGGCAGTAGTAGAGCGCATGCGTGCTTGCACAAATACCGTATTGAGATTTGCCGCTACGTATTGGTCGAGCATCTGGCGGAGTTCCTCTTTCTGGCGCTCCACCCCCGCTGGAGTGGTTGCCGGTTTCTTGGGCCAGTCAAGGCCTAAATAAGTTGTGAGCCACACAGCGCGATACTCGCGTGGGTTGGCGAAAGTTCCCAAACTGCAACAACATAAAATCAAGCAGCAAAGGAGGTTTGTTAGTCTAATTTTGTGATTCACTTGTGTGATGGCTTTGAGGTTTGAGGTTGTGAGGTTGTGAGGTTTTAAGGTTTGAGGTCTTTAAAGTCGCACGCCATGTAGTGTAGTTGTATTGTCAAAATTGATCCGCATGGTAGTTGTACTCTGTTCTTTGTACTCTGTACTCTGTACTCTGTACTCTGCACTCTGTACCCTGCACTCTGTACTCTGTACTCTGTACTCTGTACTCTGTACTCTGTACTCTGCACTATCTTCTTAACTTTCGTGCTGTTAAGCGGTCTTTTTCTGCGCTCGCTCGTTTGCCTAATTTCTCCAGGCATGCTGCGCGTTCTATATAAAGATCAGCGTTTTCAGGGTTGAGGCGTAGGGCTTCGTTGTAGTCTAATAGTGCTAAATCAAGCAAACCTTGTGAACTGTAGATTGCTGCGCGCAAGGCGAGTGCTTCTACATTTTCAGGGTTGATGCGCAGGTGCGCATTCAGGCGCTCTATGGCTTCCTGCGAACGCCCTTCGTCGTGAAGGGAGAGTGCAAGCATTACGGGGATATTCTCGTTCTTGGGGGCAAGAAAGCAGAGTTCTTCTAAATCGCTGCGTGCTTCCTTGTTGAGGCGCATTCCCATTAATGCGGTTGCGCGTACAAAGAGCAGGCGTATGCGTTCTTCTTTTTTAAGCGAAAGGGATAGCAATGTATTGCAGTCCGTTCGAGCCTCCTCAAAGTGGTGAAGTTGCACCGCTACCACGGCTCGTGCACTCCTGATATGGTGTAGTTCAGGATTGATCTTTAAGGCTTGGGTGTAATGCGCTTCTGCTTCATTCAGTAGTCCTTCCACCTCCGCAATTTCTCCCAGATGTTGCTCTATTACATAGTTCCCGCCAGCTGTAGGTCGAAGTTGCAAGGCTTCATTAAAGTACTTTTTAGCCTCCTTAAGAGAATCGCAGTGTAATGCACTGAATGCTCGTTTCAGGCAATCCGCATATCGTATGGAGTCTTCACGCTCAATCTTTATTTTCAGTTCGCTATCGTAATCGTGTAGCGTTTTTGAGCGCACACTTCCGCCGTTATTTAGGTCAATAACGGTTTGTGCGCTTGCAGAACTCGCAACGCAAATCAGTATGAGCAGGCAAAAGCGGATAACTGACATGTTATGGGAGTTTAGGGGTTAGGGGGGTAGGGTTTAGAGTTTAGAGTTTAGAGTTTAGAGATGAGAGATTATAATTTAGAGTTTATAGTCGAGAGTTTAGAGATGAGAGTTTAGATTTTAGAGTTTAGGACTATCACCCCGCACGGCACTACTCACTACTCACTCCTCACTCCTCATTTTGAAGAACTCCTCACTTTGAAGAACTCCTCACTCTGAAGAACTCCTCATTCCTCCCTTCTCGTGCGCGGTGCGCACAAACGTTTATCTCGGTGTCCTTCTCGTCTACTTGTACCTTGTCTACTCGTCTACTAATACTAAAAACTATTCCAACTTCAAAAGCGGTTCGGGCAAGTCAAAGTAAATTTCAAACCCTGGGCGCCATTTGTTGGTAATAACGGCGTATCCCTTCTCAATGTGATAGGGGGTGTCGTGTCCATTGCAATAGATGGGAAAGGAGGCGTCGTTCCATGCTCCCTCGGGTAAGCGCAGACAAATGGTGACCTGCATACCTTTGGGTTGAGCCATGCGTGCAAAGCGAAATTTTACGCGTTCATGAAAGGGCATCCCAGTGACGATGTCCAGTTGGAGACTTCCCATGCTGGTTGGTATGGTTGCCGTTGAGTTGGCGTAGTAATTAACATACAACGTATCCCCTTGTGTTGCGAGCATGGTTCCAACAGCGTTCAGCAGTGTTTGTGCGGCAGTGACTTTCTCTGCACTCAAAGTGGGAGTAGATGCCTGTTGAAGCAGTGCCTTGTAAATCAGTTGCTCCATTTCTAAAGCATATTTAGCGTCGGCTGTCAGCGTTAACAGTTTTGCCGCAAGCGTAAATCGGTTGGCAATAGCAAAGGGATTCATGTTACGCTTGCCCACCTCCTTCTCCCAGGAAGTTTGCAGCATTTTTTCTTGTGAAAAGTCTGCCGAAATGTATTGAGGAGTCAAGTGCGCACTCGCCTCTAAAGCTGTATTTCTTAAATTCGCTACATCACTGTCCCATGTGACGATGCTGTCGGCAGGGATAAAGTGTAACTGGGCATTGGCGTTCAGCCAGCAAGCGCAAAAGGTGAGTATGACGATAAGTGTTCTCATTTCAAGCAACAAATTTGCGCAAAGTTAGCAATATTATTTGGGATGTAAGGGGTGCAATGGGTGGAATAACATTTCTTTGCAATTCTTGGGAGTGCTTCGTTTGCTGCTGACGCTCTCGTTTGTCTTGCTCGGCGGTTCATGAGGTAAAAAATAAGGAAAACCTTCTTGCATTTACGATTTTATGCCGAAATTTGCATACCTCAAAAAAGAACTTGTTCATGCAGTTACTATCCCATAAAACCCACTGCGGCGCTTTGCTGAAATTAGGCCTCCCCATTGTTATCGGACAGTTGGGCATTATTGTGTTGAGTCTTGCTGATACATTCATGGTGGGGCGTTATGGTACTGACGAACTTGCAGCAGCGAGTTTTGTGAATAACATGTTCAACCTCGTCATCATGTTTGCCACCGGGTTTTCTTATGGACTCACTCCCATTGTGGGACGTTTGTTTGGCACACGTCAGTATGCGGCTATTGGCGGGCAGTTGAAGAACGGACTCTTTGCCAACTTGCTCATGGCTCTCTTGTTGACGTTGGGGATGACTGTTCTTTATTTTAATCTTCATCGGTTGGGACAGCCTGCAGAACTTCTTCCATTGATACGCCCCTATTATTTAGTTTTATTGGTGTCGGTAGTGTTTGTAATGGCCTTCAACGCCTTCAAGCAGTTTGCTGATGGTATTACCGACACCCGCACGGCGATGTGGATACTGCTGGGAGGTAATCTCCTGAATATCGTGGGCAACTGGTTGCTGATTTATGGGCACTGCGGTTTCCCTGAATGGGGACTCTTCGGAGCAGGAATGGCAACCCTCGTTTCGCGTATTTTGATGGTGGTCTGCTTTGCGGGTTATTTCTTTTTTGCTTCTCGTTTTCGTGCTTATGCTCAAGGGTTTGTGAAATCTTCAGTAACCCGCTCTGACTTATTGACTGTGAATAAACTGGGACTCCCTGTTGCGTTGCAGATGACATTGGAAACCGCTTCCTTTAGTCTGACGGCAGTCATGGTGGGCTGGCTTGGGACACTCGCTTTGGCGGCACATCAGGTGATGCTCACCGTGGGGCAACTTGGTTTTATGCTTTATTACGGCATGGCAGCAGCAATAGCGGTGCGCGCAAGTAATTTTCAAGGTGCGCATGATTACGCTAATTTGCAGCGTTCCGTAACCGCAGGTTTCCGAATTATCCTGGCGATGGGCGTAGGTGTGTCTGTCTTTATGTTCACTTTCCGCGAAGTTATCGGACTCTGGTTTACGGACAATTCAGCAGTCGCTCTTGCGGTGTCTTTGTTGGTGATTCCCTTTATGGTTTACCAATTTGGTGACGGTCTGCAATGCGCATACTCTAATGCCCTGCGCGGAATATCTGAAGTAAAATCCGTAGTGCTTATCTCGTTTATTGCCTACGTAGTCATTTCCTTGCCCGCGGCCTACATACTCGGTTTTGTCTGTGATTTAGGACTTTTCGGTATCTGGTGGTCCTTCCCCCTTGGATTAACCAGTGCAGGGGTGATGTTCTGGATGACCTTCCGCAAGAAAGTGCGGAACTGGTGATTACGTAATATAGATGTTGTCAAAGACAAGAAGTCGGAACTATGGGAGTGCTTTTCTGTTTGATTTCAAGGTGGTATACAAAATAAAAGTGTGTGAACCTACTGATTCACACACTTTTATTTTCGTTCAACTCCGTCTCTCTATTTAGGAGAGGATGGGGAACTTAATCTTTAGAATTCCAATTCGCCAAGCTTAATTTCTTCGCTGTCTTCCACGTCTGTAGCTTCGGGCGTTGCTACAGCGGGTTCTTCAACTGCCACAGGTTCTTCGTAGCGTGAATAGCGGGGCTGTGCAGGTTGCTTTTCGATTGCAAACTGTGCGGCATCAGTGAATGCTTCGAGGAACTTTTCAAGGTCTTCGCGATAGAGGAAAATCTTATGCTTTTCAAATACGGGGCGCAATTCTTCTGTGCCTTCCTTCACGCGCTTGCTTTCAGTGAGTGAGAGGTAGAGTTCGTCGTGGCGGTCACGCTTCACGTCGATGTAATAAATACGCTTGCCAGCCTTTACTGACTTGCTAAAGAGGATGTCGTTTTCAACTTTTCCGTTCATCTGTTTTATCTGTTTCAAAAGTGATTGATGTAATTCGCCGACGAAATTGCAACGAATTTTCTAAACTGCCAAGCGCATGTGCAATATTTTGTATAAAAAACTTTCTGCAGAACGCTTTTCGTGTTCCGTGTGGTAGAATTTGGACAGTCGCACGGGGGTATTTCCATATTTATTATTATCTTTGCCGAGATTTATAAAAAGACTTAAACAATGATTAATCGTGAACTCATAAGGACAAAGGTGGTGCAGTTGGTATATGCCTATGTCCAGAATGAAGATAAGTCCCTTGATGCTGCGGAAAAGGAGTTTGATTTTAGTCTTACGAAGACTTACGAACTTTACAAGTTCCTTCTTTCGCTCCTTGTTCAGGTGAAGCGCACTGCTGATCGCCGTGAGGAAGCTCGTATCGCACGTGCCGAACGCCTTGGCATCAACTCCGATGCTTTGCTGCTCGATAAGTATTTGGCGGAAAATAAACTCCTCCAAAAGATGGCGCAGAATGATGTGTTGCTCAACTACCTTTCCAGTGAAAAGCAGGAATGGATGGAGGATGATGCTCTGATTCGAAATATCTATAAGTCGTTTACCGAAAGTTCGATCTATCACGAGTACATCCACAAAGGCGATTTCAGTATTAAGGCCGACCGCGAGTTGATTCGCCGTCTTTACAAGGAGTTCCTTCTTGAAAACGAATTGCTCGAAAGTACACTTGAGGACCATAGCATCTACTGGAATGACGATAAAATCATCGTAGACCAATTTGTGATTAAAACCTTGAGCGTCTTCAATGGGGAATCACAACCCGAAATGCCCTTGCTCCCTGAATTTACTTCTGATGAAGATCGTGCATTTGCCTACCAACTCTTCCGCCAGACGATTGAACGCGGCGAAGAAATGTTGGGACACCTCCGCACGAACAGTTTGAAGTGGGACTTCGACCGCATTTCGCTTATGGATAAGGTGATTATCCAGACGGCTTTGACGGAAATTCTCACATTCCTGGATATTCCTTTGAACGTAAGCATCAACGAGTATGTTGAAATCGCAAAACTTTATAGCACTCCCAAAAGTGGGGCGTTTGTTAACGGACAACTCGATGCCATCTGCCGCAAGTTGCATAAGGACCGCGTGTTGATGAAGGTTTCCGCCAAGCGCAAGATGCCACAGACTAAAGAATAAAACTATCCCAACAAAAACTCATATAAATTAAGACTACTATTATGTTATTTGCATTTTTACAGGCAGCTCCTGCGCAGCAGGGCAGCGGTTGGAGCATGATCATCATGCTCGTTGCGATGTTCGCAATCATGTATTTCTTTATGATTCGCCCCCAGCAGAAGAAGCAGAAGGAAGCTCAGAACTTCCGTAATTCTCTTACTGTGGGTCAGGAAGTGATTACTATCGGTGGCATCTACGGCACAGTGCGCAATGTTGATATGGACGGTGTTGTAACACTTGAAATTGCTTCTGGCGTAAAGATTCGCGTACACAAGGACGGTATCAACCCTGTGGCTTCTCCCGTGGGTGACAACAAGTAAAAGCACTTTCCCAAAATGAAGATTTTACCCTTCATTCAGGAAAAGGTCAAGACTGTCTTGGTCCTGTTGAGGAGCAAGTCATTCTTGACCTTTTTATTCTTCCTGACCTTGTCAACGGCATTCTGGTGCTTTGAGGCGTTCAAGGAAGTAAGTACCGTAGAGATTTCTGTACCCTTGCGTTTGACGAATGTGCCTGAAAATGTGGTGGTCACAACGGAGTTGCCCAAGGAGGTGCGCATCTCATTGCGTGATAAAAACTCCTCGCTCTTCTTCTACCGTTACTTCCAAACGATGGCGCCTGTGGAAATTGATTTTTTACACTATGCCAATCCCTCTTGCCACGTCCGTCTGCCTAAAGAAGACGTGCGCCGTGGCTTAAAGAACAACTTTGAGACTTCTACCGAACTACTCGGCTTGCGCCCTGACACATTAGAGTATTTCTATAACTATGGTACGTCCAAAACTGTAGAAACGCGTTTGCAGGGTAAACTTGCTCCTGCTGATGGTTACTACATTGTACGCCAGGAACTTCACCCCGCATTAGCTACCGTCTATGCTACGGAGCGCCAACTCGATACGATTTCTGCGGCACTCACTTTGCCTTATTATCAAACAGACTTGACGAAAAGTCTCTCTACGCTGATTTACCTGCAAGAGGTGAAAGGGGCAAAGTTCTTGCCCGATACCGTGCGCTTGTCGGTAGAGGTGGATCGCCTTATTGAAAAAACGCTCGCCTTGCCCGTGCAACCCCTTAACTTCCCCGAGGATGTGCGCCTGCGCACCTTCCCCATGAAGGTGAATGTGACCTTCCAGGTGGGCATGAAGGAGTTCCGCAATGCGACCGAGGCTGATTTTAAGTTGGTGCTTGATGCCAATGATTTGACGGACGCTACAGCAAATACGTGCGTGGTGCGCATTGTGGAGCAACCCGCTGCAGCCTTCCGTTTGCGCTTGAGTCAGAGTGAAGTGGAGTTCTTAATCGAAAAGTCTAACGAGTGATGACATACGCAATAACTGGTGGCATAGGTTCAGGCAAGAGTTTCTATTGCCGACAACTCGAAGCGGCTGGCTATCCCATCTTCTACTGCGACGATGAAGCCAAGCGTATTATTCGCACTTCCGAGGTGGTGCGCCGTGAACTCACTGCTTTGGTGGGTGATGGTGTCTACGATGCTGAAGGGTGCCTTCAGAAACCCGTCCTTGCAGCATTCATCTGTCGCGGAAAGGAGTTTGCCGAACAAGTCGACACAATCGTTCATCCTCGCGTAGCAGAGGCTTTTCAAGAATGGGTTGCCGAACAAACAAAGGTGCACGAACGCATATTTATGGAGTGCGCCCTGCTCTATGAGTCGGGCTTTGAACACTTGGTGGACGAGGTGATTCTCGTCACCGCTTCTCAAGAAACCCGTGTACGCCGCGTGATGAAGCGCGACAATGTAACGCGTGAAAAGGCGCTTGCGTGGATGGCGCTGCAAATGCCGGAAGAAGAAAAAATGAAGCGTGCTCACCATATCATATATAGTGAGACCGATGGCGAACTCCAAGGGGCGCTTTTTGTGTAAAATAGTGCTGGCAGCGTACAACTTTTAGAGTAAAGATAAAAGAGTAAAGATAAAAGATACCATGCGGGACGTTATCAGTGAGTAGTTAGTAGTGAGTAGACCATGCGGAACATCACTCATTTATCTCGCTGACCATCTTGTCTACTCGTACCTTGTTTACTCGTCTACTAAAACGCGAGGAAGCCTCTCCCTTTAGGGGGAGGTTGGAGGGGGCATCTCGTCTACTCGTACCTCGTTAACTCGTCTACTAAAAAATGGAATACAAGAAAATTTACGATCCTCAAGAACTTCAAGAACTCATTGAGTGGTTCAGGGTACATCACGACGAACTTCCCGAAAGCATACACATCAACAACGGTGTGTTCGTGAAGGATGTTCGCCATACATCTTCTATCTTCAAGGATATTGTAGCAAAGGTCGGCGAAAAGAAAATGTATGGGGCTCACATACGCCTGTTCTTCACGTTGCGTGAGCAGATTATCGCACAATGGGAAAAGGAAAAGTTTGAGAAGGAGGCGGATTCCGTACCCATCTAACCGTTTCCCTAAATTATTAGCTTACAAATAACTAACGTTAAGCAGGGATTGTGCTGACCTTCGTTGTGATGAGACTAAAAACACTTCACTTTATTTTGTCTATCAAACGAATTCCCGTAAATTTGCAACCCGAAAGCAAGAGCCAGCACCTCCCGCTCGCTCCCTCATTCGCTCCCTCGTTCGCATCTCTGCGATAAAGTAGCAGTGCCTCGTCCGCTTCTCTGCGACACCGTCGCAGAGTTTCATTCGCTCCCCTGTGAAACCTCGCCGTGCTTCGTTCGCTTCTCTGCGGCACCGTCGCAGAGCTATCCTCTTAATATTCAAATAAAACACAATAACAACTATGATCAAACTCGACATCTCAAAGGCTACTCCCTTCCTCTCTGCTGAAGCAGTAGCATCTCTCGAACCCCAAGTAAAGGCAGCGCAACAGGCGCTCGAAGCAGGTACTTGCGCTGGTAATGACTTCCTCGGTTGGCTCCACCTTCCCTCTTCAATCACTGCTGAACACCTCGCTGACATCAAGCAGACAGCGCAGGTGTTGCGCGAAAACTGCGACACAATCGTTGTGGCTGGTATCGGCGGTAGCTACCTCGGTGCGCGTGCCATTATCGAAGCCCTCGGCAACAGCTTTGAATGGCTCGCTAACGACGGCAAGAACCCCGTAATCCTCTTCGCTGGTAATAACATCGGTGAAGACTATCTCTACGAACTCACAGAATATCTCAAGAACCGCAAGTTCGGTGTCATCAATATTTCAAAGTCAGGCACAACTACCGAAACTGCTCTCGCTTTCCGCCTTCTCAAGAAGCAGTGTGAAGAACAGCGCGGTAAGGAAGTGGCAAAGAAGGTTATCGTTGCCATCACCGATGCCAAGAAGGGTGCGGCACGCGTAACGGCTGACAAGGAAGGTTACAAGAGCTTCATCATCCCCGATAACGTAGGCGGTCGCTTCTCTGTACTTACTCCCGTAGGTCTTCTTCCCATCGCTTGTGCCGGTTTTGACATTGACGCCCTCGTTCAGGGTGCTGCAGATATGGAAAAGCAGTGTGGCGCAGACGTTCCCATGATGGAAAATCCCGCAGCGCTTTATGCTGCTGTGCGCAATGCCATTTACCAGAGCGGTAAGAAGATTGAAATCCTCGTAAACTATCAGCCCAAGCTCCACTACATGAACGAATGGTGGAAGCAGCTCTACGGCGAAAGTGAAGGTAAGCAGCACAAGGGCATCTTCCCCGCAGCTGTTGACTTCTCTACAGACCTCCACTCAATGGGTCAGTGGATTCAGGACGGCGAGCGCACCGTGTTTGAAACCGTAATCTCTGTAGAAGAACAGTGCCACAAGCTCCTCTTCCCCCATGATGATGAAAACCTCGACGGTCTCAACTTCCTCGAAGGTAAGCGTGTGGATGAAGTAAACAAGATGGCAGAACTCGGTACGCTCCTCGCTCACGTTGACGGCGGTGTGCCCAACATCCGCATCTCAATGTCAAAGTTGGATGCTTATAACATCGGTCAGCTCATCTACTTCTTCGAAATCGGTTGCGGTATCAGCGGTCTCGTGCTCGGTGTGAATCCTTTCGACCAGCCCGGTGTAGAAGACTACAAGCGCAATATGTTTGCCCTCCTCGGCAAACCCGGTTATGAAGCGCAGACTGAAGCTATTAAGGCACGCATTTAAAGAATAGAGTACAGATAACAGAGTACAGATTACAACTCCATGCGGAGCGAGAACTGTACTCTGTTATTCGTACTCTTACTATTGTTGAAATGTTTATAACTGTACTCTGTACTCTGTTATCTGTACTCTAACAATGCCCTCTCCCCGCGCAGTATTTTTCGATATGGACGGCGTGCTTTTCGACAGCATGCCCGCTCACGCCAAGTCATGGGAAACCGTGGCGAAGCAGTTTGGCTTTGACCTCCCCTACGAGGAAGTGTTTATGAACGAAGGTCGCACAGGTTTCTCTACCATCAACATGCTTATGCAGCGCACCCACGGTCGTGACGCTACGCAGCAGGAAATCGATGATATTTACGAAGCCAAGTGTCAGGAATTTAACAAATACCCCGAAGCGCCCCAAATGCCAGGCGCTATGGAACTCCTCACGAAACTTCAACGTAAGGGACTCGCTCTTTACGTCGTTACAGGCAGCGGACAACCCTCGCTTTTGGAGCGCCTGCGCCTGAATTTCCCCGGAGTCTTCCGTCCCGAGCGCATCATCTCCAGCAAAGACGTGAAGCACGGCAAACCTCACCCCGAACCTTACCTCATGGCACTCGATCGCGCAGGCGTTGAGGCAAACGAAGCCGTCGTTGTAGAAAACGCCCCCCTCGGCGTGCGCTCCGCCCGTGCCGCAGGTATCTTCACCGTTGCCGTAAACACAGGCCCCCTTCCCAATATCGCCCTCGAAGCCGAAGGCGCCAACATCGTCCTCGCCACCCTCCACGAACTCTGTGAGCAGTGGGAAACCATCGTTGGGTAAGTTCTTTCATTTGTACAACATAATAAAAAAAAAAGAGACTGCGCCGTAAATTCAATTACGACGCAGTCTCTTTTTTGCTTAATGCAATAGTTGTACTCTGTTCTCTGTTCTCTGTACTCTAAACTCATTCTCCCACCCCCAAGTCCGTATTATTCATCAAAATCTCTATGCCCGGTTCGTGAGCAAGAGTGGGGGCGATTTCTGTTGCAAACCAACGGGCGAGTTCGGGATTCGCCCTGACGCTCGTTGTGTTGTTGCAGAAGAAGTTAATGCTGAAATATTCAAAGTAACGACGCGCCGTTTCAATATCCTGAAGGATGCGTTCCCGAGTGTCGCCTTCCGTTCCGCAGAGCAGACAGACGCCCTGAAAATAGCGGGCAACATCCTCCGCCGTGACGCTCTCAGAAACTCCCTTGTTCCATAGACTTCGAAGGGTGGGGGAGAAGGTCTCGATGCCACATCTAAATTTCACCGTGGCGGGAGAGAATCGCTTCGCAAATTCCGCAAGGCGGTGGCGGTACATATAGTGCATCTCAAAC
Source organism: Alloprevotella sp. (assembly GCA_045632685.1). Classification (GTDB taxonomy): domain Bacteria; phylum Bacteroidota; class Bacteroidia; order Bacteroidales; family Bacteroidaceae; genus Alloprevotella. The sequence goes on from JAZQXB010000061.1 coordinate 17,207, forward strand.
CAAAGGGTGTGAATCTGCTTCTCCTTAACCACCCGCGCAATGTGCGCCAACGTCTCTTCATCTAATTCTATCCCTGACCCCGAATTGATAATGTCCAACACCCCCATTTCTCCTGTAATCATTTCCAGGATAGGGGCATTCGTAGCGTAGGGATTGTCACTTGTGTCCGTGTGGTAGTCGCAGAAGGTGCAACGCTTCCAACGGCACCCTGTGCCTTGAAGCAGTACAAATTCACGGGGCAGGTGCGTGCGGATTAATGCGTAGCGTTCCATTGTTCCCTTCTTTTAATAGAGCGCTTCACCCAAGCAATTACGGCATACGCCATTGGGGTGCCGAAGAAGGCTTCTATGCCTAACTTCATCACATATTGCGTGGCAAGCATCAAGAGTAGGTCGCGTGTAGAGACAATGCCCACAAAGGCGATAAGCACAAAGGGAACCGTGTCGAAGAAGTAACCGACAATCGAACTACCGATGGTGCGCAACCACAAGAATTTACCTTCCGTCTTGCGCTTCATCCAGTCCATAATCCAAGCGTTAGAGAGTTCGCCAAGCAAGAAACCCACGAGTGAACCCACCACAATGCGCGGAACGTAAGTAAAGAGGTGATTGTAGGCATTCGCCGTCTCCTGCAAATAATCAGGCGAGGGCAACCACACCCCAATCTGTGTGCAAGCCACAAGAATAATGTTACAAAGAAACGTAATCCAAATGACCTTTTTCGCCGTGCGATACCCCCAAATTTCGGTGAGTACGTCGCCCAGCATATAAGCAAAGGGGAAGGTGATAGTGCCTGCGTCGAAGGTGGGATAATCCAAAATGCAGATTACCTTCACGGCCATAACATTGGATACGAGATAGAGCGTGGCAAATACAGCCGTCACTAACATCAAAGGCGTGTTAGAAGTTGCTCGGTTTTTGAAAGGGTTTTCCGATACCTTGTTCATGTTGAAATGAGAATTTAAAAGCCCCCTCCAACCTCCCCCTAAAGGGTGAGGCTTATGCCATGCGGGGCTGTCTGTTGTCTATTGTCTGTTGTCCGTTAATCCCACTTTGTGGTCTTTTCCTCCTTATTCGCTGACGCTCATCAAGCTTCGCAAGTCGCACCTCGGCAATCCAAGTAAACTTGATTGCGCTCGGTTTGGCGTCGGTTGTCTGTTGACTGTCGTCTGTTGTCCGTTGTCTGTTGTCTGTTGTCCGTTGTCTGTCGTCCGTTGTCTGTCGTCCGTTGTCTGTCGTCCGTCGTCTGTTGTCTGTTGTCTGTTGTCCGTTGTCAGTCGTCCACAAAACTCCCGCAAAATTACCCAGAAATCTTTTTCCGACCCTCACAAGACGGGAAAAACCAGTTTTTCGGCACTTCAATTTATACTTTTTTGACATTTTAGTTTTGCAATTCAACAGTAGTTCTTAACTTTGCTACTTGAAAAGGACTGCACCATAAGCGCTTCTTCTGCGAAAGTAGTCATCTCTCACGTTCGCTTCTCCGCGATACCATCGCGGAGTCCAGTCCCTGCGAATGGTTAATCTCCCAAAAGGTTCGCTCCTCCGCGATACCATCGCGGAGTCCAGTCCTTCCTCTTCATCAGAGACACAACTTTATTTCTATACAATTATGACACTTATCAAATCCATCTCAGGTTTCCGTGGCACCATCGGTGGCCGTCCCGGAGACACCCTGAACCCCATTGAAATTGCAAAGTCAGTTTCGGCTTATGCAAGTCTTCGTGAAAAGCATGTTGGTACTTACCGCAAGAAGATCGTCGTTGGTCGTGACGCACGTATCTCTGGTGAAATGGTAAGCCAGACTGTTTGTGGTACGCTTATGGGTATGGGCTTCGATGTTGTGAACATCGGTCTAGCTTCTACGCCTACTACAGAACTTGCTGTAACTATGGAAAAGGCTGTAGGTGGTATTATCATCACAGCGAGTCACAACCCCCGTCAGTGGAACGCGCTTAAGTTCCTTAACGAAAAGGGCGAATTCCTTCCCCCCGAAGAAGCTGCTGAAGTAGTGCGCCTCGCTAATAACTGCAACTTTGACTTCGCTGATGTAGACAACCTCGGTCACTACACACAGAACTTCTACTATGACCAGCGTCACATCGACCACGTTAAGGAACTCGAACTCGTTGACGTTGAAGCCATCCGTCGCGCTCACTTCTCTGTAGCATTCGACGCAGTAAACTCTGTGGGTGGTGTGATCATTCCCAAGCTCCTCGGTCAGCTCGGTGTAACTCAGGTTACTCACCTCAATGCAGAACCCACTGGTGACTTTGCACACAATCCCGAACCCTTGAAGGAACACCTCACAGAAATCCGCAACCTCATGCGCAAGGGCCGTCACGACATCGGTTTCGTTGTTGACCCCGATGTTGACCGCCTCGCAATGGTTTGTGAAGATGGTTCTATGTTCGGTGAAGAATACACTCTCGTAGCAGTTGCTGACTACATCCTCCAGCACACTCCTGGTAACACCGTTTCTAACCTCTCTTCAACTCGCGCCCTCCGCGACGTTACTGAAAAGTACGGTTGCACATACACTCCCGCTGCTGTAGGTGAAGTAAACGTTGTAACAAAGATGAAGGCTACAGGTGCTGTAATCGGTGGTGAAGGTAACGGTGGTGTAATCTATCCCACTTCACACAGCGGTCGTGACGCCCTCGTAGGTATCGCCCTCATCCTTACTTACCTCGCAAAGACAGGTATGAAGGCTACAGAACTTCGCGACTCATTCCCCAAGTACTACATTGCGAAGAACCGTATCGACCTCGATCCTACTACTGACATCTATGCAGTGCTCCAGAAGGTTAAGGAAATGTATAAGAACGAACAGGTTACAGACATTGACGGCGTGAAGATTGACTTCCCCGACAAGTGGGTACACCTCCGTAAGTCTAATACAGAACCCATCATCCGCGTTTACTCTGAAGCGAAGTCTATGGAAGAAGCCGACGCTCTCGGTAAGCAAATCATGGACGTTGTTTATCAGATGACGCAGAAGTAAATCACGTTGTGAAATGAGAAAGGAGAAATGAGAAAGGAGAAATTACCATGCGGGCTTAAATGCGCCGGCTCTTTCTTCTTTCTTCTTTCTCCTTTTTCCTTTAATCCCGCTTCGCGGTCTTTTCCTCCTTCGCACCTCGGCAATTCAAGCAAGCTTGATTGCCCTCGGTTTGGCGTCGGTTCTCCTTTCCTCCCCGTTCGCTCCACAGCGACAGTGTCGCTGTGCCCCTCTATCTATAATTCATGAAGAAAACCTATCTCCCCCTTTCCCTCCTTGCCCTCTCCGCAGCAGCGCAGGAGAAGTATAACGTGGTCTACATCATGACCGACGACCACACGGCACAGATGATGTCGTGCTACGACAACCGCTACGTTGAAACCCCTAACCTCGACCGCATCGCCAACGACGGTGTGCGCTTCGTAAATAGCTTCGTGGCAAACTCCCTTTCGGGCCCCTCACGTGCTTGTATGCTTACGGGTAAGCACAGCCACGCCAACGGTTTCACGAGCAATGTGTACGACGTCTTCGACGGTTCGCAACAAACGATGCCCAAGCTCTTCCAGGCTGCAGGTTACCAAACGGCAATGATTGGTAAGTGGCACCTTATCAGCGACCCCACTGGTTTCGACTTCTGGAACATTGTTCCCGGTCAGGGCGACTACTACAACCCCGAGTTTATCAACATGGACGGCTCGCGCACCCAGCACAAGGGGTACATGACCAACATCGTGACCGACAAGGCGATTGACTGGATGGAAAATAAGCGCGACAAGAATCGTCCCTTCCTCCTCTTCATCCACCACAAGGCATGCCACCGCAACTGGCTTCCCGAACTCAAGTACCTCTCCCTTTATGAGGACAAGACTTTCCCCATCCCTGAAACTTTCTACGACGACTATGAAGGTCGCCCCGCAGCGAAGGCACAGGAAATGAGCATCGCCAGCAACCACGATATGGACCTTGCCTACGACGTCAAGGTGATGGACGCCAACGTCACTACGCGCCTCACGCCCAACTACCTCTCGATGATTGGTCGCCTCGATTCGCGCGACCGTGCCATTTACGACCAGTTCTATGATTCTATCGCCATCGACTTCCGTGCGCGTAAACTTTCAGGAAAGGCACTTACAGAGTACAAGTACCAGCGCTACATGCGCGACTACGCCAAGGTGCTCAAGACCTTGGACGACAACGTAGGCCGCACGCTCGACTACCTCCGTGATGCCGGACTCCTTGAAAACACCCTCGTAGTTTATACTTCCGACCAAGGGTTCTACATGGGCGAACACGGATGGTTTGACAAGCGCTTCATGTACGAAGAATCCTTCCGCACTCCTCTCGTGATGCGTCTGCCCAACGGACTCTCCAAGCGTGGTGACATCCCCCAGATGGTGCAGAACATTGACTACGCTCCCACCTTCCTCGACCTCTGTGGCATTCCCGTTCCCGAGGATATGCACGGTGTGAGCATGCTCCCCCTCCTTCGTGGTGAGCAACCCAAGAACTGGCGCGATGCGCTTTACTATCACTTCCACGAATTCCCTGCAGAGCATGCCGTGAAGCGCCACTACGGTGTACGCACCGACCGCTACACGCTCATCCACTTCTATGAAGACATCGACGTGTGGGAACTCTATGACCTCCAAAACGATCCCCAGCAACTTCATAATATCTACGGACAACCCGGCACCGAGAAGATTACCAAGCGCCTCAAGAAGCGCCTTGTAAAACTTCAGGAAGAATATGCCGACCCCGCTATTCAGCATACGAAGTAGGGATTCATAAATTTACTTAAGGAAAATAAACTTGGACACAAAGGACAAGCACCATGATGACTTCCGCCCCCGGGCGGAAGTCATTCCGTCTATGACGCGCCGTCGTGTAGGTCACGACTACGAGTCCCGACAGATGTACCTGATAACGATGACCGTCGAGGGGCGTCGCCCCCTCTTGGGAGAAGTTGTGGGAAATCCCAACGCCTCGGAGGACAGTCCCGATGCTCCACGCATCGAACTTAATGCCTTGGGAAAGGAAGTAGAGCGCCTCTGGCATGCCATCCCCAGCTACTACCCCGAAGTAAAGGTCATCGCCCTGCAACTCATGCCCGACCATCTCCACGGCATCCTGTTTGTGAAATCACGCACCGACTACCACCTCGGTCGCGTAATCAATGGCTTCAAAATCGCCACGAATCGCGCCTACCGTGCCGCCCTGGAAGCGCAGGGATCGCCTCCCGTTTCATCTTCGGTTTCCCCGTCATCCTCCCCGTCATCCTCTCCGTCCCCTTCACAGCGACAGTGTCGCTGTGGAGTGAACAACCATGCCCCCGCCTCAAAAGCGCCCCTCAAGCAGGGCCTCCTCTGGAGCAAGGGCTATACCGACGGCATCCTTGACCGCAAGGGCCAACTGGAAACGTGGAAAAATTACCTGCGCGACAACCCCAAGCGCCTATTGATCAAGCGCCTGTTCCCCGATTACTTTCGCGTGCAGCGCCATGTGAAGGTCGGCGCCTACGAATGTTCCGCCATCGGCAACCGCTTCCTGTTGTCCAAACCGCAGCGCCTGCAAGTGCAATGCTCCAGAAGCATGACACCCGAAAAGATAGCGGAAGCCTGCGACTATTACCTGCAACAAGCACGGGCGGGTGCCGTCTTGGTGTCTCCCTGCATATCTCCAGGGGAAAAGCACATCATGCGCACCGCCTTCGAAGCGGGCTTTCCGCTTATCCTCCTGCAAGAAAACGGATTTTCCGATTTAGCGAAACCCAATGGTGCCAAGTTTGAGGCCTGCGCCAAAGGTCAACTGCTTATTATCGCACCGTGGGAGCACCATAATTATCAAACGACAATCAGCCGTGCCCAATGTCTTGCTTTGAATGATTTGGCACGTGAAATTTGTTGTTGAAGAGGGTAGGGGGAGGAGAGTTGAGAGAGTAGTGAGTAGTGAGTAGTGAGTAGTGAGTAGTGAGTAATGAGTAATACCATGCGGGACACTACTCGTTTATCTCGCTGACCTTCTCGTCTACTCGTATCTTGTTTACTCGTCTACTATTAGTGAGTAGTGAGTAATACCATGCGGGACACTACTCGTTTATCTCGCTGACCTTCTCGTCTACTCGTACCTTGTTTACTCTCTCCTCTCTCTACTCACTCCTCACTAAACTCTCCCTCAAGTAACAAAAAGGAGAAGTCATGTGCGTCGTTGCGCACGGTGACTTCTCCTTTTTCATTTCTCTTCTAAAACACCATCTTGTGCGTTCTCACTTCTCCTTCGGGTGTGCGCACCACGACGATGTATGAACCGTAGGGTCGTGTACCGAGGTTGAGGGTGAGTGCCGAGGTTGTGTTGGTGGCTTTTGTGCTTGCCACCGCCTTACCTGCGATGTCGTACACTGTTGCAGAAGTGCCTGCAGCGATAGTTCCCGCAATCGCTACCGTAGTTTCGTTGTGGGTGATTTCAAACTGGTCCACCGCTGCTTCAGGACTTTCGATACCTGTTGAAAGACCGAACCCAATGGGTGTGAAGCGGAGCGTATGCGTGTAAGTGCCATAAGCGGGAATGCAGTATTCACTCAAAGTGCCCGTACCCTGTCCGCAACTACCATTACCAAGTCCTTTCTGGAAGTAGTCGAAGTGTGCCACAATGTCACCGCTATTCTCGGGCAAGTTCCATTGGTGGAGGCAGTTGGCAAGTGTTTCATCATCGTAATGGAGCACAGAGAAACTCACATCGCCCTCGGTCTCTACCATGATACCCTGACCTTCAGCATTCGTCAAGCGGAGTTCGCGGAGGTCCTCACGCGTACCCATCGTTTGGGGATGCGCATAGCGCTCAAACATATCCGTGACAGTAGACGTATAGCGTCCGAAGTAAGCCCCCGTCTTGCGGTCAGAGAAGTTTTCCCACGGACCGCGACCGTAGTAACTTACATTTTCGAAATCTGCATCAAACTTCATGGTAGCGCCCAGTCGGCGGAGGTTTTCTGCTTGAGGAGCATATTCCGCCTTGAGGTCAACGATACCGTTCGCATAGATCGTGTAGGTATACACATAATTGCTGTTCGAACCCGTACCCTTTACCGTTACGGTAACGTAAGAAGAATCTGTTGCCTTCTTGTAACTGATGGACTTCGACTGAATACCATTGCCGCGACCGTAGCCCCAGGCATTTTCCGTAGGACCATCGTTTTCCACCCAGCGGAAGTTAGCATATTCAGGACCCGCTTCGGGCACGATTATCGGTGTTCCCTTCACCTTCCAAGAACTCAAATCGCCTTCCGTTGTGAAGCGCATTTCAAAGTCAGTACCCTTCACACGAATTTGACCACTATACTTGTTCACCGTGAGTTTTCCTGTGGTGGTCACTTCAGGTAATGTTGTGCGTGCCTGCAATTCCTGTTGGAACGATGCCACCTCATGTCCCGCTTCACACCAGCGTGTAGCCTCCTTCAGGGCAAGCGTGATGTTCAGGTGGTATTCGCCTTCTCCCAGTTCAGTAGTGTAGGGGAGGGTAAAGGTCGTTTCTGCAAAGGGTGCCGTTGCTGGAACGTCTGCCACACCTTCTTCAACCACCGCACCGTTGTGAAGCACCGCATAGCGGAGCGTGAGGGCATCAAGGTTCATGAAGGGATAGTTGTTGCGCAACGTCACCTGCTTCGTTGTGGTATCAAAGTTTTGCAACTTCACATACTGGTACACGCGCTTCACCTCGTTCAATTCTGCCGACCATTCGCGTTCGGCATTTACCAAACCATTGTTGACGAAGTTACCCTGGTGAGGACCTCCATAGTCCTCTCCCGACATGTAGCGGTGCACCCCATCTTCAACGGTGTTACCTTCCTTGATATCTAAAGCATCGTAGATGGATTGGTCTACCCAGTCCCAGATGCAACCACCGATGCCGTACTTGCCATTTTCGATGCCGTCCCAATATTCCTGAAGGTTACCCACGGCATTTCCCATCGCGTGCGCGTATTCACACATGAAGTAGGGTTGGTCGGGGTGGTGCTGGCGAATGCCTGCAGCGTTGTTGGTGGCTTCCGCTACTGTAGGATACATTTCCGAGAAAATATCTGTAGGAGACGTCCAGTCGCGTGTAGCCCCTTCGTAGTGGATGGGGCGCGGGTCAAGTTTGCGAACAGCGTCATAGGTGGCATTAAAGTTCTTACCGCCAGATGATTCGTTACCCAAGCTCCAGAAGATTACCGAAGGGTGGTTGCGCTGTCCATACACCATGCGCACCGTGCGGTCCACCATCATCGCCTTCCAACTGTCCATATTCGCAATGCGCTTTGCGGCAGCACTCTGGTCCCAGTTGGCATGTGCTTCCACATCCGCTTCGTCCATGCAGTAGATGCCGTAGTAGTCAAACATCGCATACATCTTCGATTGGCGGGGGTAGTGGCTACAGCGAATGGTGTTCATATTCGCCTGGCGCATCAACTGAATGTCCTTCAACATTGTGGGAACGTCAATGCTGCGTCCGTGAACGGGGTGCGTGTCCTGTGTGTTGGCACCCTTGAAGAGCACCTTCTTGTTGTTGATATACACGCGTCCGTTCTTCAGTTCCACCTTTCGGAACCCGTATTTCGTAGCAAACACATGTTCTTCCGTTCCGTTGGCATCAGCCTGCGCAATGATGACGGTGTAAAGGTCGGGTGTTTCCGACGACCACAACTGGAGGTCCGTCAAGTTGTCGAGTCTCAACGAAAGTTTCTTGCTCGCTTCGCCCGCTTCAAATTCCGCCACCGCCGTAGTGCTTGCCACTTCCGTACCTTCGGGATTGAGCAGTGAGAGGGTAATCTGCTTCTGTGTAGCCACCTTTGTGCGGTTGTCCATTTCGAGTTGTGCCGTCAGCGAACCGCTGCACGCACCCACATTGAGGTTCGCCTTGAGGTAGTGGTCGCGAACGAACGTTTTGGGAGTCGCATAGAGGTACACATCACGGTGAATACCGCTCATGTGCCACATGTCCTGACCTTCGAGGTACGAACCGTCGCTCCAGCGAATTACCGCCACGCTTACGTTGTTCTCCTCGCCCACCTTGGCATAGGGAGTGATGTCAAATTCCGCCGTATTATTCGCCCCTTCAGAGTAACCCACATACTGACCGTTTACATACACGAAGGCCGCACTGTAAATACCGTCGAAGTGGAGGAAGATGTTCTTCTCGTTCCATTCCGTGGGGAGCGTAAAGTCGCGGCGGTAGTGGCCCACAGAGTTGTGCAACCCATTCTTCATCTGAATAAGGGGTGGGTTGTTCTGGAAGGCATAGTTCACATTGATATAGAGGGGCACACCGTAACCCTTCATTTCAAGACATGAGGGCACACTAATGGTGTCCCACCCTTCTGTGCTCACCTCATTGCCGTAGAAGTCGTCAGCACCGAGCATCACCTGCTTGGGTTCGCCCTGTGCCCACTTCAGTTTCCATACGCCGTTGAGAGGAAGCATATTCGCCCCTTCTGCATCCAACCACGGATAATCAAAGCGTGCATCCGCCTTGAGTGCCGCTACAGAAGCGTAGGGCATATATGTGGCATGGGGCGCTTCCTTATTTTCTTCGTAGCGCGTTTCGTCTTCCCAATAGTTGGGGTCGGGGTCGGAGGGACCCACAACGAAGTCGAAGGTGAAGTGTGTCGCTTCGCCCTCTTCTGAAGTCATCTTCAGCGTAGCGTCCGCCTGTGCGGTGACGAAGAAATTGCCCGCCTTAATTCTGTAGATGTCCTTCGTACCAGCAACTTCCTCAAAGAGGTACAACTGGTTGTTGTTCGTGCCGTTAGGCGTCCATTGCAAGAGTTGCTTCTTACCCTCCAGGGCTGCGTCAATTGCCGACTGATAGGTCGTGTTAATCAACTGGTAGTACATCACGCTACCCTTTGCCGAAGGATTCACCTTCCATAGTTGCCCGAGGTCGTCATCTTCCTTGGGGTCAAGGTAAACCAGCGCTCCGTTGGCACCATTGTTGCGGTTAGAGAACACCTTGTCCTGCGCCACGCTCGTAATGCGGAAGTTCGCATTGCGCACGGGGAAGGTAATGTGATTGTTGTCGCCCGTGGCTTCGAGTGCGAAGTAGGTGGCTTCGTCGGCAAAATCTTCCGTCATGCGCAAGGTGCCGTCGCTATTACCCTTCAAGAGTTTGGTGGGCTGTGCTGCCGCCACGAATTGGTACACCTCGCTCAATCCCTCCACTTCCTGAATCAAGAAGTTCTGATTGTCCGACGCCTCTACGTACCATTGCACAAGGGCAGGGTTCGCCTGATTGCTGTTCAGCATCATGTCGATAGCCATGCGGTGGTGCGCGTTATACACGAAGAACACCTCCTTGTTGGCATACAACTGCTGGAGCGTCCATTCCTGACCATCGTTCTCCAAGTCCTTGACCTCCAGGAGGAACTTACGGTCCTTCGCCCCATTGTTTCCGTTACTGACCACCTTGCCCGTTTGTTGGTGCACAAGGCGATAAGCATTTCCCGATGTCACCACATCTGCCCATGCCGTCCCTGCCACACACCAGGCGCAGAGCGCCAAGGCAAGACTCTTAATCATAGTTACCTTTTTCATAATTATGAAGATTATTATTGTTGTCGTACATACACAATATTTTACAAAGGTACACTATTTATTTGAGAGTGAGGGTAAGAGAAGGGGATTTTAGACAAACGAACGGAGAAGCAAAAGGTATTATATATATTTAAGACAGAAGTACATAAGTTCATATTTTCCATGCGACTCTTTTTATATATCTCACGCGGAACTGAAAGTCGCTGTCCGAACTTGTAAGGGGAAAGCAATCCACGGAATCCACAGATTATTATCCACGTATTGGCGCGTATCTACAAGTATTTTTTTTAAGCCACTAATGGTCACGAATTTACACTAATGCCTGCGGAGCGGGTAATGGTCTCACACGGAATCCACGGAATCCACAAAATCCCTGCGAGGGGGTATTTGTTTCACGCAGACGGCGCAGACTTTCGCAGACTATGTTTTCATTTATCAACATGATTGCAGAAGATTAAACGGTTTAGCTATGCAGGACGAGAATCAGTTTAATCAGTGTAATCATGTTGACTAAAAATATGTTGAACTGCGTAGCAAAATTCTGTGTCATTCCGTGAGTTCTGTGTGAAAATATCTCACGCAGACGGCGCAGACTTTCGCGGAAGCATGCAGAGCAAAATTCTGTGTATTTCTGTGTGTGAAAATAAAAATATGTTCTTATGTTCTGTCTAAAAATCTGTGTGCAAACTCTGCGCAGTTCTGCGACGTCTGCGTGAGAATTTTTTACACACGGAATACACAGAAGAGTCTCTACGTATCGACTCGTATCTTCATGTATCTTTTTGAACCACTAATGGGCACTAATGCCTTGCGGAGTTTTTAACCCCGGATGGCTATTAGTGCCCATTAGTGTTCATTAGTGGCTCAAAATAAAATAAATTAGTTTTCGTGGACAACCAAGGTTACGCAAGTAACACCTATATATAATCCGCAAAACGAAACGTTCATGTTTTTTTGAACGAAACGTATAAAATCACAAAACGAAACGTATCTGTGGGACACCCCTCTTAAAAACAAAAAGCGCCTCGTATTTCGCGGGGCGCTTTTATATTATAATACCATTCAAACCACGTTAGGCTGCTGTTCTAAGCTCACCATCCCTATGGGTGTATAGCATGATGTCTTTATAGGTTGCGTGATAATTCACTGAAGCATTAAACTCTTTCTTGTGACATCGCTTAAAGGGGTTACCTATTGGGTTTGCCCCTAACCATTCGCAGAGTTCAAGAATGGCTGACTTATTAGAGGTGAAATACACAAATTGATGCCCATCCAGTATTGTAAGAATATCCAAATAATCTGTGAGTTTCCAATACATTTTATAAGTCCCAACCTCAGTGCTTAAATATGGGGGATCCACCAAAAACACTACATTTGGAATATCTTTGTATTGTTGGAACACTTCTTTATAATCGGCTGAAATAACAGTAATCCCATCCAAGTAATCATCTGCAATAGGATAATCAGCCTTACGAAGATTATTATAAAGCGATTCTTTCTTCATTTCTTGGATGCTTAACCTATATTTCATAGAGAACATTAAACCTGCGGAAATTGTTATAAAATCAATGTAACCATGTTCCTGTTCTTCATGCTCAAGGCGTGAGAAGATTTGTTCGCGTTTCTCCCCTTTTATACAACTATACTTAGGTAGATCGCCAATAATTTCACGCAAATCAGCAAGTAGTTTATTCGTTTGAGCTATATGTGCCAGGCGCTGGCGATAGTTATCAAAATCATTATAAACTACGGTTGCATTAGGTTTCTGGAACTTTGCTATATGTGATAGCAGTCCAGAACCTCCAAATAAATCAACAAAAACCGTGTCCTCTGGATATTGCTCTAATACTTTGATAAACTCTCGGGCAAACATTCGCTTCTGCCCGACAAATGGTAATGGCGCAGATAAATACTGTTTTCTCATTTATGTATTTAAGTCAAATTTTACATTATCATCCCCTCCTAACAATAGTTCTGTTTTACCTATATTGTTTTGGTAAATATGTACATTACCGAGAAACAGGGTTATAGATTTCAATGGGAGATCTATCTGCCTTGCCATGAGATAAAGATGATAAATATCTGCAGGAAGACCAAGATTAGCATCAGAACTGCGTTGATATGCCGTTACTACTAGTTCGCCCTCTTCAATCTGGAATTGTACCAAGCTTAGGCATGGGGCCTGATTGCTTTCTGCATTAGTTGAACCAAGAAATAGCACATAATTTTTACTATTCCGTTTTTCCCTATTGATACGTTCAATCAATGGGGGCAATTTCTCAAAATAGGTGGGGTAAGAATTAACCAGAATTGAACCACAATAGTCCCACCAATTGATACCAACGTCGCGATACTTCTCCACGTTTCGTTCCCCTTGCATAAATAGTTGCAATTCGCTTCGGAGCTTCTTACGTGCTATACTATGCCCCTCAAATATTTCAAGAAGGTCTGCAGGGGATAATGACAGTTGCTCGTTAAGTAAATAACGAATAACTCCCTTTTTGTTCGTTTGAGTCTTACCTTTGGTCAGCACTTTGTTTAGAATGTGATGATACTTGTTCATTGCTGTATTTTTTGAAATGTTCGGCAAAATTAGCATACATCATACTAGCAACGTGAACAATACAAAGACTTTACACTGCAAGCAAATTGCAGTCAGCCTTAAACCTCCGAATTAAATCATAAACCTTACGTTCACTAACCTCATATTTATCCGCTAAAGTGGCGATTATATATGAAACTTTGTCACCATTTGCAAGCATCTTTTTGTATTCGTCATACAAGTCAACATATTGCACATCATCTAATCTTATTCCTACTTGTTGAAACTTTTTCAACAACTCTTTATTTAAGTTTAACACCTCAATTACTTTCATTCACTTAAAAAATTGTATCTTTGCATCGTCTCACTTACTAAATCCGAATAAAAAACAAACCCGTACAGCGCGAACGAGGGTCTATGCCCCCGATCGTGCGCTGTACGGGCGTTTTGTTTTATAGTAAGTGAGACGACTATTTAACAGGCCGGGGGCCTTTTTTATCCCCCTATGCGTCTTATGTAAAGACGTATTTTGTTTTTCCCTTACCGAATGATTCCGTCTTAATTGTTGTTTCAAACGGGAACCCTTCAGGCATTTCGCTAATTTGTTGAAGTATATTCTTCATTTCCTCCGAATTTGTGAAGAACTTACGTTGCTCGCCATTCATTTCAATAGCAACAACACATCGGTCTTCACCTTGGCTCGTCTTTACACCCATCTCAAAGTCTTTGACAATGATGGGCAGATTAACCAGTTCCCTAATGCTGACAACAGTGCCAGCAAATCGCTTCTTGCCGTCCTCGGGCTTGTAAGCGACATTTAGATCCTTGAATGATTTCATTTGTACGCCTGTTAATTTATTAAATAGTGTAATACAGTTTGCATGTTTTGTCATTCCGTAAAAACTTGCGATAAGCACACGACGCCTCTTCCGGCTCTTAATGTCGTGCATTTGCTTGGCAAATTTCAACTTGATACGTTTGCGCAGTCTCACATGGGTGGGATATATAACGTATCCAAGAAAGTCTATGCCTTCTGAGACGGGGAAAATCCTCTCGTTGCTTTTGACTGCAAGTTCTATCCTGGAAAGTTTTTCATGTATGGCTTCGCGGATGTTCCATAATTCAGCTTTACTACTTGCTAGTATCACCCCATCATCACAATATCTGTAAAAATAACGTATTCCACATTTATCCTTAAGATAATGATCTAAATGGACAGACAACAACAAATTGCCTAACCCTTGTGATGAGCGCAGACCAATGCTCAAACCATTTGGCATCATTGTGATGAAACTATCCAATATCTCAAGAAGCTTTTTGTCCTTAAAAACCCTACGGATACAATACATCACATATTCCTGCTTGACATTTTCATAGAATTTTGAAATATCAAACTTATAGCAAAATTGAGTTCCTTCAGGGTCTTCTTGCATATCCTGGCAAATATATTTCATTAGGTCATGCATCCCGCGCCCCTCTATGCTTGCGGAAGTTGTACGGATGAATCGTTTCTTCAAGTGCTTATCGACAACCGCCATTATAGCATGGACAGCAATTCTATCCTTCATCGTGAGGACTTGAATACGCCGTTGTTTACCTCCCTCTATAATCTCGCGTTCGCGATAGCCACTCACCCGAAACGTTCCATCCGCTATTTGCGTTGTGAGTTCCTTAATTACTTCTTCTTGTGTGGCAAGAAGCCTCCGTCCTTGCAGACTTCGCTTTCTCTGGGTGCCACGCAGTACCTGATTAAATGAATCCACCATATTGGAGTATTCTATGATCTCCTCTATGACATATCCGTCTCTACGCATATACAGCCTTCCTTCCTTGAGTCCAAGTTCTTCGACATGTTGCCATCCTACCAAACTCTACTCATCACTTGTTTTTTCAGCTTTCCGAATAATCGCTTTTGCTGAGGTTTATCCCCCTCGGCACCACATGAAGGACACGTCCCCCGCGTTGTACGCCGATTAAAAAAAATGGTTGTTTGCCAGGCGCGAACCGATATTCGTATTCGCATTCGAAGCATCGTTATTCGCATTCGCATTCGACACACCGCCGTTCGCATTCGCGTTGTTGTTGCCACGATAAACCACACGGGAATTTAGGGGACGCCACCTTTTTTCATGTGCAAAGTTACAGAATAACTTTCAAATAAATATATTTCGACGGGCTTCGCCCGTATGGTTCGGGTGTCGCTTCGCTCCCGCTTTACGCTTTCGCTTCCACCGCCTTATAGGCTGCGACGCTCTCCGCCCTCTCGATTTTACCGCGGAAGGCCAGGCGCGAACCGATATGCGTAATCGCATACGAAGCATCGTTACGCGCAACCGCAAACGACACACCGCCGTACGCATACGCGTAGTTGACGCCACGATAAACCACACGGGAAACCGAACCAGCATAATAGTAATAGTCGCAATAGTATGTGCTCGAGCTACCAGAGGCAGATCCCGCTGGCATGATGTCCATGTGCTTACCATGGACCACACCCTTGATCCAAATACCACTCGTGATCGAACCTTTCACCTTTCTTTGCGTGCCATCATTCATCGTGATGACCCACTTACCATCAACAGCGCCTTTGTTTACTTCAACACCATCCATCATGTCAAACTTGTGCCCATAAATATCTTCATAGCCCAAGCAGTTTATGTTGTTGATGCGCGTAAAGGTCACACTGCCATCTGCTTGTTCCGTGCGGTAGAAGGCAAGCCCGTTCCCTTCATGTCCACCAACAGTGTTTCCATCAGTGTTTACGGTGTCGTGCATGCCCAATTTCGCAGTCCCGCCTGTGGTGCGGGCATTTGAGTTTTGTCCTGCTCCACATTGCATCTGGCTGTCACGTCTGCCATATTTGGCATAGAAAAGGTTGGCAATATCCCTATGCATCTCATAGTCTATCTGTTGCATACCGCGTTGCACACTATAATAATGGAAGTCTGTCCACCCCATACTGTGAACAGTGCTGCCGCCTGTTATACAACTGCTCAACTTGTTGCCAACAATCGAACTGCCAAACACAGCCGTTAAGCACTCATCGTGTTCACACCATTCGGGTTCGAGGTCTTCAATTCGCTCACTATGGCTCAACACCACCATGTCGAACTCCGCCGTCTTATGCACCGTAAAGTGCAAGTGGCTCGCCCCCGAAGGCACGTCGTAAACTACATACATTCCGTTCTCAAAAGCAGCATTAAGCGAAGGCACCACAATAGTGTCAACAACCGTTCCACCACTATTAACGAACACCGAACCAACGAGATTCGAACCCAATACGGTCGGGAATCTAACCTTTTTATAACCCGACACCTCCACCGCGCACACAGCGTAATTACTATCTGCGCTAAGCGAACTTGCCAGCGTTTCCCTCCCGCTCATAATCTTATACGATGCCTTATAGTCACCGGCAGTTTGGATGTCCTCAAGTCTGATAATTGTGACTTCTTCACTCTTGGGACACTCTTTCTTCATGCTATACAGACTATAGTGTTTCCCATTTAAGTAGTCATTAACGCCCTTAAACCAATAGTGCGGTTCAAACATCATCACGTCGCCTTCTGTCCCGTCCAGCTTCGCCCCGCTACATGCACTCACCTTTTCTGCGTCTGCATAATAGTTTGAGTCGTCATGATGCAACGGGTAGATGCTCACAACGCCATCAGCGTTATTCGCAAGCGTTTCCACCCCCGCGTGCACAATGTTGCGGGTTGTCGGTTTCTGGGCTACTTTGGCAAGACAGCGGAAGCGTCCCTTTAATATAGCCGAAATATGTCCGCTCGGCATGTAGTCATTGCCGAATTTATAGCCCGTACCATTATCAAGGTTACTCACGTTTGCGTCATCTGCCACACTGTCGTCAAACTCTATCATGGTGTACTCGGGCAACACTATATTGAGTTCTGGATAATGCGCACGCCAAGCCTCTAACTCTTCGTCCGACGGATAGCGCGTCAAGCGGTAGGTGCCAACAATCGAGCAAGTATCCACAGCATTCCCTTCGGCATCCACACCCTTTTTGCTCATATAAGCATTGAGTTGACTGCCGTCACCCTCCATCTCAACACCTTCTACGCGCATTCTAACAACGTTCGCACAGCGTCCCACTATTGTTTGCCAATCCAGTCCTGGACAAGCTGCAAAGATAAACGTATCCACATTGCTATATCCTGAGACGGTCAACCCGCTCATCTCGAGCTTCGGCAGATATTCAAGGCGCAACGTTGTTAAGTATCCTGGCAGTGTCACCGTTTCGAGCGGAGCACCCTTTGCAAACAGAATGCTCTTCACCGTTGTTCCTGCCCCATTGAAATGCTTCAAACGGGTTTGATTGCTAAAGTCCAGTTCTGTTGAAGCCTGGCTTCCGGTTCTTACTTTCAATTGATTCTTCAGGTTGATGGTTGTCAACTGTCGGCAGTTGTCTAGGTTCACGTAGAAGTCCCCACCAAATCCCATGATGCTCATATCAAGTTCCTGTAGCGCCACACACTTATTCAAGTTAAGGTTACCCACCAATTCCGCGCCGGCGCTACCCGTCACGAGTTTGCGCATACGGCTCGCACCATAGATGCGCATCGGGTCGTTCAGCGAATAAGCGTCCTCGAAGAAGAGCGTCACGCTCTCGCCCGCTTCTGCCTTCTGTGAGGGCTGAATCGATGGAGAGTTATTCGTACCATAACCGAAATAATACACTTCGTTTGCTGTCACCGCCATCGAAGTAATAGCGTCGGTCGCCTTACGACTCATATACAAGTCTATGTTGTCACTCGTATAATTCCCCGTTTCATAGCGAGCATCCAGCAGTGCAAAGCGGTTATTGATAGTGTGCGTGCGGTGTGCCTGGCGACTCCCCTGTAAGGCATAGATATAGGGGTAGGTCACTATGCTGCCACCCACATTCACACCTTCAATCTGTGGGTCTATATACTTCAGTTTGCCGGACTTATTGTAGATACGTTCACACCAGTTGCCTGCCTGCTCCTTATTGTACATGTCAAGCACTCTGCTGTTCGTCAATACCTGGCGCAACCTGCTGGCACACGATTTCAACTCGCTTTCCATATTCGCCAGCACCAAGCACCACAACCATGAGTCGAAACCCTCAAAGGCATAACCGCCCTTTTCAGCGTCAAACGTCTCTCTGTCCACGGTGTACAGATAAGCGAGGAAGCAGTCATTACGCACCAACAATGCCGTATCTCCGTCGTAAAAGGTGATATACCATTTCAGTCCGTCCCAGGTACGCATAATCATGTTTTTCACGCGTTGGTCCACACTCACGTTGTAGTCTGTCACGATGTAATAAGTCAATAGGTAGTTCACGTCAAAATAGTCGCCAACCTCCGTCTTAAACTTCTCGCTCACCCATGTCGTAAGGTCCTTGCAGGTCATATCTGCATCAGCGGGGACGCAGTCCCTAACCCATGTAATCAGGCGCTTGTATGCACTTTTCTGCTTTTCTGTGGCCACGGTCCCCTCTTTCTTTGTCGCCTTTTCTGTTGTCCAGAACACATCCTTAGGGTAGTTAAATTCCAGGGCGTCGTCAAATCCTGCATAAAGTTCTGCGTCAACTTCGCCATCCGTCTTCCCCTGCAATTGGAATTTGTCAAGAGCATACGAATTGTTAAGGAATTCCAATGCTATGGGGCATTCCCAGTCAACAATTTCCCCATCTGCACCTTTCACCGGATTCATACCCGTCAGGTCTGCCCAGTCGCTCTTATCGTTGTTCAGGTTATATTGACCGAAATAAGTGCGCTCGCCGTCTATCGTTTCTGCCGAGAATACGTCCACCGGATAACCATTAATCGTGCTTCTTACGTTCGGATCCACCATCTGGGGCGGAGTGAGCAAACCTAATTCTTTGAACGTGTCGTTAAATAGCTTTGCCATACCCGTGTTGTGCGTCATTGAGGAGTCCGAATAGTCACACTTGGGGCAAAGCACCTTCACAGCAATATCTCCAGGCATCACCTGAACCTTGTTGCTTCCTTGCTTCACACCATTTATCCACACTTCCGGACTACTACCCTTAGCAGCATATATACGGTAGTTCTTTCTCGGATACTTCGTGCTCGAAGTCCCTTGAATTCTCACGTAGCAGTTGCGAATCTCCACTACGTCGCCCCAGGGCGTGTAGATAATCACATAGTCCGTCAGGAAGTTCTGGTCTTTGTTGTTTGTAGCATTGATTTCGTCCAAACCGTTGGGGCGTACAAACAGAATCACCCCCTTACCCTTCGCCAACAGTTTGTCAATGCTCACTTCCCCCGTGTCGTCATCAAGCACATCGTTGGCTTCAATCAACGCACTCATCTCCTCCACAGTCTCGCGGTCAATCGTATAATTCGACCATTCTTCGTCATCACTAATAGCACGGTCGTAAATCCTTACCCTGCGAATTTCAACGTCTGCCTTGTCACTGAAAAACGAGATAGGCATCGCATGCGCTTGGTTAAAGTAGTCCCCGCTACCATAGATATCTGCTTTACTGCGAATCCCGTTAATGTAGAGTTCCATCAATCTTCCATCCGCACGCTTACCAACGACGAAGGCCACCTTCAGCCACATATCTGCAGCAAACTTCATTGCCACACCGACTGCCGTACTGACGGTCTCCCCATCCGCTGTCGTCACATTCTTCGTGCTCCCTGTAAGCATAGCCGCCTCTTCAGCGGTTATTTTGAAACCCTTGTTACCATCCATACAGCTAATCACGGCTGCCTCACGGTCTATAACGTTGCTCACACGGAATTCAAATTCAAACGTTGCGCCTGTAGCGCTAATGTCGCTTTCCAGGGGATTATAATTGATGGTAGCTTTGGCGCCATTCATCAGTTTCAGGGCGTTCCCAATCCAGCCACTGGTTTCCCAGTCCACATTTTCAAACGTCGTTCCTACAGCCCCGTCGCTCCACACGCCCGGATTTGCTTCCTCATTATTCCTGCCTGTGGCATCCAGTTTTAGTTTCAGTCCGTAGGTCGTTTCGTTAATGTTGATACCACTTTCCACCACATCGATATGGAAGGGATATTCCGTCGCTCCACAAACAAACGTCATTGCCACTGCGCCCTGAGCCGTAAAGCGATTACTATACACTTGCGTCGTGCGGGGCACGCTCACCACTTGCGTCGCCTCACCATCCCTTAACACCACGACCTGCGCTGGAGTCTCATCAGGGTTATACACCACAAAGTCAAACTCCAACTTTTCATATTGTCCCACTTCAAGGCGGGGCGTCAAGTGGTCGTCCGTAAAGATGCGTCCGTCCTTAAACCGATGCATCGTGCCCACAAGCGGGCGGTTGCTACCATTCTTAAACACATCCAGATACACGCTCTCGGTCCTCAAAGTCAACCCCTCGCTCACCTCCATCTCGGCAACTATCTGCACCGTGTGGCGACCAACAGCCATGCCGCTCATCGACAGCGTAAAACTACTGTTCGTCGTGCCACTGCGCGTAATAGTCGCGCTGTCCTTCTGCTTTCCGTCAACATAAAGCGTCACAATCTTTGTGCCCGAACCGCTCACGGCAAACGGAATTCCCACAGACTCGCTCGCACCATAGCCACCTTTGGCTATCGAGTTCGCAAGGTTGTAACTGCTCGACAACGTCAGCGTCACCACCTTCACGCTCAGATAGCTCTGCTTCGTCTGTGTCTTTCCGGTTGAGGGGTCTGTCGTCGTTGCCCTTACATAAACGTCTGTCGTACCTGCAAATAGGTATTTACTGAGGTCCACATCATAACTGCCTTTCGTCACATCCTGCAATGTGTTGCTATATGTCGTTGTCGAACCTCTCTTCAGTTCAATGCTCACCGTAGCCTTTTGCCCGGTCGAAGTTCCCTTGTCGTCACCACTGCTATACTGGTGGTCAAAGGTGTAGGTAAGCTTCACGTTGCCTCCTTCCTTCACAACAGAGTGGTCCACCGAGGCGGTCAAAACGACTTTTGTCGTCGAGGCATCTCCTTCGCCACCGCCACCACTACCTGCAGGGATGTCCACAGCTGCAATTTCTGCACCACTCTTATTTCTCAGCGCCAGTCTCACCGTGCTTTCGTCATCGCTCACCTCAGCGCTCATGTCAAACACCGTACCAGCTTCAATCTCATTCAACTTCGCGCTTACCGCACGATTCTGCACTGGATTAGTACTGGTAGCATCCAATGTTTCGTCCACCTCCGTGCGCTCTATCACGATGTTCACCTTGCCCTCAGCATCTGGATTCACCGTTTGCCCGTTCACGCTCAACTGCTTTATCTTTCCACCGCCATACTCTTCCCAACTCGCCACCGTCAGGAAGTTCACGACGGATGTCGCGCAGTAACGGTAGTCCACCCATTTTCCTGCCGACTCCTCAAAGGTGATAATCATCCCCAGTTTCACATCGTCATCAATGTCCGCAGTCCCTAGTGCTGCCACAGCTGTTTCAAGCGTGTAATAACCCGTTGCTAAGGGTTGTTGCGTCGTTACGTTATAGAAACCGCTACCGCTGCCGCTGCCGCTTGCTTCCACCAAGTCGTCCTCCTCATCGCTCCACACATACAGTTTCTCGCCACACATGTACACCTTGTCCTTCGTCACACCGCCACTTTCTGCGTCCCTGAAAAGGTCCATCACCGACACGCCGTCAATCATCGCATTCAGGTAATACTTCCCCAGCAATCTGTAGGCAAAGGTCTTCTTGCTACGTAAGTAAACAATCGCCCCTCCTGCGTCTGTCGTTGAGTTTAGTTCTAATTCACCATCCTCAACAACCGCCGAAAAGCGAGCACTTGCCCCGTCTCGAGCCACCAACGCCGTATGCTTGTAGTTCTCTGCTGCTGCTTCCGCACGTTTCGCTACAGATTCAAGCCATTGCCCTTGACTATTGGCGCTTTGCGCATATTGAAGAGCTTTATCTGCTGCATCGTTAGCTCGCGTTGTCGCTTGATTTGAGTTATAAATGGATTGTTCTAAACCCGACTTCAGCGCTAAAACAGTAGTTGCAGCATCCTCCGCAGGTTTACGCAGCAAACCCAGCGGGGCGCTCACCACATCCTCACCCCTCATCGCCGGCAAACTCAAAATGCCGTCAAGCGTTTCCACAACTTCAAGCTCGGCCACATCGCTCGAACTTGCCTTAATCTCATTTAAGAGTTCTTGTTTTTCTTCATTCGTTAGTGCCATAATTATTCTGATTTTGGATTAGCATATTCATTCATTGTTCCGATTGTTATTTCCCAATAAATATCCTCCTCACCATTTGTTATTTGACATTTACATACACAAACAGCAAATTTCCCTGGTTTTACAACATAAGAGTGTGGGGTTATACTACCACCCTCAATACATCTTCCACTAATTCCATGAGAACCATTGGATGATATATTATAGAACGTATATGTAGAACCTATATAGGCACGTGTTAATGACAATGGCAATACCATAGACTCACCTGGATAAACGCTTGGTAAATATATTGTACTCGAAAACTCTTCTGCTAACATATAGATAAAACTACCACATTTTGCCAGGTCCAACACGCATCCGTTATCCGGCATAAACTCATCGTAGGAGTGAACAATATATTGCCCAATCGTTACATCCGTTATGACGGTTGGGGTTCGCAACACAAACCCCGTAAAAAATCCCGTCGCGCCCTCCAGTCGTCCGCTAAACGTACCATTCTTCGCAGCAATACTTCCATCATTCAATATTTTGAAGTTCTCATTGGCAGTCACCAGTCCTTCCATTCGGATGTTGTCTGCTGTCAGTTTCACCACAGTCTTCGTTTCGCCATTAGCGTCTGTTTCCTCCACGCCAACGCCTATCAACGCCAACTTCCCATCCGCCCCTTGCATAAAGATACCGCTGCCTTCTGGTCGAACCATCAGCCCTGTTTCCCTAAGCAAGTTCTCGTCTTTGTCATAGATAGCAGCACTTAGTTTTGCCAAGCGTTCGCTTTGTTCGAACAGTGTTCGATACTTATACGTAAGACCTTCTATCCTGTCCGTAGAGAGCACCAGCATATACAGGTATATCTCCCCCGTAAAACTCAGCACAAAGTCCCCGGTCCCGTTCCAGAGTCCGTTACACGTAAATTGCTCATAGCCCTCCGTCGTTGACAAATCTTCTTCCACACAGAGCGAATTGAAATCCGCAAACCCCGTCTTATCCACATCTTCAAATTCCACTTTCAAGCGCCCTGCCTTAGCGCAACGATAGTAGAAAGAAAGATACACCGCTGCTGCCTCTCCTTCCCCGTTCTCATTAGTAGAGAATTTCGGGATTTTGTGCAATTGGCTGTTCAGTTGCTTAATGTAGCGATTCCGAATGTGCACCACCTTGCGCCCCATGTCTGTCGTCACTGCCGCATAGTTTTCCTTATGCCCCATCGCATGTCCATTTGCCCAAATCCATTTATTGCCAGCCAGGAAAAAGGTCACTTCGTTTTCTGTCTTCCAACCATCCATGCCCTCGCCAAACGTCGCATTCTTTAAAAAGCCCTTATCCGCAACAAAGTCCTGGCGCAAACCCTCAACTGCAGCCTCTATCTTACCCTCAGTAATAGCGAATTGGGTCTCTACATCGCATTCGGAGTTCTTCATCAGAAACTTGCCCCTCAGGTAAGCATTATCCGCAAATAGGCCATACCCCTGCGGACGGTCCGCCCCAAATCGCTCATCTTCGATACCATCAAGACTGCCAAGGCGAGCACGCAAACAACCAGCGAAATTTGTACTTTTTACTCCATCAAAAACATCTATCCTTGGGAGCCCATCGTTAGCTGCTGAAATAACAATTAAGTTCTGTCGGTGGGGGTTGTTGCAATTCCCCATAAGAACAACCTCATCACTAATTTCAGGGGAATAACCATTGAAGTCATCTTTAAGAACAGTTATTCCTTCCGAAGTGACTTGTTTAACTTCCACCCAATAAGAATGATATTCATAACTTTTTTTATCAAATCTGGCACAACGGATAAGATCACCACTTTCAAATTGGCATTCTTGCTCAAATCTGATTTGGTAATAATCACCCTCGTCTATCACTTCTCGGATTTTCCCATTAGCAGCACTTACGACTAACTCCCCCCCCACGCTTTTAACACGAGCAATAAGTAACTCCATTACTCTCCACGTTTGCCTAACAGTAAGTTGGTCAATCGTTAGGTGGGATAATCCTACGTCGTCCATCCATATTTCCCAACCTTCACCGTTGAAACCGTCCACAAAATTGGGGCTCCTTAAATATTTTTTGACAATAGAACTGAGCAAATCTGCGGCGCCACTATCTTCTATACCATATTCTCCAAGCCCAATTTTAAGACCTTTTTCAAATCGTATTAGTCCTTTAGCACGATCATTCTCTTTCTTGCTAAGAAATTCCTTTTGGCTTCTTCTTGCTGAAAATAAGTTATTATCAGTAGGGATAGTTTTATCCCAACTCCTAATAACCCCAGGTAAATTGCTATCAGAAATCTGTCTTGTATAATTTTTTATATCTGTAATATCATCACCCATTTTACTGAGTGAACTTTTAGAGAGGGCATCGCTAATTTCTAAGTCCATTTTAGAAGGTAGGTTGACATTGCGAACTATTTTGGTAATTCTGCTCCTTCTAAAACCTTCTGAAAAAAATTCTGTACTTTCTAGTTTTACCCGACACCCTATAAATAAATCTATATTGCTTTCTTCAATATAAACATGATCTGTGGGAGCTTTATATCTAGAAATATCTAAACCATGCTCTTGGTTATATTTATTTACAGCTGTTTTGAACTCTTCCTCCGCCAATGCGTAATACTCATCAGGCATTGAAATATTCCATAGTATATATTTGTTTTTGGGACACGGGGCAAGGATTTCATTAGGGAGTTGTGTGTCGTCATCATACGGCCAAATTGTTATAATTTCAAATTCACGGGTCTTACTGTCAAAATTTACCTCAAAGAAGTAAGTTCCGTCCTCTTCATTACCCAATCCAGCCAACGCGCTTCCTTCTTGGAAACTTACTCTCTTTACTAATCCTGGCAACTCATAATCATTAGGATTAAATGTTAAACTATCATCCTTAAAATAAAAAATCTTAAATGGAGTCCCATCTTCACCCGTTACTATCTCACTTCTTACACTACTAACCACGCCTATACGCCTAGGGAAAATATCAGAGAATGCATCCGCCTCATAATGATGGATAATACCATATTTATCAACGTTAATATCCACAAACTTTTCGTGGTTGGGGAGTTGCAACCTGCTATATCCATATTGTTCGCGATTTATATTTTTGTTGCTTCCGATGGGAAACAAACGGGTGTAGAATTTAGCATTATCTGCTTGGTCCTTTTCTAATTCGGTTAATCCTTTACCATAACCGAGTGTCACTTCTTCACCATGCTCACAACGGGAAACATTAAGTGTCTGCCCTTCAATCCACCATTCTGCACCAACTTTCTCCGCAATTTCTTTTAGTGCCTCATCTAGATATTTCCCTTCATAATCAACAACAATATTCTCAGTACCGGTAATAGCACCAACCTTAAAATCTGTAATCTTACCCATTCCTTCATTCAAACATTCAACGATAAGTTTTACATGTTCTAAGGGGGGCGCTGTTAGCGTAAATACAGGTTCATTCTCCCCATCTACGGTTTTCAAAACCAGGAATCGTTTGAGTAAGGATTCAACACCATAGAAATTTAGATTATATTCCCATTCTATGCTTGACTTCTGCTTCGGGCTATACCGTTCCATTAACCAATAACGCTCTGAATGGAAATCAATATAATCATTAACATCTAAAGTGATGTGCTCATAAAGCGTAAAAGAGAGTGCCAGGATATTATCTCCTTGCACCTCCTTACTTTGCGTGCTGTTTTCATTAGGGCAAATGTCAGCACGCTTTTGATTGTATCTATCAAATATCGTTAGAAGCATATTAGAATATAATTAGATGACTGGGTGGGGTTCTTTGAATTTTATTTTGAAACGACTAGCCTGCTTCCCTACCTGCCACAATGTTGTTAACGGTTCAAAACTGGTGCTATCTAGGTAAAACAATTCAAATGTAAACCCCATTTTAGGTAACATGAGAGTCAACCACCCCTTGTTCCCTTTTTTTATAAAATCCATAAAATTGCGATAATTCTCATACCACTCATCGGGTGTATTTGCAATCAGTGCAAAATGTAAGGTCACTTCTCGCTCAACGTTTGCAATCTTTAATTCGCGGGAATATTTGGTCCCGTTTTCTTCACGAATGTCAACCCCTATGTGGGCTTTTGTTTTTGATGGTTTCAAAAGCGCTTTCATGTTATCGCGTCCTCCAGCTCTGGACTCCGTAAGGAATGCCCCATATTTTTTCCAAATATCTACATTATTTATAAGAACTAATCCACTTAATATTTTGTCCATATCATTTTATTTTAAGACCATCACGTATAATTTTTCGCATATCTTCTCTCATATCTTTGAGAGAGGATGCTGTGGTTCCTGTATTATCAGCAATCACTGCTAACAATAACTCTGCACGATCCATTTTATCGCAAACATCCTCAATATTTGCATCTATTGCTGACCAATGCATTTGACCACTAGTAAACAATCCTTCAAGTTTAGTGCCTTGTTCTTGGGACATAGCATTAAAGCCCCCGCTTTTACCATTTTGTGAGGTTCCGCTTTCACCAGTGTACCCTGTAGCGGCAGCCATTTCATCTCGAAGTTTTTGGGCTTCCTCAACATATCCAATGTAGCGGTTTAACAATTCCTCGCGCTCTTCAGGAGAAAGTTCCCCGTCTTCCATTGATTTCCCAAAGTCTTGCCACCACTCTTCAAGTTTATCGGCGTACATCTCACCAATCTTATTGGAGAGCATTGCGCGCATAAAGTATTCAGAAATGTCTTCAGCGGCATCTTTGGCACTGTACTTCATATCCATAAGGTTGTCAATAAAGCTGCTATACATACCATCAAAGGATATTCCAGTAAGACCTTCATATAGTGTATTCGTTAGTTCTTCGACTTTCCCCGCTTGTTCGATGTAGTCATCTAATTTCTCCGTTACGCGCCCACCATAACCACCTTTACCTGTATTTTGTATTTGAGACCACAAATCAACATTACCACGAAGCAACTTCATTTCTTCTGGGGATAGATTCCATATATTACCGTCCCAAGCACGTCCAATTTGGTCGCTGAAATCTTGAATATCTGCATCGGAAAAACCTCTCCAATAATAATTCCAACTATGGTGAGAACCATGATACCCAGCTTGAGCTAGAGCCATATCAAGGTAATTTTGGTTGGTTTCCTTTTGATACTCTACTGCTTTTTTATAGGCATTAACAGATATTATGCCTTTACTCTGTACAATTTCACTAGTAAGGTCTTCAATCGCAGTTTGGAGGGTTTCGTTGCGTTGCGTAAGTCGTTCAATAACTTCCGCCACTTCTTTTTCGTTAGAGTTGGTGAACCAGGCACTCGGTCCTTCTGAACTCAAAAAACCAAATGAGAGAATATTGCCTATGCGACCGATAACAGTATCCAAAAGACCGCCAATCCCATTAACAATAATAGCCTCTAACACTTTGTATAGGTTCTCTGGTAAATCAAAAATGGCATTAACAAACTCACCTACCGCATCAAGAATACTGACAACAAGGTCATCTATCCACCTTAATGATATAAGTTCAGTCAAAGAATTTAGCATCCCTGTTACCATACTTTTGACAGCACCAACAAGGTCTAGAATCAGTTTGGGAATCTGAGCAACGATACCCACCAATCCCCCAATGCCACTTGACATTATATTGCTTAACCCACTGCCTATTGAAGAAAGTCCACTCCCTAAGGTTGAAGACAAAGAACTCCCGAGTTTTGAAGCCATCCCATCACCTAGAGAAGGGAGTATTGAGTCTAACGTACCTTTCAATGTATCTATATTCCCAACTGCTGATTTTACTCCAGAGAAACCATCCACTCCTTCCCAACCCTTAGCTTTATTTAATGCCGTGGTCAGGCCTGAAGTAAAATTCGCCACCTCATCACTAACGGTGTTTAGGTGTTCTGCAAAGATGCTCATTGATTCACGGGCGGAAGCTGTTGCCTCCCCCAATCGTTGCGCCTCATTCTCCAAGCGCTTAAACTCTTCAGGGGTGATCTCCCCTAAGGCAAGTTTAACCCTTCCAGCTTCACGTTCAGAAATAGCTCTATCTTCCGCCTTCTTAGCATTATCAAATGCTACTACAGATTGGGTGAAATCTTTAATTGACTGATCAAGATTCTGCCAAGTTATGCTTTGGTCTGTACCGACATATTGGCGCAGTTCTTGTATAAGCGTAGTAACCTCCTGCTGAGTCTGCGCATCAGCAGCTGCATACTCATCAGTCTTCACATAAGCCTGCAACTGTTCCATCATAGGAACAAGCATCTCTTGTGTCAGATTTCCTATACCACTAAACAGGGCATTCCAATCTATACCCTTGCTGATATTCTCAAGGGAGAGAGAAGCTTCTTTCTGCTTCTGTTCCTTGAGCAACCTTGCCTTTTGCCATTGTTTCGTGGTCTCGCTTACAGCAGAAGCATCTACATCTGCTATAAGGGCTGCATATTCCTCTGTAAGGGCAAGCTTTTGTTGTTGGAAAGAACCATACTGTTTGAGGTATTCAATCATCGCCGCTTTCTCTTCCTTTTGGTTCTCGCGTGTAACCTCCCCAACCGCTTTAATACGATTCTGTTCAGCTAAGTGACGTGCGGTTTGCAACTCTTTGGTTTGTTCATCACTAAGACCATTTTCACCTGTAACAACACCAGCATCCGCATTTTCTCGTTTCCATTTCGTCTCAAGTTTATCTATCTCATGCACGCGGACTGTATATTCGTTCTCTATCTCACGAAGTTTTTTCTCAAAACCATCCTGCATGGCTTTGAGTTCGGCCTCGTCATTAGATTCTTGGAGTTTTACAAGTTCCTCCCCAAGCTGCCTTTTTAATTTTGTTGCTTTATCGTTATTCTTCTGATCTGTGCTAGTTACTGTTTTTGTCTTTTCATACTCTTTCTTAGTCTTATCTAATGTGGCTTTAAGTTCTTTAGCTCTTATTTCATATTCCTCCTGGGTTATACTATTATTTTGGTTGTTGATAAAATCATTATATTCTTTCAAAGCTTTCTGATATGCAGCCTTTGCTGAATTACCCCAATCCGAACTACTGCCTCTATCTGCCTCACGTTTTGCCTTTTCTGCTTTGAGCTGGTTGAGTTGATATTTAAGTTCATCCTCGCTAAAGACACCTTCTGTATTACTATTCCCCCGAATCTCCCCGTATTTCTTATTCTGGAGTACCATTTTAGCTAACAAATCTTCACGCCTTTGAATTTGCACCTCAAGCACATCATTACTAATCCCTGTTAAATTTTGGAAATAGTGATTGACTTCATCTTTCCTTACTTGGCCTTTAAGATTTGTGCGCTTATTTTTGAGATTTTTTAATTCATCCTCCTCTTCACTAGATAACCCACCAACTCTTGTCGAATACGCACCATACATTCCAGTGCCCGTCGTATAATATACGTCGTTTTTCTTCGCTTCTAGTTCTTTAATTCTATCCTCAACACTTTTTAATTCATTCTTTGCAATCGTTATGGACTTACCCCCCTCCAATTCTGCAATTTCTAATTTGATGTCTCGTATATTTTTAAGTTTTTCAAATTCTGTGTCATACTTACTGAAAATATCAGGGTATTTCATTTCCAACTCATGTAGGGCAGAACGTCTGGTGTCTGTAGATAAAGCCTCATCCCCAGCTATATCACAAAGTTCGTTCATTTTTCTTATATGCTCGTTTTCGGCATCAATTATCGATTGCTTCACGCGTTGATATTCTTCCTCTACCTCTTGTAAACGCTCAGTTTCTGTTTTCATTGAAACCAAAGCCACAACCACACCAGCTATGGCAGTAGCAGCCAAGACATAAGGATTCTTAAGCATCGTTGCATTTAATAATTTCTGTGCCTTTTCAACAAGAAGCAACCAATTATAGTGAAGTGCTTCTGCCGCAGTAGCCCATCCTTTTGCTGCTGTAACAGCCATGACGGCAGTCCTATATACACCGTAGGTAGCGGTAAGTCCAAGTAAAATTCGACCAAAACGTTCATAATGTTCAATAACATACGAAACACCACTTAAGGTTGTGTTGATTATCCCCTCATTCTGTTGACCTATCTCATTCATCATCATGCTAATTGCATCTTCAATGTTTGAGATTTGTCCTGTTATCGTTTGAGATTGTGCCGCCATCAGTCCCCCAAACTTTCCCCCTTCATTTGTAAGATTTTCAATAACTTTTTGAACTTGTGGAAAACCAACTTGCCCTGATTCAACAAGTTCCTTCACTTTACTTTCAGCAACTCCGAATTGTTTTGCAAGTTCTGCAATCATAGGTATACCGCGACCTGTAAACTGGTTAAGGTCTTGGGTGTATAAACGACCTTGGGCCATAGTTGTACCATATAGGTATACTAAATCATTGAGGGGGACTGAAAGACCTGCGGCAATATCACCAAGGCGAACGAGCGTTTCGTTCACTTTTTCTGCTTCAAACCCGTATGCAAGTAGTTGTTTCGCCCCATTTGCGACATCATTCAGTCCAAATGGGGTAATAGCTGCGGTCTTCGCCAACTGTTGCATCAGAGCATCTGCTTTACCTGCATTGCCAAGCATTGTGGTGAAGGCGACTTCTAACTGTTGGAACTGACCACGAACATTCGCTATTTGGGAAACAACTTCTTTAAGTGTAAACGCCGCAGCCAATTTCCCAAAAGTTTTAGTTAGAGAAATACCAGACTTCCCTAACTCTTCAACTTCTTTCTTTGCTTGTCTTGAACGGTCTGATAAAGATTCCATTTTCTTTACAGCCTGTTCTACTCTTGCACTCAGTTTATCATTAATCAATAGTTCTACTCTTACGGGTTCCATTTATAATTATTTGAGGTTACTTTGAAAAAATCCTACGATGTCTTGGGCTTCATCCTCTGCACTTTGTTCGTTCTTCTTTCTCACGTACCTTGGGGCATCGCTTAACATCATTATTAAAGTTTGGTAATTGACTTTATTCAGGATGTAATCTACACTCCATCCTGTTGCACTAGCAATTTGCCAAACAAATCCGAAGGGGCTATGGGAACCTTCATATTGATTCGTTAACTCCCCTTTCTTTTTTGGCTCATTCTCAGCTTCATCGGGTTCGTCATCTCCGCTGATTTGATAATAGGTATAAAATGGTCTGTGCCCATCAAACTAACAAATCGGCGTAGTAACCCGAGTAAATAGTGATGGTCCACAAAATTTCTAATTATCCATGCCATAGGTTGCAGTAACAAATGGCGGCTCCACCATCCACGGCATACGGTATAAGCCATCATTTTGCTAATTGTGTAACCATGTTTGGCCAGGAATTCCATTTCCTCTTCCTTCGAATAATTCCATACTTCTTCGCTCGTGACACCCATAGACAGAAATGTCCGGGCAAAAAGGATCTGCCCGGACATAAAAGGTCGTTTCATTGTCACGCGCAGTTCCACGGGAACTTTTTTGAAAGGCAGTTTAACCGCCCTTAAAGGCACACTGACGCCCACGTCTAATAGCGCGTCTGCTCCTTCCCGTTGTATTTGCTTAATGACTTTGTCGTCCATCAATCTTCTGTTGTATCTGCAATTTCATAAGGCGCACCACCATTCTCCGGTTTCATCACCTTAAGTTGGCATTCAATTTTTGATACTTCCGTTAAAGTTAGTTTGCCACTCAAGTTGGAGAGGAGCTGTGCATTCGGAATTGTGCATTTCTGCCCACTTGCAAATTTAATAACCACCGCCCCAGACAATTGGATGATAGATGTTGGGGCCTTCCAACCCGTATAAGCACCTTCAGAACCTACCAACTCACCACCAAGTGCCAAATGTAAATTTTCATAATCCAATTGGATAAGGTTGAACGTAGGGGATATACTGCCATTCTTATTGGCAAGCACAAGTACAGGAGCATCCGGAACCTGCTCTGCTTCGATGTCTGTACTTTCTGGTTTCGTGCCACCCCAATCCCAACTTCCTTTCTCAATATAACCAAGTTGCTTTCCATTAAAGGTAACTTCGCCTATACCGTAGATAAAACGTTTATTACTCATTTCTTCCTGTTTTTTTGTTTTACAATAATTGTTGATAACACGCCGATAATAATACCTGCTAAAAGCGAAACTAACGCTGTTCGAACCGGATTCGTACGGCGTTCTTTCTCCTTTTCTAACAGCACCACCAACTCATCGTAGGCGGCTTCGTACAGGGTGGCGCGACGTTCATAATAGTCACTTCGGCGCTGTAAACTATCACAAATCGCATACACATATATCGTGTCGCCACCCTTGCGTACGATTGCGTTTGCTTGCCCCTTCTTACCGCGGAATTCCGCCGACTTAGGGAGTTTACGCAGACTGTCCATCGGAATCGACAAGCGAACTTCCGATTGCGGGATCATCTCCACGCTTTCCATCCTTAGTTCGTAGTAAAGGCTGTCCACGCGCACCCCCACCGAATTCTCCGTCAAGACCGTCGCTTTTCGGTTGGTCGCGCAACCGGTGAAGCACAGGGCAATCATCGCTATGCTTACAGTTGTTAGCATCCCCAAACGCTTTACGGAAACGGGCCATCTCACGTTTCGTGCTGCCCAATTCCTTCTTCGTCTCACGAAGTTCTTCTCGAGTTTCATGCAATTCCTTTTTAAGGGGTTCAATAATGTTGTTTATCAATACCCGAGTGGCCTGTTCAGCGTTCTCAATCCTTACCCGCTCAGCTTCGGCGGCAGCACGCTCAGCATCTGCGGTCGCTTTACGTATGGTCGCTTTCAATGTCAAGATTCCGATGAGAGCAGCCAACAGCCCACCTCCGAGTAAGTAATTGAGAAATTCGCTGAGGTCCATACCACTCGTTTTATTGATTTATTCCTATCTCTTTCAACCAGGCCTGAACGTCATAACTCGGGCAATCTTTACCGGCGACTTCCCGATGCCCGATAATACGAACACGGGGAAACCGGCGGTGAAAGTCCTGAACATAAGTCTTCAATGCCGTTTTTTGTTCAGGCGTGCGCGTATCCTTAGTTGTCTCACCATCACGGGCCAAACCGCCAACATATACGATGTGACGACTTACAGAGTTATACCCCTTAGCACCATTCGTAATCTCCCAAGGATCCACATGCGCGTCCTCATTATTGTTAACAAGGCGTTCAACCTTGCCATCCAAATGTATCAGGTCGGTATAACCCACCTGCTTCCAGCCACGGCCACCCTTGCTTACTGGGTACGTGTGCCATGCTCGTATCTCGTCCGACGATACTTCACGACCTTCGGCCGTGGCGGTGCAGTGGATAACTAAATATTTAAGCGCTGCCATTACGATGCCTTATAACCACTACGCATCACAACACCGGCATCTGCCTTCTTGAACATACAGATAAAGTAGTGGCGGAAGTTCACCTTGTTACGCTGATATTCGGGGTCTGTTTCTGCTGCGCTCCAGTACATCTTGGTCGAACCTGTTGCCTTAAACACGCGCTTCGTATAGAAGGCAAATGAACACTGGAACTCGCCTGCACCTGCAGTCGAACCCACCGCCTTCTTCTCACCGCTTGTGGTGTACAAGGGGTTGTTACCAAACGTATAGATGTCAAAACCATACATGCGTGCTACAGTACCCTCACCGCGGTTGATGTTATACTGCTCCTTAAAGTTCTGGTCTGCCTCCAAAAGGTCATTCACGTGGTCAGCGCACAACACAAGGCGGCGGTTATCAACAGGCACCTTCAAGTTGTCAAGCGAGCGCTTCATAGCCACAAGGTCCTTAGGCGTCATCTTCAAGCGACCTGTTGCCGTATCTTTATCGCCTGAAGTTGTCAATACAGGTGTCTTCGCGGTGTGTGATGTTGCACACAATGCATGAGCGGCCTTCGCGAACTTACTATCGTTAATCGCATTCGAATGGCTTTCCTTAACACGTGCAATCTTGTCGTAACTGATCGCATACAATTCATCATCTGTGATAGGAGTCACCTTCGTCTGAAATTTGTCAAGGCTGATGGTAATATCTGCATCTGTTAAGTCTTGGGAGGGGATGGGGTAAGTGGTATTATTCACCAATACGTCGGGATCCACACCTACGTCAACCAAGTGAATCACATCGTTATCCACCAACGAAGAATTGTCGGGAATACCATCCAACCACGTGCCGGCAAGTAACTCGCGGAGGGCTTTCACCATCTCACCAGTCCAAACTTCTTTCAATACACCTGCACGTAATACACCAGGCTTCGCTACACCTGCAACGGTGGCAAGTCCATTCATACCCAAGGCGCCAACCATGGGGTCAATACCAAGCAAAGCGCCAAAACTCGCTCCCGTCAACGCATTAAACAATACGGCGGTGAGCATCATTAAAATTGTTTTCATTGCTTTTTCTTTTTTATTTGTTGTCTGTACTCTGTTCACTGTACTCTGAACTAATCCTCAATCACGCAGTCAATGCCATATTCGGCCTTATACAAACGTTTGTACTCTTCGGGTTGGGCGCTGCGCAGTTCCATAATCTTGTCGGAGGGAACTTCGCTCAACTTCTGATAAGTTGCCGTGGTGGGTTGCGTTGCAGCACCGCCTTGATGACCAATAACAGCAGAGAGTTTCACCTGGGGCGCCATCGCACCGAGAATGCCTGCCAATTCTTCAAAGCCAACCTTCTTGCCGAGTTCAATGAATTGTTCCTTCTTGCTAGCATCCAAGCGCTTCTCCTGGATGGCCGTTTCAACGGATTTAGTGATGCGTTCCAATACCAACGTGTCACGCTCCTGCTTCAACTGCTCCGATTCCGCCTTTGAAGCTTTCAAACTCTCAATGGCTGAGTGAATCGCCGCGTCGTCTGCCCCTTCGGGCAAGCCCAATGCGAGGGCCAACTGTTTTTGTTCCATTTCTTTTTGTGAATTTGGGTTATTTAATAAGGGTAAATGGCATTCACCATCTGCCCCAAGGGTTATACACTTACCATCCTTCCTCAAGCGGATGGCATCATCGTTCGAGCCAATATCTACCAGAGACACTTCAAAGAGTCTGCTCTTCGTCACGGTCGGACGCGTCTGACCGGCTACAACCTGCGTGGCATCATCGCTGAGTTCCAATACGTCTATACCGGCACTCACCATTTTCAAACTACCAAAGTCAAACTGCTTCTTACAACGACGGGAGAGTTCTGAGGCCTCGTCAAACATCAGTTCGCCAGTCACCTCGCCGTTCTCAATCTTTACGTCCTTCACGTAGCCAATAACATTGCCACGCTCATGCATATACAGCAACACAGGGTTCCTACAATACTGCTCGATATTCATACCGGCAGTCAGCACACGGGTTCCATAACTGTTGAGACTGTCATTCGAAATACGTACACGTCTACTCATAATTGTTCTCGTTTTATGCAAAATTCAGTGCAATATTACGGCGCAATTTCCACCCCGCAAAAAAAGTGTGAAACGCTTGCACACTTCTATGCAACCATTGCACACTTTTTTTGAAAAACCACTGAAACACTGCACTTTTGCATTGAATTTCACAAACGGGTAGCGCGACTACCCATAAAAAACAAACAAACGTCATGACAAAAACTGAAGAAACAAAAAAGAGTCGTTCTAAGCAGGACCTTGAAAAACTCAAATCGCTCGCGCGCTCCCTCTTCCTTTCGGGAATGGAGCAAATCGAAATTTCTGAAAAGGTGGGCATCTCACGCACCACCCTCTCTAAGTGGTGTACCGCAGAAGGGTGGAAGGAAGCAAGGGCTGCGAAACAAGTGTCACGCCCTGAACTCGTCAACAAACTTTTGCTCACCATCGACACGCTTATCACACAGGTCAACGAGTCACAGGACCCAAACCTAATCGCAGGATTGGGCGACAAGTTGGCGAAACTTTCTGCAGTAATAGAAAAGTTGGACAAGAAGGCCAACGTCGTGGACGCAATCGAAGTATTCATGGCATTTTCTAAGTGGATTGAATACCGTTCTACCATCGACAATGCCGTTACACCCGAACTTATCAAAGCCATCAACAAGTACCAGGATCTCTACATCATAGAGCAAATGGGCATCAATAACAATATCCAGTAAGAAGCGACGCCGTCGCTTCCATGACAACCATGACCAACTCCGAAAAAAAACAAGCACTCGAGGCATGGCGCGAGCATTGTAAGAGAGTACAGTCTATAACCGACACGACCGTCCTCGCTGCTGAGACACCTGCCATACGCGACAAGCGTATCGCTCGGCTTAGGAGCAACTATGCGGCTTTCTGCGAATACTATTTTCCACACTTCCTCACCCTGCGCGACAAAACAACGGGAGAGGCTATAAGAACCATTCACAACGCACCATTCCACAATGCTGCCGCCCTTAAAGTCAAAACAACACCTAACCTCAAAGCGGTATTCATGTGGCCACGTGGACATGCTAAATCTGCCCACATGGACATTTTCGTGCCCCTATGGCTCATGTTCCAGGAAAAGAGACTCATCAATTTCATGGTCATAGTCGGAAAATCCGAAGACAGTGCATGCCGACTACTGGGCGACATCCAGGCGGAACTCGAAAACAACCAGCGCATCATTGCAGATTTTGGCGAACAGCGCGCAAACACGTCTTGGCAGGATGGGGAGTTCAAAGCGGCGAATGGGGTCAAATTTCTCGCATGTGGACGCGGGCAATCGCCACGTGGTTTGCGCGACCGTGAAGCACGACCGGACTACATCGTTATCGACGACTTGGATGATGACGAACTCTGCCGAAACGAAAAGCGAGTGCACGACCTTACAGACTGGGTAAAAGAAGCGCTCTTCGGGTCACTTGACGTTGGACGTGGGCGTTTCATCATGGTCGGAAACCTCATATCTAAAAACTCCGTGCTCTTCAACATCTCAAAAACACGTGGGGTATTCCTTTCAAAGATTCAGGCGGTAGATAAAACTGGCGAACCCGTCTGGCGAGAGAAATGGACAAAACAGGAAGCGATGGAATATCGTGACTTCGTGGGGTATCGTGCCTGGGAAAAGGAAATGATGCACAACCCCATTGTGGACGGAACAATCTTCCGAGCAGAATGGATTAGATACAAGCGACTTCCAAAACTCCATAAGTATGAAATGCTGGTATGCTACACCGACCCTTCTTTCAAATCCACTACGGCTAACGACTACAAAGCATGCAGACTATGGGGAAAGATAGGCAAGGAACTACACCTCATTGATTGTTTCGTACGCCAGGCTACCGTCAGCGAAATGGTACGTTGGCTTTACGACCTCTACGAACGTACACGCGAAGCTGCATCTGTCCACTTCCTTATGGAAGCCAATTTCATGCAGGACATCATTCTTGACGAGTTCGAGGCTGAAGGCAATCTCAGAGGGTATCAACTGCCTATCATGGCGGACAAACGAAAGAAACCCGACAAACTCCAGAGAATAGAAGCCATATCGCCACTTTGGGAACGTGGGCATGTCTTCTATAACGAAGCACTCAAAGACAATCCTGATATGCAAGTCGGCATCGAACAAACTCTCGCGCTGGAGCGGGGCAGTCGCGTACACGACGATGCTCCCGACGCCGACGAAGGCGCTATCTGGACACTCCAGCGAAACACACGTCAAGAGACCTTCCGACCGCTCTTCGCTCCCCGACCAAAACCCAAAAACGCATGGTAACAAATCTATAGCATCTATTCTCTCTATAGCATCTATTACAATCAAAACCTCATAACCTATGTTACAATTCATCAAACAACTCATTTTTGATTGGCGCTTCCAAAGAGCCATCAGCAAGGCCGATAAATTAAAACGCATCACCAAGCGCAAACACATGGTTCTTCTTATGAACCGCAAATTAGTCGTTGCATCAAAAACTAACCTTAGAAGAATGATCCGTGAGCACAGGTTCGTCAAAGGAACAAAAATCACTGACATCGAAAATAAGGCGCTTTACATAACCTCATAGCATTCCTTCTTTCAGTAAGAAGCGACGCCGTCGCTTCCCCAAACTTTGCTCATTATGTTCATCACAGAAGAAGACTACAAAATAATTATTGGCGAATCCGCCCTAAAGGTGGTTTCTCAAACCGACCCTGCAATCAGGGAAAATGCAGAATTAGTCGCGCAGCAGGAAATTGCGGCTTATCTCCGACCTAAATACGACACAGAGGCGATATTCAGCGCTGAGGTAACTCATCGTGATGCACTCATCGTAACATACGTCTGCGACATTGCGCTCTACCACATGGTGGCTGCCATGCCCCAAAAGATGGGGACTGAAATACGCAAAGAGCGTTACGAACGCGCTATCAAATGGTTGGAAGGCGTACAAGCAGGGAAAATAATTCCCGACCTACCTATCAAAACCGACCAACAAGGGAACCCCGAGAGTCAAGGGGTAACCTTTAGTTCACAACCCAAACTAAGACACAACTGGTAATATGGCATTCAAAGACTTCTTTAGCTTCTCAAGCAAACCTAAAAACATCATCCACACGCCATACGGTGACTTTAACCTTGCTAAAAAATCAGACCTCGCAAAAGCCCAGAAAATCATCGTTGACCTACATCGAACAACGGACGCCATCACCCGAAAGGACATTCAAGACTGGCGCATGGCGTGGCAAACCGCAATCAACGTGGACAGTCCAAACCGTCAACGACTCTACGACATATACCGTGATGTCGAGGTTGACCTCCATCTTTCTGGGTGCGTCATGCAACGCGAAGGATTCGTTATGGCGCGCTCATTCAAAATTGTGGATACCCAGGGAAATGAGAACGAAGAAGCAATGCACTTTTTCGACCAGGCATGGTTTAAGCAACTGCTCAAACTATCGCTTTCATCCATCTATTGGGGACATTCGCTCATTGAATTGGGCGACATCACCACCGATGGCGATGGGTGTATGACATATTCCGGGGTAACACTGCTACCACGAAAACATGTAATACCCGAATTCCACCGCATCATTACAGATTTGGGGCAGGATTGGACTTCGGGAATTGACTACCATCAACAGCAATTTGCCGACTGGTTAATTGAGGTGGGAGAACCTACCGATTTAGGACTATATCACAAAGCTGCTACGGCTACGATTCCTAAGAAGAACATGCTCGCATTCTGGGACACTTTTGGCGAAATCTTTGGCATGCCCATGCGTATCGCGCGCACGAATTCCAGGGACAAAACAGTATTAGCAACACTCGACAAAATGTTACGCGAGGCAGGGGCTTCACTCTCCATGGTGGCGGGAACTGATACGGAAATTGAATTCGTCGAGTCGGGCAAGTCGGACGCTTTCAATGTATATGACAAGAGAATCGATAGAGCGAATTCTGAAATCTCCAAACTCATTATTGGGCAAACAATGACCATTGAGGACGGAAGTTCGCTATCACAGTCGCAAACCCACCTCGAGGTCTTTGAGAACCTCATCAATGCCGATTGCGACATGCTGCGTGATATGGTCAACAACCAACTCATACCACGTATGGTACGCCACGGGTTCCCTGTCAAAGGGTTGCGATTCGAATGGGACGAGGCTGTGGACTATACGCCCGAACAGCAGGTCGCATACGAAACAATGATTGCCGACAGATACGACGTGGATCCAGCTTATTTCGCAGAAAAATACGGCATGCCAGTTGGCGAACGAAGAAACAACATCCCCATCCTTAATGACCCTAAAGACCCTGAAGATCCTAAAGAAAACAACACAAAACAGAAAGCAACCAATTTTTTCGACTAAGCCCCAACAACTATCTGGGGCTACACAAAAGATACAAATCCTTCCTCGCCGACTACAACCCCGAAAACGCACTTGAACTTGCTCACGACGATAAAAAAGAACTCGCCGACAAGTTCAAAAAAATGATGCAAGCCCTTTTCAAACAAAAAGGGGCAAACCTTGAAGTGGGGATTATAGCAGAAGACGAGGCACAAGATTTCATAAATACACATGCGTCCATCTTGGATGAATCCATGCACCAGGTACCCATGTCCGACAACATGCGTCGTCGCCTGCAACGCTCAAACTACATATTCTCCGGGCTTAAAACGTTCCACGAACTCAACGAAGCGTTCCCTTCACTCCTGGATGAAAACGGCAATCGAAAACCATTCGAACAGTTCTTGAATGACGTTCAAAAGATTCATGCCACATACAACGAGCACTACCTGCGCGCGGAATACAATTTCGTGCAAGCGTCAGCGACTATGGCAGAAAAATGGGAAGAGTTCCAGCACGATGCAGACCGCTATTACTTGCAGTACCGCACAGCGGGCGACAACAAAGTGCGGCCCGAACATGCCGACATGCATGGCATCACCCTGCCTATGAACGACCCATTCTGGGAAGAGTTCTACCCACCTAACGGATGGAACTGCCGGTGCACAGTCGTACAGGTACGAAAGTCCAAACACCCACCTACAGACCACGATGAAGCAATCGCACTTGGGGAACTCGCAACCGGGAAAGACGCAAAAGGCATCTTCCGCTTCAATCCAGGCAAAGAGCAGAAGACTTTCCCCGACTACAATCCTTATACCATACGCAAGTGCAACAACTGCCAAATCGCTAAAGGGGAAATAAAACTCGCTAAAAGTTTTATCCCAGATAACAGCATGTGTGAAGCATGCGAATTAGTCCACACTTGTTACGAAAAACAAGACGTTGTAATAAAACACGGGAAAGGCTCTATCCACATAAACAGAATGGTGAATAATCAGGATAGCGATTACGAAAAACTAATAAGTGTTGCGGAATTCTTCGCCAAAGACGGCGCAATGGTTGAACTTACGCCCAAAATGTCACGACCACCTAAATTCAAATACGAATGTATCTATGGGGATTTAATTGGTACAAAATACGAAGGCAAGTGTCCTGACCTCAAAATAAATGGTGTGTGGTACGAGCATGAAGGATTTGTAACTGACAATCCTAAAAGAGCATTTTCAAACATGATGTCGCATGGGTTGAAACAAGCAAGCAATCTAATAATAGAACGCCCTGATTTAACAGAACGTTTTATGAAAAGAAGTATGCTTGAAAGAATTTCCCATGGGGCTACTATCAATGAAGTATGGATTAGGGAAACGGATGGAACACTGACGTTACTATACAAAAAAACGGACGGCTGACCTAAGGCCAGCCCCCGCTATCAACGAATCGGTAGTCATTAGCTACGGAATCGTTACTGCAAATATACGAACTTCTTTAATTACCAACAAAAAAAACTCATGAAAATAGTACAAGCAACCACAAATGTTGATTTTATAGAGTGTACAAACCCACAAAAAAACAAGTGGCGTATCCGTTGGAATTTCATAGATAAGGAGGGATGCATCACCTATTGGGAAGAGGAATTCAACCACCAACCATCATGGCATGAAATCAGAGACACCATCTTCAACTGGATTAACAACACCGTTGAATGTAAAATCTGCGAAGGGTTCACTTGGAAGGGTATGCCCATTTGGTTATCCTCTGAAAACCAATTCAACTATAAAGCAGCATACGACCTCGCACTGCAAACCAGTGGGGAATCACTCCCGGTACTCTTCAAGTTTGGGACGGACGACCAACCCCAATATTACGAATTCCAAAACATGGAAGACTTTACTGACTTCTATAAAAAAGCAATTCGCCACATTCAAGACACATTAACTTGGGGCTGGCAAGAGAAAGAGCAAATAAACCCCAAAGACTATCAAATCTAAAAAAGAGCGCCGTGCAACTCGCACGACGCTCTTTTTAATCTAGTTTCTTTATCGCTACGAATTTGTAAACATCTATATGCTCAACAATTTCTTCGTGATTATGGTTGGTTTTAGTTTCTATAATATCAAAATCTGCAAATCGCTCCCCCGTTAACCCGCAAAGTGCCGCATGAATTTGATCTGATAGGTCAAAAACATTTAAGGATTCTTCCTTTAATTCGCAACCATCATAAGTACCGCCCCCCCAATCTGAAACTATATGTAAATTTATGGAGGTTTCAGCCCTATATTCTACCCCTTGCATTACTTCCCTCCAACGGATGGGGTTAAACTCAACAAATACAGCTGGACGCTCCCAAGCCATCTCTTCTTCTATAAACTCAACGTTTTGGTTCCAAAGATCAATATGTTTCACAACCCGCTCTGCATTTTCTGGTGCTGTATCCCCTTCTTTTAGTTGGTAAATACCATCTCCAGGTATTGAATATAGGGCCCCCAACACCTTACAAATATCTTTATAAAGTTCTTTTCTCATACTATTTCCCTACTGGATTAAATTCGTGATTAAAATATTCTCTGAGATTCTCTTCGATAATCTCACGCACACCCTGTTCCACTTCTTCCGAAACACCCAGAAACTGCCGACGGGGTATCTTAATAGTGCTGCCAACCTTCTTCAATGCCATAAACTTCCAGAACTCAGCCTCACTACTAAGTTGAACAGTCCGTTTATCTTTCCTCAGTTCACCATTCTTCTTCCGTCCAAACCTGCCGACTGCCGAACTATACTTATACCAAAAGAACCGCTTCATCTTCTCTGTCACACGAATTTCACCACCATCGTTATGAATCGAAGCATAAGGCAAGTCCGAGTAAAACACAACGCTGTTTTCCGTCACCCGGCTCTTAACACTACGTCTCAGTTGCCCTGTATCGATCAGAATGCTACCACCAGGGCGCGTTGGACTCTTCCTGCGTTGCCAGGCCTCCGAAAAAAATGATTGACGCTCAAAGTTCTGGTCAAACTCATCCTTGAACTCTACCTGAATATCCTTTAATATGCGCTGAAGCAAACCGCGCATCGATTTCGCTTGTGTCATAGTGTACCCGAAAAATCAAAGAATAATTGTATATCTTGTGGAACTTCATTTTTCTCCTCACAAGAGGCATGCAGCAGGTTATAAAACGTACGTTCACTGATACCACAAACAGGATACACGTACCTGCGCCATATTTCACGGTTAGAAAGTCCTGATTTGGCATGCTGGTCGTATATCCTATTTATATCTGCAACTCGCTTTTGGTAGCTTACGCCACGCCTCTTGGCCATAAAATAAAGGGTTTTGATGAGGTTCGTTTACTGCCCCACAGGTTGTTCCTTATAGGGACGTATATCAAGTGTTGTCTTTGAACTAACAATAACCCTGCCACTGCCTTCGCATTGGGGACAAATCTCTTCTTTCCTGATAAAACGTCCACTAATAACAACACCCGAACCGCCACATTCACGGCAAAGGGCTACTCTCGGACCTTTAGAAACTTCCTGAATCATAACGTATCTTCATGTTTGGGTTCTACATAAAAACTTTCATCCTGGACTACAGCAATACCACAACGCGCCATGTCTTCCGGCATTTTTTCTACGTCGCGGTCCGCCAATAATTTATCCTTCGCAATTTCTTCCGAACTGCGCACATAACCAGGAAGAAACTCTTTCACCAACTGTAAAGCGCTTGCCCAAGTAAAGCCCTTCAAAGTCTTCAACTTCGGAGTACCCGTGCGGAAACCTATCACACCATGGGTCATGTCAAGACTCTTCTTCTTCGTGAACAACTCGGCTTGATTCTCTACCGCAAACGACTGTAGCGTCTCAAACGCTTTCGCTTTCTCGTCGTCCAATTCCGATAAGCGATTCGCATACTTCTCACGGATCTTCGCACACTGCAACTCAATGTCCGCCTTGATTTTTACACTCTGGGCATCTGCCACAGCATACGCTGCGAATGCCTCTTCCGCAACCTCACGGGTTACACCACTGATAATGGTCTTCTTTTCTCGTTTTGCCATAATCGTTTCTATTCGTTTATAATGTTATTAAAATGGAGTCCTAACAAAGGCCATATTGCTGTAGCAACACAACAAATTGCTGACTACTTTCTTCTGTACTCTGTTCTCTGTACTCTGTTCTCTGTGTCCGTTTCAATCCACCTTTACGGGCAATACTACGTAATTTCAACTCTAATCCGTGAAGTTCATCCACATGCAGACGGCCGAAAGGTTTGCCACATATTCTTGGGTCTTGACAAAACATATTAACACGACCCCAGTCCGTTGTATCGATACCGAGCTTCTGCATTAACCGCAAACAAGTGCTACGCCCCTTCCGCAGTTGAACCTTCCTGCCCGTCAGTTCTTCCAAAGCAGTGCAACAAGCATCATATTCCGAACGCGTCATCTCACGTAGATGATCCGTACGGTT
This sequence comes from Alloprevotella sp., assembly GCA_045632685.1. Lineage (GTDB taxonomy): Bacteria > Bacteroidota > Bacteroidia > Bacteroidales > Bacteroidaceae > Alloprevotella. The sequence goes on from JAZQXB010000061.1 coordinate 61,598, forward strand.
TCCCGTCCATTGCATTACAAGTTCACGCTTCAATTCATCACGGTCAAAATGCGAAGGCAACAACCGGAGCAAACCATAAAACCTTGAAAAATTCTCAACTTCCTGCATACCTATAGAATCTATTATCTCTATTGCATCTATATAACCACCAAACTCCCATGTCCCGTCCATTTTACAGTCACATGAGCGTCAACTTTACCGCAACCACCACATATAGGGCAAATCGTTTCTTCATCCGTATGAAGAGCGTTAAACACACCCTCACCATGGCAATAACCGCACACATAACCCTCAATCTTAAACGCCTCTACTGATTGAGCTCCTGAGGGGGGAACCAACTCTAAGGCACGCATCGTCTTACTCATCGTCATTTAATGGATTAAAATATTCTAACTTCAAAGCTTCTTCAGCTGAGTGTTGCAATCGGTTGCACACCTCCTCAAGAATAAAATACTGATCGCTGTAACTATAATCTTGGATAACTTTCATAGCGTCACCCACAATCTTTTCAATAGTCTCGTCCATAGTTTCTATTACATCTATAGCTTCTATTACATCACGCCCCAATCGCCTGTCCCGTAAGAAACGACACCGTCGCTTCCACGTCCCTAAGTCTTATTATAAATTTCAACCTCCTTATCCTTCCAAATGCTAAAATAAGCACCAGGATTCGTCGCATACCGACCTTGGCAATAAGCACGCAAACCATGCGTCCTCACCTTCACACCTGCCATATACTTCAAACGGATAGCTGGTTTGCCAAGCGGTTTACTCTTTTCCTCCTGACTAATAAAGATGAAGGTCTTCTTCTTAAAGCGTTCAACCAAAGCGCGCGTCTTCAAGTATTCCCAACCTGCCTCATACGCGTATTGATAACTATCTACGACGATAAACATCGGGCTCTTACGCTTGGCCAACCGAGCTTCAAGATTTTCTATATTATCATCTGTGATAATACGGAAGTGACCTTGTACCTCGTCCATCTTGAATGCCTTAAGACGATTCTGCATTGAAACACCCACACCCTCTTCAAGCGACACATAAAGAACATTACCAAGACCGCAAAGCATCTTGCACAACTGCATCACAAAACTGCTCTTACCGCTTGCGCTCGCGCCCGATATAAACCAAGTATCACCTTGCTCAGGATTACCAAATACGTCCTTCCAAATGCCCTCAAATGGTAGCGTCTTGTGCTTAATCTGAGCAACATCCTTCGGACTATATGCACGGCTTGCCATACGCTATATAGCTATAAAGTAATCTACGATAATAGTTTCAGTGATAGAGAGTATTTCAAAATCAAACAGACAACCTTCCATCCCCTGTTCGAAATTAGCAAGCGCATTCTTGAAATCTGTCGCTTGTACAAGGTTCACATGAGTTGTTTTCTTTTCTGCCCCCGTATTCTCGTCTGTAGTGGTGTATGCAAATTTTACCTTGTAAAAGCGACCCGCCGATGCATTGTCTGTCATAAACAAGTCGTGAATGCGTGGCTTCACAATCTGTACAACACTGAATTCACCTCGTATGTAAGGGGTTACTTCCTCTATTGTACGTGCTTCTGCCTCTGTAAATGAAAGTGCGTCAACAAGGTATTGTTCTTTTACCATTTTAGAGAATCCTGATTCAGCCACTTTTTCGTAACGTACTGTTGAAATAAAAAAATTGTTGTCGTTCATATTCCTTATTATTTATTCTATTAAATCTATAACATCTATTACATCCACCCCCTCATCCCGTAAGAAACGACGCCGTCGCTTCCCTCCTCTCATCTCACATCTTTAATTTCTCAATCTCAGTATAAACGCGCCTCAATCCGCCACCAGTCTTGCGAACCAAAACACCGATATCCGTACCATCAGGAGCATTTACCTTCGCCACCGCAGCTGCCTGGTCGCGCAAAAACTTTTCTCGTTCTTTACCATCATCAGGCGTCACCTTGCTATAGCGGTCACCGTAGCGACTCAGCATTTCAGTAAAACCAACTTTCTTGCATTCGATACTACGAGTAATTTTTGCCTTCAAGCCATCAGCACCCATCATGTACCAAGCACAACAACGCTCAGTAGCATTCCAAAGCGCCTTCAACTCCAAAAATGCCTCATAACTCAAGTCGCCTGCCTCATCCAAAATAATCAACGGATTCGCAATCGAGCGCAAATAATAAACAAGATCCTCATAAACGTCGCTATACCGCCCATTACCACTCACGCCAAACTCACCCGCAATCTTACGAACCAGCTTCAACTTCGTCTTCACTTGAGAGCAATCCACGTAAATAGCATTACGATGACCCTTCACATAATGTCGAGCAGTGAAAGTCTTACCAATATTCGGGATGTCGCATAAAATGGCACTCAAACCACTCTTCTGGCATGCCTCCAACTGGGTCGTAATAAAGTCAAACGTCACCGTTCGAGCGGCTTTCCACTCAATACCGCCCCTTAAATCAACGCCTAACCTGCGGGCAATACTAATCCAGTTGGCATCACTCAACGCCTTTTCTGTCTGACCATTCTTCAAAGCGCTGTAAACCGAAGTCGCTATGCCCAAACTCGCAGCGTGTTTCGCATCGCTCGGATAGTTACACCTGTTCGCTGTAATCGCGTCAAGAATCTTCTTTTTTTGTTCCGAAGTAATCATAATAAATCTGTTGGTAATAAAAACTAAATAGGGCGCAAGGGCGGAGTCGAACCGCCAAACTTTCCCAGATTCCAAACCGTACCCATAACGGGCGATATTCAGTTCAACACAGGCTTCCCTCATCTGTGTATTCTTGCGCTATTCTAACAGCAATCTAAAGTATCTCTAATGCCATTCTAAATACTCTCTATAGCACCTGGTACTTCATATTCTATAGCATCCATCTCATCTATAGCATCTATAGCATCCACCACGTCTGCTCCCTGTCCCGTAAGAGGCGACGCCGTCGCTTCCATCACACCCACCATACCAATCTCATTGCGTTTCACATACCCCTTAAAGTCCGCAATCTTCTGCTGCTGACGAACAAAAACATCTCTGTCCACATCCGTCTGCTCTGCATCCGCAGTGTTAAACGTACCCACATCCTCCAACTTGTCAATAAAACGATCATGCTGGAAAATGTAAACGTCACGAACGCCACCAGCCTCATCAGTCAAGTAGTAAGCATCAACCTTCCAATTGTTCGGTTCCAAACGCTCAATAACCTCAGTCTTGGAGATCCACCAATCCTTATAAGCAACCCTGCAGTAACTGTTCCTTCGAATCGATGTCTCAACCTTCTCACCAATAAACCGGGCCCAAACGGACTTGTCCATCGTTTGAAGAGTCGGGTTCATGTTCGCCTCAAGCACCTGCCAGCGCGTCATTCCTGGATACTTCTTCTGGTTCGGATGAAGCGAATGGTTGAATTCCTCAATATCGCGCATGTCGTCAGCTATCAATTCATCCCAACTATAATACTGCTTGTCCTCATACGTGTCATTTGCCGCATCAAACACCTTCTTCGACTCAGTCCTGTAAGCCCTGCTCTTGGCATAAAAACGACCAATTCCCAAGTGGTTCTTATGTTCAATGCTACGCTTCTTCGCACCATTCAAAGGTTCAGCATACTTCTCCTGAGAGTTCATAGGCGCACAGAAGCGCACGAACGGGAATAACACACCCGCCTTCAGAAAACTATCCTTCCACTGACTCATCAAGTGGTTTTCCACCTCAACCTGGGCAGGACAACCCCAACCCTTGCGTTCAATCAAACGGAACATCGAGCGGAAACAATCTGTGACCAAGTCCACAGTCTTATAGCGGTTATAAGCATAACCAACAACACACTGACTCGCTACATCATAAGCATAATAAGCCTTCGGGCGAATCTTCGTATCTGCCAACTTTCTCGGCAAGTCACGGTCGTCAAACGACACCTTTGAAAACGAAAACTCTGGAGCATGTCGATGAACGTGAGGCATCTGCTCATGCATAAACGTCGTGAATGAAGTCGTCCTATGCTCAATAAGCAATCGATTTTTGGGTTTGTTCAAGTAATTCGTAATCGTACTCTCACTCAGCGATAGCGGATCACCATGCTTATCCGTCCATTCTTCAGGATTAAACAGCTCACCACTCTCCACATCCCAAACCTCCAATTCGCCACACACAAACGAATTATATAGTTCCCAAACACTCGTATTGAAAGGCTTATTCGGAAGTGCAGCAATCGAAATAATCAGTCGCTCAGTCCTATGGTCAACCTTACGACTACCTTGATTGCCAAACTTACCGCTAATCAAGCAAGCATAACCCTTAGCCAGGTATTCATTAACCCTCTTTCTAAAACGAAGCATCGAACTCGGCAACGTGTGACCTGTGCGCTGACGATAACCCTCAACAGCCTGCTGCATCTTATCCCAGTCATACTTCATGCCCATTGTCTTATGAATCGCCTTAGCATTGTTGTACAACTTAATACAAGCATTCAACACACTCGCATTAGCAACATACTCCGCTACGTGGGCATCGCTCGCATGGTCATAACCACACGACGTACGCCAGTCGTTAAAATAAGCAACAGCACCCTGGTCCAATTCATAGTTAGCGTCCAACCACGCCAACAATACCTCCATATCTGGATTAGGATACAAAGCATTCACCTTCTCACGATAACTCGTAGGCAAACTGCTAACCCGCACCAAAGCGTAATTCTGACTGCCACCGCCACCACGGCGAACAACATCGATACGCCCACGAGCGGCAAGTTGTTTGTAGTTCGGGGCACTCATCACACCCCCATCCACCAACTCACGGGCACTTATGCAAAGCGTATTACCGTAGTATTCCATAACTAAATCCAATTATCATTAATTCTCATATCATCCCCCGTTCCCGTAAGAAGCGACGTCGTCGCTTCCTCAAAAGCAACTAAGACCTGGCCCCAATTCCAGGTAAAGATTCTGCAAAATCTTGAATCATGGGTATATCTTCCAACATCACATTCTTATAAGTGTTAATAGTCTTACCCTTAAACATCACAGCCCCCTCACTATTCGTCTTATTAAGAACAAGCGTTGCACCATTAGGGAAATATTGATGCAAGTAATTATCATGGTCGAAAATTGTTTCTACTACAGGTGATTTAGCCATCAGAATTCCACCATTCTCGTAAGCAGCTTTGCGAATTTTACCAGCCAATACACTATCGCTCTCAAAGTTCAAAGCCTTCCAAATCATTACCGAGGTGCAATTGAAAATTTCAACGAGTTTTTTACGAGTCTCGTTAGTTACATGAATGTACTGTTCCATAATCATATATATATTAGTTGATATTTTGCCCAAATCCACATTTTTTTGTATCTTTGAGCGCTCGTTAAATTCTTAACACGTTGCAAAGATACAGAAATTCTGTATTTCACAAAAATAAAATTCAGAAAAATGCAATTATTTCAGAGAATCTTGACTAAAGAAGAGATAAATCGTCGATTTATAAGGGCTACAATATCGATTTTAGCGAAAGGACTAGTACATAATAAAGCTGAATTGGCCGAGTCACTAGGTGTAAAACCAGCAAAATTTTCAGAAATTCTGAACGGAAGAATGAAAGTTGGGGTAGATATGATTGCTATAATGTGTGATTTTTATAAAGTTTCACCTGATTGGCTGTTGATGAGTAGAGGGGATAATGTTTTTAGAGAAACCCCAATGAAGAAAATCTGGATTGATGATGAAGACCTTAAAAGTATCTACCCTGATGATGATGATATAGTTGAGACACCAAAGAAAGAGGTACACCAGGATCCATCCCTTTTCTTAGACCTCATAAGAGAAAAAGATACTGTAATAAGAGAACAAGCTGAAGAAATAGGACGATTAAGGGAGAAAATTAAGCAATTTGAGCAAATAAAAAATGCTTCGACTGCCCACACAGAGCATACTGCAAATGTAGGGTAACACCTCTACGCATCATCAAGGGACCCTCCGGTAGCGTCCCTTAACGAAACGTATGCCTCCCCCATACCCCTACACCCCCTCCATAGGGGTGCCCCCCCCCCGCAAAACACACCCACAAAAGCAACAAAAATGCGCAAACACCCCGTAAATAAGGCGTTTGCGCATTTTCGTGTAAAATAAAACCTATACCTCAAAGGGGTAGTTTCCCCCCTTCTACTCTTCAAAAAGGGTAATTTCCCCCCACCAAGTTCATTGTACCCCCAATCCCGAAATCTGT
>JAZQXB010000062.1:0-29161 GCA_045632685.1 Alloprevotella sp.
GGGGACAATTTTAGTTAGTCTACCTCGCTTGACTTTCCAATTAGGAATTATAAGCGTAAGGAAGTATATAAAATTCCTCCCCAAAGTTAGGGGAGGTGCCCAAAGGGCGGAGGGGTCTGTGGTATTGGGACAACTGCTATATTATTGCCTAAATCTTAAAGGTACTTACAAATGTTGTAACGGCGCATTTCGGCGAATAGTGCTCTTTAATTCCGTACCCTTACGCTTGGGGCGCCATTCATAAATATCGTCTTTATGTTGAGGGCGCACATAATCAAACCAAGTAAAGTTTTCCAACACGGTATGCTCCTTGGGCGCCATTCCTATTCCATAAAATTGACCAGTTGACGCAGGTGTCCAAATTCGCTGTAGCTTGCGCTCTTCGAGTGACATCTTCAACTTGGCGGTTTCCATGTACAATTGGTAGAGCACCACACTATCCTTCTCCATAGGGAATTGAATCACACGCACATTTCCTTCCACAAAATTTTCGTGCATCTCACCATCTTTGAAATAGCTGCGCATCTCGTGACCACTCACTTGGTTGTAGTGTACACTATCTACTTGTTCAACAAGCAATGCCTGACGACTGACATATACGCTATCAATTGTTTGCTCATTAAAGTTCACATCTATCTGCTCACCAAGGATTTGTCGATTATCACTCCAAACGATGGGGTCGCGGTGAAGGGTTAGGCAGCGCGTAGCACTATTAAACGTAAGACTATCACACACTGCTTGAATATCCTTTCTATAAGCTCTTACATGGAAATAAGCATCAACCTTGCGCATCACGGAATCAGTGTTTAGATTGTATGTAGTGAGGCGAATGGTATCAGCATGCATATACAAAGTGTCTGAGCCAGATGAATAGTCCATTACCAATGCTTTATCATAACACAAAGCATGCCCTGAAAGTTCATTATACCACACGTAATCTCCACGGAGGATATTTTTGTTTAATTGGTCGTGATAATCAATATTCTTGTAGGCAAACATATCTCCCGACAACTTATCATAAACAATACTATCTCCCATCATCACTCGATTTTTTCCTGAAATCACAGAGCGCTGATAGAGTTTCGCGAATTCTCGTTCTGTATTGTAGTACCCTAATTCGGTGTAGATATGGTTTTCACCATTGTGAATATTCGAAGGTCCTATTACTTTTGCCCACTTCGTGTCTGTATTGTATTTTAGCGTGTCGCTGTAAATCGTAAACGCCTCCCCTTGCAAAGTGACATCATAAAAGAAATGAGCATCCTTTGTTTCTGTAAAATATTCCCCGAAGTCAGACGTCAAATTATTCGTTGCGTCAACAAGCGTTCCCCCCTCAAAGAAATAGCCAACAGAAAGAAGTCGATCATAATTCAAACTATCTGTGTACAACTTCTGGGAATTGTGCGTCAACACCACGTTGTAGCGCATCTGTGCGAGCAAACTTTCACCATCATAATAGAGAGAGTCACCAACAAGTGTCAACGTATCCCCTTGGTTTATGCGCACATTGCCTACAGCTTCAAATGAATTGGTATTGGTGTAATAAATCGCACTATCACAATACATATCAAACGTGCCATGACTAAACTTCACATTACCACTCAAACGATGTGCGCCAGGAAATAAATAGTCGTTAAACTCCATATTGTCAGCATGTTCGATATTAATCCTCTCTTTATTTTGCTGTTCATGAGTTTCAACTGAACGATGAGACGAATACGCAGAAGTTTGGACAAGACCCCAAGCAAAAATTAGGAGTCCTGACCAAACTACATATTTACGATTTCTAAACAAATTCAAAACAATAAGTTTAAACTAATTATACAAAAATCAGCAATGATGATGATTACTTTAGCAGGTCTTGAAAACCATAGGCTATATTGCTATTTCACCCAATTGGGAAATTCAAAGTTGCAATTACGCCATTCAGGATTTATACGTACAAAAGTAGACTTTTGCTTTTCCTCAATCCATTTTTTACGCATCTCAGCACTTCTCTTTGACTGAACCAAATCTTTTAACACCTGGAAGTCTTCTGTCATATTGGCTCTATGAGCATCTATTCTGCTTCTTAGTTTCACAATAGCACAAACATCTTGTCCTTGATTGTTCTTATATATGAAAGCTTTTGAAATTTCTCCAACTTTCATCGTTTCAATTTGACGAGCAATCTCAGTAGGGAGATCTTTCATTGCAAATTTAGAAGTTACTTTATTACTTGCTGGATCGGAATTAACCATGATGCCATGATTATTACGTGTATCCTTGTCATCTGACAATTCCACGGCACCCGCTTCAAAAGTAAATGTACCACGATTAATATCGACTGCAATAGAATCCAAACGCTCAAGTTCTGCTGTATAAACACTATCAGAAATCTCTGGTTTCAAAAGTATGTGTCGGAAATTAGCTTTGTCACCCTTTTTATCAATTAACTGAATAATATGGTAACCAAATTCCGTTTTTACAATCTTTGATACTTTTTTGGGGTCATTCAGTGAAAATGCAACATTTGAGAACTCCGGGACAAACTGATTTCTACCACTGTATCCTAATTCTCCGCCTAAACGTGCTGAACCTGGATCTTGTGAATAAATTTTTGCTAAAGTTGAGAATTCTGTTTCTCCTTCGTTAACACGTCTTGCAAATTCTCTTAACTTTTCTTCTATACGCTCTACTTCAATGCGAGTTGGTCGTGGGTGCGTGGTGATAATCTGCACTTCTACTTGAGTAGGAATAAGTGGCAAACTATCTTCTGGCAATTTACTAAAATGCGCACGCACCTCTGCGGGGGTAATCTTTATATTTCCAAAAAGTTTACGTTCTATCTGCTGAATCATAGAACGTTGACGAGATGTTTTCTTAAGTTTTTCACGCAACTGAGGAATCGTCAGATGGAAATGTCTTTCGACGTTTTCTCTACTTCCCAAGTTTTGTACGAAAAAGTTAATGCGCTCGTTTGCCTCCTTTAGCACATTGGCTTCACTCACCTCAATAGAGTCCAACTCAGCTTGATGAAGAAACAACTTCTGTATAGCTAATTGCTCAGGAATCGTACAATAAGGGTTCTCATATGGAGTGCCTTCCATTTCGGATGATAAGCGAGTTTCTTCAACATCAGAAAGAAGAATCGGGTCATCACCGACAATCCAAATCACCTCATCAACAACATTAATTTGTGCATATCCATGCAATGTTAATGCAGAGAGAATCGTAAGTAATATACGTTTCATATTAAATTCTATTTCAAAGAATTAAGTACATCATCATAAATGACTACTTTAAATTTCTTTCGTAAGTTTTCAACCCAAATTTTTTCCACCCACTGTGTATAATCAGCAACGACCTGTGCCTTGACATCAAAATAGGTTGTTGGTTGTTTCTTTAATTTGCCTACAACGTCATACATGGTATACTTTTTAAGAGGCTCAACCTTTGCACCCTTAAATTGTTTGGCGTCAATAAACTTATTTTCTCCCTTTTTACACAAATATGGACCTTGCACTAAACAAACAACACTATCCTTATTTATCTCTTCACGAATTACCTTGCGCCAATCCTTGTCAGCATTCTTTTTAAGGAGTTTTTTTGCGCGCTTCATGACTTTCTTATCTTTGGCATGAATTACAAAACCATCAAATTTAGGTTCTTCCCAAGAATAATCTTTCTTGTTTAACTTAAAATATCTTTCAAGTTCAAGAGTGTCTGTCGCTGCTTTATTCCAAACCTTTGTTGATGCTACTTCATAAAGTAAAAGTCCGTCATAATATTCATTAACGAGATATTGCAATTCAGGATTTTTCTCAACTCCCTTTTGAAGTAATTGCAGCATCACGTCTTCTCGGGTTAAATTTCCATTTGAAGCATCAACCATTTTTTTAATAGCCGCTTCAGCTGAAGCCTCTTCGATTCCTTGTTGCTTTAGAACGGATATAATTTCGTTGCGCAAATCCTCATAAGATTCCAGTTGTTTTCTTTCTTTCATTAAAATAATATGATATCCAACTGGCGACAAAATCGGAGTTCCTACCTGACCAGGTTGTAGAGCATATGCCGCATCTTCAAATTCTTTGATGGTATTCCCAGGACCAATCCAAGGAAGTAACCCACCATTTTTTGCTGACCCTAAGTCCTCGCTAAACTGTTGAGCCAAAGTGGCAAAATCTGCGCCTGCTACAATAGCACTATAGATTGAATCAGCACGTTGCTTGATAATATTACGTTCTGCTTCACTAGTTTTTGCTTTAACCATGAGCAATATATGTGCAGGGCGTATTAGGTCTGCTCCATTTAGGTATCTCTTAACATCCGCATATTGTAGTCGCGTTATAGAATCAATATAAGCAGAATCAACCATCAAAGGAGTTAATTGCATATCTCTATACTGGCGAAACTCATTGATAAACGAACTCAATGTATCAAGACGAAGCGATTCTGCTTCTGCAACTTTCAACTTGTAATCAATATACATTTGAACATACTCATCTAATGACTTATGCTCAACCGCACCTTCAACGCTATTGTTTTTATTATATGAATATTCAAATTCTGCTTTAGTAATTTTCTTTCCGTTTACTTCCATTAAAACTGGATTAGAATTCTGTGCATTAACAGAAAGCAAAACAGCGAAAAGAGAAGTTAGCACCAATATTTTTCTCATAAATAGAATTAACATTTAAAGAAGCAAATGTGTAACTATGAAAGTTTCATAAGACACTTGTAGCACCTTAAAACTTTCGTAGTTACACATTACTGTAAATCACTTAAAAGATATTAATTTTCACTACGCGAATAGTTAGGAGCTTCGCTTGTAATTGTGATATCATGTGGGTGACTTTCAAGCACACCTGCATTGGTTATACGCGTAAAGCGTGCCTTCCACAAATCATTAATTGTAGCAGCACCACAATATCCCATACCAGAACGCAATCCACCAACGAGTTGATAAATTACTTCCTGTACTGTACCTTTATAAGGAACTCGACCTGCGATACCTTCGGGGACAAGTTTCTTTGCTTCAGTTACGCCACCTTGGAAATAGCGGTCCTTTGAACCATTTTCCATTGCTTCCAAAGATCCCATACCACGATACGCCTTAAACTTTCTACCATTGAAAATGATTGTATCACCAGGAGATTCTTCACAACCTGCAACCAAAGAACCAATCATGACGCAATAACCACCAGCAGCGATAGCCTTTACAATATCACCAGAATAGCGTAAACCACCATCTGCGATAAGAGGAACCCCTGTGCCTTCAAGTGCTTTTGCAACGTCATAAACAGCTGAAAGTTGGGGAACACCTACACCAGCTACCACACGAGTTGTACAAATTGAACCAGGACCAATACCTACTTTAACACCGTCTGCACCTGCTTCAACAAGAGCCTTAGCTGCTTCACCTGTAGCCACATTACCAACGATAATATCAACATTAGCAAAGCGTTCCTTTGCCAATTTCAAACGATCAATAACGCCTTTAGAATGACCATGAGCTGTGTCAATAATAATAGCGTCAACACCAGCATTTACCAATGCTTCCATGCGATCAAGGGTGTCTGCTGTAACTCCTACCCCCGCGGCCACACGTAAGCGTCCCTTCGCGTCCTTACAAGCCATAGGTTTGTCTTTCGCTTTCTGGATATCCTTATAAGTAATGAGACCAATAAGACGATTTTCCTTATCCACAACTGGAAGTTTTTCGATCTTATTTTCCTGAAGAATCTGGCTGGCAGCAATAAGGTCTGTCTGCTGAGTTGTTGTTACTAAATTCTCGGAGGTCATGACTTCGTCTATCAACTTCGAAGAATCACGTTCAAATCTCAAGTCACGATTCGTTACAATACCAACCAAGTGCATTTCATCATTGACAACGGGAATACCGCCGATGTGATATTCACTCATTAATGCCAAGGCATCCCCTACAGTAGAACCGCGCTTAATAGTTACGGGATCATAAATCATACCGTTTTCTGCACGCTTAACAATAGCGACTTGACGCGCCTGATCTTCAATCGACATATTCTTGTGGATAACCCCAATACCACCTTCTCGTGCAATAGCAATTGCCATTTTAGCCTCAGTAACCGTATCCATAGCAGCGGTTACAAAGGGGATTTTCAAATCAATGTTACGAGAAAACTTGGTACCCAAATTTACCATATAAGGTAAAACCTCAGAATAAGCAGGAACCAAAAGGACGTCATCAAAGGTGAGACCATCCATAACAATACGATCTGCAATAAAATTAGAAGCCATAACAATACGTTTTAAGCGAGGTCGAAAAATATAAATAACAAATCTTCGACTCTGGATAAGTAATATTTCGCAAAATTACAAATAAATCTCTACCCAACAAACATTCGTTTTCTTCTTTTTCTTCTTACTGATATTTTTTTTACAACATCTTATGAAATGGATTTACTGTTTATCGTGAATATACTGATCATCAAATCTTGTGTTCTCTAATAAATATTTAATAAATTGAAAGAGTGTCTATCTAAATTTTCTTAATTTTGCATTAAATTTTACTCAATCACTAAAAATGCGAAAAGGTAGTTATACATCAAGTCAATTTACGCGTTTTAACGTAAAAGAGAAGTGTGAACTTCTTGCTTTTGTTCAAAAAGTTCTTGACGGCATCAGTCGTAATCGTGCCAAAGCTATACTTACTGGCGGTGGAGTTAGAGTTGACCGCAAAATTGTGAAGCAGCATGACCTGTTGTTATCACCGAATTCTATAGTTGAAATTTCAAAGCGCAAACCAAAGGAAGAATTGCGTAATAAATTTGTTAAAATTGTATATGAAGATCATGCTATAGTAGTCATCGAAAAAAATATCGGAATTCTTTCTATGGCAAGTTCACATCATGCCTTTTGTGTGAAAAGTGTATTGGATGAGTACTTTCGCAGAACGCATCAAAAGTGTACTGCACACGTCGTACACAGACTTGATAGAGACACCTCAGGTCTAATGGTTTATGCGAAAACAATTGAAGCAGAGCAGATTCTTGAACACAATTGGCACAATATCGTTACAGATAGACGCTACGTTGCGCTCTGTTCAGGTATTCCTAAATCTCCGCAGGGAAGTATTGAGAGTTGGTTAAAAGACAATAAAGCTTATTTTACTTTTTCATCCCCGACTGACAATGGGGGAAAATATGCGCTCACACATTACAAAACAATGTGTGTTAAGAATAATTATTCATTAATTGAATTCAAATTAGAGACAGGGCGTAAAAACCAGATCCGTGTACATACTCAAGAATTGGGGTGTCCTATTTGTGGTGATACAAAATATGGTAACGGAGACAACCCTATCAATAGACTTGCGCTCCATGCCTATAGGTTATTTTTTTATCACCCAATTTCAGGAGAAGAGATGCGTTTTGAAACATCTGTTCCTAAAATATTTATGAAAGTCTTTGACAAATAATTAGTTGCAACAAAATCTAAATGAGGAGATAAAGACAACGTCATTTTCCTAAGTTTTTTAGAACACTAAAATCGTTTCTTCGTAATTAAGTCAAAGGACATTCTGGTTAAGTGTTTTTTACTTAAGTTGCGAATAAACGAGTATTAAGGTTGAAGATACAAAAAAAGAAACTACATTTTTTTTAACTGCTTTGAAAAATTATTGTGATTTTTTTTAATCTGTTATCTTTATTCTCTTTTTAACAATTCTCCATATATTAAAACTCCTTTTTCGCTTACAACTATACCGCATGAGATTTTTCATTCTATTAAGTTGCATGATTATTGCTAGTTGCTCATCTAAACGCTTATTAGACGAGGGAGATTTTCTGCTTTCAAAAGTAAACATAGAGAGCGATGACAAGCATGTTACTTCAATGGATCTTCAAACAGTTATGTTACAAAGACCTAATAGCAAATGGTTAGGACTTGTGAAGGCACCGTTGGGATTATACTCGCTTGCTGGCAAAAAAGACTCAAGTTCTTTAAACGTTTTTTTAAGAAAAATTGGAGAACCTCCTGTTATATACGATGATTTTTCATCTCGCCAAACGATTAAGGGAATTCAAAATTATTTGACTTCCAAAGGGTTCCGAAAAGGATATGCAACGTACGATACTATACACAAAAAACATAAAGTTAATTTGTCTTTCAATGTTAATTGTGGTCCACGCTCATACATAAGAAATGTTTCGTTGAATATTCAGAATACCGAAATCCAAAAATTAATTATGTCTGAACGAAAAAACACCAAACTTAGAGGTGGTTCTCCTTTTGACATTAATAAACTATATGAAGAGCGAACTAGGTTAGTTAATCTACTTCAAAATAATGGTTATTACCATATCAATAAGGAGTTTTTTTCGTACCTTGTCGATACGATAAAAGGAGATTTAGGAGTAAATATATCCTTGAATTTTGTTGCGCCATTGGGTACAGATACACTTTTAGCATACACCCCATACCGAGTTGGTAAAATAAACATATACGAGGATTGTTCACCAGAAGATACGGCGAAGCAAAGTTACTATCGAGGATTAACCTTTCATCATAATAACAACAAATCGCAATTGTCAAGAAGGTTATTTAGAAGTATTGTGAAGCTACATACAGATAGTATTTATAAAGTTAATAACACAACTTATACCAACAATGCACTTAATGAACTTGACGCAGTAAGTTTCAGTACGATTTCAACTATCGACTCGTACCCGTATGTTGACTATAACATCTTTGTAAGAAGAACAAAACCTCACGGTATATCGTTTGATATTGAAGGCACCAATACCGCTGGAGATTTTGGAATGGCTATTGCTCTCACTTATACTAACCGTAACTTGTTTAGAGGCGGTGAAATCCTTCGTCTAAAACTTAGGGGGGCGTATGAAGCCATTACCAATCTTGAAGGATATTCTGACCATAACTATTTAGAATATAGTTTGGAATCAAACCTTACGTTCCCTACCCTATTGTTGCCTTTTGGTGAGAAATTTCGCTATCGTTATCATGCTAATACTGAACTCGGCATAATATATAATTTGCAAGATCGTCCGGAATTTCATAGACGTATGGTTTCTGCAAATTTTTCATACAAATGGAATAAGAATAGTAGCAAACGAATCCAGCATAAGTTGGATGTTTTAAGTCTTAACTATATTTTCATGCCTTGGATATCCCATACGTTTCGCAAAAATTATTTGGAAGGTAATGATCCTCGCTATGGAATATTGCGATATAGTTACGAAAATCTATTTATTGCAAATACTGGATATAGTGTAATTCTAAATTCAAAAAAATCATATTCTGTAAATACTGTAAATCAGGAAAATGCGTGGCAAATTAAGTTCAATATAGAGTCGGCTGGAAATCTACTAAACTTAACCCAAAACATTTTAGGAGGTAACAAAAATAAGAACGGTAACTATGAACTTTTTGGTATAGAATTTTCTCAATACATAAAGGCCGATTTTGATTTTGTTAAAAACTTTGCTATTGACAATCGTAATTCTCTCGTATTTCACACCGCCTTCGGAATCGCTATACCCTACGGAAATTCTACGATGATTCCATATGAGAAACGTTACTTTTCAGGGGGAGCGAATAGTGTTAGAGGATGGAGTGTTCGCGAACTTGGACCTGGTTCTTACAAAGGAGTGAACGGTCAGATTGACTTTATCAATCAAACAGGTAACTTAAAGTTGGATGTAAATTTAGAGTACCGCACTTATTTATTTTGGAAATTGTATGGTGCGCTTTTTATTGACGCTGGAAATATTTGGAATACTAGGGATTATTCCCAATCTGGTGAAAAAATTAAATGGGATTATTTCTATGAGGATTTAGCTGTTTCTTACGGACTTGGTTTAAGATTAAATCTTGATTATTTTATCTTAAGATTCGACGGAGGTATGAAAGCCATCAATCCATCTGTAAAATCAGGTAGAAAACATTATCCAATCTTATGTCATAATTTTAATCGTGATTTTACTTTTCACTTTGCAATTGGGTTGCCATTCTAAATATTATTTAAAATCCCATGACTCGGTGAAAATACATAAATATTCATAAAGGAGGACTTCGCAAACATATTCTACATTTCAGAGAATCTATGCATCCCCTTATTAAAAACTATTAACTATTACAAATAGATTCCGTTTTAGGAAAGACAATAATGCAATTAATATCATTTGCTAGTGGCAGTAGTGGTAATTGTTATTACATACATGCCGAAGGATGTAGTCTACTCGTCGATTTAGGACTTGGAATTAGAATCTTCAAAAAGACTTATAAGGATTATGGATGCTCTTTTGGTGATATCCAAGGAATTCTCGTCACTCATAATCATACAGACCACACAAAGGCCGTTGGATATCTTTCTAATGAGTTTCACATACCAGTTTACACAACGCAGGCTGTGCATGATGGCATGAAAACTAATCCTTTTCTAAGTAAAAAAGTTCGCCAAGAAGAACTTAAAGTTATAATCCATAACGAGTCATTTAGAATTGGTCCCTTTACTATAACCTCTTTCGCTGTGCCACATGACAGTTTTGGGAATAATGGTTTTTTTATTGAATATGAGGATATATCTCTCTGTATAATCACTGATATAGGACATGTAACACCAGAAATCAGTGATTTCATAAAAAAAACAACCCACCTAATAGTTGAGGCTAATTATGATACGAAAATGCTAGAGTCAGGTCCTTATCCTTTGCACCTCAAGAGACGCATTCAGGGACCATATGGACATATTTCTAATGCAGAAACAGCCAAGTTACTATCTTCTTCGTTAACTCCCAACTTAATTAAGAAAGTGTGGTTGTGTCATCTATCAGAGGAAAATAACTCTCCAGATGTAGCAGCGAATACTTGTTGTGAAATGCTCCAAAGTATCCCAGATTTGCAACACATTACTCCTATCCCACTCCCAAGACGAACTCCTACATGGCTTATTAATATTAAGTAAAAAACAAAAAAATCAATATCATTCGTGCAAAGGTGACATTGAGTAATGTTATAAAACATCCCTACTTACAAACAACATCAATAAATTATGCTTCAGGAAGTAATCGTAGGTGTTATAATTATAATAAGCATCGTCTATTTATTTCGAGTGTTAATGAAAATATGCAATTCTAAAAAAGGTTGTCACTCTTGTCCCTTCTTTAATAATTGTAAGAAAAGAGGTGTTCAATAAGAGTAGTTTAATCTAAATACATCAACATTTCGCATTTATAAATTATTATGACAACATTTTTGTGATGAAGTCTTTAGATTCTTGTTGAAATCAGTGTAATTGTATCTCGTTTCTAGAAAGTAAGAGTTACACCTTCAAATTAAGGCTACGACTCTTCTTTTGTTAGGGATATTAAATCCTTCGATTAAGATTCAGAATTTTATGATAACCCGTTGCTATCTTGAAATAACCAATCGTTGTAACCTAAATTGTGTATTTTGTCCAAAAACAACGCGTAAAGCGCACCAACTTACGTATGACGAATTTGAACAACTCACCAATAAACTTGTTGGACACGTAAAGTTTCTCTATTTTCACCTTATGGGTGAACCTTTTCTTCACCCTCAACTTGCGCAATTTATAGAGTCCTCACGATCAAAAGGTTTTATTCCTATTCTCACAACAAATGGTACCTTATTAAAGAATGCTCAACATATAATTGAAGCTTTACCTTATAAAATTCAAATATCCCTTCAGTCGCATGAGGGAAATCATGAGAATAATGTAGAAGATTTCATTAATTCAGTAATGAGTTTTTCACTCGAAGCAGCTAAGAAAGGCATCGTCATTGTTTTGAGACTATGGAATCAAGGAGGTGGTTTTGATACTAAAAATGAAGAAATTATCCGTCATATACATAATTATATTACGACTCCATGGATAGAACGACCTGACGGGTGGAAAATTTGTGATTGTATATATCTTGAAACAGATTCCACTTTTGAATGGCCAGATGCAGATAAAGAACCATATGAAGAAAGCGAAGTTTTTTGTCATGCCTTACGAAATCAAATTGGGGTATTGGTTGATGGTACCGTTGTACCATGTTGTTTAGACTCACAAGGAACAATTAACCTCGGAAATTTATTTCAACAATCTATACAGGAAATTCTGAATTCGCCACGAGCTAAGAATTTATACGATTCCTTTTCATGCCATAAACTTACCGAACGACTCTGCAGAACTTGTAACTATGCCCTAATTACGAAGAGATTTAGAAAATAAATCTATGTAAATATGGTAAAAAACATAGTTTGAAAAGATATATAATCTATTTAACACTCAGTCGTTATCAGTTTTCTATTTTTTTATCCTCCTATAAAGTATCTGTGAAATATTTCAGAATAAGTAAATAATTAGTTTCCTGTATATTAAGTCACATAATTGAATCGAAGCAGACTGAGTGATTCTAACATAAATACGGATATAGGTTGGTTGTTGATTTTTTTTACTAATTTTGCAGATAATTATTATTAGTTTCTTTTATTATCTCATACAATGTTACTTAGTATGAGTTTATTATCATCATGACTACTTATACAAAGGAGCAGTTGATGCTTGTAAGCATAGAGTTACTACAAACACTAGCGCATCAATTTAACACACCACATAAAGATTCAAACAATCAACAACTTTTAGTTGCTGATATATTAGCGATTCAAGAATCTATGTTTGAAAATCCGACCGAGAATCCGCCTAAAAAGAAACGCGGCAGACCTTCGAAAGCGGAAATTGCTGCGCGAGAGGCGACTGAAGCACTTGCTAAAGCATTAGAAAACGGAAATATACTTCTTGATGAAAATCAAAAATCTTTAACTTCGTCACAAGTTTCTAATGAAAGTACTGATATTATAACAGATACAGTTGCCAATTCAAATATAGAAAGTGAGGTTCGTGATATATTCGCGACCAGATTTGTTAAAATAGATGAAAATTTTATTATTACCCAAGACTTGCCTGCATACGAAAATACTGATATATATGGTGATTTAAAGGGTGAGGAACAATTATTAGATTCAAGCATAAATTTTCAATCACCTACTGTATCTACGCATTTGGACGTTCAGGAGTCTCCCATCAACCAACCTATAAATTCCAAAGAAATTTTCTTGGAAGGTGAAGGAGTGCTTGAACTAACAAAAGAGGGATATGGTTTTTTAAGGTCTGCTGATTACAATTATCTCACTTCACCCGACGATATATATGTGTCTCCTTTACAACTTCGTCAATATGGTTTAAAGGCTGGTGATATCGTAAAAGGGAAAATACGTGTACCAAGAGATGATGATAAATTCTTTGTTTTAATAAGTGTAGACACAATTAACGGTAAGGAACCTGTAGAAGTGCGTAATCGCATAGCCTTTGAACATCTTACCCCTATATTCCCTGATGAAAAGTTTAGACTCTGCTGTGGAACAAAAGATAGTTTATCAAGGCGAATTGTTGATATCTTTGCACCTATTGGGAAAGGTCAACGTGCACTTATCGTAGCACAGCCTAAGACGGGTAAAACGATGCTTATGAAAGAAATAGCTAATGCTATTGCTGAAAGTCATCCAGAGACATACTTAATCATGCTACTTATTGATGAGCGTCCAGAAGAAGTAACAGATATTAAGCGTACCGTAAATGCAGAGGTCATCGCTTCAACTTTTGACGCACCAGCATCTAATCACGTTAAGATTGCCGGTATCGTGTTGGAAAAAGCTAAACGTATGGTTGAATGTGGACATGACGTAGTTATTTTCCTTGACTCCATCACCCGACTTGCCAGAGCATACAACACAGAAGCACCTGCATCAGGAAAAATCCTATCGGGTGGTGTTGATGCAAATTCTCTTCAGCGTCCCAAGCGTTTTTTTGGTGCTGCAAGAAATATTGAAGGTGGAGGTTCACTAACTATAATTGCTACGGCACTTATTGATACAGGTTCAAAAATGGATGAAGTCATTTTCGAAGAGTTCAAAGGAACTGGAAATATGGAACTACAACTTGACAGACAACTTGCAAACAAACGTATTTTCCCTGCAGTGAATCTCATGGCTTCAAGTACGCGACGTGATGATCTTCTCTTGCCTCCTACGACTTCAAACCGAATGTGGGTACTAAGAAATTTCCTTTCTCAATTTAACAATGTAGAGGCAATGCAAGAGGTTATAAAACAGATGGATAATACACTTAATAATGAAGAAATGCTCATAACTATGGGTAGTTAAAATGAAATAATTTAAGTGAAGATATAAGAAACAAAATTGCTAGCGTAAAAGTTAGCGTTTGCGCTATGTTTTCATGAATTTGAGTTAATCCATCTCCATCTCATTGGACAATGACGAAAATAGAATTACTCGCTCCTGCTAAAAATCTACAAATAGGCATTGAAGCCATTAAGCATGGTGCAGATGCTGTATATATAGGTGGTCCTAAGTTTGGCGCCAGGGCTGCTGCAGGTAATAGCATTAATGAAATCAAGCAACTTTGTGATTTTGCACATATCTACTGCGCAAAAGTATATGTAACGCTAAATACCATTATATACGATAACGAACTTGAAGAAGTAAGACAGTATATATGTACTCTCTATGAAATTGGTGTGGATGCGCTTATTGTTCAAGACCTAGCAATTTGTTCGTTACCTCTACCACCTATTGAGATACATGCTTCTACACAACTTGACGTCACCTCTATTGAAAAAGTACAATTGCTTGAACAATTGGGTTTTAGACAAGTTGTGTTAGCACGAGAATTGTCTTTAAAACAAATCGCAAATATTAAAGCGACTACAAAGGTCAAACTTGAAGCTTTTATTCATGGTGCTCTTTGCGTAAGTTATAGTGGTAGATGTTATGCTTCTCAATATTGCTTTAATCGCTCTGCTAATCGTGGACAATGTGCGCAATTTTGCAGACTTCCATTCACCCTCAAAGATGCAGAAGGACGGATCATTCAAAAAGACAAGCATCTATTATCCCTACGCGATATGAATCGTTCTGAGTCAATTATTGATATGATTAATGCGGGGGTAACATCTTTTAAGATTGAAGGACGTTTGAAAGATATCTCGTATGTAAAAAATGTAACGGCCTACTATCGAAAACTTATTGACGAAATAATAGAACAGAAGAAAGGGGAACTACAAAAAACATCTTATGGTAAATGCCGTTTGCAATTTACTCCAAAGTTAGATAAAAGTTTCAATCGTGGATTTACAGAATATTTCTTACATGGTATACGAACTAAAGAAGCCAACATTGAGACTCCTAAATCATTAGGAGAGTACATAGGGAAAATTTCAAGAATCACATCCAACCGAATAGAGGTTATTATAGAAAGTGATACAAATATTTCTGCAGGAGATGGACTCTGTTTCGTTGATGCGCAGGGCGTATTACAAGGATTTCGTGTCAATACTGTGACAACAACCAATCAAAAAAACAAACTATTTCTAACAACATTCGGTAAGCAATTGTCTCAAATTTCTAACAAAATTGAAACCAAACTTTTTAGAAATTTTGATATTGTTTTTGAAAAAAGATTAGAAAAAGAAACTGCGACGCGCAAACTACTCTTGAACTTTATACTTAAAGAGACTGTTGATGGTTTTCAACTTTTTGCTGAAGACGAAACAGGAAGAAAAACCTCCGTAACCTTCAACTGTGAGCATCAGTTAGCAAAATCCGCTCAGTATGAGAACATACACCGACAGTTGTTAAAAGTGGGTGACACGAACTTTGAAATTGCAGATATTCAAATTAACATGAGTGATGAATGGTTCATCCCATCATCATTACTTTCAAATGCACGTCGATCTGTAATACAACAATTACTCGCCATTACTGCACCTATTGAAGAATCGCAACCTCTCATTCAGCATAAAAAACTGAATGTTGAAAATTTAGATAACGTGCTTTACACCGACTATCGCGCCAATATAGCTAATGAGGCCGCACGTTCTTTTTACCAACAAATTGGTGCAAATGCTGAACCCGCTTTTGAAATTACCCCCCCTCAAGGAAAGGTGCCTATTATGTTCTGCAAATACTGTTTACTTCATGAATTAGGAATGTGCAGAAAAAAATCTCAACATCAACTAGAGCACTATACTTTTCCCTTATCGCTTCACAGTGCAGATGGTCGACAATTCGAATTATCATTCAATTGCAAAGAATGCGAGATGCTTGTATGGAAGAAATCGTAAGGCGATGGATATACATTTTTTATTATAAGATGTTAATAAGAAATCTATAATAAATAACATGCCTAAAGGTTATGTTATATGATTAAGAGATTATTTGATGGGTAAAACTCGAATTATTATCTTTTTTTAATCATTAGTTGAAATAGTTATCGTATTTATTCGTAAATTCGCAGTCAGATTAGATTAACCTAACCCTATACATTTATGAAAAAGACAATTTTGGTAACCGGTGGTACTGGTTTTATCGGTTCACACACAACTGTTGAACTTCAAGCAGCAGGTTACGATGTAGTTATCATCGACAACCTTTCAAACTCTAAGGCTGATGTTGTTGACGGCATCGAAAAGATTTCAGGCATCCGCCCTGCTTTCGAAGAAGTAGATTGTTGCGACTACGCAAACCTCGAAGCCGTATTCCAGAAGTATCCCGCTATCGAAGGTATCATTCACTTCGCGGCTTCTAAGGCAGTTGGCGAAAGTGTAGAAAAGCCCTTGAAGTACTACGAAAACAATATCGTTTCGCTCATCAACCTCCTCAAGTTGATGCCCAAGTACAACGTTAAGGGTATTATCTTCTCTTCAAGTTGCACCGTTTACGGTCAGCCCGATCCCGAAAACCTCCCCGTTACCGAAAATGCTCCTCTCAAGCAGGCCGAAAGCCCCTATGGTAACACTAAGGCGATTAACGAAGAAATCGTTCAGGACTACGTGAAGAGCGGCGCTCCCATCTCGGCAATCCTCCTCCGTTACTTCAACCCCATCGGCGCACACCCCTCTGCTATCATCGGCGAAATGCCCAATGGTGTGCCCGCTAACTTGATTCCTTACCTCACTCAGACGGCTATCGGTATCCGCGAATGCCTCTCTGTATTTGGTGATGACTATGACACTCCCGACGGTTCTTGTATCCGCGACTTCATCTACGTAATCGACCTTGCTAAGGCACACGTTTGCGCTATGGAACGCATCCTCAACGGCAAGAACGAAGAACCCGTAGAAATCTACAACGTAGGTACAGGTAAGGGTGTGACCGTATTCGAACTCATCAACACCTTCGAAAAGTGCACAGGTGTGAAGCTCAACTACAAGGTTGTAGCACGTCGCCCCGGTGACATCGAAAAGGTTTGGGGTAACGTAGACAAGGCAAACCAAAAGCTCGGTTGGAAGGCCGTTCACACGCTCGAAGATTCACTCAGCACGGCTTGGAAGTGGCAACTTGAACTCCGTGAACGCGGCATCATGTAATGCCTAAGAAAACCTTTTCTAAATAAGAAAGGAGAAAGGAGAAAGGAGAAAAGACCATGCGGCAC
This sequence comes from Alloprevotella sp., assembly GCA_045632685.1. Classification (GTDB taxonomy): domain Bacteria; phylum Bacteroidota; class Bacteroidia; order Bacteroidales; family Bacteroidaceae; genus Alloprevotella. The sequence continues at coordinate 17,501 of JAZQXB010000062.1, forward strand.
TTTAACGCGTCAGCAATTTCCCCTTTCCCCTTTTTCCTTTCTTTTTTAGTAAACTATATTATATGTATAAGTAAACGAGATGGTTTGCGAGATAAAACGATGATTCTCCCGCATGGCATTTCTCATTTCTCCTTTAATCCCGCTCTGCGGTCTTGAATCTGCTCCCGCTCGGCAACGTTCAAGTAAACTTGACGTTGCTCTCGCTCACTCGCAGATTTCTCCTTTTTCCTTTCTCCTTTCTCATCATGTACACAAATCCCTATCCCAATCACCCCTCGCCTTGCTACATCCTTGAAGAAGAGAAGTTGCGCAGTAACCTCTCGCTCATCAAGAGCATAGCCGACCGAGCAGGTGTGGAATTTATCTTGGCGTTTAAGGCATTTGCGCTTTGGAAAACCTTCCCCATCTTCCGCGAATACATCACCCACACAACCGCTTCGTCGCTCTACGAAGCACGATTGGCGCTCGAGGAATTTGGTTCTAAAGCCCACACCTATTCACCCGCTTATGAGGACGAAACCTTCGATGAAATCGTGAAATGCTCAAGCCATATCTCCTTCAATTCGCTTACACAATTCGAGCGATTTGCGCGTCGTGCCGAGGGCGTGTCGTGTGGTGTGCGCATCAATCCGGAATATAGCGAAATCGAAACCGACCTCTACAATCCTTGCGCACCGGGTTCACGCTTCGGAGTCTTGGCAAAAGACCTTCCCGCCGAACTCCCCGAGCAGATTGAAGGATTCCATTGTCATTGTCATTGCGAGAGTTCATCCTATGCCTTGGAAAACACCTTGCGCCATATTGAGGAGAAATTCGGAGCGTGGTTACCCAAAATTAAATGGTTGAACCTTGGAGGTGGCCACTTGGTGACGCGTGCCGATTACGATGTGGAGCACCTCATCGGCTTGCTTCAAGCATTCCGCGCGAAATATCCCAAACTCAAGGTCATTCTCGAACCCGGTTCTGCTTTTGCCTGGCAAACGGGTCCGCTCGTTTCACGCGTGGTAGACATCATAGAAAATCACGGCATCAAAACCGCCATTCTCAACGTCTCATTCACGTGCCACATGCCCGATTGCCTTGAAATGCCCTACTGGCCACGCGTGAGAAACGCCGAAACCCTTGAGGGCGAAGACGCAGTAGGTCATGAAACCGAGTCATGCGTATACCGCCTGGGCGGAAACTCGTGCCTCTCGGGCGATTTCATGGGGTATTGGCGCTTCAATCGTACCCTTGAAGTGGGCGACACCATCATCTTTGAGGATATGATTCACTACACCACGGTGAAGACCAACATGTTTAATGGCATCCACCATCCCTCACTCGCACTCCTCCACCTCGACGGCACCCTCAACGTGCTTCGTAATTATCAATACGAGGATTATCGAGATAGAATGGATTAAGATATAGCACCATGGATTACATAAAACACACCTATACTCTTCAATGGGTTGGACCAATGACTTATGAAGAGTATAAAGAATACTGCATTGATAGCGAAACGTTATCACCTCAAAATTTCAATCTTTATTATTTTGAAGCAAGAAAGGATGGAAGATATAATTGGGATAATTATTTTGGTATTCACAAACAAAATGATGGGATTCAGAAACGAGTTAATACCTCACATGAGCATTTAGGTGTCTTCATCAAAGAAGAAGCTAAACACATGAAAATCTGGATAGGAAGTTTTGCTAATCCACAAGATCAAAAGCCCAAGAATATAGATATCGTAGAAACACTATTCATTAAAGCGTACGCATCACAGCTAACTTTAAATACAAAGAAAAAGAAAAAAATGCCTGATGAATCAGTATGTATTGTGAATACATTCTATAAAAGGAATGATACTATCTGCCATAGAAAAACTGAAAAACCTTCCATTTTTGATGATGTTCTTGTTTATCTAGAAGAATCTAATTGCTTCAAACACGGAAATCTATCAAAATTCACATCAAATAATTCGTCTCAATGAAAGAAACAAATCTTCCAGAAAATGCCTTCCGTGAATTACGCGAGGGCGAAGAATACAAGCCCTTGATGGAAGCAGGGAAGCACTATCGTGAAGTAACGCCCTGGTCAATCACATGGGGCATACTCATGGCAATTCTCTTCTCCGCCGCTACGGCATTCTTAGGCCTTAAAGTGGGGCAAGTGTTTGAAGCCGCCATCCCCATTACAATTATTGCCGTAGGTTTGGCTGGCGCTACTCATCGCAAGGATCCTATGGGCGAAAATGTCATTATCCAGAGCATCGGCGCATGTTCGGGAATGATTGTAGCAGGTGCGATTTTTACACTCCCCGCTCTCTACATTCTTCAACACACTCACCCCGAAATTACCGTTAATTTCCTTTGGATTTTCTTGGCATCCTTGCTCGGAGGCGCGCTCGGCATCTTGTTGCTCATTCCTTTCCGTAAATATTTCGTTAAGGAAATGCACGGCAAATATCCCTTCCCCGAAGCAACGGCATCTACGCAAATCCTCCTTTCGGGAGAGAAGAGCGGAAGTAGCGCAAAACCCTTGCTCGTAGCTGGTGTAATAGGCGGACTTTATGACTTTGCCGTTGCTACTTTTGGACTTTGGAATGTAAACTTCACCAGCCGTTGTTGTGAAATTGGGAGTACGATTGCCGAAAAGGCAAAGTTAGTGTTTTCATGTAACACCAGTGCCGCACTCCTCGGTATGGGATTTATCGTTGGTTTGAAGTATGCTACGATTATTTGTGCCGGTTCTGCCCTCGTTTGGTGGGGCATTGTACCAGCCATTTCGGTTCTCTTCCCCGACCTTGAGGTTGCTAACGGCATTACGGCGGGAAATGCGAGCGCCGAACAAATCTTTGGCTATGCCAAGAGCATCGGTATCGGCGCCATTGCTATGGCGGGTATCATTGGCGTAGTAAAGAGTTGGGGCGTAATCAAGAGCGCCTTTGCCTTGATTGGAAAGATTTCTAAGGGAGGCGCACAACAAACGGAAGAAGTGCGCACACAACGCGACCTTTCGATGAAGATTATCGCCATCGGCACACTCATCACCATCTTAGTGACCACTATTTTCTTCTTCGTAGGTCCTATGGAGGGCAACTTGCTCTTCACTATCGTGGGCATCTTAATTGTTGCCGTTATTGCGTTCCTCTTTACAACGGTAGCCGCAAATGCTATCGCCATTGTAGGTTCTAACCCCGTGAGTGGTATGACACTCATGACGCTCATCCTCTCCAGCATCATTATGATGCTCGTTGGTTTGAACGGTACTCACGGTATGGTAGCTGCCTTAATCATGGGCGGTGTGGTATGTACCGCACTCTCATCTGCTGGTGCTTTCATCACCGACTTAAAGATTGGTTATTGGCTCGGAAGTACGCCTAAGTACCAAGAAACCTACAAATTCATCGGCGTATTAGTAAGTGCCGCAACCGTAGGTGGCATGATCATGATTCTCCAAAAGGTACATGGTTTCACACCCGACAATGCCGACGTTATGGCGGCACCTCAAGCACGCGCAATGGCGGGCGTTATCGAACCCCTCATGAGTGGCGAAGGTGCACCTTGGTTACTCTACGGAATTGGTGCGCTTATCTCTTTGGTGCTCAACTTCTTTGGCATTCCCGCTTTGGCATTCGCCTTGGGCATGTTCATTCCCTTGCAACTCAACCTTCCCCTTATCGTAGGCGGTGCCATCAACTGGTTTGTAGGTTCACGCACGAAGGACGAAAAGGTGAATAACGCTCGCATCGAAAAGGGCACATTGCTTGCTTCTGGGTTTATTGCTGGAGGCGCCTTGATGGGCGTGGCAAGCGTGACGCTTCAATTCTTTGGCATTAAGTTTGACAATAGAGCATGGCTCGATAATCCTTCAAGCGAAATTTTGAGCCTCGCTTGCTACTTGCTATTGATTTGCTATTTGATTAAGGCAACTTGTAAGAAATAAGCACCATGCTTACGAAAAACAAAATCAAATACATCACCTCCCTTGCGAAGAAGAAATTTCGAGATGAGGAGGGCGTATTCCTTGCGGAAGGTGCGAAGGTAGTGGGAGACATTCTCCCCTACTTTCGTTGCCTTATGCTTTGTGGCACGAAAGAATATCTTGCGCAACACCCCGAGGTGAAGGCCGATGAGATTATTGAAATCTCGGAAGCCGAACTTCAAAAGTGCTCTCAATTAAAAACACCCCGAGATGTGATTGCCGTGTTCCGCCAACCCACTCCATCTCCCCTATCCGGTGAAGTGATGCGTGAGGAACTCTGCATCGTGCTTGATGGAGTGCAAGACCCTGGCAACCTCGGCACGATTATCCGACTTGCCGATTGGTTTGGCATTCACCACATCATTTGCTCGGAAGACACCGCCGACGCTTTTGCCCCCAAGGTCATTCAAGCCACGATGGGCGCCATTACGCGTGTCGCGCTCCATTACACAAACCTCCCCCGTTTTCTCTCTTCCCTTCCCCAAGGCATCTCCGTTTACGGCACCTTCCTTGAAGGCGAAAACATCTATGGCAAAACGCTCTCTCCCAACGGATTGCTTATTATGGGTAATGAGGGAAATGGCATCCGTCCTGAAACGCAAGCATACATCAATCAAAAACTCTTCATCCCTCCTCACCCAGCTGGATGCGAGACTTCGGAAAGCCTAAACGTAGCCATCGCCACCGCCATTTGTTGTGCGGAATTTAGAAGACAACTTCATTGCCAAACGAGGTAAACCGAGTGAGCAAATAATAGACGGGACTTCGTAAAAATTATGTGCCGAATAATTTAATTTATGTGCCGAATAATTTTAATTAAGTCCGAGATAATTTTCCATATGCCCCCTATTCATCGATAAGTTGCACCTTACATTCGGGAAATCACCTATAAATCAGCAAGAACCACGCATCAAGTAATGTATTTCATACCCTTACTCCTCATCATCTTCATTTGGTTGCCCCTCCTCTTTATCTTAAGATGGAGGTACTACCGCATGCCCTTGCTTTCAAAAAGAGAAGGCGAAAATGAGGAGAATGAAGCATTACCTATAACAATCGTGATTCCACTTGAGCGTGAGGTGTCTGGACTTAACGACCTGATTACTTGCATCTTCAACCAGCAATATGCGGGAGCAATTCATGTTCTTATCGCTAATTATTCAGGCGAGAAGTCCGTTGAAGAAATGTTGCTACGCTTGGAGCGAGATTTTCGCCATCTCAAGCATACGAACATCTCTACGACTACGCACCTCATTGATCGTGAGAAGTTGGCCGTGAGCGTTGGAGTCAAAGGTGCACGCACCGAATGGGTAATGCTACTTGATGCCGATGTGCTTCCCCCTTCGCCTAATTGGTTGAGGGAAATGATGGAAGCCCGTGAGCACGATTGTAACATTGTCGTAGGCTATTCTAATTATGCGTTAAGTGCGGGCAAGACTTCGTTATGGCATTACGATGTGCACCTTCAAAACATACTAAATTATAAGGTTGCACGCCATGGGAAATACACGGGTGGATATTTAACGCATTCCCTCGTGCGTAGAAGTCATTTCCTGGAGCAACAAGGTTTCTCCAATCAACACACGCGCCTTACTATCGGCACCCTCCCCTTGCTTGTAGAATACCTCTCAAAGACTGGACGCGTTTGTGCATCGCTCTCCATGGATACCCGTGTACTTAAAGCGCATTCCCATGCCAACGATTTTCACCAAGATGCGTTGGAGCACCACATTATATATTATAATACTTCACTTAAGACAAGGATTCTTGACGCGCTTTACAATTTCAGCACCTGCTTTTTGCTCACCCTTCTCCTGCTTCTGCTTTACACGATTATTCAAAACGTAGCGTTATGGATGAGTTATAGCGAAAGTGATACATCACTCCGCACCCTCACATTTACCCCGAATTCACCGATGATCTTGGAAGTTATTGCCCACACTATCATCATTATATTCCTCCTCTTAACGCTTATCATCCCCCTACGAAAATTACACCAAAGTTTTGAAGGAGTAGACATTCAAATAAGTTATCCCAAACTTCTAATTTACCCATTTTTACTCCCCTTATACCGCATAAACAAGCGAATTCTTGCATTTTTCTACCGAAAGAAGTGTGTTAGACGACTTTAATGGGTAAAAAAGAGGAAAGAAAAATGTGTCAAAACTAAAAAAAGTAGTAACTTTGCACTCGCTATGGCAATAATGGATCTTCTAAATATCAATCTCTCAAAAATTCCTGCTGACGGAATGAAGTTGGAAATGACTCTTGACGGAGACTTTTTCGCTGCGTTGGATCAGGAAACCATTAAGGGCGGAAGTGTCAAGGTAAACTTGAATATCCGCGAACATTCAGGAGAGGTTTATACCTTGAAGTTCGTTATCCAAGGCGAAGTAATAGTTGAATGCGACAGATGTCTCGATGACCTGGCCCTTGTCGTTGATGCCGAGGAGACCATCAAACTTACCTATAATGATGAATCCGACTCCACGGCTGATGACATTAAATTCATCCCCAAGAATACGAACATGTACGACGCTTCTTGGGACGTCTACGAAATCGTGGAACTTTCACTCCCTATTCAGCGCACCCACCAAGTGGGGGAGTGTAATGAGGACATGCTTAGTCGCATTTGCTACGAGAATGATGAGTGCTTAGACGAATAATTGCTGAACTAAAACTCTAAACACAATCTGACAACACTAAAATTTAACACATCTAAAATTTTTCAAACAAAATGGCACATCCTAAAAGAAGACAGTCAAAGACAAGAACACTTAAGCGTCGTACACATGACAAGGCAGTAGCTCCTACACTCGCAGTTTGCGCTAATTGCGGTGGTTGGCACATCTACCACACTGTATGTCCCACTTGTGGTTACTATCGTGGTAAGCTCGCTATCGTAGTTGACGAAGTTGCTGAATAATCAACTTTTATACAAGGGAGTTAAAAGCTGAAAGTTTACAAACACGTGCTTATAAATGTGTGAGTCTCTTTTTGCTTTTAACTCCATATTTTTTAGGTTAGTCCCTTGATTGGAAACTCCAACAATCCCCTTAACAACTATGGAAAAAATCAATGCAGTAATCACTGGTGTTGGTGGTTATGTACCAGAATACGTTTTGAGTAACGATGAACTCTCTCGCATGGTTGACACCAACGATGAGTGGATCATGACTCGAATTGGCATTAAGGAACGTCGTCTCCTTAATGAAGAAGGTCTTGGCACAAGTTATATGGCACGCAAAGCGGTGAAGCAACTTCTTGAAAAGACGGGCACTGACCCTCTTGAAATTGATTGCATCATCGTAGCGACATCTACGCCCGACTTCCATTTCCCTTCAACGGCAAGCATAGTTTTGGGAAGAGTTGGCATGAAGAATGCTCACGCTATTGACATGCAAGCAGCTTGTTGTGGATTCCTCTATGCAATGGACACCGCCGCAAGTTTGATTCAAAGCGGAAGATACAAGAAGGTTGTCGTTTGTGGTGCCGACAAGATGTCAAGTGCCGTTGACTATACCGACCGCGCAACATGTCCCATCTTTGGTGACGGTGCAGCTGCTGTGTTGGTAGAAGGTTCAACGGAAGAATACGGATGGATGGATTCTCACCTCCGCACCGACGGCCTTGGTCTCCCCTACCTCTGCATGAAGGCAGGTGGTTCGGTTTGTCCTCCCTCACATTATACGATTGAGCATCGCATGCACTTCGTTCATCAGGAAGGAAAGACGGTATTTAAGTTCGCCGTAACCAACATGACCGATGCTTGTACGAAGATTGCGGAACGTAATAACCTTACAAAGGAAAATATTTCTTGGGTACTCCCCCACCAAGCGAATGTACGTATCATCGAAGCGGTTTCCGCACGTCTTGAAGTAGAACCTGAAAAGGTGATGATGAACATTCAAAAGTACGGTAATACTTCTGCCGCATCTCTTCCCCTTGCATTGTGGGATTATGAAAAGCAGTTGAAGAAGGGCGACAACCTTATCCTTACCGCCTTCGGTGCTGGTTTCACATGGGGGGCAGCATATCTCAAGTGGGCTTATGATGGAAAATAAGCCAAACCATAAAGCAGGGTTTGTCAACATCGTCGGCAATCCGAATGTTGGGAAAAGCACATTGATGAACCTCCTCATGGGTGAGCGTATTTCTATCGCCACTTTTAAGGCTCAAACCACACGCCACCGCATTATGGGAATCATCAACTCCGAGGACGCACAAATTGTGTTTTCAGACACACCTGGAGTATTGAAACCCAATTACAAACTTCAGGAATCAATGCTCGCCTTCTCAGAGTCAGCGCTCCAAGATGCAGACGTTTTGCTCTATGTAACAGATGTCATTGAGCAACCCGACAAAAACATTGAATTTCTTGAAAAGGTGCAGAAGTTGAATGTCCCCATCCTGCTGCTCATCAATAAGATTGACCTTTCAGATCAAAAGAAATTGGAGGCACTTGTAATGGAATGGAAGAAATTCCTTCCCACCGCAGAGATTTTCCCAATTTCAGCACAGGCGAAGTTCAACGTTGATAATGTGCTCAAGCGCATCAAGGAACTCATCCCGCTTTCTCCTCCCTATTTCGAGAAAGACCAGTGGACAGACAAACCCGCACGATTCTTCGTCACGGAAATCATCCGCGAGAAGATATTGCTTTACTACGATAAGGAAATCCCCTACTCCGTTGAAGTTGTTGTTGAACAATTTAAGGAGAGCGACAAAAGCATTCACATCAATGCCATTATTTATGTGGAGCGCGACTCGCAAAAGGGAATTATCATCGGACACAAAGGCGTAGCCCTGAAGAAAGTAAGCACAGAGGCACGCAAGACATTAGAGAAGTTTTTCCAGAAGAGTATCTTCCTTGAAGTATTTGTCAAGGTGGACAAAGATTGGAGAAACTCTACGAAGCGCTTAGAGAGTTACGGTTATTCTCACGAATAAAAAGCGTAGGTCTACGAAGCACTTCGCATATTCACATTTAACATTAGACAAATATGGCATTAGTTGCAATAGTAGGCCGCCCCAATGTTGGCAAATCTACACTCTTTAACCGCCTTACTGGTACACGTTCTGCTATCGTTTCTGACGAAGCAGGCACAACGCGCGACCGTCAGTATGGTAAGGTAGAATGGTGTCAGCGCGAATTTTCAATCGTTGATACTGGTGGTTGGGTAGTCAATAGCGACGATATTTTTGAAGAAGAAATCCGTAAGCAAGTAAAGTTGGCTACTGAAGAAGCTGACCTTATCCTCTTCGTTGTAGATATTAAGAACGGTGTTACAGATTTGGACGAACAGGTCGCAGGCATTCTTCGCCGCACAAAGAACCTCCCCATCATCCTCTGCACCAACAAGACGGATAGCAATGAAGACCGCTATGCCTCTGCCGAATTTTATGCTCTGGGCCTTGGTGATCCCTTCTGTGTAAGTGCTGCTACAGGTTCGGGAACAGGTGATTTGCTCGACCAAATCGTTGAAAAGTTAGGCGCCGAAAAAGCGGAAGCCGAGGGTGAAGATAATATCCCCCGCTTTGCTATCGTTGGACGCCCTAACGCAGGTAAGTCAAGTCTTATCAATGCCTTTATCGGTGAAGACCGCCACATTGTTACCGACATTGCTGGTACTACTCGCGACTCTATCCTTACGCGCTACGACAAGTTTGGTTTCGACTTCTACCTCGTTGACACCGCTGGTATCCGTAAGAAAAATAAAGTTACTGAAGACCTTGAATTCTACTCTGTAATGCGCTCTATCAGAGCGATTGAAAACTCTGATGTGTGTATACTTCTTATCGATGCAACACGTGGTATCGAAAGTCAGGATATGAATATCTTCCAACTCATTCAGCGCAATAACAAGAGTCTTGTAGTAGTCGTTAATAAGTGGGACACCGTAGAAGATAAGTCGCAACAAGTCATCTCTACCTTTGAGAATGCCATCCGCGAACGTATGGCTCCCTTCAAGGACTTCCCCATCATCTTCGGTTCAGCGCTTACAAAACAACGAATCTTCAAGGTGCTTGAAACGGCGAAGGAAGTGTACCTCAATCGTACACGTCGTATCACAACGCACAAGCTCAACGAAGAAATGCTTCCCCTTATCGAGGCATATCCTCCCCCATCAATCAAGGGTAAGTACATCAAGATTAAGTATTGTGCACAGTTGCCCAACACGCAGATTCCTTCATTCGTGTTCTACTGCAACCTACCTCAATATGTGAAGGAACCCTACAAGCGCTTCCTTGAAAATAAGATTCGCGAAAAATGGGACTTTAATGGTACACCCATTAACATTTTTATCCGACAAAAGTAATCATCGAGAATGAATGAAATGACGATGAAGGTAAACTCTCGATTTTACATATTAAAGAAGACTTACACCCATTTCTTTACAATAGGTGTGAGTCTCTTTTTTCTTTTTTCCTGTGCAAAATCTCAAACCGAGCAAAGCTCTATGGAGGAAGGTCCGACTAACGAAGAAATTCATAAAATTTATACCCACTATATTAAAGGACACTATAGTGAATATGTTAGTCATATAGCTTCATGCCAAGGGAAACCACGTTTCTATAAGGAACAACTAATTAACCTCTACAAACAACAATTGGCAGAGCAATTAAAAATGCATGGAAATATTGATTCAATAAAAATAGAGCGTGTTTATAAGAGCAGTACCAATCAATATGCCAATGTCTACATTCGCCATTTTTACGATAAATCATCGTCAGAAGAAGTGCTATTGCAAATGGTGTATACAGAAAAAGGATGGAAGATAAAGTAAAACACTTATGCAGCAAATTGGCAATATTATAGGAGTTACTTTCGTGACCCTTTGATCCTTTTTTGCCACATCTGGAATTTATGCGTTAATAGTACAGTTTACTAAAAATGAAATTTTAAGGATATAAAGCAAACTCCTCATTCTGAGAAAGTTGTACGTAAAAATAAGGTGAAAAACCTTTGAAAAAGTGAGTTAATGGACCGTGGTTGCGTTATTTCAAGTCAAACAAACCATGCGCAGAAAATAACGCATTCTCAGCAAGTCAATCGCGCATTTTTAGGGTTGTGAGGTCGGCAAAACTTTAACTTTTATTAAGAAGATTTAACATTCCAACTGACCTGCAGAAAAATATTCGGCACCTAAAAAGAATTATTCGGCACCTATTTTTTACAAGGTGCCGAATATTTTTTGCCAAAACCGGTGTTTTTTTTGAAAGCTCCCCAAAATTGCATACTGATAATCAGGCACTTAAAAAGGAGGTGTGCCCCAACTGGGTAACACCTCCTTTTCTGCAATGCAAAGATAATACATTTTTACGCGAAATGCAAATCGCCTTTTTTACGTCGCAGGGACTTTTGTGCGAAAAATATTGACAAAACAAAATCCTCAAATAAATTGGTAATAATATAGCAGTTGACCCAAACGTATTATTAGACGTTGAAGGCGTCAACTGTTATATTATTGCCCAACAATTACCGGACATCAATAATTGCTTATTATTGGTGTCTGGTAAGATTTCTCTTTATTTTTGGCAATAATATATGAGTTGACCCAATACCACAGACCCCTCCGCCCTTTGGGCACCTCCCCTAACTTTGGGGAGGAATTTTATATACTTCCTTACGCTTATAATTCCTAATTGGAAAGTCAAGCGAGGTAGACTAACTAAAATTGTCCCCCGAAG
>JAZQXB010000063.1:0-2541 GCA_045632685.1 Alloprevotella sp.
AAAATCCTCCGCATGCCATCCTACTCTCTACTCTCTACCCACTATTTTCAGCCCCCCCACACCAGCAGAGCTCCTCCCCACCCCCTTCGGTTCCCCCGTTATCGGGGGACAGAAATCCCTATAAACAGGGGGAGAGCGCCGTCCGGACTTTTTTACACTCCGCAAGGATTCCTCTCTACTCTCTCCTCACTCCTCACTGAAATAACGATATCTTGTCATTTTTCTCCCCTATTTCCCAGCAATTTTTGGCATAAAAAAGTGGAGATACCCCCGATTTAGCAGGGTATCTCCACTTCCGTACTACAAAGATAATAAATTTTCAGGCACTAATTCTCACTAATGCCTTGCGGAGTATTTAAGACCGGATGGATGTTAGTGAAAATTGACTTGCGCGACCTTCGGTTCGTGTTCATTAGTGGCTCGAAATAAAACAAACGAATTTTCGTGGACAACCAAAGGTCACGCAAGTAACACCTATATTATTTCCATATTTAATTGAGCACGGGGTCCTGCTTTGCATACGCCAAGTTATCGACCACAAACTGGTACATTTCGAGGTAAGCATGCGTCCACTCATCAGGAACAAACCATTCCTCTTCATCTTCTTCATCAATAACCACAATCTGGTTGTCATCATTTAGTCCCACTCCGCAAATACGCAGAACGTCTTCATTGCCGTCCATAACAACAATTAGGTTGTCGACATAGGCTTCATTTTCTTCCTCTATTTCGCAATTGAAATAGATGTAGCGACCTGTGGGGTTAGTGGACAAGATTTCAATAATCTCTGCTTTAGCAGCCTCTTCAAGCGCTGCATACTGCTTTAAATACTTTGCTGAATCTTTCATAATGCTAATATTAAAATGGTTCTGCAAAAATTTATTTTTATTTTAATTTTCAATTTTCATTTCACACCGCTAATATAGTAACTTTAGAAGATATATTCAAAGATTGGGGTCACTTTTTATTTCACGGGCGGAGTTGTATTAAAATTCCATCCAGCATACGCGCCCTGTCTTGCGAAAGGCTTCGTAATGACGTTTGTAGAAGTTCTCGGCATTGTCTATCACCCAAAGTATCTTGGCGCGAAGCAAGGCGGGAACCTTCGGCACAGGGGCTTCGCCGTCGGTCAGGATGATGAGACCATCGTAATCAGGATGCGCTGTCACATAGTCAATGGGCACTTGGAAGTTGGTACCACCACGTCCCTTTACCTCAAATGTTTGCTTGTTCTTCTTCGCCTCTGTCAGCGTCATCAGTTTGCCTTGCACCATGGTGTCAAACATCAGCACGTCAATCTCCTGAATGCCATATTTAAAGAAGGTGGTGAGGATGCGGAAGTAGCGCGCCAAGCCGTTTGAACCCACCGAGCCGCTGGTGTCGATGGCGACCAGCAGACGTGTGGTAAATTCATAACGACTGCCCATTTGCTCGAAACCAAAACGGCGACTGGGGCGCATGCGGGTGAGGTGGCGCTTCTGCGAGAGGATGCTACTGCGGAACATGCGCAACACTCCCCGATAGTCAATCTTACCCTCGGCTGCTTTCTTGATGAGTTCGACCATATCGCCAGGCAGACTACCCCACTGTGAGGAGCTTTGCACGATGTCGGTAATCATGCGCGACTGGAAGGGGTCCTCCTCCCACAAATCGGTGTATCCCGATGTGGGGGTGTTGTTATTGTCGCTGTTCTCGTTGCCCGATGAGGCTTCGCTTTGCCCGCTCTCTTGTTGTTGCTTGCCTTGGCTGCTATTGTTTTGTACTTGCTGTTGTTTGCTTTCTTGCTCACTGTTGTCGCTTGCCCTGGCTTCTGTCGCCTCGTTCTTGCCTTGGCTGCTACTGTCTTGTCCTTGCTGTTGTTCGCTTTCTTGCTGTTGCTGTTCGCCTTGACTACTACCTTGTCCTTGCTGTTGCTCACCGTTCCCTCGTCCTTGCTGCTCTCCTTGACCGCTACCTAGTCCTTGCTGCTCGCTTTCTTGCTCGTTTCCGCCCTGTTGTCCGCTTTGACCGCCATATTGTCCTTGTTGTCGGCCTTGACTGTTTCCTTGTCCTTGCTGCCGTTTGCTCTCTTGCTGTTGTTCGCTCTCCCGTTCTTGTTGCTTGCTGTCATCTTGGGCTTGCTGTAATTTCTCACGCTGCTCGTTCAGGCGCATTGCATACCATTCGTAGTGCTGTCCTGTAGGAAAACTAAAATCCGTGGGGTGGGCAAGATTGGCCCACGCAAGGTTATAAGCTGGCGAAATCACCATATCGCTTGCCTTCTGCAACACAATGGATGGGCAGCCCATAGGCTGTCGGGCGTAGGGGTGCTGCAGCAATATGCGTATAATCTCCACACGCAACAGGTCACGCAGCCGACTCTCCGTCATAGTTTCTATGATGGCCGGGTTATACTCTATACGCCCTTTGCCCGAGCGCAGCGGGCACTGCATATTGGCATTCATCACAAGGCTATGGCTGCAATATACTGTGAAGAACACCGGTTCGGTAAGGAACCACTGTTCTATCTCTTTTTGTATGCGTTCGCGTGCTGTCATAGCG
>JAZQXB010000064.1:0-28024 GCA_045632685.1 Alloprevotella sp.
GGTCCATACTTCTGTTTGGGCTGCTAACCCAGTGAACAAATGGACTACTTACTTGGATGCCTTAAAGGTACTTCTTTTTTGCACAAGATTGTTATTCCTAAATTCATTTTGGGGGCGCCAATTCAATACTTCTGTCAAAAACTATCAGCGGAGCAAATTTCTGTGTCATTCTGTGATTCCTGTGTGCAACATTTTTTCATAAGAACATAAAATTCTGCGCTCTTCTGTGCCGTCTGCGTGATAAATATGTTCTTATGTTCTTCTATATAACAAACTTATAAACAGTTGAAATACAGGCGTTTGGAAAATTGTTATTTTTGCTCTCGTTTTGGGGGCGCCAATTCAATACTTCTGTCAAGAACATCTGCGGAGCAAATTTCTGTGAAATTCAGTGCTTTTTGTGTGCAATGATTGTAGACACGCTTCGCACCCTTTGTATGAGAACTTTACCCGCTTCGCATGGTCTTTCCCCATTGTATATATATTTATTTTAGTGCGTTAGGGTCTATTATGTTAATAAAAATTGTTACCTTTGCCATGTTTATTGTGCCTTATTCAGATTTGAGCAGTTTAGTGAATTGCTTGTAGTCGTGGAATTTAGGCGAAATGGTAAGGAATGCGCCCCGACGGTAATACGTGTAATTTGTTGATTATCACATGTATTGCATACGGGTTAAAGGGAGGGATTGTCTTCGGTTGTTTCTTATCTCAAGTGGAAGAGGTCTGTTTTGTTGCGTGATATTACCCTCTTCTGTTCTTATTCTCTTTTTGATAGTAAGGTCACTTTCAAGCGTTATTTACGTATTGTTTTTCCTTTTTTTCTGGGTGAGCAGTCATTCAGATGGTGGTTTGTGTACCATTGAACGATAAAAAAGTGGCTCAACATTAGCAAACTTCAGTTGAATCAGGTTATTAGGTCGCTACGCTTTAAGGTTTTGAAGACAATCCAGACTGTTTACAGAAACGAATTGGGGAGTAACCCGAATGGTAAACCTTACAACCTTAACATCTTAACACCTTATAACCTAACAAGTTGAGCACTTGTGAAACTTGAAAAAGTGCTCTGATTACAACCTTAAACCTACGAAATGCCTCGAGTTGAATCCTTAGAACCGAAAATTGTGCGCTTCCCCAAGGATGTGCAGAATTGGTATGTGCTGGTAGTCGCTTATCGCACAGAGCAAAAGATGCAAGCAAAACTTCGCGAATTGGGGAAGTTGGAGGCTTTTGTACCTATGCGTCGTACGCGTCGTCGTGATGCGCAGGGAAAATTTAGGTATGACGAAAAGGTGGCAATCCATAATTACATCTTTGTGCACACCACCTACAACCGCCTGATGGCATTGAAGAAAGAGTATCCCTTTGATTTAGAATACAGTTTGCTTCATCGAGATGTGTATGAACAAGGTGAGAAGATCGGACGTGCTCCAGTAATTGTTCCCCGCAATCAGATGCTTAACTTCATCGCTGTGGCGGGAAATCAAAAGGAACGTGTGCAATTCCTGGATGTTGAAAAACTCGATTGGGAGGCAGGTCAGCGCGTGCGTATCATTGGCGGAACCTTTGCCGGAGTAGAAGGCATTTATTTGCGTACTACAAAGAAACATGAGCGCCGCGTTGTTGTAAAACTCGACGGAATCGCCGCGGTGGCAACAACAGCCTTGCCCTCTGTATTGGTGGAACCGATAGAGTAACGGAGAACTTTAGTCAACAAGTAAACAAGGTACAAGTAGACGAGAAAGTTGAGAGATTAGAGATTAGGGATTAGAGCACAGAGTACATCTTCACCCCGCACGGTATTACTCATTACTCACTCCTACCTACTACTTACTATCTCCTCCCTCCTCCCTCCTCATTATCTTGTCCCCTCATAGGAAATACTTATTTTACCGCCCTAAACTTGTGTTATGGATAAAAAAGAAATTTTAAATAGAATAGAATATGTTGTGTGCTGTGTAGGGGCGTTTGCTATTCGTTTTAATTTGAATGATGCACAAGCATACGCATATTTAAGAAGATTTACAGGCATCGATTTCTTGTTGGATTGTTATGAAGCAGAACATACTCTTTCCATAGATGATGCTGTAGAAGACCTTACTTATATATGTAAGCAAAACGGAGGATTGTTAGTATGATAACTTTATATCACGGTTCCAATGTTGAGATAAACCAAATAGACCTGTCGCAATCTAGGAAAGGTAAGGATTTTGGTTGTGGTTTTTATCTAAATGCAAATAAACAGCAGGCTTTGGATATGGCTGTTAGAACAGCAAGTAGAATGAGAACTGGAACCCCAATTGTTAGTGCTTTTAACTTTGATGATTCTATTTTGTCCAAGAAAGAGTTGAATGTCAAAGTGTTTGATGATTATAGTATAGAATGGGCAGAGTTTATCTTGAAGAATCGAAAGAATTTATCTGATAGTCCTATACATCCCTACGATATAGTAATTGGCCCGATAGCAGATGATACCGTCGGTGTACAAATCCGAAGATTCGTTATGGGATATATAAGTATTGAGAAACTTGTTGAAGAACTCAAATTCAAAGGGAATCATTCGGTGCAATACTTCTTTGCAACCGAGGCAGCCATAAAATTACTTTATAAAGTAGACAATGAATAATGATATTCATTTTCAAATAGAATGCCTAACCACAGAACTTACAGAAATGCTTATGGAAAAGTATGGTTGGGACATCAAAAAAGCTTTGGATGAATTGTATTCGTCAGAGACCTATGCCCGCTTGACTGATCCGACTTGTGGTTTATACTATGAAAGTGCAGTATATGTATTTTCGTATCTGCAAAATGAAATAGAAACAGGGGTCGTAAAGTAAGACTCAAAGTGTGCAGTTTGTTACTCATCCCCCCCCCTTGTTTGTCCAAGGAACTATCTTGTTAACTTGTACCTAAAAAACTTAAAATAATCTCAAATGAAAATAGCAGTAGCAGGCACCGGATATGTCGGTCTCAGTATGGCAACACTTCTTGCGCAGCATAATGAAGTTGTTGCTGTCGATATTGTGGCAGAGAAGGTTGAGAAAATCAACCGCCGTGTGTCGCCCATCCAAGATGAATATGTTGAGAAATACTTCGCAGAAAAAGAACTCAACCTTACTGCAACCTTGGATGCTGCTGCGGCATATAAAGATGCCGACTTTGTCATTATTGCTGCTCCAACAAACTACGATAGTCAAAAGAATTTCTTTGACACCTCCGCTGTAGAATCGGTCATCGACCTTGTGTTGAATATCAATCCCGATGCGGTGATGGTCATCAAGAGTACGATTCCCGTAGGCTATTGCCGTAGTTTGTATGTGCGTTATGCCCAGCGTTTCGCCGCAGATGCTGCTTTGCAGGGCAAAACATTTAATCTGCTCTTCTCACCCGAGTTCCTGCGTGAAAGTAAGGCGCTTTACGACAACCTCTATCCCTCGCGCATTATTGTAGGTGTCCCCAAGGTGAAGGAGCAAGCGGACGATGAAAATGCAGCCATCAAAGCGGTAGCAAATCTTGAAAAATTGGAAACTGCAGCACATACCTTTGCGGCCCTCCTCCAGCAAGGAGCGATAAAGCAGGATGTTCCCACCCTCTTTATGGAACTCAAGGAGGCTGAGGCGGTAAAGTTGTTTGCAAACACCTACTTGGCGCTTCGTGTGAGTTATTTTAATGAACTCGATACCTACGCTGAAGTTAAGGGACTTGACCCTCAAGCGATTATTCAGGGCATTGGACTTGACCCACGCATTGGTACACACTACAATAATCCTTCATTCGGTTATGGCGGATATTGTTTGCCTAAAGATACCAAGCAACTGTTGGCGAACTATCAAGATGTGCCTCAAAACATGATGACCGCCATCGTTGAGAGCAACCGCACGCGTAAGGACTTTATTGCCGATCAAGTGCTTCACCTCGCAGGGTGGTACGATTATACAGAAAACAATCAGTATAATTCCGCCTTCAATCCCCAGCACAAGACCCCCGTCATTGGCGTTTATCGCCTCACGATGAAGGCCAACTCCGATAATTTCCGCCAAAGTAGTATCCAAGGTGTGATGAAAAGAATAAAAGCCAAGGGTGCAAATTTGGTTATATATGAACCAACATTGCCCGACGGAGCAACTTTCTTTGGTTCATTAGTAGTCAATGACCTAAACAAGTTCAAAGAAATGTCGGCAGCGATTATCGCAAACCGCTACGATTCTTGTCTTGACGATGTAGAAGAAAAGGTCTATACACGAGATTTGTTCCGCAGAGATTAGGGATTAGAGTTGAGAGTACAGAGCACAGAGTACAGAGCACAACTTCTTCCCTCGCGCGGTATTACTCACTCCTCATTCCTCCCTCCTCCCTCCTAACTACTCACTACTCATTACTCACTCCTCTTCCCCCATGAAATACCCCGTTGGTGTCCAATCGTTTGAAAAGTTGCGCAATGAAGGTTTTGTCTATGTTGACAAGACCGCATTGGTATACAAACTGGTTCAAGAAGGCAGTAGTTATTTCTTGAGTCGTCCTCGCCGTTTTGGTAAGAGTATATTACTGACTACGATCGAAGCCTATTTCAAGGGGCAGAAGCATCTGTTTGAAGGTCTTGCCTTAGCAGATTTGGAGAGGGAGTGGAAGGAGTATCCTGTGTTGCATTTGGACTTGAATGCTAAAGCGTTTGCAAGCATACAGGATCTTAAAGACTTACTCAATGACCAACTGACGGTTTACGAACAGATGTACGAAAGCGTAGCGGTTGATGTGAGTCCAGGAGGACGTTTCCGTCAATTGATTCGTGCCGCTAAGAAAAAAACGGGTAAGAATGTTGTCGTATTGATTGATAATAGTGACGCTCCTATACTTCAAACAATAGGCAATGAAGAACTTCAAAAAGAGATTAGTCGTTATCTCTTGGCATTTTATAGCGTATTAAAGAGCGCTGATGCTGACCTTCGCTTCGTCCTACTTGTTGGCGTTGGTAAGTTAGGTCCGCTGAATCCCTTTTGCGATTTTAATAGTCTAAACGACATCACAATGTCTGCTCGTTTTGCTACACTTTGTGGTATCACAGAGGCGGAACTAATGTCAACTTTTGATAAGGGGGTTGAAGCATTAGCTGAGAACAATAACCAAACGAAAGCGGAGGCATATGAAAAACTCCGTGTTCGTTATGGTGGTTTTTGTTTTGTTGAAGGTACACAAGATGTTTACAATCCTTTTAGTATCCTTAATGTATTAGAGGCAGTTACATATAGTGATTATTGGTGTGCTATGGGACTTCCCGCATATCTTCTTGATATGCTTAAAAAATCTGACTATAAATGGTGTAAACTTTCAGAGTTGCAAACAGGGTCTGCAGGTCTTTATAGTCAAGGTACACAATCTTATCCGATACCGCTATTGTATCAGCATGGGTACTTAACTATAAAAGGGTATGATAGGCATTTTAGTCTTTATGATTTAGATTTTCCTAATGAGGAAGTCCGCGAATATTTTACGAATTTGATTCCGACATTTAGTAGGTAAACCTCATCGTGAAAATGTCCAGTGCCATTTACGAGTAAATCCTCGTGATACGTGGAGGCACCTCACTTCTTTTAGTTGACAAGTTAACCAGGTACGAGTAGACGAGAAGGATACCGAGATAAACGAGTATAGTCCCGCATGGCAACTATTGTCTGTTGTCCGTGGTCTGTTGTCCGTTGCCTGTTGCCTGTTGTCCGTTGTCTGTTGTCCGTTGTCCTTTTTTAAATCCCATGAATAACATCAATAACATCCCCTCATCCTTCGCCGTATGCTATCTCGCAAATTGTCCCAGAAAGGACACGTGTTTGCGGTATCTAGCCCTGCAAGGCGTATTATCCAAGAAAACGATTGCTTATACAGTACTGCCCAGTGCATTAGATGATGATGGCACCTGTGTGCACTATCGTGAAAGCATTCCTGTGATTATGGCGTATGGATTCAAAGGATTATTTGCAAATGTGAAGAAGGCAGATGTAGCACCATTGCGCGTGGAGATAATGAATAGTTTAGGTAGTCACGGAAGTTACTATCGATACAATAAAGGTGAAAAATACCTCATACCTTCACAGCAAGAAGCGGTTCTAAATATCTTCCGAAAATACGGATATACGAGTAACCTCCAATTCGACGGATACGTTACCACCTACGATTTTTCCGATGAATACCCTTGCTGAGCATATTAACTAGTTCTTTGCTTAGTTCTTAGGGAGGTAATAAAAACATGATCCGTTCCAAAATTTTTTTTTGCCTTGGTAATTTTTCTTCCAACCCTTGGAAATAAAATTACCAGGGTTGGAAATAAAATTACCAGGGTTGGAATTTTTATTGTTTCGGGTATGTTTGTTTACCGCTAAGTTCACGTCTTAATATAAATACAATACAGATTAAAACTATGAGTCAAGTCTGGACGTACATACAAAGCGACTATTATCGTCATACTGGTAAGGTGTTAAGTCCTTTTCATTTGTTTTTGAAGGCGATGTTTAGCTGGAATTATGGTTTCCGATATACATTTTGGTTACGTTTGGCTTCTAAACTCAATACAAGTACAATCTTTCGTATAATATCAGAACTCCTTTTACGATATTATTCTGTTAAATATGGCGTCTACATACCTAGTTATACAAAAATAGGATATGGTTTTTATATTGGGCACGCTGTAGGTATTGTCATTAACGGTAGAACTCAGATTGGAAACAATGTTAATATAGGACAGTTCCTTTCAATAGGTAGTAACAAGGGTACACCTGCAATAATTGGTGACAATGTTTATATAGGTCCTCATGTTTCCATTGTTGAGGAGGTACATGTTGGAAGCAATTCCTTGATAGCGGCCGGTGCGGTTGTTATACGTGATATCCCTGATAATAAAACTGTTGCAGGTTGCCCAGCAAAAAATATAGGTGAGAATAAACATCCTGAGTATATAATTAATAGGTGGTCTTATTAATTTTATAGATAGGCATTATACAACTTTCATACGTCAATATATAGATTAGATAATGCAAAAAGTCATGCTTGTCTTCGGCACGCGTCCCGAAGCAATTAAGATGGCACCCTTAGTGAAGGAGTTTCAGAAAAATCCTGAGTTCTTTCAGACCATCGTATGCGTTACAGGTCAGCACCGCCAGATGTTGGATCAGGTGTTGGAACTCTTTGAAATTACTCCAGACTACGATTTAGATATCATGAAGGCTGGTCAGGACCTTTATGATGTGACGTCTCGTGTGCTCGTGGGAATGCGTGACGTGCTAAAGGAGGCACAGCCCGATGTGGTGTTGGTACATGGAGATACCACCACTTCCACCGCTGCTGCCCTTGCTGCTTTTTATCAGCAGATACCCGTAGGGCATGTTGAGGCTGGATTACGCACACACAATATTTATAGTCCATGGCCCGAAGAAATGAATCGCCAATTGACTGGACGCATTGCAACATATCATTTTGCTCCCACGCCCTTGTCACGCGAGAACTTATTGCGTGAAGGAGTGGTTGAAGATAAAATCACGGTAACGGGTAATACTGTTATTGATGCTTTGTATTGGGTGGTAAACAAAGTAAAGTCAGATTCTAACTTGAGCACTCAACTTCAAGATGCTTTGAAAAATGCAGGGTTTGATGTGGCGCGTTTGCAAAGTGGACGCCGCCTTGTATTGATAACTGGACACCGTCGCGAAAATTTTGGAGATGGTTTTATCAATATGTGTACCGCCATCCGTGATTTGACGCAAAAGTATCCCGAGGTTGATTTCGTATATCCGATGCACTTGAATCCCAATGTGCGTCGCCCCATTCATGAAGTGTTTGGCGAAGACTTAAATAACTTGGGCAATATGTTCTTTATCGAACCCCTTGAATATTTGAGTTTTGTATATCTGATGGAAAAGGCAACCATTGTTTTGACAGACAGTGGTGGTATTCAGGAAGAAGCCCCAGGTCTCGGCAAACCAGTACTCGTGATGCGTGATACCACCGAACGCCCCGAAGCACTTGACGCGGGAACGGTAAAACTCGTTGGTACGGATTACGACAAGATTATGTCAGAAGTATCCCTCTTATTAGATGATGCCTCTGCATACGAGAAAATGAGTCGTGCCGTTAATCCTTACGGTGATGGTTTAGCGTGTGAACGCATTGTTGAAAATTTTAAGAAATAACAAATAATAAAAGTCATAAGGTCGCAACTTAAGAAAATGGAGTCAAACACCCAACTTTAAACCTTAAGCGCAGCGTCCTTATACCCTTAAAACTTACAATAAAAAATGAAAGCTTGTTTTGTCGGCTTAGGTTACATCGGTTTACCTACGGCAATTATTGCCGCTACTCACGGTATTGAAGTTATTGGTGTTGATATCAACAAAAGTGTGGTGGAAAAAACGAATGCGGGTGAATTGCATATCGTAGAACCCGGTCTTGAAGCACTCTTGCAAAAGGTTGTTGCTTCAGGTGCTTTGCGTGCTTCCACAACTCCAGAGGTGGCAGACGCTTACTTTATGGTGGTTCCTACGCCCTTCAAGGGGGACCATCAACCCGATATCTCTTATGTAGAGGCAGCTACACGTTCAGTCCTTCCCTTGCTTAAGGAGGGCGACCTCTATGTCATCGAGTCCACTTCTCCTGTGGGAACTACAGATAAGATGAAGGACCTTATTTTCGTTGAGCGTCCCGAATTGGAAGGTAAAATCTATATTGCCTACTGCCCCGAACGCGTGCTTCCTGGTAATGTGATTTATGAATTGGAGCACAACGACCGCGTGATTGGTGGTATGAACGATGCTTCAACGGATAAGGCGATAGCATTCTATGCACAATTTGTAAAGGGGCAGTTGCACCGCACCAACTGTAAGACTGCAGAATTGTGTAAGTTGACTGAAAATTCCAGCCGTGACGTGCAAATTGCATTTGCAAACGAACTCTCTTTGATTTGTGATAAGGCTGGCATCAACGTGTGGGAACTTATCGCTTTGGCAAACAAGCATCCCCGTGTAAATATCTTGCAACCTGGTTGTGGTGTCGGTGGTCACTGTATTGCTGTAGACCCCTACTTTATTACAGCAGACTATCCCGCAGAATCCCGCATCATTGCTGACGCACGTGAGGTAAATAACTACAAGAGTCTTTGGTGTGCCGAAAAGGTAAAGAATGCCATGCTCACTTTTGAGAAGGACCATAAGCGCAAACCCGTAGTAGCCATGATGGGATTAGCTTTCAAACCCAATATTGACGACCTTCGTGAAAGTCCTGCGAAGCAAATCGTAAGTCGTGTCATGCAAGGTTGCAACAATGCCGACTTCTTGATTGTGGAACCTAATATCCAGAGCCATAAGGTATTCAAGTTGACGAATTATAAAGAGGCTTATGAAAATGCAGATATTATCGTATTCTTGACAGCTCATAAGGAGTTCCATGAATTCAAGTATGACAATAGCAAGGTGATTTTGGATTTCTGTGGGGTATTTAAAACAATATAGTCAGAAGAAAAGGTGAGAGATATAACGGATAAATTATGATTTGTTGAAATGAAGGTTTTGAGAAAATATATTAATAATTTAAGTTACGATCAGAGAGAGTCTTTGAGAATATTAAGATTTTATTTCTGGTCAATAAATTGGTTAAAAACTCTGTGGATTAATTTTCAAATTCTTCCGTTTAGACAAGCATTTAGATGTCCAATTTTAGTGGCATATAATACAAAAATTAAGAGTGTTGGCGATATAATTTTTGAAGATGAGGTATATGCTGGGATGTTCTTAATTGGAGTTATTAGGGTTAGAGACTATGAGTCAAATCATCAACCTACTATATTCAATAACCGTGGTAGAATTCATATTACAGGAAGGGTGAGACTGAATTCTGGTGCTGCATTGTTTGTGAATCGTGGAGCTGAATTTTTCTTCGGGAAGCGAGTTGGAATTGGGTCATATTCAAGGGTTGTATGTTACAAGAAAATCTCAATGGGGGATGATGTGAGAATTTCTTGGAACAATCAGATATTTGATACAGACTTTCATTTTCTTTACAACATTGAAAAAGATCGTTATTATCCTCGCACTAGACCAGTTGTCATAGGTAACAATGTATTTATAGGAAATGGATGTACGATAGGAAAAGGAACTATAATCCCAAATGGTTGTGTTGTTTCATGTATATCTAAAGTTAGTGGAGATTTTACACCAGAAGGAGAAAACTTGTTGATAATGGGTAATCCTGCAAATGTTATAAAGAAGGGGGTCAATATGAGTAATTCTTGGTTCCCAGGTCAAGAACGTGAGATTGCTAAACTTTGGGAAGATGGGCAGCACTCGTAAACTAATCATAAATAATGTTTTCTGGAAATACATGGAATTGTTCTCTGTTATGGGAGTTCAATTGTTGTGTACTTCTATTATGGCGCGCTTTTTATCTCCCGAAGATTTTGGTATCTTAGGAGTAATAATCGTATTTACTTCATTAGGTGAAGTTTTTGTTAGTTCTGGCTTTGTGCAAACTCTTATCAGAGAAAAGGATGTCACAAGAACGGATTATTCTACAGTGTTTTATTTCAATGTAGGAGTATCTATTCTATTGTATGCAATGTTTTTTTTCTTGTCTGATTTTATTGTTGCATTTTACAATAGACCAGATTTAGTAAATGTCTTTAGAGTCGCTTTTTTAGTGTTGCCATTAAATGCTTTATCTATTGTACAATTAACTAAATTGCAACGAGATATTAAGTTTAAGAAAATATTCTTTATAACCTTTATATCTTCGTTGTTGTCTGCAAGTTTGGCTGTTGGAGTCGTGCTTGTTTTCAATAATGTTTGGGCATTGGTAATACAAATTGTTGCATCTATTATATTAAAAAATTTATTTTTTTGGCTGACTACAGATTTTCTCCCCGAATTGAGGTTTTCAGTTGAAACATTTAAAAGATACTTCCAATTTTCCAAAAACCTTCTGGTTTCTGGTTTAATCGGAACTATATTCAATAATATTTATTCTTTGATAATAGGGAAGGTTTATTCTGTTTCTGAGCTCGGTTATTATTCACAGGCTTCGAGATTTAATAATTTAGCATCCCATACTACGACGCAAGTCGTACAATCTGTTACGTATCCCATTTTGTCAAAGTTGAATAATGAAAAAGGAGATATCAAGGATGCATATAAGAAGATTACAGGAGTGACAATAATAGTTGTTGGTTTTGCTATGTCGTTGTTGATGAGTTGTGCCTTGGATTTTTTTGAAATATTTTTTGGAAATCCACTTTGGCGTATTGCTGGTGTATATTTCTTGTTGATAGGTATTAATGGTATTCTATTCCCATTGCATTGTATCAACCAAAATATACTATTGGTAAAGGGGGATTCTAAAACAATTTTGTTCTTGGAGATTGTTAGACGTAGTTTGATGATTTTGGTGATATTAGTTACCATGAATTTTAATATCCTGATTTTCGTATCTGGATTGTCTATATACTCAGTACTATTGCTATTCCTCAATCTCTATTATTGTGGTAAACCGATACAATACTCAGTTAAGGAACAGCTTCTAGACACTATGCCGATTTTTGTACGGTTTGTTTTAATGATTCTGTTATCAATAACAGTAATACATCTGTTGGTTATTGAAAATGTTTATCTTAGACTTGTTATATCATGTTTAAATTGTATTCTTATGGGAACGATGCTGTTTTGGGGGCAACGTGATTTTAAGAATTTAATTTCAATTATGAAGTTTTATAAATAAGACGAACTATTCTATTTTCATTGTATAGTAATTTAATATTGGTTCTCAATAATGCTTAATAAAATTGTAAAAAATATTTGGTTTTTACTATTTAGCAATTATATGTGGTTATATCTTATTATGGGGATTGCAAGCACATTACTAGGAATGTATATTATGACATTTCAATTGTTAATGATCGTAAGCTTCTTCTTCTTTCTCAGTATCCTGATAAGATATAGGTTAAACAATATCCTTGATTTATTCGTGATATTATATGTGCTATGGATTATTCTCAATTCTATAGCGATTGATTTTGAAAATCATTGGAATTTATGGTATATTGCGTTTATATTTGAACTGATTCCACTTTGTTTTTATTTTATAGGTAAAACAGTGAATTTTGATATAGATTTATTATTAGAAAAAGCTACTTTACCTATGATTATCGCCATGGTTGGTGGTTTGCTTTTTTATTATTTCGAACCAGCATGGTATACAGCTGTAAAAATGAAAGGAATTGAAGCACATGCTGATGGTGGGGAGGTAACAAGTAGTTTAGTAAATGAGATGTATCGATTATCCTCATTTTGGGTAACTCCTTATGTAATAGGTTATGCCTCTTTATATTTTGCCAATTTTAACTTGTGTAGATTATTTTCTAAAAAATCCTCCTATCGAAAGAAAGTAAAATATATAATCTTATCTCTTTTATGTATTGTAACTATATTCTTTACACAATTTAGAGTTATTATTTTTTCTCTACCTTTGATAATCGTTTATTTGATGTTTTTTGCGAAGAACAAATTTAGAATATTACATGTTGTCGTAATTCTTTTGTTTATATTCTCATTCATTTTTCTCTATAATTCAGGTTCGGATAGAATAAGTTATTTCCGTGATAAGATTGAAGAAATAACAACGGTAGAAGATATTGAGGATAGATTAGAATTTACAGGTGGAGGTATTACCTATGATATAATTTGGGGAAATGGATTTGGAAGATATGGTGAGAGTGCTACTAAGATAAATAATGAATGGAGAATTATTGATACCCAATATATAAAAGTCTTGGCTGAATTAGGGGGGGTAGGTTTAATTATTTTCGTTGGAATAGTTTTGTCTGCGTTGCTCATGTCTTTTGGAAAAAATAAAATGCAGTTAGAGTTTACGTTATTGTTGTTTTTTGCGTTTGCATTTATTGGGTCAAGTTGTATCAGTGTAGCCACAACATTTCCATTTATCTTTTGGTATGCATTAGGAGGTATAAGTAGAAAATACGCACTGTCCCAAAATAAAACTCATAGGCAATGTGAAATACCGTCAAATATAACTTTAACTTGAATTCATATTGAGTGAAGAAAGTGATATTCGGTTCTTATAATCTTGTTTTTTATAGGAATACAATCAATTATTTCAATACTTTTTTCATAAATTCATTGGAGAAAAGGTAAAACTATTACTAAAATAAGATTTGAATAATGTATAAAATCTCAATAATTACTGTTACATATAATTGTGTGAATATACTTGAGTCAACGATTTTAAGTGTATTACAACAGGATTATAAAAATATAGAATATATCATTGTTGATGGGCAGAGTACAGATGGAACAATAGACTTGGTTCGTACCTATGAGACACAGAATACTAAGTTTGTGTCTGAGAAGGACTCAGGTATATATGATGCGATGAATAAGGGCCTCTCTCTCTGCACGGGCGATTGGGTGTTCTTCTTAAATGCAGGGGACGTATTTTGTGACAAGTTTGTATTGAGTAGAATTTTCTCGTCAGAAACTTTAGAATATGATGTTTGTTGGGGAGATTGTTGGGTGCAAATTGGAGGAAAAAACAAATATAGAAAGTTTGATACTCCTTTTTATTTAAATAAAAGTTTCTTTCATGGAATGGGATTCAGTCATCAATCAGTGTTTGTGCGTACCGAATTGGCAAAGAAAATGAAGTTTAATTTGTCATACAGATGTTGTGCCGATTATGACATGATGATACGCCTATACAAAGCAGGAGCGAAATTTCACTATTTGGAACAACCTATAACCGTTGTGGTGTGGGGGGAAGGATTCTCCTATTCTAATAGTAATGTTCAGATGAAGGATATGGCACGACTCCTTGGGATTGAGCATACTATGAGATTCAAAATCTATTACCAATATTGGAACCTCAAACAATTTGTAAAGAGACTCATTGGCCGAAAATAAAGGAAGTATGAAGATTTGCCATTTGATATTCAGTTTTAATACAGGCGGTGCTGAAACAATGTTGATGGACATTGTGAATGAGCAAGTTAAAACTGAGCAGGTTTATCTGGGTATTATTAATGATTCTGTGGATCAGAGAATATTGTCGCAAATAGATTCTCGTGTACATATCTATCGTTTAAATCGAACACCCGGGAGTCGCAATCCGATCCCTCTGATTAAATTAAATTTCTGGTTATTGTCTAAGCGTTTTGATGTCATCCATACCCATAATTTAGGGATTCTCCCGTTGCTCTTTCCAAGAGCAAGTCGTGTACGGTTTGCAACCGTACACGCCTTGCATGTTCCGTTAGTATATGCAAGGCGTGCTGACTGCTTATTTGCCATTTCTGAGGCTGTTAGAGATGATGTTTTAGAGAGACTTCCTTCTGCCAATGTGAAGGTGATTATGAACGGCATTAAGGTGGATACCATTCAACAACGCCAAGTCCAACATTATACAAGCAATCGTACATTCCGTATTATACAAGTAGCGCGCCTTGATGCTATGACAAAGGGGCAAGATATTTTAATCAAAGCTGTCGCAATTTTGAAAAAAGTGGGGATAAATAATATTCAAGTTGATTTTATTGGAGAGGGAGCTTCGCGAACAGAGTTAGAGACGTTGGCGGTTGAAAATAGTGTGGTTGAAAATGTACGTTTCTTAGGGTTGAGAGACCGTACATATATCTATTCTCACCTTAAGGATTACGATTTAATGTGCCATCCAGCTCGTTATGAAGGCTTTGGCTTAGTAATCGCTGAGGCGATGGCGGCTCGTGTCCCCGTCCTCGTTTCTAATGAAGGAGGCCCGTATGAACTTATTCAGCAAGGGAAATATGGTTTCTCTTTTAGAATGGAGAGTGCTGAAGATTGTGCTGAAAAAATTAAAACGATAATGCAAGATTATTCTTCTGCGATTGCTAAAGTAGAACCTGCGTACCAATATACCATTCATAATTTTTCAATTAATCACATGGTGAAGGAACTCTTAGAGTATTATGTAAAATTTATATAGTTAAGATAAATATTATCTTCGTGTTTATAGGCATTTATAGACTCAAAGAGGAAATTCCTATATAAACAAGATTAGGTGTATTTGTTTCCTAACAAATATATATTATGATTAGTAACGAGATTTCTAAACAAGTTCTAACTATTGGTTGTGCTTGGAAACATCCTAAAGGGGGAATAGGGGTGGTGCTGAATAGTTACAGTCGAATTTATCCCGTTTTCAACAATGTCGTAAATTCAAATAGCGTAAATAAGTTAGTGAATTTACTTCAATTATTCTACGCCTTTGTTGCTGTTGTTTTCAAATTATTATTTAATCGAGAGATAACTATAGTTCATATACACACAGCCTCCAACAATAGTTTTCGTCGTTCTGTTTGGTTTTCTAATATTGCTAAGTTCTTGGGCAGAAAGGTGGTGATGCATATCCATGGTGGGGGATTCAAGGATTATTATGAGAGGAATGTGGCGTTCGTTCGTCATGAGTTAGAGCAATGTGACATGGTCGTGGCGCTGACAGATTCTTGGGGATATTTCTTTCGTGAGAAAGTCGGACTTAAGCGAGTGACTGTTATTCCGAACATCATAGAGAAACCTATATATCAATCTCATAAGTCTAAGGATGGTAAGGTACACTTATTGTTTCTTGGATTGATTACCCAGCAGAAGGGTATATATGATTTGTTGCAGGTGTTGGCTGACAATAAAGAACAATTACAAGATAAAATCGTTTTACACATTGGGGGGAATGGAGAGACCGCTAAATTGCAGCAACTTATTGAAGAATATTCTCTTAGTCACTTTGTCAAGTTTGAGGGATGGGTGAGTGGCGAAAAGAAAGTGGAACTATTAAATCAAGCAGATGTATTTTTATTGCCTTCTTATGCAGAAGGACTTCCTATTGCTATCTTAGAGGCGATGTCATACCGACTCCCTGTGATTGCAACTCCCGTAGGAGGAATTCCTGAAATCGTAAGGGACGGTGAGAATGGGTGTTTAGTCCCTGCGGGAGAAAAAGATTCTTTGTTTTGTGCAATCGCTTCTTTAGTTGAAAATGCAGAGGTGAGGAAACGTATGGGAGATGGTTCTGTTAACTCAATTTTGCCGAATTATCCAGAAAGTGTAGGTAAATCTTTGGAATGTGTATATAGTTTGGTTCTAACATGAAACGAATAAGAATATTCATTAGTAGTGTGCAAAGTGAATTTGCAGAAGAACGAGCAATGCTTTGTCATTATCATCGACAAATGTAGAGATTATGAATTAAAGACTCCCGAGTTTTATCAAGAAGAAGATTTTAGAGTTGTTATTTGGCGAACCAAGGATTATAGAGATAGTCTAGATGCGTTCCAGAGCGTTCCAGGATATTCCAGATAAAGAGGTAGAACTGTTGAATCAGATAAAGGAAAATCCTGCGATATCAAGAGCAAAACTTGCAGAGGTTCTACATATTAGCGAACGTCAGGTTCGTAAAATAACAGAACACTTAAAGGAAGAAGGTGTGCTCGTTCGTGAAGGTGGGGATGCTGGTAAATGGTTGATTCTACGTGCGTGAGTCAATATTGTAGATAGGAAACAGAGACTTTTGACAAAAAAAAAATGAAAATTGTGCGTATAAAAAGATTTATATCCCTAAGTAAGATTATGTTCTCGTTTGGTCTTTTCGGAGATTATAACTGTATAAGGAAGTTGGCGAAGAAATACAAATTGTTTTACCCTCTATACAAACTATATGAGGCATTTCATGGATCTTTCTTGCCACTAAACAATAATGTAAAAGGGAATATTTTTTTTCCTCATGGTCCAAAAGGTTGTTTTTTTTCTACCTCTTGTACTATAGGGACTGGCTGCACAATAATGCAACATGTCACCATAGGTTCTAATTTTGTTGGCAAATATAGAGGTGAATGTGGCGCTCCCTGTATTGGGAATAATGTATTTATTGGTGCTGGAGCAAAAATCATTGGTCCTATTAAAATTGGGGATAATGCTAAGATAGGGGCAGGTTGTGTCGTATTTAAAGATGTTCCAGCAAATGCAACATGTGTGATGGACCAACCAAGAGTAATAATAAAGTCTTGAACATTTATATTTTTATCAAAGAAAATTGTTTATGGGACTAGCCGATTATATAAAAAACGAACTGCCAAAGTGGCCTAATTGGATAAACAAAATATTACTTAGACTTAATATATTGGGGAACAAAGTATATGGTAAGAGTTATGATGTAACTTTCAAAGAAATTGAACAACTCAGTCCCGAAAAGAAACTTTGTGAGATAGTCAATTTTGCCATAAAGAATGTTCCATATTATCGTAGAAAATATGGTAATCTTCAAATTAAATCAATCCAAGAATTTGAGGAGAAAATTGAGTTCATTGACAAAGATGTGGTTATGGCGCATTGGGAAGAGTTTCTTGTGGACAACATAGACTGGAGCAAATGCAACACAGGCACGACTGGTGGCACAAGTGGCAAACCATTAAAACTTGTCATTCCCACCAACCGCTATATAAGAGAAGCGGTATTCACAAACCTAAGTTGGAGTAAATTTGATTGGAAAAGCGGAGATTGTTGTGGAGTGATACGCAACAATAGACTCCCAGCTAACAGAGACTATCTTATAAATCCAATTTTGAAACAATTTATATTTGATGCATTCCGCATAAATGACCAATATGTGATTAAGATACACAAGATCTTAAAACGTAATAACATACAGTTTTTGTTTGCTTACCCTTCTGCTGTCTGCCAGTTTTTGAGTATATGCAAAAAAATGAATCTGGATTTGAGTTTTCTTAAAACTGTATTTCTAAGTTCAGAGGCCGTTACTGAAGCCCAAGCTTGGTTGATAACAAAAACCTGTGGCTTAAAATTACGTTATACATATGGGCATAGTGAAAAACTTATCTTTGCTGCGAATGATTGCACAGATATGGATTTGATTGTGGAACCTAAATATGGTTATTTTGAATTGATTGACAAAGACGGTAAGGCACTTAATAAAGTAGGCGAAATCGGTGAAATGGTTGGTACTACATTCTTTAACAAGTATATGCCACTTATACGTTACCGTACTGGAGATTTTGCCGAACTCGGAAACAAAAAAGAAGGCAAAACAACCTTGAAGAGAGTCTACGGTCGTAGGGACAAGTCTTTAATATATCGTAATGATGGTACGATAACATCTTTAACAGCATTGAATTTACACGGAGAGTTTTATGAGCATATAAATGGCATGCAATATATTCAAGAAGAGAAGGGTAAACTAATTGTGCTTATAATAAAAAACGATCTGTACTGTAACAAGGATGAAGAATTTATTATGAACCACATTGGCAATGCTATGCTCGGTAAAGAGAATGTAGAAATACGATATGTCGAGAAACTCATTTTGCAACCGAATGGAAAATTCTTGCCGATAATAACCAAAATCTAGAAGGTATGAAACCTATAATTGTTATCGGATTGACACCGCAAGGGCTATCGGTTTTAAGAGTCCTGTCTATGGCTGGGCACAATGTTATTGCGTTCTACCAAAACAAGAAGAACATTGGAGTCAAAAGCAAGTTTGGTACAAAAATCCAGTTTGCCGATTCTGAGGATTTAAGGCGGTTGATTAGGGAAACAGCATCAAAGTACAACGAGAAGTTGTTATGCTATATAACGTCGGGTGAATTGCTTGCAATGATATTGCGCGAATATAAAGAGCTATACGATATTTGTGATGTAATTTCTGGGCCTTTTGAAACAATAGAAAAACTTGCCCACAAGGACATTATGTACCAGATAGCAATTTCAAAAGGATTCAAGGTCGCAAAACATTATACTCTTGATAAATTCAGCGAGGGTGACTTGGAGTTCCCGATATTTATGAAGCGTAACTACGAGATTCCACTCTTTTTCAAAGCAACCATTATTGAGGATAAAAAAGAGTTCGATAGTTACATGTCACGCATAAAAGAAAAGGAAAAGAAAGATATTCTTGTACAGGAGTTTATAAATATCCCTTCTAAGAATCTGATGGAGATTACAGCACAGGCATTCTTTTCTTGTGGGAAAATGCTGGGAGTTTTTATTGCTAATCAGAAAAGACGTCTGAAAAAGGGTTTAACTTCATATATTGAAGAGATTACAGATACAGAGATACTCTCTCATATTTCAACCTTGGTACAAGAATTTATGCTAGACTTGAAATATACAGGTTTTGCAGAATTTGAGTTTATGTATAATACCGAGAATAAAGAACTCTATTTTGTTGAGGTAAATACCAGAACTTGTGGCTTGCAGAGTTCATTATATCATAAGTGGAGCAACCTATATGACGTGTTATCTAACCCATATAATGCACCGATACTTGTTCCACGCAGTAATAAACCACTGCGTTGGATGAATATATCAAGAGACATAAGGGTAAGAATCCAGAGAAAAAATTTTAGGAACATATTTGATATTTTCCATTCAAAGTATGATATCTTTACACTCAAAGATATAAGACCTTTTATTTCACAATTTTTATGATTAAAAAATTTTTTGTTATTTGAAAAGTGATGGTTTTACCAATACTATGAAATTTACGTTGAAAACTCTCACTTCATGTATTTATAACAGATTAATCACAAATGTATATCATAAAAAAGAGGGATGTCAAAATAATGAAACAGATTATGACATCAGATACATGACTCTATCTGATAGTAAAAACTAGATTTTCATCGACTTAAAATTCTGCCTTATCAAAAATGGATAAATCGTGGTTCAAAATTATATGTTCTATACATTGACGGACAAGCTGCTGGATTTTCATGGATTCATTTTTGCGATTATAAATTCACAGACAGATTAACATTTACTATAGACAATAATAGTTGTTGGGCTGGACCACAATTTATACATAAAGATTATAGAGGACGAGGATTACAACGCATTATTATTGAATATTCCATTAATAAAGAAAAAGGAAAAGATATATATACTTCAGTCAATAGCAACAATATTGCAAGTATTAAATGTATGATGCGCAACAATTTTGAATTGATTGGTACTGCGAATATAACCACCTTTTGCAGACAAGAGATAAAGGCAGAGATTACTCCAAATTTAAACGACAAAATTATCAAACAATGAAAAGTCTTATCTTAACCCTTGACTACGAACTCTATGGCAATGGTTCGGGTAATATATATACCCATATCATAGAACCGACAGAGCGCATACTTACACTAGTTGGAAAGTATAGGGCAAAGATAACCTTTTTTGTGGAAGTTGTTGAATTCTGGCGTATTGAGGAAGAGTGGATGAAAGGCAATAAAATGGGATACAGCAAGAACCCTATTGACGATATAAAGAAACAATTACAGGAAGCACGAAAGCAAGGTCATGATATTCAACTTCACATTCACCCGCAATGGGTTGATGCTAAGTATAGAGATGGTGAGTGGGGCGTAAACCTTGCAGATTGGCGTTTGGGTGGATATAGCAAGAATGGGGAACTTTCGCTTGAAAATTTATTGAAAAAAGGTAAGGCAACGCTTGAGGAGTGGATACAGCCTGTAGATGCAGGTTACAAATGTATCGCACTACGCGCTGGTGGTTACAATGTGCAACCTTCTGGTGAACTTGTGAAGGCTATGCAAACAGTGGGCTTGAAAATTGATTCATCAATATATCCTGGCGGAAAAGAAACTGGAATTTTGTCAAATTACGACTATAGGAACATTGCAAAAGATAAGGAGTTCTGGCAAACCGATATTGAGTTGGAAAATGAGGGAGCGAGCGGAATATACGAACTTCCAATAGTTGCATTTCCTATTAAACGCTGGAAGAAGTTTGCAAGTGTTGAAAGAATAAAGTCGCTATTGCAAAATCGGAAATCTGCAAAGGATTCTTTCGAGGCCAAAACAAGTAACGGAGATGGTAGAAAATCTTCAATTATTGAAAAAATAAAGTATTTCTTTCAAGACGAATGGCAAACATGGGATTACTGTCTTTTCTCTGCGTCACTTCACAATCACTTTTTAAAAGAGATAAACAAACAATCACATAGAACAATTTATACTCTTGTTGGTCATCCAAAAAGTTTTACAAGTGGACGGGGGGCAAAATATCTACTTGAAAAAGTTTATAATAGATTTCGTTTTAAGACAATAAGAGAATTTTACAATGAGCGATAAGGTTATAACCTCTTTCAGCGCACTCCAAAATTACTGCAAGAAGGAGCAGTTCAAAGGTTGGGATCCGTATGACGGATTGAATTCTAAACTTTTTCAATCTTTACCTTTGTTTAAGCACTCTGCATTGTGTCGACTCGTGATGATTCAGGGTTTTAAGCGCTGTCCGTTCAACTTAAGGCGTCTCGCGATGGTGCCCAAAGAGCATAATGCGAAGGGAATAGGTTTGTTCTTGAGTGGTTATTGCAATTTGTATCATGCAGTCTTGAAGAAACCTACCTTGCAAAAAGACTTGGGTACTTTAGAAGAACTAGTACAAAAAATCAACTATTTAGCGGGGCTGCTATTGAAAATGCAGTCCAAAGGTTATAGTGGCGCTTGTTGGGGATATAATTTTGATTGGCAGGCACGTAGGTTATTTCTCTTTCCAAAATACACCCCAACTGTTGTTGCAACAAATTTTTGTGCAACAGCTTTGATGGAAGCGTATGAGGTAACTAAAAATAAACAATATTTGGAGGTTGCTCTTTCTGCTGCAGAGTTCGTGATAAAAGATTTGCACCGTACTCCCTACAAAGAAGGTTTCTTGTTTTCATACAGTCCGCTTGATGGTAATGATACAGTTTTTAATGCCTCGCTTCTTGGAGCCCGTTTGTTAAGTTATTGTTATCGTTATACTCAAAAAGAAGAGTATAAGATGTTAGCTGAACAATCTGTAAAGGCTTGTTGTGCAGGTCAGAAAGAGAATGGTGCTTGGGTGTATGGAATGTTGCCCGTGCAAGGTTGGGTGGATAGTTTTCATACTGGTTATAATTTAGATGCTCTTATTGCCTATCAAAAACTAACTGGAGACACAAAATATAATCAATATATAGAACGTGGATTCCAATATTACATTGAAAATTTCTTTGAAAAGGACGGCATGCCTAAGTATTATGATAATAGAACTTATCCAATAGATATCCATTGTCCAGGTCAGTTGTTTGTTACCTTGTCACGCTTAGATAAATATAATGAATATAAGGACTTGGCTGATAAAGTAATGCAATGGACTATAAGCAATATGCAAGATAAACAAGGTTATTTTTATTATCAATTGAAGAAAGGCATAAGTTCAAAAATCTCATACATGAGATGGAGTAATGCTTTCATGTTTAATGCGATGAGTCATTATATTTTATCTGAATATGCAAGACAATAGAGTAGAGGTAAACGGTGTTAAGATACATCCGTTTAGTACTTTTGATAGTTTGTTGGAATATGTAAATGGTCGAAAAGGTATTCTTGTAGCAATCAACGCGGAGAAGATACTGCATGCTACCGAGCAAACACGTTCGATCATCAATCGCAATATCGGTTATTGTGATGGGGTGGGGGCTGTGATGGCGCTTAAAAAAAGGGGATATAATGACGTTGTAAAAATTCCGGGCTGTGAGTTGTGGTTGAAAATAATTGCTTCGCTGTTTAAGGAGGGGAAAACTTTTTATTTAGTTGGAGGCAAGCAAGAGGTCATTGAGCAAACAGTTGATAAACTGAAAACTGACTTTCCTGGTATTCAAATAGTAGCTTACCGCAATGGTTATATAAAAACAGACGAAGAACGGAATGCTTTGATTGACGATATAGCACAGAAGAAACCTGACGTGGTGTTTGTCGCTATGGGGTCTCCGAAGCAAGAACTTCTTATGGAAGAAATGCTACAGCGTCATGCTGCCATTTATCAAGGGCTCGGAGGTAGTTTTGACGTATATACAGGAATTGTTAAGCGCGCACCCAAATGGTGGGTGGATCATAGTCTGGAATGGGCATATCGATTAGTGAAACAACCTTCGCGCATCAAGCGACAGATCCATTTAGTCCGATTCTTGTTGCTCGTTAAATTGGGGCGCATATAAATGGTGTGTTTCAACTTATACAGAGCATAAATAACCTATGTCCGCAATAATTCTTTGAATGAGGGGAGGGAACATGAAATGTTTCCTCCTTTTCTTTTTATGTCAGGGGATTTCCTTATTTTTGTGGGATGAAGAGGGGGGAAGGAGTTAGTAGAGAGGAGTTAGTAGTGAGGAGTCCAAAGGAAAATGAGAAAGGAAAAAGGAAAAAGGAGAAAGAGCTATGCGGGACTGAGAATAGTGAGGAGTTAGCAGTCCATGCGGGACGAGCCTCACCCTATAGGGGGAGGTTGGAGGGGGCTACCATCTCGTCTGCTATCTCTACAAAATAATAAGTTGAGTTTTCAGAACTTGAATTATATGTCATTACCTCTTTTATTTTCAGGACTATGGGAAAAAGAGATATTGTTAATAGGATAGAATACGTTGTATGTTGTGTTGGGGCTTTTGCTACTCGATTCAATCTCACCTATCTACAAGCATACGCATATCTGCAAAGGTTTTCAGACATAGACTTTTTGTTGGATTGCTATGCTGCGGAACATACACTCTCAATTGATGAAGCTGTGGAAGATTTGAAGCATATTTGCTTACAGAAAGGAGGGGCAATAGCATGATTACGCTCTATCTGGGTTAGATATTAAAAATACAACTGTGATCTCCTGCTTGTATTCAATCGTAATTCATGTCTGTATTTAGGACGCACGAACTGTACGTCCATACTTGTCAAGTGGAGTCCCGTCCTTCAAACGTCTCCTGAGAAATGAACTTCGTCCCGCATGGAAAAAATGTTTATTAGTGGCTTTCCCCCAAAAAATACAAGAAAATGTGCGATGATACCTGGAAGATTTTGCTACGACCTCCAACCCTATTAACCTTCAACATGATAACCTCCGAAGTTGAGCTTTTGCGAAACTCTCATATTGTAAAATAATGACGTTGATTTTTGAACTTCTAAAAATAATCGTAGGGACTCAGCGTGAGTTTAGTGTTGCGCCCTCGCAGAAGGAATGGAAACAGTTGTTTTTGTTCCTACAGCAACAGTCGTTGTTGGGAGTGGCGATGCCGATGCTTAAGACGTTGCCACGTGAGCAGTGTCCGACGGGGGATTTGCCATTAGTGTGGTACACATTAGGAGACCGCCTGCGTTTGATGAACGCTGATTTGAACAGGAAATGTGTTGAGGTATCGCAGTGGTTTGAGAAGCACGGTTTTCATACGTGTATTCTGAAAGGGCAGGGGAATGCTGCGATGTATCCCGATCCGTCGTTGCGTAATTCGGGCGATATTGATGTGTGGCTGTGGCCGAAAACAGTCAACGGACAACGGACAACGGACAACGGTCAACGGTCAACGGTGAGCGGTGAAGGGGGGACGGGGACGCTTCTTCCCAAAACTTCTTTGAAGAAGCGTAGGGAGGAAATTCTGAAGTTTGTCAGGGCGTCACTTGGTGAGCAGGATGTGTTTTACCATCATGTGGACTTTCCGATGTTTGAGGGTACAGAGGTGGAGGTGCACTTCATGCCTACTTGGATGAATAGTTATTTTAATAACAATAAGTTGCAACGTTTCTTGGAGGCTGAGGCTGATGCTTCTTTCCATAATGAAACTTCAATAGGGGAGGGGCAAGTTATTCACACGCCGACTTGGGCGATGAATGTAGTGTTCCAACTCATCCATATTCAAAAGCACTTGTTTGCGGAGGGGATAGGTTTGCGTCAGGTGATGGATTATTACTACTTGTTGCTCCGTCGTGGAAGCGAGGAAGAATGTCAGAAGGTGTTGGCTGTTGTGCATGACTTGGGACTTGATACGTTCTTGGCTTCCTTGCAATGGGTGTTGCAACACGTGTTCGGAATGAAGGATGAATACTTGATTGGCGCAACGGATTCAGAGAATGGCACGTTGCTTCTGGGGGAAATACTTAGCGGAGGGAACTTTGGTAAGTATGGTGTCCACAATGATATTGGAGATTCTGAGCGCTTGTTGGTGCGCATGACAAAGAAATTGCGTCGTGGATGGAACTTCCGCCACCTTGTGCGTGATGAGGTGCTGTGGATGCCACTGTTTAAGACGTGGCAGTATTTCTGGAGAAAGATGGTGTGAAGTAATATTCCACACATCCACGAAATGTGGTTCCACGTATTTACACGGATCTTCTCGTATTTATTTTGAGCCACGAATGGACACTAATTTTCACTAATGCATATAATTCTCTGTGCCCTCTGTTTAATCGTGTTGTTTTATCCACTGCGCGGGGTACTGAGGATACGCAATCTTGCTCCACGTATCTTTACGTATTTTTTAGTCCCTAATGGCTTGCTTCAGTTTTTGAGGTAATTAGGTACGAGTAGACAACTACGCACAGGACTTTACAGCCCCTCCGCAACAAAGTTGTTCGTCCACCCTAACTCAGGGGGACAGTTTTGTTACCGAGGTAAACGAGTATGGTCCCCAGTATGTTTTTATTCTTTTATCTTTACTCTTTTGTTTTTACCCTAATGGACGCGAATACATATGAATGCCTCCACGCCTTACAGTGAATGTAGGGTGTGGAGTTTTTTGTGCTTTCTAAATTGACAAATTGTAATTGATGGGTAGGATATTTCATGTGGAGATGTAAAATATCGCAGGGGAAATGGTGGTGGTATCCCTTTTTTCTTTACATTTGCATTGTAAATGGGGTTCGGGTGAACCCTGCTAATCTAACCTACCAATCTTTACCGACGTATGCTCCCGTAGTGTGAGCGGTACGCCTTTACTAACCATCATTTTATATCATGAAGACGGACCTTATTATGCAGCAGTTGGCTGCAAAGCATCCTGGCGAACCTGAATTTTTGCAAGCGGTTCGCGAAGTCCTTCATTCTATTGAAGATGTGTACAATCAGCACCCTGAATTTGAGCGTGCTAAAATCATTGAACGCCTTGTTGAACCCGACAGAATCCTGACCTTCCGCGTACCTTGGACGGATGATAAGGGCGAAATTCATGTCAACATCGGTTACCGTGTGCAGTTTAATAATGCCATTGGTCCCTACAAAGGCGGTATTCGTTTCCACCCCTCTGTTAACCTCAGCATCTTGAAATTCTTGGGTTTTGAACAGACCTTTAAGAACGCCTTGACCACATTGCCCATGGGCGGTGCCAAGGGCGGTTCTGACTTTGCCCCTCGCGGTAAGAGCGATGCCGAAATTATGCGCTTCTGCCAGTCGTTCATGTTGGAATTGTGGCGTAATGTAGGTCCCGACCAGGACGTTCCCGCTGGTGATATCGGCGTGGGTGGTCGCGAAGTGGGATACCTTTACGGCATGTACAAGAAGTTGGCGCGCGAACATACGGGTACCTTTACGGGTAAGGGCATGGAGTTTGGCGGTTCTAACCTTCGTCCCGAGGCTACTGGTTTCGGTGCGCTTTACTTCGTAGAGCAGATGTGCGCTGACTATAATATGGACATCAAGGGCAAGACCGTTGCCATCTCTGGTTTTGGTAATGTCGCTTGGGGCGCTGCCAAGAAGGCTACAGAATTGGGTGCGAAGGTCGTTACGCTTTCTGGTCCCGATGGTTATGTGTATGACCCCACGGGTGTGAGTGGTGAAAAGATTGATTACTTGCTCGAACTCCGCCTCTCGGGTAATGATATTGTGGCTCCTTATGCTGAAGAATTCCCCGAAGCAACCTTCTATCCTGGTAAGAAACCTTGGGAACAACCCGTGGACATTGCGCTTCCCTGTGCGACGCAGAACGAACTCAATGAAGAAGATGCGAAGCAACTTGTGGCAAACGGCGTGAAGATTGTGGCAGAAGTCAGCAACATGGGATGTACTGCTGAAGCTGTTGACTACTTCGTGGCAACCAAAACTCCCTTCGCTCCTGGTAAGGCGGTGAATGCAGGTGGTGTGGCTACTTCAGGTCTTGAAATGTCGCAGAATGCCATGCACCTCAGTTGGTCGAACGAAGAAGTGGACATCCGTCTCCACCAAATTATGAAGGATATTCACGACCAGTGCGTGCGTTACGGTAAGACGGACGACTACCTCAACTTTGTCAAGGGCGCAAACATTGCAGGCTTTATGAAAGTGGCGCGTGCAATGATGCAACAGGGCGTTGTTTAGAAAGGATAAATGAAAAATGAGAAAGGAGAAATGCCTTGCGGACGAGGAGGTCACGTAGGCATTTCTCCTTTCTTTTTACAGTTAATTTTGTTGCTGATAGTTTCTTGACAGAAGAACATAAGAACATATTTTTCTCACGCAAAGTCGCGAAGCGTTATGTTCTTTTGTCTAAATGTTGCACACAGAAAGCACGGAATGACACAGAATTTGCTCTGCAGATAGTTTCTTGACAGAAGAACATAAGAACATATTTTTGGCTAAATTAAAACATTGTCTGCGAAAGTCTGCGACATCTGCGTGAGACCATAACGCTCCGCACGGCATTCCGTGTTTTCCGTGAATTCCTGTGTGAAATAATTGCACGCAGACTCCGCAGAACTACACAGACCTTTGCTCCGCATGGTGCCAAGCAACTTGCCTTTCTGTGTAGTCTGTGTCGTCCGCGTGAGAAAAAATATGTTCTTATGTTCTTCTATATAACAAACTTATAAACAGTTGAAATACAGGCGTGTGAAAATTGTTATTTTTACTCTCGTTTTGGGGCCCCCAATTCAATACTTCTATATAACAAACTTATAAACAGTTGAAATACAGGTGTTTGAAGAATTGTTATTTTTACTCTCATTTTGGGGGCGCCAATTCAATACTTCTATATAACAAATTTCTAATTGGCTGATACACATAGTTTTGCATTTAGTCTTACTAATGTGATTTTTGCTCGTTCAATCTTCTTTAAAAGCAGTTCTTGTTCATCAATCCCCACATTTGTTTCATCATATTCGGACTTGTTTTTTACCATAGTGTAGAAAATCCTCGCCATTTTGTGAGCGGTG
This sequence comes from Alloprevotella sp., assembly GCA_045632685.1. Lineage (GTDB taxonomy): Bacteria > Bacteroidota > Bacteroidia > Bacteroidales > Bacteroidaceae > Alloprevotella. The sequence goes on from JAZQXB010000064.1 coordinate 28,007, forward strand.
GCTATTATCGCCTGCATA
>JAZQXB010000065.1:0-52044 GCA_045632685.1 Alloprevotella sp.
GAATGCGATTAGCAAAACATATATTCCGCACGGCGATTCGTGAAATTCGTGTTCTCTTAAACATAGAAATTCTGTATTATTTCAGTTGAATCTCAATAAGGGACTTGTATGAGTGCAACAATCTATCGGACAAAGAATTATTTGTGTTTACCGGACACCAATATAAAATAGTAGGCAATAATATAGGAGTTGCCCCATCTAGAATTTATGCATGCATTGCCCCCGTAGGAGGGCACACTTGCCTAACCGCTGGTGAACGCGGTGAACCTGCGGATTAGGGATAACAGTTGAGTTTATCTATCGGTCCCCGTAGGAGGACCCACAACGACCGGATAAGTTATAGCAATTTGTAGCGTATCCAAGTGCTGTGGGTCCTCCTACGGGGACCGATAGTTTTATTCGTTCGTATAGTACCACCGCAGGTTCGCCCTGCTCACCCGCGGTTAGGCAAGTGTGCCCTCCTACGTGGGCATTACGGATGGTTAAATCCTCTGACGTAAGTTTTTTAAAACTATATTTGGGTCAAATGTTATATTATTGCCAAAATAAATCTGTAGGACACAAAACAAAAATTCTATTATTGGAAATCATTGATATTGCAATATATACAAGATAGGCAGAGTGAAAGTTGGGTTAAAGTTCTTGGGTTAACTCCTATATTATTATCAAAATTAAAATCCCAGTTAGGATCTTGCAATCTTAACTGGGATTTATTGTGGTATAGATGGTTATCTACCCTTTGTATAAGTAATTTCGTAGAAGCAGGGATAGACACCGTTCATCGCATCGCTTTGTCCCTCTGTGCAGGGAGTAATGATGCGTACTTTTGCAACCTCTCCATCGGGTGTGCTTTGACGACCCAATTTGATGAATTGGAGGGGGAGAATCCAACTTGAGGGTACTGATGCACCATAGAGATTGCTCATCAATCCGCTGGTAAAAGACGCAGTAATCGTGCCGAAGTTTTTCTGTGCCGACATGCGGTCGGGATAGATTTCTGTTGCAGTAGATTGTGCATTTGAACTCTGAATAGAGTCGCCAGCGATATTAAACTCCGTATGTCGGCAGATGATAGTAGCAGACTCGCCATCTTTCAGACGTTCGCCGACACCTTCACGAATAATTTGCATGTAGACACCAGGACCTTTGAGGAGTACATACTCATTTTCGGCGAGATTGGTTGTACTGTCGTTCGCATAGAATTCACTTTCAGTAATAACCTTAATGGGTTTCACCTCAAGCGTGATTTCACCACTTTCTTTATCTACTACCTTTGTGCCGAAAGTTATGAAGTTAGAAATCTGTGCACTTTCCTTTTTGCGCATTTCAGCGTAAGTGTCTTCATCTTCGCAGGAGCAGAACATGATGGGGAGTGCGCAAAGTATCAGTACAGCACCAATTAATTGGTTAAGTTTGTTTGTTGTTGTCATCGCTTATTCAAATTCAGGAGCGATAAGTTTGTAACCCTTACCGTGTACGTTAATGATTTCCACTGAGGGATCATCCTTCAAGTGTTTGCGGAGCTTGGTGATGTAAACATCCATTGAGCGCGCGTTGAAGTAGTTGTCATCAACCCAGATGGTCTTGAGGGCATAGTCGCGCTGGAGTATTTCTCCAAAGTTCACGCAGAGCAATGTAAGGAGTTCGCATTCTTTTGTGGTGAGTTTGATTACTGCCTCTCCGCGTGTGAGCGTTTGCTTCTGTACATCAAAGAGGAAACTTCCGAGAGGATAGGTTGCGCGTTCCTTGTTCTTGCGCTTCAAACTACGACGCATTACAGCTTCAATGCGGTAAGTGAGTTCTTCCATTGAGAAGGGTTTGGTGAGGTAGTCGTCAGCACCAATTTCAAAACCAAGGTATACGTCTTCCTTCATGTTGCGCGCAGTGAGGAAGATGATAGGTATATCCTTGTTTACTTGCTTGATTTCCTTTGCAAGTGTGAAACCATCCTTGCGGGGCATCATCACGTCAAATACGCAAAGGTCATATTTATCTTCTGTAAAAGCTTTGTAACCAGCTTCACCATCTGCACAGAGTTTCGTGTCAAAACCTTTTGCATTGAGGTACTCACGGAGCAACATGCCGAGGTTTTCGTCGTCTTCGCAAAGAAGAATTTTAGTTCTTTCGTCCATAGTTGTTAAGTTTTAGGTTTATGGGTTTATGGGTTTAAGGTTTCTGTTTTTAATGTGGGTAAAAGTCTTTAGATTTTGGTTTTTTTAGGGTCTTTAGGGTCTTTAGGGTTTTTAAGGTCTTTAAGGTCTTTAGAATCAGTTGTATAAGTAGAGCGTAAGTGTCCTGCACAGCACCTTTACTCTTTACTTTTTTAGTTGACAAGTTAACGAGGTACGAGTAGACAAGATGGTCAGCGAGATAAACGAGTGATGTTCCGCATGGTCTACTCACTGCTAACTCCTCACTCCTCACTCCTCACTGATAACGTCCCGCAAGGCATCTTTACTCTTTTATCTTTACTCTTTTATCTAAATTAGAGCCTACTCATTCAGTGGTAGTTCGATGACGAACTTTGTGCCCACTCCCAGTGTACTTTCCGCCTGGATGGTTCCTTTGTGGTATTTGATGACATTCTTAACATAGCACAATCCCAATCCGAAACCTTTGACATCATGGCGGTTGCCCGTGTGTACGCGGAAGAATTTTTCAAAAATCTTTTTAAGGTCCTCCTTTTTGATACCAATACCATTGTCAGTGATGGAGATTTGGAGTTTATTGTTGTGGTTCTCCGTTTCAATAGTAAGTTCAGGAGTGACATCTGGGCGCTTATATTTTAACGCATTATCCAGGAGGTTGAAAAGCACATTGGTGAGGTGCATTTCGTCGGCGTAAAGCATGGTGTCGGAAGCATTTAGGTGGGTTACGATTTGGCCTCCCATGCTTTCTGTTTTTAAGCGGAATACGTTTACGACATCATCAATAATGATGTGTGCGTCAATATTTTTTCGCTTAAAGGTTTCTCCCTTGTTCTCAAACATGGAAATCTGTAACACCTTTTCCACCTGGAAGCGTAGGCGCTTCGTCTCGTCATTGATAATTCCTGTGATATGTTTCAACATCGCATCGCTCTTTCCGACTGAAGGGTCATTGAGCATCTGTGCTGCAAGGGAGAGCGTAGAGAGGGGAGTCTTGAATTCATGCGTCATATTGTTGATGAAGTCCGTCTTGATTTCTGTCATTCGTCGTTGGCGGTTGAAGAGCCAAATGGTAATACAGAAAATGAAGAAGAGCATCACTGTAAACATGATTGCAGGAATCATGAACTTGATGGATGAGAAAATATATTTTTGGAATTCAGGGAAATGAATGTGGATGATGGCCATGTGATGGGGCGACTCATTGGCAAAAAGAATTTGGGTATACTCATTGTTTTCACCCTTCTCTTCATAGTCACAACATCTAAAGATTTCCTTACCATCAGGGGTGGCCACACGAAGGTGGTAAGTAAGGTCTACACCATTGTTGGTGAGGTAGTAGCGCAAAAGTCTATCCAGTTCAACAAAATCAATGCGTTTTTCAGGCGGTTGGTGGTCCGCTTCGTAGAGCATAGCTACCGTGACTTCGTTGACCAGTGATTTCTGGTAGAGGTAACGTTCGCGGAGTTTTCGCTTCATCTCCTCGGTGGTGCTACGATGGCGTGAAGAATTGCGAAGGAATATACCTTGCGGTGGCAATTTCTTTTCAAAATCAGGTCGAGGTATGTCTTTAAGATAGTTTAGACTGTCCTTGCTGTGTAGTCTGTTGCTGTGATTTTCATTGCGTGAGGTAGAGTGTTCCGTGTTGTCGCCCTTTCCAAGTACAATTTTCTCCAACGCGCGTTCTGTCGCATTCATTTCCATTCTGCGAACCGTGCGAAATAGACTTCGGTTGACCGACTCGTCGAATTGCTCCTTACGCATTTCGTGGACCTGGTAATAATAATAGATCTGCAAACCTATTAAAATGACTATGGTTGCTCCCCAAATTGCGGCAATGAGGTGTGGCGTTTTCTTTTTCATACGGCAAAAGTAAAGAGCAAAAACTATTCGGCAAAATTTTACTTAATATTTTTGGTGAAAGTGCCTACATTTAACATTTATGAAGAAATAAGTTGATGAAACGTTAACTAAAAGTAGTGTTTTTGTTAACTTGAAGGGAGGTGGTATGATATAGTTGCAGCTGAAAATGTACTTTATTGGCAATGATATTGGTAATAATATAGGTGTTACTTGCGTGACCTTTGGTTGACCACGAAAACTCGTTTGTTTTATTTCGAGCCACTCATGAACACTAATTTCCACGAATATCCATCCGGTCTTAAATGCATTGACTTGAGCGACCTTCGGTGTAAATTAGTGCCCATTAGTGGCTAAAATAATAAGAGCGCAATATTTTGGAGTAAGGATTATTTGTGGACATCTGCTATATTATTCCCATTATTATTACCTCTATAATCACAAGGGGTGTGCCAAAATCTACATTCTGACACACCCCTCTTTAACCAATAATTTTTTTGTTACGCCTTCGTTTCTAGTATTTCCTGAACCAGTTCTAAAGCGACCTTCACGTTGGGCACTTCAAACAGGGTAAGGCTGCGCTTGCCATTGCGCTCATCGAGTTTGCATCGCTTGATGTGGTGCACGGCATAGGTGAGTACGTTGCCGAAAGTCTCGCTTTGGTAATACATACTCTTGGGGTTGCTCACGAAATAGAGGGTCATACGTCCGTTCTTGAGCGTGATGCGCTCCACACCGAGTTGTTTGCCCAGGTGGCGCAGGGGTTGGATGCGCAGTAGTTCTTCGCCTTCGGGAGGCAAAGGACCAAAGCGGTCGAACATACGTTGGCGGAAGGCTTCCAACTGCGCCTCTTCGGAGATACCGTCAAGTTCGCGATAGAGCAACATACGTTCGCTACTTCCCGGCACATACGTTTCGGGGAAGTAGGCGCGAAGGTCGCATTCGATGCTACATTCATCTACGAATTGGGCAGCGTCGATGTTCACTTCAGGCTTCACACCTTCCGCAGTCTCATAGAGTTCGGCAAATTCCTCATTCTTGAGTTCCGCCACGGCTTGCGCGAGAATCTTTTGGTAGGTCTCATAACCGAGATCGGCAATAAATCCGCTCTGTTCGGCACCGAGTAGATTGCCCGCGCCACGGATGTCCAAGTCTTGCATAGCAATGTGGATGCCACTGCCGAGATCGGAGAAATTTTCTATGGCTTGCAAGCGACGGCGTGCGTCGTCGGGAAGCGCAGAAAGCGGAGGCGCGAGCAGGTAACAGAACGCCTTACGATTGGAACGCCCTACGCGACCGCGCATCTGGTGGAGATCGGAAAGTCCAAAGTGGTGGGCGTTGTCAATAATAATGGTGTTGGCGTTGGGAATATCGATGCCACTCTCTACGATGGTGGTAGAAATCAGTACGTCGTAGTCGTAGTTGACAAAGTCAAGGATTACCTTTTCCAACTCCGCCGGAGGCATCTGTCCGTGCCCAACAGCCACGCGTGCATCAGGAACGTATTTTTCTACGATTGCTTTGAGGTGGGGCAACTGGGAAATGCGGTGTGTCACGAAATACACCTGCCCGTTTCTGCTCATTTCAAAATTCACGGCATCGCCAATCACCTCGCCGTTGAAAGAGTGAATCTCCGTTTGAATCGGGTGGCGATTGGGTGGCGGAGTTTGAATCGTTGAAAAGTCGCGAGCGCCCATGAGCGAGAACTGAAGGGTGCGCGGAATGGGCGTTGCCGACATGGTTAAGGTATCGACCGATACCTTCATCTGGCGCAGTTTTTCCTTTACGCTTACCCCAAACTTCTGTTCTTCATCAATGATGAGCAGCCCGAGGTCCTTAAACTTCACAGCTTTGCTCACCAATTTGTGCGTGCCGATAATAATATTGATATTGCCGGCTTCGAGTTCGCGCAAAATCTCATTCGTTTGCTTCGTGGTGCGGGCACGGCTCAAGTAATCCACCTTTACGGGGAAGCCCTTGAGGCGCTTGGCAAAGGTCTTGTAATGTTGAAGCGCAAGCACGGTAGTTGGTACGAGCACAGCCACTTGCTTGTTGTCCGCAGCTGCTTTCATGGCGGCACGGATGGCGATTTCGGTTTTACCAAATCCCACGTCACCACACACCAATCGGTCCATGGGGCGCTGTTGTTCCATGTCCGCCTTCACCTCTTGGGTAACCTTGAGTTGGTCGGGCGTGTCCTCGTAAGCAAAACTTGCTTCGAGTTCCTGCTGCATGAAACTATCTGCGCTAAAAGCAAATCCCTGCTGCTCCTTACGCTGTGCGTAGAGACGAATGAGGTCGCGCGCAATGTCCTTAATCTTCTTCTTCGTGCGCTCCTTGAGCTTCTCCCAAGCGCCCGTACCCAAGTGGCTTAAGCGAGGCGGTTCGCCCTCCTTGCCTTTGTACTTCGACACCTTATGAAGAGAGTGGATGGAAACGAAAACTACATCGTCGTTTTTATAGACCAACTTGATGAGTTCTTGTTGCTCACCATTCGCACCAGGCATACGCACCAATCCAGCAAACTGCCCTACACCGTGATCCACGTGTACCACATAATCGCCGGGTTCAAACTGCATGAGTTCTTTAAGCGTCAGTGCCAGTTTTCCGTTGCGGGCGCGGTCGCTCTTGAGGTTATATTTGTGGAAACGGTCGAAGATTTGGTGGTCGGTAAAGAGGGCGATGCGCAGCGTCTCGTCAATAAATCCTTCGTGCAAGGTGTGCAGGATGGGCGTAAATGCGAGGGCTTTTCCCATGTCCTCAAAGATGGTGCGCAAACGCTCCGTTTGCTTCTCGCTGTCGGCAAGAATGTGGAGGTCATAACCATCAGCTTTCAACTGTCCGAGCGTGGAGCGCAAGAGGTCGAAATTCTTGTGGAACATGGGCTGGAGTTTTACGTCGAAACGCACAATGGCATTCGGCGTCGTGCTGGGCTTGTTGCCAAATTCAAGGCGTTGGCAACGCGCTAATTCTCGAAGCACCGCCGCTCCGTTTGCCAAAACAAATTCGCTCTGAAACTGTCGGCGGATTTCAGCAGCTTCCATTTCCGAAGTAGCTTCGCGCTCAATGATGGCTTGTGCTGCAAAGCCTTCGTTGTAGGTGGCGTCAATGCGCTCGCCGATGTAGAAAAAGTCACGTGTGAGCAGGCATGAACCTTCGGGAAGTAGGGTAGGGAAGGGTACGAGATTGCCTCCCGTCTTCTCAATTTCAGGCACAATCTTCACCGCCTTCTTGCGCTCCTTCGAGAGCTGCGTTTGTACTTCAAAGGTGCGGATGGAATCCACCTCATCACCGAAGAAATCAAGGCGGTAGGGGAGTTCACCCGAGAAGGAAAAGATGTCGACGATACTACCACGCACGGCATATTCTCCGGGTTCGTAGACATAATCGCGACGACGGAACCCAAGGTCCTTCAAGCGCTCTGTTAATTCCGTGACATCGTATTCTTTGCCTTCCTCAATTTCCACCGTATTCTCCTTCAAGGTCTCGCCAGAAGCCACGCGTTCCGCCAAAGCTGTAGGGAAGGAAACAACGAACAGCGGACTTTCGCCGGCATAACTGGAAAGGCGACTGATAACATCCGTACGCAAAATCTCATTTGCCGCATCGCGCTGACCATATTTCACGGCGCGTCTATAACCCGAGGGGAGAAACAACGCATGCTCTTCGCCCACGAGTTGCAGCAAGTCGTGGTAGAAATATCCTGCCTCTTCCTCGTCATTAAGTACGACCATATAGACACACTTACGCCCCGCTTGCATCGCTGCGGCAGCAAAGCAAACGGGGGCTGAGGAGGCGTGCATTCCTTCGCAGTAGACGGAAGGTTGTCGTTCGTCTATGAGGCGCGTGAGTGCCTTTACTTGTGGATGTTTTTGAAATCTCGGGAGCAGTGTGCTGAGTTGCATGATGAGGTGCGTGGGTTACTTCTGTTCTTTATTGGGGTGCGGAAGTTTCTTGATGATTGAATCGGTTTGTGCCGCAGGAATTTTGTACTCCTTAATCAAGATGTCGCGACAATTACTGAGGTTGTTGGCAATCTTTGCCTTTGCCAACTCATAAACCTTCGCCAACAATGTAATCTGTTCCACCTTCTTAGAATTTCGAGGGTAAACGAGTTGCATGACAGCTTCAGGGAACTCATCGTGTTCCTTTAATATATGGTGTCCATGGAGTGCAGCCCAATAAGCCTGCAAGCCGGGAAGTACCGCCGCATCCACCTGATGATTGGTAAGCATATCTGCGCGCAACCAAAGGTCGTTAATCTGTGGATAGTGGGCATCCTCGCGTTTGAGACCCGCCTCTGCTAATTCATATAGGCAGAAGACTTCCGCTCCACTGTGACGCGAGAGGGCAATCGTATGGTTGTATAAATCGCCCACCTTTTTCGCCTCAACATCTTTGGATGCTACAAGCGCATAGCGTGTGTCGATTTTCAGTTGTGCTGCAAGTTTATGTCCCTTGCTGAGGTAGTTGGCAAAGCGTGTGCGGTCCATCATGCAGACGTCGGCTGCGTTGTTCAGCAATGCCGTGTCGCAATCAAATTGTGATACGTAGGGCAGAATGTTAATTGTAATTCCCAACGAATCACAGATGCCCGCTTGCTGGGCATAGTAGATGGGAAGCGCCTCAAGTGTGGGGAGCACAGCGACGCGCAAGTCATAAGCAATACTATCGTGTGCTTCGCCAGTATTTCCTGCCGAAGTATCAGAAGTTGAAGAATTACACCCCGTCATGAGGCTTCCTCCTACAAGAAGCAGGAGCATCGTAAGCACACTAAAATATTTTGCTTTCTTCATGGTGTTGAAAATAAACGAGGGGCAAGTGTTGCCACCAGCCCCTCCGTTATAGTAAATAGTAGTTAAGGTGTTACCCTAATTAACTTCAGATTAACCTCTGATAGCTGCGATACCGGGGAGAACCTTACCTTCGATAGCTTCGAGAAGTGCACCACCACCAGTAGAGATGTAAGATACCTTGTCAGCCATACCGAACTTGTTGATACAAGCTACAGAGTCACCACCACCGATGAGTGAGAATGCACCGTTAGCAGTTGCTTCAGCGATAGCTTCAGCGATAGCCTTAGAACCAACAGCGAAGTTGTCCATTTCGAATACACCAGCAGGACCGTTCCAAAGAATAGTCTTAGCGGGAACGATAGCAGCAGCAAATGCCTTGCGAGCTTCGGGACCTGCATCGAGACCTTCCCAACCAGCGGGGATTTCCTTAACGGGGAGAATCTGAGTGTTGCAGTCGTTCTTGAAGTCGTCACCAGCTACACAGTCGTCAGCAAGTACGAGGTTTACACCCTTAGCCTTAGCCTGTTCGATGATAGAAAGTGCGAGTTCGAGCTTATCGTTTTCGCAGATAGAGTTACCTACTTCACCACCCATTGCCTTAGCAAATGTGTAAGTCATACCACCGCAGAGGATGAGGTTGTCCACCTTGTCCATGAGGTTTTCAATGATACCAATCTTTGAAGAAACCTTAGAACCACCCATGATTGCAGTGAAGGGGCGCTTGATGTTAGAAAGGATGTTGTCAACAGCGGTAACTTCCTTTTCCATCAAGTAACCGAGCATCTTGTGGTCAGCGTCGAAGCTGTCAGCGATAACTGCTGTAGAAGCGTGCTTGCGGTGAGCTGTACCGAATGCGTCGTTTACGTAGATGTCAGCGTAAGAAGCGAGCGTCTTAGCAAATTCAGCCTGCTTGCCCTTCATTTCTTCCTTAGCCTGCTTGTAAGCGGGGTCTTCCTTGTCGATGCCAACGGGCTTACCTTCTTCTTCAGCATAGAAGCGGAGGTTTTCGAGAAGGAGCACGTCACCGGGCTGGAGTGCTGCTGCAGCTTCCTGAGCCTTTGCACAGTCGGGAGCGAACTGAACCTTTACGCCGAGCTTTTCAGAAACAGCGTCAACAATCTGAGAGAGCGAGAACTTAGCATTCACCTTACCCTTGGGCTTACCCATGTGGCTCATGATGATGAGTGAACCACCGTCAGCGAGCACCTTCTTGAGAGTGGGGAGCGCACCGCGGATACGAGTGTCGTCAGTGATGTTACCGTTTTCGTCAAGGGGTACGTTGAAGTCTACACGTACAATTACCTTCTTACCCTTGAAATCACAAGTGTCGATTGTCATAATGCTTATTGAATTAAAAGTTTAATAATAAGTTGCTATAAACAGGAGCGCTACGTGCGCTTTGCGTGGCGAAGTTAATTATTTTTTTTTAGATGGGCAAAAGTTCGGAGATAAATTAGTGTGCTTTTCAATATCTCCAACCTTCTGGGGGATTTGTAGAAGCCTTTTCTGGAATGTATCGTTGAATAAGGCGGGAGTGAGCTAACTTCTTTCTTGAGGATTTCTCTATAGTTATAAAGCAACAAAGTTTCGGGATGTGTGTCTTTCTTTAGACAGAAATGTGTAACTTTGACCTGAAATTTTTTAGATACTATGACAATTTTGACTTCAATACTTTTAGATGGGTTGCTCGCCTTGGGCTTGAACCCTGGTGAGGCGAATACGGTGCATCGCATACTCCTGATTTTCTTAATCTTAGTGGTTTCCTTTGCCTTGGATTTCCTGTGCAAGCGTATTCTTGCTCCTCTGATTAAGAAAATTACGGTGCACACGCAAACGAAGTGGGACGACTATCTGCTTAATGACGATGTACTTTCAAAGATGTGCCACCTCATACCTCCTGTGGTGGCTTATGCGCTGATGTCGCTCGCCTTTTCTCGCGAACAGGCCCTGCTTGATGTGGTGTTTAAGGTGTGCTGGACATATAATGTCATCGCAGCAGTGAGATTGGTGTTTGCGATTCTCAATTCGGTCTATACCATTTCCAGCGAGCACGATGATTACAAGCATCGTTCGCTCAAGGGGTTCTATCAGATGCTCAAGTTGATTGTGGTGTGCATCGCTGCGATTATCATTGTGAGTGAACTGATTGGCAAAAGTCCGATTGTGATTCTCACGGGACTTGGAGCGGGAACCGCTATTCTTATGCTGGTGTTTCAAGATACAATTAAGGGACTTGTGGCGGGTATCCAATTGACCGCCAACGATATGTTGCGCCCCGGCGATTGGATTACAGTGCCCAAATATGGTGCTGATGGTGACGTGATGGAAGTAACACTCACAACGGTGAAGGTGCGCAACTGGGACAAAACGATAACCACCGTTCCGCCCTACGCCCTTGTGAATGATTCGTTCCAAAACTGGCGTGGTATGTTTGAAATTGGGGGGCGCCGTGTGAAGCGTTCCGTCAATGTAGATATGAGCAGTGTGCGCTTCTTGACCGCGCAGGAGTGGAAGCAGTTTTCTAAAGAACCTTGGATGAAGGGGTATGAACATGCTGAAGGAGAAGAAGTGAACCTTTCGCTCTACCGCCAATACATTACGTATTACTTGAAGCATCACCCTAAGGTGCACCAAGAAATGACCCTACTTGTGCGCCAACTACAACCCACTCCGCAAGGATTGCCCATCGAACTCTACTTCTTCTCTGCTGACACAGCTTGGCTACGCTACGAAGCACTCCAGGCAGAAGTCTTCGACCACGTCCTCGCCGTTACCCACCGCTTCGGTCTCTCCGTATTCCAAAGTCCCTCGGGCATGGATTTGCAACAACGGTTACGTGGGTAATGAAGGTTTCATATATACGTAAAAAACTACTTAGTGCTGCATCAACAGTCCTAAGTAGTTTTTTTATTGAGCAAATAGTAAGAACGTATTAGCGTTTCTTAAACACTTGACTTAACCCCTTGGCCCCCAATATCGCAAGTCCGCAATATTGAAACAGTTTTGCCAACCCAAAACAAATGGTCCACAACGCGGCTTTCCATTCCGCACTGATGGGTAGCGCGAATTGTGCGAATGAAACAATGTAAAAGGGAACGCAACTTGCCGTGACTATCACGCCCACCCAATAAGGCAAACGAGCCAGCCACCGCTTTGCTGCAGAAATTTTAGTGCGAAGGGTTGGGATCATTTTCATGATTGAAAATAGTATATTATGGGGATCCTCATGCCTCCTTAATCCTTAAAATAGTCATAAGTTTGTGCATGCTCACACTTGAAAATACCATCTTCATAAGTAATCTCGTTCTCTTCCATCCAATCTTCTACCACAATCTGCATCTTTTTTCTCTTAAACTCAAACCATGCCTCGCGAAGGTTCGTAGAGCGCAACGCATCTTGAAAAGCTGAAAAGGGGTGACGCCGACTTAATGCAGTCCAAAGTATGTTGTGTGGAACGGGATTCTTAATCGTGATTGCAAATTCTTCCATGTGCCTGAATGCCTCTCTGGAACTAAAAGGTTCAATGGGAAGCAAACGGTGAGTAGGATCTGGGTAAAGGTCCGCATCCTCAATGCACGCTTGCGTATCTTGGGCGTCAAAATCATAAAACCATTCTATATCATGGTCACTCATAGCTGTGGATACGTCATCTATAAATCTATCAAGTGTGTTCATTATGTCTGTTGTTTATGAAATCTTAAATATTACCTCAAAGTAAAGTTAAAGAATCAATGTCGCAAATATACTGGACAGTATGGAATAACTTGATTGTACTCCAGCGCTACTAGTCCTCATCATTTATTCGTTCTGTTTTACTATTGGGAACCAATTTCAAGCACATATTTTCTGTGTTGTAGATAACCTTACTAAATTGCAGAAAATAATCCATACCTAAATTGCCATAACCTAAACCTATATCATGATTGCTGTCGCATGAAACGAAGATGGTAGGAAAGGTGTAGGATACACCACCGACACCTATGTTTACTTCATTAAGAATATATCCATTCTCAATCGATACTCCCCCAGCCCCAGCCATACGAGTGATTGCGGTGACACAATTTGTGGCAATACTGTCGCTATATTGTGCATGGTATCGAGTTGTCAATACACTAGAAGTAGCGCCAGTATCTAAATGTATGAGTCGTGGAACGTCTTCTATCTCTGCTTCTACACAGAAAAGTCCGCTCGTCCCATAGCACATATTGGGAAGATTTCCTTCGGCAAAAGAGGTTGTGTTATTAGGTATTACGATTGCCGAACGTGCAAAGTCGAGATGAAATTCCTTTACAGATTGGATAAACTCAACGCCGAGAATCATCTCCAAGTGTTTCATATGCACATCTATACTATCAACACCCGAAGAGATGTTCATGACGTAAAATGGCACATTCTTTACTGTGATATTCCCCATAGCGATTTCTTTGGCTACAGCAAAACCGCCTTGCTGAGTGCCAAACCCTGTCATCTGTGTGCCTATATTGTAAAAATCAAGACCAAGGCGTTGCGCCGTGCTTGTGCTAACGATATTCACTCCAGCTCCTGAGTCGAAAACAATATCTTGTTTCTTTCCATTAACAATAGCAGGCATCATCATTGTGATACTGCGCCTATTAGCTTGTCCTATAGAATCAAGACGAAAAGAAGCAACACCTTCATCACCCGATATTGTCACTTCATTTATACCTTCGTATTGAGCCAATGCTTCGTATTGTTTTCCCCATTCTTTAAAGGCAGACAATGATGCACTATCTGAATACGGTTCAAAAGCCTTACACATGTCATCCAGCACCATTGCGGCTTCAGCATAACGCCCCATTCGCTTCAACGAAGTGGCTTTCATGTATAACATCGACATCACATTGCCGACTCCTATTTCTGTTTGATGTTCATTAACCAAGCGATCTATGGCACGACAGGCTTCATCATTGCGATTGAAGTTATATGCCAACATGCTTTCAGAAAAAGTCTTTAGCATAGGTGGGAGTGAGTCTTTCCCCTCTACATACAAATCGCGCAATTCAAACCATTCATTGTTATTGAGCGCTGAACTAACTTTCGCTTCATAAAGACTTTGCGCAGATAAGGAATATATTGCAAAAATCAAAAACGTAATGTAAGTAAGAACCTTCTTCATATCTTCAATATTATAATTATGCAAATATAGACAAATTTTACATAAGACAATGTCTTATTATAGTTATTACTTACTTTTGCAACTGATATATATGAAGAATTTCTCATGACAAAACTTAATGCGAAACAGTTGGAAGATAAATTACACTTTGCAGGTGAGGCGATTCCTTCCATGAAGCGTCGCTGCGAAGGTCACGATTATGAAGCGCGCCAGATGTATCTTATCACCATTACGGTGGAGGGGCGTCGCCCGTTACTGGGGCGTGTCATTGGCAATCCTGAGGCGGAAGAAGGAGCGCCAGATGCTCCACATATTGAACTTTCATCGCTCGGTAAGGAAGTCGAGCAGGAGTGGATGGCAATTCCTCTGTATCACCCCGAAGTGAAAGTGCTTGCCCTACAAATCATGCCCGACCATCTGCACAGCATCCTCTTCGTCAAAGAGCGCATGCCCCAGCATTTAGGCCACATCATCAAGGGCTTTAAAGCAAGCACGAACAAAGCCTACCGCAGGCTCATTGCCCCTCGTCCTGATTCCCTTTCAGTAGGTTGCGACGCCGTCGCAACTAACGTAACCGCGCCCGTCCCGCGCCCCCACCCCGACCGCAAACACGGTCTCCTCTGGAGCATTGGCTATGCCGACGGAATCCTCGGTCGCCAGGGGCAACTTGATAACTGGTTTACCTACCTCCGCGACAATCCTCGCCGCCTACTCATGAAGCGCCTTCACCCTGAATTCTTCCGCGTGCAGCGCAACGTAAAAGTAGGGGCGTATGAATTCTCTGCCATAGGCAACCGCTACTTGCTTACCCACCCTGTGCGTCTGCAAGTGCAATGTTCACGTCGCCTTACTGAAACTGAAATCGCGCAACAGAAGGCATACTACTTGGAGCAAGCAACGCGTGGCGCTGTATTGGTTTCGCCCAGTATTTCTCCGGGAGAGAAAACCATCATGCGCGCCGCCTTTGATGCCGGTTGTCCGCTCATCCTTTTGCAGGAAAATGGATTCACCGACCTTGCCAAACCTGGCGGTGTGCGCTTTGATGCCTGTGCCGAAGGACGTCTGCTCATTCTTGCCCCTTGGGAACATCATAACCAGCGCCTCGCTATCCAACGCAATCAATGTCTTTCCCTCAATGAGATGGCGCGAGTGATTTGTGAGTAGTTTTTTTAGGTGGCACATTTTTTTCAAAAATCTCTTGACTCGTCCCTAAGGGCATGCCTTAACTTTGCACTCGCTAGCAAATCAATCGTACGATAATGAGTAGAAAAACAAAGTTAAAAATTGGAGAGTTTTCCAAGATGATGCAAGTCACGGTGAAGACCTTGCGCCACTATGAGCAAAAGGGATTGCTCGTTCCCGACGAGGTGGATGAGTGGACGGGGTATCGCTACTAAAGTTTCTAAGGCCGTAATAAAATAAGGAGTGGCAATCTTAGCGGATTACCACTCCTTTGTCTATGTCGTACTGATGTTTGCTTACATCATACCGCCCATTCCGGGAGCACCCATAGGCATTTCGGGCTTGTCTTCCTTCTTGTCGCAGATGACACATTCCGTTGTGAGGAACATACCAGCTACAGATGCTGCGTTTTCAAGTGCTACGCGTGTTACCTTTGCGGGGTCAACTACGCCGGCAGCGCGGAGGTCGCCAAAGGTGTCGTTCTTGGCATTGTAACCGAAGTTGCCTTCGCCTTCACGCACCTTGTTTACAATCACAGCACCCTCAACACCTGCGTTCTTACAGATCTGACGGAGGGGTTCTTCGATGGCGCGACGGATAATGGCGATACCTGTAGTTTCGTCTGCGTTGTCGCCCGTGAGACCTTCGAGCGCTGCTTGCGCACGGATAAAGGCAACACCGCCACCCGTAACGATACCTTCTTCAATCGCTGCACGCGTTGCGCAAAGTGCGTCATCGCAACGGTCCTTCTTTTCCTTCTGTTCGGTTTCAGAAGCTGCGCCCACCTGGAGTACGCACACACCGCCTGCAAGTTTCGCCTGACGTTCCTGAAGCTTTTCCTTGTCGTAGTCAGAAGTAGAGTTGGCGATTTCTACCTTGATTTGGTGAATGCGGTCAGCAATAGCCTGCTTGTCGCCAGCACCATTAACGATAGTGGTATTGTCCTTCGTTACGTTTACCTTCTCTGCCGAACCAAGCATTTCGAGAGTCGCCTGTTCAAGTTTGATACCCTTTTCTTCGCTAATCACGATACCGCCCGTGAGCGTAGCAATATCTTCAAGCATTGCCTTACGACGGTCGCCGAAACCGGGAGCCTTCACGGCGCAAATCTTGAGCTGTGTGCGGAGGCGGTTGACTACGAGCATCGTGAGCGCTTCGCTATCTACGTCTTCGGCAATGATGAGCAAGGGGCGACCTGTCTTTACCGCGGGATCAAGAATGGGGAGGAACTCCTGGAGGTTTGAAATCTTCTTGTCGTAGATAAGGATGAGCGGATTTTCCATCTGGCAACTCATCTTCTCTGTATCGGTCATGAAGTAGGGAGAAAGATAACCGCGGTCAAACTGCATACCTTCAACAGTCTTCAACACCGTGTCGCGACCCTTGGCGTCTTCAATCGTAATCACACCATTAACGGTCACAGCACGCATACCGTCGGCAATGAGTTTACCGATTTCGGCATCGTTGTTCGCAGAGATCGTAGCCACTTGCTCAATCTTGTCGTAAGATTCTTCCACCATTTCCGCCTGTTCCTTAAGGCTTTCAACCACCTTCTTTACTGCCTTGTCAATACCGCGCTTGAGGTCGAGGGGATTAGCGCCAGCAGCGAGGTTCTTAAGCCCTTCGTTGAGGATGGCTTGTGTGAGCACCGTAGCAGTAGTTGTACCATCGCCGGCATCATCACCCGTCTTGCTTGCTACGCTCTTTACGAGCTGTGCACCAGCATTCATGAAGCTGTCTTCGAGTTCGATTTCCTTGGCTACAGACACACCGTCTTTCGTGATACGGGGAGCGCCAAACTTCTTATCAATAACTACGTTTCTGCCCTTAGGACCGAGCGTTACCTTTACTGCATTTGCAAGTGCATCAGCACCTTGACGCAACAAGTCGCGTGCGTCAACGTCGTATTTAATTTCTTTTGCCATAAGTTTTTATTTAGAGTTCAACTTACAGAGTACAGAGTACAACTACCATCCGGTATATAGAGTACATAAAGTTCCGCATGGAGTTGTACTCTGTACTCTGTTATCTGTACTTTATTCAATAGTTACTGCAAGAACATCGCTTTGGCGCATGATGAGCAACTTTTCGCCGTCGATGTCGATTTCAGTGCCGGCATACTTACCGTAGAGCACAACGTCGCCTTCCTTAAGCACCATTTCTTCATCTTTAGTGCCGTTACCCACAGCGAGAACTGTGCCGTAGAGAGGTTTTTCCTTAGCAGTGTCGGGGATGATGAGACCACCGACTGTCTTTGTTTCAGCAGGAGCGGGCTTAATCACCACGCGGTCTGCAAGAGGTTTAATTGTCATAGTATATTTTGTTAATTGGTTTTAATTATCTACTTCTAATAGTTACAAATCGTGTGCCACTTTTGAGAAAATCCGAGATTGTTGCTCTTTTTTCAAAGAATTTTGGGAGTTTGTTGGTCGTTTGGAGGTAATTACGGAGTTGCATGCCTACAAAAAATAGCTCCAACTTAAGATGAATTCTTAGGTTGGAGCTATTATATTAAACGATGGCTCTCAAAGCATTACTTCTTGGTCACCTGTTCTTCTACATATTTCATCATCTCTTCGCCACGGAGTCCGCGCTTGAGAATAGTGCCGTCGGGGGCAATCAGCATGATGTGGGGGATGGAGTTCACGCTGTAGATTCTTGCACCGTTCTCCTTAGCATAGGAGGGAATGACCAGTTGTGGGTATTCAATGCCGTAGTTCTTAACAGTTTGCTTGAAGGCGTCTAATTGGTCAGAGATGTTTATGCCGAGTACGGTGAGACCTTTGTTCTTCAACTTCTTGTGGAGTTGTATCAAGTTGGGGAATTCAGCCTTACAAGGACCGCACCATGATGCCCAGAAATCTACCAATACGTAGTTGCCCTTGCCTACGAAATCAGAGAACATAATGACTTTGCCTTCCTCTGAAAGACCGCGGAAATCTGTGAACATCTTACCCTCCTTGGTCTTTTCCTTTTGTTCTAATTGTTCCTTGAACGACTGGAGAATGGCATTGTCCTTCGCATATTTCACGATATTGCTCATGGAGTCGATTTTCTCCAGCGTGGGATAGAGTGAACGTGCGGTCATGCCGAGGAGAACGGCACCAACCTGATTGTCCTTATTCGCCTCAATCTCTGCGCGATAATAGTCGTAGAGCTTTTCGTATTCCGCCTTTCTAAATTCGCGGATAGAGTCGGGTGTGGCGTTTGCCTTGTAGAGCTTGTTTTCCTTCTCGCGAACTGCTGCCGCCTGCTTCGCAATGCTGTCCATGATGGTGTTGTACTTGTCGTTCAAACCGCCATTATCGGTTGATTTGATGGGCGCTTCCAACGCGTTGATTTGAATGTTACGACCATTTTCAACGAATACCATTGTGCGCTGTTGCGCCATGTGAACGAGGAGTACGCTTTGGTCGCTAACGGTGTCGGAGAATGTGAATTTACCCTTGCTAATCAAGCATGAGTCAAGCATTTCTTCCTTGTCCGTCATGAGGTACGCATAGGTGCTGTCTAATTGTTCGTTTACCGTACCCTCAATCTTGTACTTGTTAGGTCCGCAACTCGCCATCAAGGCGGGAAGCGCAAGCAGAATGAATTTCTTCATAAATGTATGTGTAGTTTGGTGAATACTATCTGTGCAACAAGAGACCATGCACGGGGCACAGTCTCTTGCTGATGGGGGAGTTTAGAAATTTTCAGCCTTGAGCTGGAAGTAACTCTGGGGATGGTCGCAAACGGGGCAGATTTCGGGAGCGTCCTTGCCCACCATGATGTGACCGCAGTTGAGGCACTGCCAAATAGCGTCGCCGTCGCGGCTGAATACCAACTTGCCTTCTACGTTAGCAAGGAGCTTGCGGTAGCGTTCTTCGTGTTCGCGTTCAACGGCAGCCACGAGTTCAAACTTGTTAGCGATTTCGTCGAAACCTTCTTCGCGTGCTTCCTTAGCGAAAGTAGCATACATATCTGTCCATTCGTAGTTTTCGCCATTAGCAGCGTCGAGGAGGTTTTCAGCTGTTGAAGGCACACCGTCGTGAAGGAGTTTGAACCACATCTTGGCATGTTCCTTTTCATTGGCAGCAGTTTCTTCAAAGATATTTGCGATTTGCACGAAACCTTCCTTCTTTGCTTTAGAAGCATAGTAAGAATACTTGTTACGGGCCATAGATTCGCCTGCAAATGCAGAGAGGAGGTTCTGTTCTGTCTTCGTTCCTTTCAAAGTTTTCATAGTTGTAAAGTGTTATTTAGTAAACGAGTTTTTTTAGGTACGAGTAAACGAGTTGTTAGTGCTTGATTCGATGATGGGGAGTGCAAAAGTTATTGGAGATTGTCATTCCATCTTGTCAACTCGTACCTATCAACTTGTCTACTACTACGTTTAGCAAAGTTACACTTTTCCCCTAATCTAAAAAGAAATTTGGCGTTAATTTTTGTTCCGGGGCAGATAAAATGTAATTTTCTCCCTTTTATATAAAATAAATACCTAATTTTGGAGGAGATATAGCGTAGTGTAGCCTTCTCAATGAGGTGGCGGTGCTACTTACTTACCTTAAAACATAAGAAACATGATGTCCGAAAAAAGAAGTTTGGTTTCTATCAACACGCTGTCGCGCGAAAAGATTTTGCAGTTGATTCAGCGTGCTGAGGAGTTTGAAAAGAATCCCAATAGCAAGATTTTGGATGGCAAGATTGTTGCCACCCTGTTTTTTGAACCCTCTACGCGTACACGCCTCAGTTTTGAAACTGCTGCCAACCGCCTTGGCGCAAAAGTTATTGGTTTTGCCGACCCCAAAATTACGAGTGGTACGAAGGGCGAAACCCTGAAAGATACCATCATGATGGTGCAAAACTATGCGGACGTCATCGTGATGCGCCACTATTTGGAAGGTGCAGCGCTCTATGCCAGTGAAGTGGCAAAGGTGCCCATCATCAATGCGGGTGACGGGGCAAATCAGCACCCCACACAGACGATGCTCGACCTCTATAGCATTTACAAGACGCAGGGAACGCTTGATAATCTCAACGTGTTCCTCGTGGGCGATTTGAAATACGGACGTACGGTGCATTCGCTCCTCATGGCGCTCCGCCACTTCAATCCTACGTTCCACTTCATTGCACCCAAGGAACTCGCCATGCCCGAAGAATATAAGGCATATTGCCGTGAGCACGGTATTAAGTACGTAGAGTATGAAGAGTTTAATGAAGATGTGATTGCTGAAGCCGACATCCTTTACATGACTCGCGTACAGCGCGAACGCTTTACCGACTTGATGGAATACGAACGCGTGAAGGACGTGTACATCCTCAAGGCTTCGATGCTCGGAAAGGCGCGTGAGAACATGAAAATCTTGCATCCGCTTCCCCGCGTTAATGAAATTGCTTACGATGTGGACGACGATCCCCACGCATACTATTTCCAGCAGGCGCAGAACGGACTTTATGCCCGCGAAGCGATTATTTGTGATGTGTTGAATATGTAATTTTAGAGTACAACGTACAGAGTACAGAGTCCAACTCCATGCGGACTTTTACACTCGGATTAAGCTGTACTCTGTACTCTGTGCTCTGTACTCTAACCTAAAACCTCATAGTCTCATGAATCAAGAACTCATGGTAGCTGCCATAGAGAATGGCACCGTTATTGACCATATTCCCAGCAATAAACTTTTTGAAGTCATCAGCTTGCTTGGTCTTCAGGATTTGAAGTCCACGGTGATGATTGGTTACAACCTTGTGAGCCAAAAGATGGGCAACAAGAGCCTTGTGAAGATTGCCGACCGCTATTTCTCGGATGCAGAACTCGACCGCTTGGCAGTTGTGGCGCCCAACGTAAATCTGTCCATCATCAAGGACTTCAACGTCGTTGAAAAGCGCCAGGTGCGACTTCCTAAGGATATTGTGGGCGTCGTAAAGTGTGGCAATCCCAAGTGTATTACCAACAACGAACCCATGAAGACCCGCTTCCACGTTTCTGAAAAGAATAACGACGTGATTTGCTGTCACTATTGCAACCGTGAGCAGGTGTTGGACAAGGTGAAGTTGGTGTAATCAACAAAGCGAAACCTTAATGGCAGACTTTTTAGACGTTGTAAAGCGCCGTCGTAGCATTCGTAAGTATCAAGATGCCCCGCTCTCGTCCGACGAAGTGGTGGCGTTGATGACGCCCGTGTTGTATTCCCCAAGTTCTAAGGGAAAGCAGGCGGTGGAGTTTATTTTGGTGGAACAAAAAGAGATGCTCGAGCGCCTTTCTCAGGCAAAACCCCGCTTTGGCACGATGATTGCCGGTGCAGCTTTGGCGGTTGTAATTTGCGGTCGGATGGACATCTCCGACGTGTGGATTGAAGACGCCTCTGTTGCCGCCACGATGCTTTTACTTTCGGCAGAAAATTGCGGACTCGGTGCTTGTTGGGTGCAGATTCGCGAACGCTTGCAAGAAGATGGCAGTCCCGCTTCACTCGCCGTGAGAGATATGCTCAACCTCGCCCCCGAGCAAGAACCCCTCTGCATTATCGCCGTAGGAAGAAAGGCGCAGGAAGTGCCCCCTCACGCGGAAGAGGATTTGCGTTGGGAGCGGATGAAGTTTTTAGAGTAAAGTTAAAAGAGTAAAGAGTAAATATACCATGCGGGAGTGAAGCTCGTTTATCTCGGTATCCATCTCGTCTACTCGTACCTCGTCTACTTGTCTACTAAAAAGCAAACTATGTATATTGTACTTCTTGGCGCTGGTAATGTGGCGACACATCTTTGTCGCGCCCTCCACGAAGCAGGACACAAGGTGATGGCAGTGTACAGTCGAACCTTGTCGCACGCACAAGATGTGGCACAATCTGTTGGGGCAGTACCTACAACCGAGGTCTGTGACTTGCCCGAGGCGGATGCCTACCTCTTTTCGGTAAAAGATGACGCCTTGCCCACACTCATTGGTGAAGTGGCGGCGTTGCACCCTCATGCCGTGTGCATCCATACAGCTGGTAGCGTACCACTCTCCGTCTTTGAGGGACGTGTGAAGCAGGGTGGGGTGCTTTATCCCATGCAGACGTTCTCAAAGGCAGTACCCGTTTCCTTCAAAAACTTGCCCCTTTACATTGAGGCGACGGATGAGAAGACGCTTGACCTGGTGAAGACACTGGCGCAGTCCTTGAGTCAGAATGTTACCCCCTTGAGCAGCGCCGACAGGCGTTATCTGCATTTGGCGGCTGTGTTTGCGTGCAACTTTACGAACCACTGCTATGCCCTTGCCGAGGATATTATGGGTAAGGTAAACTTGCCCTTCACGGATTTGCTTCCCCTTATTGAAGCAACGACGCAGAAACTGCGCACCACGCCTCCCGCACAGGGGCAAACGGGTCCCGCCGTGCGTCGTGACGAAACGGTAATGGCGGCGCAGGCAGGTTTGCTGAAGGATGATGCGACAATGCAGCAGATTTATGAGTTGATGAGTGAGAGTATTATGAGCAAATTTTAGAGTACAGTTAACAGAGTACAGAGTACAACTGCCTTTCGGATAACTATCTGCGGATAATAGTCAACAGGCAAGAGGCAAGAGTCATGGGACACATTACCCGAATGGACTACTCTCTACTCTCTACTCACTACTCTCTTATAATAACTCGTACATTAATGACGCTGAAGGCGTCTCCGCTCGGTAACCGTGGGTGGGAGCGAAGCGAGTACCCGCGGATAGGTAACAATGGGTATTGCACCCTGAAGGGGTGCCCCAACACCACGCTAATGTAACCTGATATGGCATACACAAAACTCATTTATCATATTGTGCTCCGCACACATCATAGTACGGCAACTATAGTCGAGGCATATGAGCGTGATTTGTACATGTATATTTACGGATTCTGTAAAAAACATCAATGTGTACTTTATCGTATAAATGGTATGCCCGACCATGTACATCTGCTTGTTGGATTACACCCTACTATTGCTGTCGCATCATTTGTGCATGATTTGAAACTTGCTACCAATACCTATATGACAACAAATCGTGAGAAATTCCCACAGTTTGTAAGATGGTCAGATGGTTATTGTGCGCTGACATATTCAGAAAGAGAAAAGGAAACTGTGATTCAATATATTATCAATCAAAAAGAGCATCATCGCAAAACTTCAGTTAGAGAAGAACTGCTTGAATTGTTGCGTGAGGCTGGCGTTGATTTTGATGAACGTTACATCTAAACTTGCAGGTTGACGGGGCACCCCGTTAGGGTGCGTACCATCTGTATGCCCTATCCGGGGGTACTCCTTCGTCGCACCCTCGGCTTACTGAGCGGAGACGCCTTCAGCGTCTTGCCCTTATGCTTCTTATGCGGGACGCAATTAGTTTATCTCACTAACCCTCTTGTCTACTCGTACCTATAAACTCGTCAACTATACTAATATGATTAACTACGATTTAACAAAGATAAAGGCCATCGCTTTCGACGTTGATGGCGTGTTGAGTTCTAACCTCGTAACCCTTGGCGCCGATGCCCAACCTATGCGCACGGCAAATATTAAGGATGGTTATGCCATGCAACTGGCGGTGAAGAAAGGCTTGAACCTCGCCATTATTACGGGAGGTAAGAGCGAGGCAGTGCGCCAGCGCTACGTGGGTCTCGGATTGCAAAACGTCTTTATGGGCGTGAGCGTCAAGATTGCCGTTTACGAACAGTGGTTGGAGGAAAGTGGTCTCTCGCCCGAGGAAGTTATTTACGTGGGCGACGACATTCCCGACTACCAAGTGATGCGCCATTGCGGTTGCCCCTGTTGTCCTTCCGACGCAGCGCCTGAAATCAAGCAGATTGCTACCTACGTAAGCGATAAGGCGGGAGGCATGGGTTGCGGACGCGACATTATAGAGCAGGTGCTCCGTGCGCAGGGATTGTGGATGAGTGATGCAGAGGCCTTTGGTTGGTAGAATTTCAAGAGCATGACTCCTATGACTGATTTACAGAATCCCCTTGCGTTGCATCTGAGCAACTATAAAATCATACTTGCGAGTAATTCTCCGCGTCGCAAAGAGTTGTTGTCGCAACTCGGCTTGGACTTCACCGTGCGCACCCTCTCCGACGTTGATGAAAGTTATCCCGAGGGTTTGACCAACGAAGAAACCGCCTGCTATATTGCCCGTAAAAAGGCGGAGGCTCATGCTGCAAAAATGGCGGAAGACGAACTCATCATTACGGCAGACACGATAGTCTGCTCCGAAGGTCGCGTACTCGGAAAACCTGTGGATGCCGCCGATGCCAAGCAGATGCTCAAGCAGTTGGCAGGGCGCACACACCAAGTAGTGACGGGAGTAGCGATTGTTACGCAAGCGAAGCAGCAAACCTTTGCCGTGACGAGCGATGTGACCTTTGCTCCTTTGACCGACGCTGAAATAGACTTCTACGTCTCTCACTACCGCCCCTTTGACAAAGCCGGTGCCTACGG
Source organism: Alloprevotella sp. (assembly GCA_045632685.1). Taxonomy (GTDB): domain Bacteria; phylum Bacteroidota; class Bacteroidia; order Bacteroidales; family Bacteroidaceae; genus Alloprevotella. The sequence goes on from JAZQXB010000065.1 coordinate 24,543, forward strand.
CATCCAAGAGTGGATTGGCCTTGTGGCTGTTGAAGAATTGCGTGGCAGTTTCTTTAACGTCATGGGTTTACCCGTGCAAAGACTTTATGGCGTCCTGAAAGAATTTTAGTGCATAAATAACCAAACTAAATCAATAGACTATAATGATTAAAAAAATCCTTTTACCCGTATTCTCCCTTGCCCTTGGTTTGGTAAGTTGCGAACGTGATGATGATAAGTATATTTCTACTTGTCCCGTAATTCACGATATGACCTTTAAGTCTGTAGTGACAGAAACCGACCGTATTGTGGCGGGCGAAAAATTTGTGGCTACCGTGGAGCAGGCGCAAAAGGGACACCTTCTTTATACGACGGACTATACCTGGAGTGACGGACGTGATGAGGGGATTCACAAACCAACTTTTACTACGCTTGTCTATGATAGTGAACCCATCAACCCCACTGACACAATTATTTTCACTAATCCTGGGGTGCATCAAGTGAAACTCGTTGCGAAGTACCGCATTTCGGGAAATGCCGATGCTTCGGTAGTGCGCACGGAAGAAATTCCCGGAGGTAAGGTACAATACCAGTTGCCCTCGTGGATGTATTACTTGGTTACGGTGACGAAGAACGTAAACGTGTTGCCTGCTCCTTAACAGGACGGATTTAGTCCGCGCATACATTTTATTAGATTTTGATCAAAGGTTTGAGAAACACGTGTATCCGTGACAATTTATGGATATAAATAAAATGCAACACAAAATCTCGATTCGCTTCTTTAATGATAAAGAGGTTCGTGCTGCATGGGATGATGAATGTAATCGTTGGTTATTCTCAGTTGTTGATGTTATTGCGGTACTTACTGAAAGTAAAGATCCGCGTAACTATTGGAAAGTGATGAAACACCGTTTGGGGAAAGAAGGAATTGAGTTGGTTACACGGTGTAACCAACTGAAATTAGTAGCATCAGATGGTAAACGTTATAAGACCGATTGCTTGCCTCAGGATGAACTTCTTAACCTGGTGGAATATGTACATAGTAAACATTCAATTACTTTCGCGCGTTGGTTGATAACTGGAGAAAACCAGATAGATAGTAAGAGTCGCGACAAGGCGTATCAACTTTGGGATAGTTCCTTATTACAAACTATTGAAGTGGGTACTGCAAAAGGACTACAACAAATCCATGCATATATTTTCGGGGGCTTGTATGATTTTGCAGGACAAGTTCGCCAAAAGAATATCGCCAAGGGCGGATTCCAATTTGCAGCGGTGCAATTCTTGGAGCAAACTCTTTCCAATATAGAGCAAATGCCTGAAACTACTATAGAAGAAATAGTAGATAAATATGTAGAAATGAATATTGCTCATCCATTTATGGAAGGTAACGGAAGGAGCACTCGCATTTGGTTAGATTTAATTCTCAAGAAATCATTGAGACGTTGTGTGGATTGGAGTAAGATTGACAAGAATGATTACATGGAGGCAATGCGCATGAGTCCTGTAAATCCTCAATCTATTAGAAATTTAATAGCAAGTGCTTTGACAGAGCAAATAGATGATCGTGAGATGTTCATGAAAGGGATTGATTACTCTTATTATTATGAACAAAACGATTGAAAATTCATATTGACATTCGATTTAAGAATCGGGTAATTCGTAAGTAGTTGTTTTTTTTGTGCCAACTGCTTATGTATGTGCGTAAAAACACTTATTTTTGCCAACGATTAGGTGGCAGACTTCAAACGCAGACCTACTTCATATAATAAAAATATGCCCTGTGGGGCACATAATAAACGAACAAATAACTATGACAGCATTTGTATTTCCCGGTCAAGGCTCACAGTTTGTGGGCATGGGTAAGGACCTTTATGAAAATAACGCGCTTGCAAAGGAACTCTTTGACAAGGCAAACGAGATTCTCGGTTTCCGCATTACCGATATTATGTTTGAAGGTACGGACGAAGAACTCAAGCAGACCAAGGTGACACAGCCCGCTGTGTTCCTCCACAGTGTAATTTCTGCCCTCTGCCTCGGCGACGAATTTAAGCCCGCAATGGTTGCAGGTCACTCACTCGGCGAACTCTCTGCGCTCACAGCTGCTGGATGCCTTTCTTTCGAAGAAGGTTTGAAAATCGTAGCCGCTCGCGCACTCGCTATGCAGGCTGCTTGTGAAGCGGTTCCCGGTACGATGGCAGCAGTAATTGGTCTTCCCGACGAACAGGTGGAAGCCATCTGTAAGGAAGTTTCTACTCCCGAAGCACTCGTAATTCCTGCGAACTACAACTGCCCTGGACAGCTCGTAATTTCAGGTGAGAAGTCGGCTATCGAAGCGGCGTGTGCAAAACTCAAAGAAGCAGGTGCGAAGCGCGCACTCGTACTTCCTGTTAGCGGAGCCTTCCACTCGCCCCTCATGCAACCCGCAAAGGAAGAATTGGAAGCAGCTATCGAAAAGGCAACCTTCAACAAGCCCGTTTGCCCCGTATATCAGAATGTAGACGGTGCGGCTCACGAATGCCCCGAAACCATTAAGGCAAACCTCATTCAGCAACTCACCGCAAGCGTGCTCTGGACAAAGGAAGTGCAGAACATGATTGCCGCAGGTGCTACAGAGTTTGTTGAATGCGGTCCCGGTAAGGCGCTCCAGGGAATGATTGTTAAGATTTCGCGTGACGTTACTGTTCGTGGATTATAATTCTTATATAATTTAGCACAGCAAATGTGTGAGTGTCTTGTCGTAAATCCTTGCGATGAAGCACCCACACATTTGTTCGTATATTTCAACAAAACACAAAAAACTGACTATGAATATTTATCAAGTGCTTCCTCGTTTGTTTGCTAACCGAGGGGGTAAAAACGTAAAGTGTGGTACGCTCGAAGAAAACGGATGTGGTAAGATGAATGACTTTACCGCAGAGGTGTTAGAGCGTATTCACGAAACGGGTTATACACATATTTGGTACACCGGACTTTTGGAGCACGCCACAAAGACCAGCTATGCGGATTTCGGCATTGCTGAAGACAATCCCGTGGTTGTTAAAGGTGCGGCGGGTTCTCCTTACGCCATTAAGGATTATTACGACATCGACCCCGACTTGGCGGTGGACGTTCCTAACAGAATGAAGGAATTTGAAGCGCTCGTAGAGCGCACACATGCTGCGGGTTTGAAGATGGTGATTGACTTTGTGCCCAATCACGTAGCACGTCAGTACAAATCCGACGCAAAACCTGCGCGCACCAAGGATCTTGGTCAGACGGACGACCAGGCGAAGGGGTTTGACGCACAAAATAATTTCTACTACATCTTGGGCGAAGCGCTTCACACAGACTTTGCCACGGATGGTAAGAACACTTACGAAGAACTTCCCGCAAAGGCTACGGGCAACGACTGCTTCCATGCGTGGCCCAACTGTAATGACTGGTACGAAACCGTGAAGTTGAACTATGGTGTAGATTATTGTGGCGGTGGCACAAAGCATTTTTCGCCTACGCCCAATACGTGGAAGAAGATGACGGCAATCCTGCAGTTCTGGGCAAAGAAGGGCGTGGATGCCTTCCGTTGTGACATGGCGGAAATGGTGCCCGTGGAATTTTGGAAGTATGCCATTAAGGAAGTTAAGAAGAAGTTCCCCGCCATTCAGTTTATTGCCGAGGTGTATAACCCTAACGAATACCGCAATTACATTAAGATCGGTGGTTTCGATTATCTTTACGATAAGGTAGGACTCTACGATACCCTCCGCGCTATCGTTTGTCACCAGCAACCTGCGGCGGCGATTACAGGTGCTTGGCAGGCGGTGGACGATATTCACGACCACATGCTTGACTTCCTTGAAAATCACGACGAGCAGCGCATTGCTTCCAACTTCTTTGCTACGGTTCCCGAGAAGGCGAAACCCGCCCTCATCGTTAGTGCCTTGATGCGTGAAAATCCCTTGATGATTTATGCCGGTCAGGAAATTGGTGAACCCGGTATGGATGAAGAAGGCTTCTCCGGTCGTGACGGTCGCACTACGATCTTTGACTATTGGCACGTAGAGAAACTCAACAAGCTCCTTGACGGTGGTAAGAACTTCACGGAGCAGGAGCAGGAACTTTACGACTATTATAAGAAGGTGCTCCGCTTGCGTAATGAAGAAGACGCCTTTAACAACGGACTTTTCTATGACTTGATGTACGTGAATTACGACGGAGAAGAAGGCTTAAATCCCAGTCGCAACTTCGCATTCCTCCGTCGCAGCAAGGATGCTACCATTCTCGTTGTTGTAAACTTCGACGAATATCCCACAACTATCGGTGTGCGCATCCCCCAGCACGCCTTCGAATTCCTTTCTCTTCCCGAGGGTACGCAATGTGCCACAGACTTGCTCACCGATGAGGTGCAAGTAATCAACCTCGAGGTCGATGGATTTACGAAGGTCACAATGCCCAGTTGGGGGGCGGCGGTGTTGAAATTTTAAAAGATAGTAGACGAGTCTATAGGTACAAGTAGACGAGATAGTTACAGAGTTAAACGATAGCGCCCTTCTCGGAAGTTGTACTCTGTGAGTCTCCTCTGCATAGACTTTCTCCTTTAATCCCGCTTTGCGGTCTTGAATCTGCTCACGCTCGGCAACGCTCAAGTAAACTTGGCGCTGCTCTCGCTCACTCGCAGATTTCTCATTTCTTCTTTCTCATTTCCCTTTATGCAAGCCGTTTGGATCAGCGCCCTCTCCCTGTGTGGTGCTTCACTAATAGGTTCGTTGCTGGGGTTCCTCATTAAGGAACTCCCGCATCGTTGGAACGATACCGTGATGGGCTATTGTGCAGGCGTTATGCTTGCAGCGTCTGTTGTAGGTTTGATACTTCCTGCCTGTGAGTCCGTTGAACTCGGCGGGTGGTGGATGATTATTGGCGGTGTAATGCTCGGAGCACTATTTCTCAATCTTTTAGACCACGTTACTCCTCACCTTCACCACATTACAGGTCTTGACCCCGAACAGCATGCTACGAATGCTTCGCTTAATCGCGTATTGCTTTTCGTTTTAGCGATAGCCCTGCACAAATTGCCCGAAGGTATTGCTGCCGGAATCAGTTTTAATTCTGAGGAGATCTCAAATGCGTGGGCGGTAACGGCAGGTTTGTCCTTGCAAAATGTGCCCGAAGGCATGGTAGTCATTTCTCCGCTCCTTCTCTTGGGCGTCAGTCGGTGGCGCACGCTCTTAATTTCATTGGTGATAGGCGGTTTAGAAATTGTTGGCGTGTGGATCGGCTATGCCGCAGGTGCCATTTCGCAACTCTTACTCCCTGCGATGCTTGCCTTTGCCGGAGGTGCCATGCTCTACGTCGTGAGCGACGAGATGATTCCCGAAACCCATGCCCATGGTTATCAAAAGTCCGCTACCTACGCCCTCCTTCTCGGCTTCCTCTCGCTGGTATTTATGGAAAATTTCTTTGCGTAGAGAGAGACGATAAGGTGTTGAGAATAAAATAATAAGGAGACAATCTCATGCGAGGTTGTCTCCTTTATTTTGGTGAATTTCTTTTTGACAGAAGAACATAAGAACATATTTCTTATTGCCATCAGGTATACTTTTCTAACATAATTCGGGATATTTTGTTGTAGAATATTGGTGTCTGGTAAAATTTCTCTTTATTTTTTTAGAACACGAATTTCACGAATTTCACGAATTTCACGAATTTCACGAATTTCACGAATTTCACGAATCACCATACGAGCAAAGGTTTGCTAATCGCATACGAATTTCACGAATACCATCCGGATTGTAAAATTTGTGGTATTGACTTAAGCGACCTTCGTTTTGCGTTATAATAACGTCCCGCATGGTGATTGACTTGCGCGACCTGCGGTTCGTGTTATTCGAATGCGATTAGCAAAAAATGTATCCCGCATGGTGATTCGTGTTATTCGTGAAATTCGTGTTCTCTAAAAAAAGTAGTGAACTAATGAATCCTACTCAGCCAACAAACTATCAATCGCCTGAACAAGGCCGCTAAACTCAGCTTCGTTATAGAGGCGCGTGAGTTTCACAATCTTGCCGTCACGGTCAATCAACACGTTGCGTGTGATGCCCGACTGGCGGAGGGCATAACTTGCAAAGGCATTGGCGGCAGTGTCGAGTGCCATGGGGTAGGTGGTTCCCACCTTTTGCGTGTAAGCATCAACAACATCCTTCGTTTCTTCGCGGTCAACGCCCACGAGTACGAACTGCGGATTATCCTTATGGCGCTGCCAAATTTCGCTTTCGATATGGGGCATCTCCTTACGGCATACGCCACACCAACTGGCGGTAAACTGAAGCATCACTACCTTGCCACGCTGCTTGGAGAGGGTAAAGGTTGTGCCGTCTGTCATGGGCAGCGAAAAGTCGGGTGCCACGTCGCCCACCTTCACGAGGTAGTCGTGTTCGTAAACAATGGTGTCGGTCGTGATAGTGTCGCCCTCTTGTGTTGTTTGGCTGGGTGCAGTTGTGCCACCGCAGGCGGTAAATATCAAGGCGCCCATTGCGAACAGGAGGGTGGGGACGAGTTTCTTTCTCATAGGTTATAAAGTTTGAGTAAATGCGGTGTTGAAGATGCAAATTTACTTTATTTTTTTGACACCTTTTATATCCGTACCTTATTTTCTGGATTATTTATTCCTGACACCTTATAAATAAGCAACTTAAGACTTTTCTTGCACGTTGGAAATCGCTTGAAAAAGTGAAATACTCGGTCCTACTTGCGTTATTTCCGTGTGTGAGTCACTCTTGTCCAAAATATTCAATTCTCAGAGATTGAGGTGAGGTTCAAATTGTAAAATTTATCGCTTTATGCTTTAACAATTATTAAGAAGATTTAACACTCTAACCGACCTGTGAAAAAATATACGGCACCTATTTTCAATTATTCGGTACCTAATTTTTACAAGGTGCCGAGTATTTTCCCTTAAAAAGGACCTTTTTCTGAAAAAGTTGCCGAAAAACTATACTGATAATCAGATACTTAAAAAGGAGATTTTACCCACCTGGGCAAAACCTCCTTTCCTGCAATGCAAAGATAATACAACTTTGAGCGAAATGCAAATGCCCTAAATTTTCTGTAGTTACCAATTTTGTGAAAAAAATAAGACAAAACAGAATGTTGATTTAAGAAAATTTGTATCTCTATTTAAAATATGATATTCTCACGTTATTAACACTTCTTATTACCACTCTGATATGTTTCCTTTAATTTCTTTTTTTAGAGTAGCTATTATTTTAGAATAATCCTCGTATACGACCTCTCTCCAATCAGGGTTTCTTGAAATAATACCGTTCCCTTCAATAGAAGTTGTAGAAACAACTTTTGCCGCAGCACCTTGAGGTATATAATAAATATCACTTATTTCGTATTTATATTTACCATCTTTAAATTGAATATTTAAATTGTACCGCTGATGCATAAGACTTTTGTCTGTAAGTCTACCTACTACAGAAATAAGGTGATTATTATTGTCTTGCGTTTTTATTTCGTCTTTAGAGAATAATTTGTTTATAGCTATAACACCTCCCATGTATAAATCTTCTTTTGCCGCACCATCTATTGTAATGACTTCTGAAATTGTAACCTTCCCATTTTTTATACATATGATATCGTTTAAATTTTTTTGAGCAACGATTTGAGTGTGATGGAATAATGTCACAAATAAAATTAGTAGTGCTTTGCTTAAAATAGTTTTTTTCATAATGATAAAATATTAGTTAAACATAAAGTGAGTTTGCTTTTTTGACTCTACGCTTAACAACAAAAAAAGCGCAGACTCCCGTCATACGCCTCTTGGTTCACCACAAACCATAACCAACTATGAGAGAAGTCTACGCGTATTGCGTATACTCCCAATGTTGGTAAGATAATTGTGGGCTCGTTCAAATTCCGAGGTGGTGATTCAGAGGCGATTGAGCTATTTATCTATATGTCTTGCATGCGGATGGTATCCACATACGAGGCAAAGGTAGTAATTTATTTTTATTGTGTATCGTTTTAGCAAATAAAAAATCCCCGACCTTGTGAGTCGAGGATTAGTATGTGTAGGATTACTCCCATTGACCAACTTTTTTTACATTGCATCCTTATTCCTGCACACCATTTATTCTTGCCTGCTTAAACCAATAAGATGCTTTTTCTGAATCTACATTTGTTCCTCGTCCTGACTGGTAGCACAAAGCGAGTCGGTATTGAGCTTTTTCATTTCCTTTGAGAGCTACTTGGGAGTACAATTTGAACGCCTCATCGTCATTCTGTGTTACACCTTGCCCAAATTCGTAACAATATCCTAAATTATACATTCCGTTTTCGCTTCCTCCTTGGGCTGCTCTTTTGAATAATTTGACTGCTTCGTCATAATTCTGTTCCACACCGTTGCCTTTATGATACAGACAACCCAAATTTACAATGCCGTTAAGATCTCCATTCTCTGCTGCTTTCTTATACCATTTGACAGCTTCGTTTATATTTTTTTCAACTCCATCACCATGCTCATAACACCACGCTAAATTACATTGAGCTTGAGCAACACCACCTTCAGCTGCTAATTTATACCACTTGAACGCTTCTTTGTTGTTTCGCATCACACCTCTGCCCAAGTCATAACTGAGACCTAAACAATAATAACCATAGGGGTCGCCAATATTGGTTGCTTTCTTAAACCATTCAACAGCTTTTTTATAATTTTGAGGGAAAAAATATTTTCCTTCAGCATACGAAGTTCCTATAGCACAATATATTCCATCCGCCTCTTTAATGAGTGTTACAATCAGAATAAATACTAGTAAAAAAAGTTTTGCGGATTTTAGGAATGACCAATTTTGAGTCTTGCTTGTTTTTGTTTCCATAATAAAGAGCAAAATAGGTGGTTAGTATGTTATTCCTGCAAAAATACTGAAAATAGTTCTTACGCGACTATGTTACATTTCATTTTATAACCCCTACACGGTTTGAGCATCGTGCTATAAAGAGTATATAACCCCATCATTAATGAGTTATGGGTTTTTAGTGAGTTGTCTTTTTAATTTAGTGAAGAAATAGTTGTGAAAATAGTTCGTGTCCACAAGACGCCGAAGGTGTCTCCGCTTAGTAACCGCAGGTACGCCAGTGGGCGCACCCGAGGTTGGAATATCAGTAGGTATGCACTCTGAAGGAGTGCCCCAACACTGTGCCTATATTATGGGACACTCCTTCAGAGTGCGACTATCGTGCACGATGCGTCCGGGGATATTCGCTTCGCTCACACCCCGCGGTTACCGAGCGGTGACGCCTTCAGCGTCATCACGGTGTATTGCCTTTGGGCGTAACTTTGTGTTGTTGCAAATAAAAAATCCCCGACCTTGTGAGTCGAGGATTAGTATATGTATATGTAGGATTATTCCCATTGACCAACCTTTTGTTGCCTGTGGCAATCGCACTCCACATGTTCCATGTGACTAATGCTCAAAAGGTTGCTCGATAGTTGCAAAAACTTTTGTTTTTACTCCCACTCGACTAGATGTGTTAATTTATTGCTGAATATTTTAACTTTATTATCAATACTTTAACATAAAATTTTGCCTTTTGAAACGGCAACTGGTGTCAAGAACTGGTGTCGAAAAATTTTATATTATTGGTTCTATAGTGTATCCTTGTTCTTCTCCAAATTTAATTATTTTCCCGATATTGCCACTGCCAATTTCTCTTGTAAAAGCAAAAGTAATCCCATCAGCACTTACCATTAAGTTCTCTTTTTCTTCACGCCAACGCTTGTCTTTGGATTTATCAGTAGTAGTTCCTTTCCACTTTTGTATTTCAGAATACTTTTCAATACCAAATGGAATAGCATTTACAATTTCATAATAAGTAAGTTGAGGGTTATTCCTTACAAACAATTGTACTATAGCTAACGCTAAATGCCCTTTGCCATAGTTCCCATTTCCATTTAGTCTATAATGTGTGTAGTCCTTTGGCTTATTGTTACTTATTACAGGGGGTTGGGCTGGAGTGTATGTTTCTATATGTATTATGTTTGTGCAATTTTTACGTTGAATGTTTATTTCTATTTCATTTGTGATATTCTCAATATCTTCAGCACAGTATCCCTCGCTTGTCAATTTTTGATTTAATAACTCAATAAATAATTGCTTACCTTTATCTGTCACAAGTTCATTGATAAACTCGTTAATTTCTTTTTGCTTTTCTTGTATCGCTATTTGTGTAATGCAGAAATCAGTAAGTTGATCTATGTTAAAGTTTTCTTGTTTGAAAAGTTCGATGAAATTTCTACCAATATTAGAGTTTTCTACAAAGTCAATTTTCACGACACTTATAGGCTCTTTGCCAAACTCATAATAAAACAATTCAAGATGTTCTCCCATATATATACCAAATCGTACTGGAAGTAACTTCATATATGAGAAAAGTTGTACTATTTCTTCCTTGTTTTGAACGTGGTTGGGCTTCTTCATTTCTATAACGAACATAGGAATGTTGTTCTTGAAAAAAACAAGATCGGGATATACATAATTTACTGTACTTCCCACTCTTAACTGAAACTGCTTTTCAACACGTTCGCTATGCCAACCTAATAAGTAGCGAAAATGTGCATGGACAAGTTCTTGGTATTCCTTTTCGGTAGCTTGCCTATCCTTCTTGTCTAATATGTCTTTACAAACAGTATTCCAAATATTCATTGTGCGATGTTTTATTTACAAAGTTATTTATTTATATTTGTTTAACCAAACGATATTTATAAAAACAATTATTACTTAGGACTTTAAGTCTGTAAAAGATGTTTTAATATATAAAAATAACCTCTGCTTTTTGAGGGCAGAGGTTATTCAAATATGCTTTAAAAGGGGTTAAATTATTCCCACTCAATAGTAGCATTGGGTTTCGGAGAAAGGTCGTAGCACACGCGGTTTACGTTGGGCACTTCCTTGAGGATGCGGTTGGTAATCTTGTCGAGGATTGCCCAATCGATGTGCTCAATAGAAGCTGTCATAGCATCGATAGTGTTCACGGCGCGGATGATTACGGGCCAGTCGTATGAACGAGCGTTGTCGCGTACACCTACAGACTTGAAGTCGGGCACGAGTGTGAAGTACTGCCAAACCTTCTTGTCGAGACCTGCCTTTGCAAATTCTTCGCGGAGGATAGCATCACTTTCACGAACTGCTTCGAGGCGGTCACGTGTGATAGCACCGAGACAACGTACGCCGAGACCGGGACCGGGGAAGGGTTGACGGTAAACCATTTCGTAGGGCAAACCGAGTTCGAGACCACAAGCGCGAACTTCGTCCTTGAAGAGCTGCTTGATGGGTTCTACGAGTTCGAACTGGAGATCTTCAGGAAGACCACCTACGTTGTGGTGACTCTTTACGCACTTCGCAGTCTTCGTACCACTTTCCACAATGTCGGGATAGATTGTTCCCTGACCGAGGAAGTCGATACCTTCGAGCTTGCGTGCTTCTTCTTCGAATACACGGATGAATTCGCCACCGATAATCTTACGCTTCTGTTCGGGGTCAGCTACGTTTTCAAGTTTTGTGAGGAAGCGTTCTGTAGCATCTACATAAACGAGGTTTGCGCAGAGCTGGTTGCGGAATACTTCTACAACGTCTTCAGACTCGCCCTTACGCATAAGGCCGTGGTTTACGTGTACGCAAACGAGGTTTTCACCAATAGCCTTGAGAAGGAGGGCAGCAACAACAGAACTGTCCACACCACCAGAGAGGGCGAGGAGCACCTTCTTATCACCAACCTGACGGCGGATGAGTTCCACCTGGTCAGCAACGAAGTTCTTCATGTTCCAGTTTGCTTCAGCCTTACAAGTGTCAAACACGAAAGACTTAACAGCAGCCTTGATAGCTTCTTCGTCATTTTCGAATTGGGGAAGACTTACAGCGCAAGTAGCTTTAGCGTGACCTGCAGCAATAACGGGGAAACCTGCTTCGTAAATTTCGGGGAGCACGTCGATTTCAACACCGTCAATCACGTTGTTAGGACCTCCGTTGATGATGATACCCTTCACGTTAGGCAACGCTTTGAGTTCAGCAGCAGTGATGTCGTGGGGATAAATTTCGCTGTACACACCGAGTGCGCGAATTGCGCGGGCTACCACTGTATTTTCGTGGCTACCCAAGTCAAGAATGACAATCATGTCTTGTTTCATAAGGCTCTTGATAAAAATAGAGATATTTTTCTTGGCGCAAAAGTACAGATTTTCGTTTTTTCTACAAAAAGGAATAAAAATTTTTTGAGGGTCGCGACCATATTTTTTTATAGAACGAAAACAATGGTGCGCTCTTATGTGTAAAAAATGAAAAGTGGAGTATGAATTTAGAGGATTTTTGTAGGAATGGAGTGAGGAATAGTTGGAGTCTCACAACTAATTAGTATCTTTGCCACTATAATGGATATTGGGGCGGAACACGAATCCTTGCGGGGTAGATTTTGGGAAGAACACGAATTTCATTTGTGGGGTGATTCTTTTAGAGAACACGAATCTCACGAATTTCACGAATTTTTGTGTGGCGTGTTTTTGCTAATCGCATTCGAATAACACGAATCCATGCGGGGTGTTTTTTGGGGAGAACACGAATTTCACGAATAACACGAATTGTAGAGTGGCGAGATTTTGCTAATCGCATTCGAATAACACGAATCCTTGCGGGGTGTTTTTTGGGGAGAACACGAATCTCACGAATTTCACGAATCTACGTGTGGCGTGTTTTTGCTAATCGCATTCGAATAACACGAATCCTTGCGGGGTGGGTTATTTTGGAGAACACGAATCTCACGAATCTCACGAATTTTTGTGTGGCGTGTTTTTGCTAATCGCATTCGAATAACACGAATCCTTGCGGGGTGGTTATTTGGGAGAACACGAATCTCACGATTTTTTGTGTGGCGTGTTTTTGCTGATCGCATTCGAATAACACGAATCCTTGCAGAGTGTCGCACCGTTCTAAAAATATTGGATTATGGAAATCTTGTATAAAGATGAAAGTTATAAGATTGTGGGGGCTGCGATGAATGTCTATAATGCGTTGGGCTGTGGCTTTCTGGAGTCTGTTTATCAAGAGGCTTTGGCGATTGAATTTGAGCACGAAGGTGTTCCTTTTGAGGCGGAAAAAGAAGTGCGTATTTTCTATTCTGGAGTAGAACTTAAGCAGACTTACAAACCTGACTTCTTCTGTTATGACGGAATAATCATAGAACTTAAAGCGGTTTCCACAATAGACGCGTCACATCGTGCTCAACTCTACAATTATCTGAAAGCAACTCAATGCAGATTAGGATTACTTATCAATTTTGGGAACTCTAATGGACTACAAGTAGAACGTAAGGTGCTGTAAGTAAAAGTCCTTCACCCCGAACGGTCATTCGTGTAATTCGATAGCGATAAGCAAAAAAACTTTGGATAGTGATTGCCTATTCGTGTGATTCGTGAAATTGACTTGCGCGACCTTCGGTTCGTGTTCTCCTAAAAAATAAATTTCGTGTTCTCTAAAAAAATACATAAAATATTGACATTATAAATTTTACACAATAACATGGCAACAGTTGACGATAAGAAAATTATCTTCTCAATGGTGGGCTTGACGAAGACCATCAAGCAGACGAACAAGACAATTCTTAAGGATATTTACCTCAGCTTCTTCTACGGCGCAAAGATTGGTATCATCGGTTTGAACGGTGCGGGTAAATCTACGCTCATGAAGATTATCGCTGGACTCGACAATGATTATCAAGGTGAGGTGGTTTTCTCTCCCGGGTACTCTGTGGGTTATCTTCCCCAGGAACCTCAGTTGGACGATAAGAAGACGGTGAAGGAAATTGTGCAGGAAGGTGTGCAACACATTGTTGACGCCCTTGCGGAATACGAAGAAATCAACCAGAAGTTCGGTCTCCCCGAATACTACGAGGATGAGGATAAGATGAACGAACTCTTCACCCGTCAGGGCGAACTTCAGGATATTATCGATGCTACAGATGCATGGAACTTGGACAGCCGCCTTGAACGCGCCATGGCAGCCCTTCGTTGTCCCGAACCCGACCGCACTGCCGAAAACCTTTCGGGAGGTGAGCGTCGCCGTGTGGCACTCTGCCGTCTCTTGCTTCAGAAGCCCGACGTGTTGCTTCTTGACGAACCTACCAACCACTTGGATGCGGAAAGCATTGACTGGCTTGAACAACACTTGAACCAGTACGAAGGCACGGTAATTGCCGTTACCCACGACCGCTACTTCTTGGATGACGTGGCTGGTTGGATTCTCGAACTCGACCGTGGCGAAGGCATACCCTGGAAGGGCAACTACTCTTCATGGTTGGAGCAGAAGTCTAAACGTATGGAGATGGAAGAAAAGGTGGCAAGCAAGCGCCGCAAGACTTTGGAACGCGAATTGGAATGGGTGCGCATGGCGCCCAAGGCACGTCAGGCAAAGGGTAAGGCACGTTTGAACTCTTACGATAAACTCCTTGGTGAAGACCAGAAGGAAAAGGAACAGAAACTCGAAATCTTTATTCCCAACGGTCCTCGTTTGGGTAACAAGGTTATTGAAGCGCAACACGTTGCCAAGGCTTTTGGCACAAAGCAGTTGTTCAACGACCTCAACTTCATGCTCCCGCCCAACGGTATTATTGGTGTGATTGGTCCTAACGGTGCTGGTAAGACGACACTCTTCCGCTTGATCATGGAACTCGAAAAGGCAGATGCCGGAACCTTTGAGGTGGGCGAAACCGTGAAACTTTCTTACGTCGATCAGCAACATAAGGATATCGACCCCGCAAAGTCAGTGTACGAAGTGATTAGTGGCGGTTCGGAACTCATGCGTATGGGTGGCAGAGAAATCAATGCGCGTGCTTACCTCAGTCGCTTCAACTTCTCGGGTGCTGACCAGGAAAAGAAGTGTGGCGTGCTTTCAGGCGGTGAACGCAATCGCTTGCACCTCGCCCTTGCTTTGAAGCAAGAAGGTAACGTGCTCTTGCTCGACGAACCGACCAACGACATTGACGTAAACACCCTTCGCGCCCTTGAAGAAGGTCTTGAAGCCTTCGCTGGTTGTGCCGTAGTTATCAGCCACGACCGCTGGTTCCTCGACCGTATCTGCACACACATCCTTGCCTTTGAAGGTGATGGCAATGTATTCTTCTTCGAAGGTTCATATTCTGACTACGAAGTGAACAAGGCAAAGCGCCTCGGCATTGAAGAACCCAAGCGCATTCGTTATCGTAAGTTGGAAGAGTAAAATTAGAGTACAACTGACAGAGTACAGAGTACAACTACCTTGCGGATAGTTTTCAACAAAAGATCTACACTCCATGGGGCGCGACTTTAGAGACCTTAATGACCTTAAAGACTTTAGAACTCCTCTTTAAGCGCCCCTCATAACCTCAAACCCTATGAAAGGCATCGTTTTAGCTGGCGGTAGTGGCACACGCCTTTACCCCATTACAAAAGGTATCAGTAAGCAGTTGATTCCCATCTTCGACAAACCGATGGTGTATTACCCCATTTCGGTTTTGATGTTGGCGGGGATTCGTGAGATATTGATTATTTCAACACCGCAGGACCTTCCTGGCTTCAAGCGCTTGCTTGGTGATGGTTCGGATTATGGTGTAGAATTTTCTTACGCCGAACAACCTTCGCCCGACGGACTTGCGCAAGCATTTATCATTGGCGAAGAGTTTATAGGCAATGACTCTGCGTGCTTGGTGTTGGGAGATAACATCTTCCACGGCAGCAACCTGCGCCACATGCTTCGCACTGCCGTAGAAACCGCTGAGCAGGAAGCAAAGGCAACGGTCTTTGGTTATCGTGTAAACGACCCCGAGCGTTATGGTGTGGTAGAGTTTGATGAAGAAGGCAATGCTAAGAGTATTGAAGAAAAACCCTTGCAACCTAAGTCGGACTACGCCGTTGTGGGACTCTATTTCTATCCCAACAAGGTGGTGGATATTGCCAAGAATATCAAACCCTCTGCGCGTGGAGAATTGGAAATCACTACCGTGAACCAACACTTCCTTGACGATGGTGAACTCATGGTGCAGACGCTCGGCCGCGGTTTCGCGTGGTTGGATACAGGTACGCACGACAGTCTTTCAGAAGCCTCTACCTTTATTGAAGTGATTGAAAAGCGCACAGGTCTTAAGGTGGCATGCCTTGAAGGTATTGCCTACGAGCAGGGTTGGATTACGAAAGAGAAAGTAGCTGAATTGGCAAAGCCCATGATTAAAAATCAGTACGGTCAGTACTTGATGAAGTTGATAGAAAGAGATTAGTCTATGATTTCTCTCCGTCGCATATTGATGGTACTTCTTCTGCCGATGGTTTCGTTTATGAAACTTTCGGCAGAAGAAGATTTGCTTTGGTTACCCGAGTATTTTGAGCGTGTTCAAGAACTGTCAGACGTTGAAGACGGTGCTTACTATTTGATTGCGGGAGTGAGTCAGCAAGAGGGGCATGTGTTGATGACTACAGAACTTGTGAACAAGAAGTTCAAGGGTGTTGTAGCTCCACAACAGGACCGTATCTTTTGTGAAGACGCAACTCATGTGTGGCAGATACATCGTTCGGGAAATGAGGTGATACTGCGAGCTGTTGCATCGGGGCTTTACCTTTATGTACCCAAAAGCAATAAACCTGAAGTTGAACTTCAGTCGAACAGTTATACCGCTTGGGAGTTGCAGCAAAAGGAGGACGGGTTTGTGCTGAAAAATCCCAGTGAACAGTTGAGGTATTTACACACCTCCCGTCAGAGCAGTGCGGATAATCCCAATCCTTTCGGAAATTACTCTTTTTATGAAGGAACGGTAGAGACAAACCTGCTTTACCTTTATAAATTAGACGTAGATTATACCGCGCCTACCGATAATACGATAACTTATTTGACTGATGGAGATAAAGTTCCCGTATATGGAAATTTGATAGTTCGTGATGGAGCATTACTTTATCCTTCGGTGTTATTGGATGCTCTGGACTTTAAACCTACGCAGTCGTTTACAGTTGCTTCAGGACAACTATCTTATACGAGAACTTTGCAAGATAATAATTGGGAAACATTGGCATTGCCATTTGCTGCAAATGTCCCAGATGGAATCGATGCTCGTGAGCTGGTAAGTGTGGAGGGCGGAACGCTGTCTTTTCAACCTGTAACGCAAATTCGTCCTCATGTTCCCGTTATTATCAAGAGTACAGGTGAAGCGGGAATGCAAGTAACCTTTGTCTCTAAAGCATGCACAGTGGTTCCACTTACTGAAGTGTCTTCCTTGATGGTTCCAGTGTATCAATTCTTTGAGGTGAATAGCGCTGCAGAAGGGATTTATCTCCTTACAAGTGACGGACAGACGTTTACATTATCCGATTCGGGAAGTAGGTTGAGACCGTTTAGAGGGTTTGTTAGAATGGAAGAATAGTAATGCTCTACAACCTCCTACATCATATCCTTCCCTTCCTAACCTCAAAAGTTATCCCTTGCGAAACTTTAATAAAATGATTCAATGATTATAGCAGTTGATTTTGACGGTACGATTGTGGAGCACCGTTATCCAGAAATAGGTAAAGAAATTCCCTTTGCGGTCACGACGCTTAAGGAACTTCAGAAGGATGGTCACAAATTGATACTTTGGACTGTTCGAGAAGGGGAATATCTTGATGCCGCTGTCAAGTGGTGTGAAGCGCGCGGACTGACTTTTATTGCAGTAAACCGTAATTTGGACGAGAAAGGACCTGGTGAGTCGCTGGAAACCAATTCCGTATACAGTAGAAAACTCAAAGCCCACCTTTTTATTGATGACCGTAATATTGGCGGATTATTGGATTGGGGAGTTGTATATGAAATGGTCAGCAAGCGCATGAACTACGAACAATTCTTGACGTCGCACGGTGAGAATGTTTCGCTCTTAAACTTACGCAAAGAAAAGAAACCTTGGTGGAAATTCTGGTAGCGTAACCAACAAACCTCTTAACGCCATGAAAGTACTTTCTGCCAAGCAGATGCGTGACCTTGATGCGTTCACGATTCAGTCGGAGGGTATTCGCTCTGTTGACCTCATGGAACGAGCAGCCTCTGAAATAACGTTTGCTCTCATTTCCCGTTGGTCTAATAATACTCCTTTCCTTGTATTCGCTGGTTCTGGAAACAACGGTGGCGATGCGTTGGCAGTGTCGCGTATGCTGTCAACTGCTGGGTATGAAGTGTCTACTTACCTTGTGAATCCAAAGGGGAATCTCCGTCCCGATTGTTTGCATAATAAAGAATTGTTGGCAGCAACTCCGAAAGTCAAACTTTATGAGGTTACGGAGGAATTTGAATGTCCTAAAGTAACACGTGACACAGTGATTCTCGACGGACTGTTTGGGACAGGATTAAACAAACCTCTTGCGGGGATATATGCCGAGATCGTTGCCTTTATCAATGCCTCACCCGCACAAGTCGTTGCCATTGATATGCCTTCGGGTTTAATGTGCGAGAGCAATGAAAATAATATTGAGAGTAACATTGTGCGTGCTCAGTTAACCCTGACTTTTCAGTATCCGAAATTAGCGCAGTTGGTGGACGATAATTACAAGTATGTTGGCGAACTCCAGATTTTAGATATTGGGTTATCACAGGTATTTGCTGATACGCTTGAAACGTCCTACATCCTTCTTGAAGAAGCGCAGGTTGCTTCGTTGAGGCGTAAACGCCCTGCCGTAGGGCATAAAGGTACTTTTGGACATGCCTTGCTTATAGCAGGGAAATATGGCATGGCAGGTGCTGCTGTACTTGCAGCAAAGGCTTGCTTACGGAGTGGAGTGGGGAAGGTTACACTTCATACCCCATTGAAGAACAATGATATTCTGCAGATGAGTGTTCCCGAGGCAATACTCTCTCACGATTCCGATGACCATTCTTTTACCACTCCTATTGAAGACCTTACCGGTTTTCAAGCTTTAGGAATTGGTCCCGGACTCGGTACGGCGTCTTCAACGTCATTGGCTTTTCTGGAACAAGTGCAACTTACGAATATCCCTCTTGTTGTTGATGCCGATGGTCTAAATATAATGACCCAGCATCCTGGAATGCTTCGTCTCCTTCCCAAGGGAAGTATTGTAACGCCCCATCTTGGCGAGTTTAAGCGTTTGGGAAAGCGTTCTACAAATCATTTTACTGCGCTCTCTGAAGCACGCGAAATGGCGGTAATGCTCGGTATATATGTCGTACTAAAAGGGCATCATACGGCTATTTGTACGCCTGAAGGTAAAACCTTCTTTAATGCAACGGGAAATTCCGGAATGGCTACAGCCGGTAGTGGTGATGTGTTAACAGGAATTCTAACCTCGCTTCTTGCTCAAGGATATACTCCTCTGCATGCGTGTCAATTAGGGGTGTGGTTGCATGGTTTAGCAGGTGACCTTGCCGTAGCAGAACTTTCTGAAGAATCGCTTGTAGCATCCGACATTATTCAATATTTGCCTAAAGCATATCAACATCTTTCACGAAGAATTTGTCTATGAAAACAAAATTCCTTTTACCGTTAGCCCTCTGCGCACTGAGTGCTGCGGCGCAAACACAAATACATCCTTATGTGCCTGGTCAAACACAGGAGGGGATTACTTATTTCCTTCCTCAAACGGCACTGCAAGTTGTTGTAACTGCCAAGCGCACAGTCTATGAACCTGGAGAGTATGCCTTATACGCTGAACGTTTCCTGCGACTGACTGATGTCGTGTTAGAGAAAGAAGAACGTTGGCAACTTCAAACGATTGCCATCTCTACCTATGGCGTGGCTGATACTGCACACGCTTACTCTATCGTACACGATGTACGTACTCCTGCACCCTTTGTGCGCCTTGCTCCAGATGGTCGCTTGTTGGCTATTAATACGCAACCATTGGAACTTGAGGAAATGGAAGAACCCTCTGTGATGGAAATTAAGGAGGCACAGGTAGATGCGCAGGACTTTAAGACGCGTGATGTGCTTTCGGCGGGTAGTAAACTTAAAATGGCAGAACTCACCGCTAACGAAATCTATGACATTCGCGAAAATCGTACACTATTGGTAAAGGGACAGGCGGATTTTATGCCTACCGATGGCGAACAACTGCGCCTCATGTTGGCAACACTTGATAAGCAGGAAGCGGCTTTGTTGCAACTTTTTAAGGGTTCTTCAAAAAGTGAAATGCATACGTTTGTGCTCAATTATCTTCCCTCTAAAGATGGTGTGACGCACGACATTCTTTTCCGATTCTCAGACTTCATGGGGTTAGTTGATGACGACAATCTTGCAGGTGAACCTTATTATATTGATGTAAGAGATTTAAAGACGTTGCCTGCAGTTAAACCCATCAATCCTGCTGACAAAAAGGCACTCAAAAAGGCGCAGCAGATTCAGCAATTAGGACTCCGCTACTTGCTTCCGGGTACTGCTGAAATTAAAATATATAATGCGCATAATGTACTTGCTACCCTCCAGGCTCCCTTTGCACAGTTTGGACGCGTAGAGCACCTCGGAGGAGACCTCTTCAACAAGAAAATGCAAACCTCTGTACAACTATCGCCAACAACGGGTGGTCTTGTGAATTTAGATATGGCAATGCCTACAGGGAAATAGCATTTTTAGGTTATAAGGTTTTAGGTCGCTTCGCTTTAAGGTTTTAAGGGCTATCAGACCTTAAAGACTTTAATGACTCTAAAGACTTTAGAGACCTTCCTCCTCCCAACCTCCCAACCTTAACTCTCATCAATAATGAAAAAACTCCTTCTTTCCCTTTCCCTCCTTGCCTCTTCTGCCTTTGCAGAAAAGGTAGTGATTAACATGGCAGACTACGGACTTTTGCCCAATCAGGCAAATTCATCAGCCGTGCTTCATGATGCGTTGACAAAGATTAAGGCTTCGGTTTCGCCCGAGGATGAAGTGACCCTCCGTTTTGGTAAGGGAACCTACACCTTCAGTGCCGCTGATGCCAAGGAATATGAATATTATATTTCTAATCACGACCAATACCCCCTTCGTAAGATTGGTTTCCACCTTGAAGGTTGGACCAACCTCACACTTGATGGTCGTGGAGCAGAATTTCTCTTTACGGGACGCATGATTCCCTTCTATGTGGTGAACTGCACAAACACGGTGCTCACTAACTTCTCTGTGGACTTCTCTGATCCACAGATTACACAAGCAGAGATTCTTTCTAATACGCCTGAAGAGGGTACGACCTTCAAAATGGCGCCCTGGGTGAAGCACCGCATTGGTCAGAACGGTCGCTTTGAGGTGTATGGTTCTGATTGGGCGATGCAACCCAATTCAGGTATGAACTTTGAGAAAGACACTCGCCATATCTGCTATCAAACGGGTGACCTTTGGGTCGTAACCGACGGAGTGCAAGACCTTGGAGACAATACTTACCGCGCTCCCCAATGGAAGGAAAATAAGGTGAAACCTGGAACGATTGTGACTTTCCGCACTTACCATCGTCCTTGCCCAGGTATCGTGCTGGATCACGATAATCAGACCATCCTCCGCAAGGTAAATGTACATTATGCCGAAGGTATGGGACTCATTGCACAGCGTTGCACTGATATTACGCTTGACGGTTTTAACGTGTGTCTCCGTGGAAAGAAAGACCCTCGCTATTTCACCACGCAGGCCGATGCTACCCACTTCTCACAGTGTAAGGGGCATATCCGCTCGGTAAATGGACTTTACGAAGGCATGATGGACGATGCGATAAACATCCATGGTGTGTACCTCAAGGTGAAGGATGTTATCAATGCGCAGACACTTCGCGTTGCCTTTGAACACGGACAGGCTTATGGGTTTGCATGGGGTGATGTGGGCGATACGATTCGCTTTGTGTCTTCCTATACGATGGAAGAACATGCTGAACTCTACACCATTCGTGAAATTCGTCCTGCCGATAAGGATCAAGTGAAGGGTTGCAAGCAATTTATCATCACCCTCGACCGTCCCATGGAGAAAATGCTTGATCTTCCTGTGGCTGACTACGGTGTAGAAAACCTTACATGGACGCCTACCGTATATTTTGCGAAAAACGTCGTGCGCAACAACCGCGCCCGTGGTGCCCTCTTCAGCAGTCCGCGCCACACGGTGTGTGAAAACAACCTCTTCGACCACACCTCTGGTACCGCAATCCTCCTTTGTGGTGACTGCAACGGCTGGTACGAATCAGGTTCTTGTAAGGACGTCATCATTCGTAAGAACAAGTTTATCAACGCCCTTACCAGTTATTACCAATTCACCAATGCTGTTGTTTCAATTTACCCCGAAATACCCCGCCTTGGTGAGCAGAAGCAGTATTTCCACTCTAACATTGTTATAGAGAATAACCAGTTCATCACCTTCGACGAACCCATTCTCTACGCAAAGTCGGTTGACGGACTCATCTTCCGCAAGAACAAAATCAAGCGCTCAAAGAGTTACGCTCCCTTCCATTGGAACAAGGAGGCGTTTAAGATGGAGCGCGTGAAGGGATTTGTGAAGGAGTAAACAATAGGATTTCCCTATGTCCAACGTAGAGACGTCATATTATGGCGTCTCCACTTACAAGGTATTGACAGAAACAAAAGAGAAGCACGAATGGCAATCGCCGTTCGTGCTTCTCTTTTGGGGTAAACTTAAGTCCCCTATGAAACGTTTGTTTTACTTCGTTCCGAAAATTCTGTCGCCCGCATCTCCAAGACCGGGGAGGATGTAGTTGCGTTCGTTCAGCGCTTCGTCGAGTGCAGCAAGGTAGATGTCCACGTCGGGGTGAGCCTGCGTAACGGCTTCAACGCCCTTTGGTGCTGCTACGAGGCACATGAGGCGGATGTTGGTATATCCGTCTGCCTTTAAGCGGTTGATAGCGTCGCACGCACTACCGCCCGTTGCGAGCATGGGGTCGGTGACAATCACCAAGCGGTCTTTTCCCGCGGGCATCTTATAGTAGTAGAACACGGGTTGGCACGTCTCTTCATCTCGGTACATGCCAATGTGACCTACGCGTGCCGAGGGGATGAGCGAGAGCAATCCGTCCACCATTCCGAGACCTGCTCGAAGGATAGGGGCAATCACCACCTTCTTTCCTGAAATCTTGGGCGCGTTCATCTTCATCAGCGGCGTCTCAATTTCTTCATATTCCAAGGGGAAATCGCGGGTGATTTCGTAGCCCATGAACATCGCAATTTCCTTCAGTAGTTCGCGAAACTTCAGCGTAGAAGTTTCTTTATTGCGCATAATGCTCAACTTGTGTTGCACCAAGGGGTGATCAATAATGTGTAGTGCCATAGGGGTGAGGTTTTGAGGTTATGAGGAGAGTCTCTAAAGTCTTTAAGGTCATTAAGGACTCTAAGGAAGTGTGCCGCATGGCAACTTTGCTCTTAACTCTTTTATCTTTACTCTAAATATTCTAAGAATTTCCGGAGTCCCTCCATAGTTGTGCTGAAGCGCACATCGTGGGGGAGGGCTGCGTGGAGTTTTTGCATATCAATGCTGATGTTGCGAATATGCTCGGGGAAGCGCTCGGAATCGGGGAGGATGAGTTCCTCTGGAGTCATACTAGTAAACGCTTCGGGAGTTTGCTTTTGGAGCAAACGGGCGTAGGCGAGGGCGGTGTCGTAGGTATTGAGCGGGTTCTCGGCACCAAAGTTATAGACACCGCCGGGGATGTTGAAGCAGTGGGGGAGAATTTCTACCACTTCGCGGATGTTGGTGATGCCGCGGTATTCGCGTGTGGCAAAGCGGAGGGGCGTTTGCGTGCGCAGGGCATTTGCGATGTTCACCACAAAGTTGGGGTGTGTGCGCATGCCTTCCAGCTCGGCGTCGTACATCCATGTGGCGCGCAAAAGTACTGCTGCTTCATCCACTTCGGCAATCAGGCGCTCCGCCTCGAGTTTGTCGCGCCCGTAGACGTTCTCGGGGCGTACGGCAATAGTTTCGGGGAGTCCACCGAGTTCTTCATTGCCGTTGTAAATCTGGTCGGAGGAGAAGAAGATGAACTTTGCGCCCACCGCCTTGGCTGCCTGTGCCATGTTTACGGCACCAAGCACATTTATAGCCTGACTTTCGTCGGGGTGTTGCTCACAATGCCATGTGTTAGATATGGCTGCGAGGTGGAGTACCACGTCGGGTTTCGCTGCGCTCACATAGTGGAGTGCCGACTCGGCATTGTCGATGGGGAGTTCGGCATGTGAGGGCGTAAGCAAGGTGTATTCGCCCTGCCAACGTGCTACGAAGCGACTGCCCACGAAACCTGTGGCGCCGGTGATGAGGATTTTCATTGGGGAGAGGGGGTGTTAAAGGTCAACGGTCAACGGACAACAGTCAACAGACGCCGAGCGACAAGGAAGAAAACTCGCTTAAGTTTACTTGAGTTGCCGAGGTGCGACTTGCGAAGCTTGATGAGCGTTAGCGAATAAGGAGGAAAAGACTGCTAGGATTGTTGTCTATAGTCCGTTGTCTGTTGTCTGTTGTCCGTTGTCTGTTGACTACCAATCTTATCGTACTACTACCTTTTCGCCATTCACCAAGTAAATCCCCTGGTTGAGGCAAAGACGCGTTGTGCCAACAATGGTGCGGTTAAGGATAAGGCGACCGCTCAAATCGTAAACGTTTACATTTTGAGGAGTTGTACTGTTCACAGAAATACCGCCTTTCACTACGTTAATAGAGAGAGCGGAAGTTCCTGCTACGTTCTCAATATCAACAGTTCCGTTGGTGTTCTCCTGTCCTTTCTTTTGGTACACGCGAATCCAGTCGAAGGTCGTTTCATAAACGTGGTTGACATCGGCAGGTTTTGCCCATGCGCCGTTACCTACACTCTGATTGAGGATGAGGTAGAAGTGCTTGTTGAAAGGCCACTGTCCCTGATTGAGCGCATTGGAATCTGTAGATTTATTATAGGTGCCGACGAGTTTACCATCCACATACCACTTCAGCGACGTTTCATCCCATTCAAGTCCATACGTGTGGTAGCGGTCGAGTTTCACGGGCGTGTTGAAACTTGACTGAGGACCCTGATGAAGATTGTAGGTCCAGTTTGAGTGAATGGTGTGGTAGCTACGTTCGTCGGTATCGATGACTTCCCAAATATCAATTTCGCCCGCGTTAGGCCATCCCTTACTATTGTCTGCCGGCATCATCCAAATGGCAGGGAAATTACCAATCCAAGGATTGCTCAAGGCGCGACATTCCACCTTACCATAAGTGAAGGCAAACTTACCCTGCGACTTCACACCGCCCGTAATCATCGGAACGGGGTCTTCGTCTTGATAAGGATTGGGGATAGCACGACAAGCAAGTTTACCGTCTTGGATGAAATAAACCTCGGGACGGTCGGCCAACCAACGGTTCCATGTAGCACCCTGACGCTCGCAACTGATCCATTTAGATGCGTCGGGACGAGAACCATCGGGTAGGTTAAATTCGTCGCTGAAGACAAGTTCGTATTCTGCACTTTCTGTAGGTTGGAATGATACAGAAATCGTTACATCACCATTCATCTTCTTCGCAGGGATACTGTAGGTTTTTGCACTAACAGTGAATTCATTCCACTGGCGGTTTCCGTGAATAAATTCAGGACCGTTGAGGTTGTGACCGTGGCGAATGATCATATCTTTAGCTGTGTATCCTGCAGCTACGGGTGTGGGGACAACTCTCAGGGTAGAGAAAGGAGTGAAGGTAACGGGAAGTCCTGTGTTTTCTAATCCATTGACACTGCCGTTTTCAGTAAACACCTCAAGTGTGTGTGTCGCATTGTGAATGTTTAGGGCGAAGTCTACAATACATCCATTTACATCTGCAATGCTTGCGCTACCTGCAGGGTCGATATTGTTGTTGTCAACTTTAATGCGTGCTCGATATACTCCTACAGGTAGGTTGTCAGGAATCTTTATTTCAGGGAGTTCGCTAACCGCCTCATCAATCGCAATTTCTGTTCCCTGACTATTCTTTCCGTTGTAATAGGTGTAACTTACAAGTTCGCCACTCATTGTCGGGGCGCCATCGGCATTCAGCGAGGCATTGAACTGCCCATCCTGGTTGTAGTCGATATAGAGGTAAGTGTGAGGGATTGTACCTTGTGTGGTCAACTTTCCTAAAAGTTTTGCTCCGCGTACGACGTGCACTTCTGTTTCCATTAAATCATAGTAGACTGCTGTGCTGTTGCGTGAGGGTGAAACCGTACCCACCGTTGAACCATTTGATGAGAAACTAACGCGCTGCAACTTGTTGTCCGTGTTGGGCAACTCAAGCGATGTGTCAAAATTAAGAGGATAGTCCCCTTGAACTTCGCTTGCGTCTTGTTTTTCTGTGAAAATAGCCGTAATGCTAACGTTGCCGTTCATGTAGTGGGCAGGAAGCGTTACCTTATTATCCTTAAACAAATAGGCAGGAACCACTTCTTCCTTCCACTGTGGGAGTCCGTAGAGGTCAGCATCAGCCGAGAGGTTATACCCATGGCGAACAATGAGTCCGTCGCAGATATAGCCTTCGTGGGGAGTAACGCAAAGTGTCAACGGTTTCCCAAAGGGAACCATTGCCTCGAGTGCATTGCCCTCTTCATTTGAAATAGTACCATTAGCAACACTTGTCTGGAGTTCACAATTTTCGCCATGAAGGTTTAAGAGAATGTCGCAAATCGCACCCCCATTTTTTAAGATTCCGTTACCGTCTTCCGTGCGACCAGCAGGATCCATGCAGTCCCAGTCTACTTTGTAGCGCATGCGATAAAGACCATGGGGAAGATCTGTGGGGATAGTGAAGACGGGGGGATTTAGCACGTTGCCATTTGAATTGATTGCTCCAGTGCTATTGCACGAAAAACCATTGGCACAATTGAAGTATGAAAACGACATGATGTCGCTACCTTCGGAAATTGTTCCGTCAGCACCAATCAGTGCGTCGAATGCTCCATCGTTGCCACGGTCGAGGTATACAAAACCATTCATCCAGGTTCCTGCAAATTGAAATGTAGGAGTAACTGTCTCGCCTGGTTGTGCAAAGAATTGTTGGTCAGCAACGATATTGTAAACTGTAGAAGAAGATGCAATACTTACACTTTGGAGTCCGTCCGAAGGTGAGTTGAGCGAAATGCCGTTCAGACGGCGAGAAGCATGGGTGTAGTTCTGATTTTCAGAAAAGTTAATGGGGTAACTTTCTGAATCGGGCGCAGCGGTAAGAGACAACCCAACCATGCTGTAAAGAAAAAGTAAACTTTTTTTCATGATATGAAATGATATAATGAATGTATAATTTATGGCAATAATATAGGAGTTGACCCAAGAACTTTAACAGACCCCCTCCGCAACTAAAGTTGCTCGACCCCCTTCATTTCCCCCGTTATCGGGGGACGGAAATCCCTAACTTTGGGGGACAATTTAGTTAGTCTGCCTCGTTTGGGTTTCTAATTAGTAATAACAAGCGAATGGAAGTATATAAATTCCTCCCCAAAGTTAGGGGAACCGACGCTCGAAGTAAGAGCAGAGGATAAACTTGTTTATACTATGCCTTACGAGGAGGAGGAAGACCGAGGTTGCGAGGTCAAATGCCCAAA
>JAZQXB010000066.1:0-1871 GCA_045632685.1 Alloprevotella sp.
TTATTCCTAATTAGAAACCCAAACGAGGCAGACTAACTAAATTGTCCCCCAAAGTTAGGGGGACGAGCAACTTTAGTTGCGGAGGGGGTCTGTTAAAGTTCTTGGGTCAACTCCTATATTGTTGCCCCAAAAAAGAGACGCCACAATGTGACGTCTCTACGTTTGATTGTACAGCACGGCATGTTTCCACCCCGCACGGTATCTTTTATCTTTACTCTTTTATCTTTACTCTTTTATCTTTACTCTTAAAAAGCCACCTTCTTCCCATTAAAGATATAAATACCACGTGTGGGTTGTGCCACCTTTCTGCCTTGGAGGTCGTAGTAGGTGTTAGAGAGGGTAGAGGGAGTGGTTACGCCGCTGATGCCTGTCGCTTCGGGGAATTGGAAGGAGAAACCCTTGCTGAGCTGAGCGCCTCCTACAGAAGTGTCGAGTTCGTCTTCGCTGATGCCGAGCTTGTTGTTGGCGAGTTCCAAGTACGCCTTGTTGGCATTGTTGAGGAACTTGCCTTCGCCGTTGAGCGCTGCGCGATACATACCCACTTCGCTGTCTACTACGGAGAGTACGAAAGCGGTGCAGCCAGCCGAGGGAAGGATGTACGCGTTTTCGGCAGTACCCTTAAAGAGGTTGTTGGCGATGGGAGAAGCCGAGTCGTTGGTATAAGTGAAGGTATAAGCGCCCTGATTTGCACGCACTACGACGCCCGTATTTGCGGGAAGCACACCCGTTACGGCTTCAAGCACGACGCTCGTTTCGGTAACTTCGCTGGCAACATACACTTCGGCATCGGCGGGGATTACGGCATTTTGGTTCAAATACATGGTTGCCAAACCTACGGCTGAAACCTTCAGTTCAAATGCCGCCGCATTGATGGTAGCGCTGAAATTCACGTTATCGAGCGCATTACTTTCGGCAGCAGTGGTAGCCATACGCACCTTTGAGAGCGCACCGTTTGAAGTGCCCGCTTCAGCGCCTGCCACGAGGGGAAGCGTCAGCAAAGTGCCGTCCTTAAACGTGTTCAAGTTCATGTTGTAGAGCACCACGAGGAGTTCGCCCGACGTCAGTTCACTCACGCTCAACGTATGTCTGGCAGTAGCTGCGCCCAACTCAATCCCGTAATTGCCTTCGTTCTGCTTGAAAGCGAAACCCTCGGGAAGGGCAAGGTTAAACTGTAGCGCCGTCATGCTTGTAGCGCCCTCAATATTCACACAGAGTTCCGTCTGCGCTTCTGCATCCACCGTAATGGGATTCACAGAAAGCGTTTGCGCTTGCGCCGTTCCCCATAAACCAGTTAACGCTGTTGTTAAAAGGAGTATTTTTTGTTTCATAGTTGCCATTATGATATTGTTATTTATTTAATAATTAATTGACCAACAGCTTGATAACCGACGGATTTACTTATCCAAACTTTATATTTAACACCATTTAATGTTACTTCAGTAATATTATATCCTGCTTCAGCTGAAGCTGCACCTGTCGCATTATATAATGTATATCCCCAATCATATGGTGCAGCTATGTACCAAATATTTGTTGAATAATCTGCATTCTGTTTAGATATTGTAATAGGTGTTTGTTTTTGTGATGTACATTCTGTCCATCCATCATTTACGTTAATACTTGTCATTTCTGTCGGATTTTCTTTCCCAACATACCAATAATAAGTAGGATTGGCTTCAGCATTTTGTTTAATAATAGCGATGACGGCTGTGATGTCAGCGATGTCTACAACGCCGTCGCCGTTTACGTCGCCTTCGAGTGTACTATCCACTTGCGCCATTGCGCTTGTGCCGAACAGCATAAAGAATGCTGCGAGCAGTGATAAAATTTTCTTTTTCATTGTGTGTATTTACGTTTAATGTTTAGACTAA
>JAZQXB010000067.1:0-138503 GCA_045632685.1 Alloprevotella sp.
CCGGACGGTATTCGCGCAAGTCAATAGCACGATTTTTTATCATCCGGATGGTATTCGTGCAATTCGTATGCGAAAAGCAAAGATAACACCTCGCAAGGATTCGTGTTATTCGTGAAATTCGTGTTCTCTTAAACATAGAAATTCTCGTTTTTTTCGGTTGAATATCTATGAGGGGGCTTGTATGAGTACAACTATCCATCAAACAAAGAGTTATCTATATTTACCGGACAGCAATACTTTTTTATTATGGATTCATTAGACTATAGCTATTAAAATTCACAACTAATAATACGAACGATTGTATAATGATTTGTATCTTTGCACTTAGCATATATATTCTTCCTTAAGAACTTCCTTAAGATGTTTAAGGAATATACCGATATGCCCCCTCTCCTACTCTTTCAAACAGGCGCTTCTAACAAAAAAATTGTACAATGAAGAAATTACTCTCTCTCCCTCCAAACTTGGTAGCTTGCTTCCACGAAGTATCACAACATAACAGAGAAGAATACTTTTGCACTTCTGACCCTGCAGGAACAAAATTAGGTTCTGGCGGTGGCACTACATGGTTGCTTCAAGATTGTTATCAACAAGAATGTGAAGATAAGAGTTTTGACGAATGGCTTTCACAAGAAAAGCGCATTCTGCTTCACGCTGGTGGACAGAGTAGAAGACTCCCGATGTACGCTCCAAGTGGTAAGGTGTTAACACCTATACCCGTATTCCGTTGGCAAAGAGGGCAGCGAATGGATCAAACTTTGCTTGACCTTCAAATGCCTCTTTACGAAAAGATTTTAAGCAAGGCACCTGAAGGACTCCGAACGCTTATAGCCAGTGGTGATGTTTACATCCGTGCCACAGAAGAACTTCAAGACATTCCTGAAGCTGATGTCGTTTGCTACGGAATGTGGACCGACCCTGTACTTGCAAGTCATCACGGTGTCTTTGTTATTGACAGAAATGCCCCCGATCGCCTTGACTTTATGCTTCAAAAGCCGAGCACTGAAGTACAAGCTAAACTTATGCAAACTCACTACACGCTGATGGATATCGGCGTGTGGATTTTATCCGACCGTGCGATAAAGGCATTGTTCAAGAAAGCTCCAGTTGGTGCAGATGGTAGTTTGACTAAAGCATATGATTTATACTCTGAATTTGGATGCGGTTTGGGAGAACACCCCTCACTTCCAGATGCTGATTTAGAAGACCTCACTGTTGCTATCTTGCCGCTTCCAGGTGGCGAATTTTATCATTTCGGCACCACGCCCGAATTGCTGACCTCCACAGAAGCTATTCAAAACAGAGTGAAGGACCAGCGCTTCATCATTCAGAAAGAAGTGAAGCGCCACTCGTCTGTATTTACTCAGAACCTCTCTATTGCCAATAAGGCGACAGAGATCAATGCGTATGTATGGATGGAAAATGCTTATTTAGGTAAGGATTTCCATTTTACAACACGAAATGTGATTACAGGTATTCCTCAAAATGATTGGAATGTTACGCTTCGCGATGGTATCTGCGTGGATGTAGTGCCTATAGGTGAAGATGCATACGCCCTTCGTCCCTATGGTTACACCGATGCATTTAGAGGAAGTTGTGAGGATGACGCTGTAATGTATTTAGAAAAGCCTTGGAAGCAATGGCTTGAAGCAAGAGGCATAAGTAAGGAACCTCTTGGCAATTGGAAAGATATTCAGGCTGCCAAGATTTTCCCGGTAAGCAATGACATTTCGTTGCTCGGTCAACTTCTCAATTGGATGATTGCACCCGAGGGGAACACCGACCTGACCGAAAAGTATTTGTCATTGCCTCGCTTATCCGCTGATGAAATTTCCATTCAAGCCAACCTCTCCCGCCTTGTAGCGCAACGTCGTAATTTGATGAAGACGAACCTGGAGGGAATTGCTTCAAACTGGAAGAAAAGCGTATTTTATCAACTTGATCTAAAGGATACAACTCAAAAATATCAATCGTTACACATCCCCTCCCCAGCTCCTCTCCCTCTTGACGCTCCGCTGATGACTCGCATTCATGATGCCATGTTCAGAGGCGAAGAAGAACGTGCGTTTAAGTTATTGCAAGAAGGACTGACGGAAAGTGTTCTCCAACGCAAGTCTGAACCGCGTAAAACGACCTACGACGACCAAATCGTATGGGGACGAAGCGCTGTACGCATAGACCTCGCTGGAGGATGGACAGATACCCCACCCTATAGTTTGATGACAGGGGGTAACGTTGTCAACCTTGCCATTGAACTTAATGGGCAACAACCACTACAGGTATATATTAAACCAAGCAAGGAGCCTGTTATCATTTGTAGGTCCATAGATCTCGGTGCTATTGAACGTATTGAAACCTACGAGGAACTTCGCAAATACAATAAGGTTGGGTCTCCCTTCTCCATCCCCAAAGCTGCATTAACATTGGCGGGGTTCATGCCTAACTTCGGGAAAGAAACCTTCTCCAGTTTGAAGCAACAATTGGAAGCATTCGGGTGTGGTATTGAAATCACCCTCTTGTCGGCAATTCCTGCAGGTTCAGGTTTAGGTACAAGCAGCATCCTTGCAGCTACCGTACTTGGAGCACTCTCTGACTTCTGCGGATTAGGATGGGACAAAAGTGAGATCTGCAACCGCACCTTGGTGCTTGAGCAATTACTCACCACAGGTGGTGGTTGGCAAGACCAATATGGCGGTGTATTCCATGGAGTTAAACTCCTTCAGACGCAAGGAGGTTTCGATCAAGGTCCAACAGTAAGGTGGGCGCCCGATACGCTCTTTACATCTGCTGAATACCGTTCGTGTCATTTGCTTTACTACACAGGTGTAACCCGCACTGCCAAAAACATTTTAGCTGAGATTGTTCGCGGTATGTTCCTCAATAGCGCTCAACACCTTACGCTGCTTGATGAGATGAAAAATCATGCTTTGGCGATGTATGACACGCTACAACTTAATGATATTAATAAGTATGGTGCGCTCGTACGCCACACATGGGAACAAAATAAAGCTCTTGATGCAGGAACAAACCCACCTGTCATCGAAGAGATTTGTCGACGTATTGACGACCTCTGCGCCGGTTACAAACTTCCTGGCGCTGGCGGTGGAGGGTTCATGTATATGGTAGCAAAGGACCAAGAAGCTGCACAACGCATCCGCACCATTTTGTCGCAAAACCCCGTTACTCCCAACGCTCGTTTTGTAGATATGAGCGTTTCTACCACCGGGCTTCAAGTGAGCAGAAGTTAATAATACACTTCCCAAAACACAAGAAACTATCTCCCTATTATTATTTAGGGAGATAATTCAAATTATAAGGGAGACAGTTTCTTGCTAAAGTAACATATTTTTTATGATTAGAAAATCGCTCTTCGCCATTATATCCGCACTGCCAACCTTGTTCTCTTGTCATCATAGTAACGAAGTAGAGATTGCCGTTTGTTGTCTCAATGATTTTCATGCGTCGTTTGTAGCAGATACCGATCGAGGCATTTACGGCGTCGAAAGTTTGATTCATACGCTCGATTCTATCAAAGCCGTATATCCCTATCATATCGTCATTTCTGCAGGAGATAATTTCGGAGGTTCCTATTTTTACAAGGTTACCAATGGAGCAACAATGCCTTCATTCATAAACGAAACAGGTATCCAAGTTTCAGCAATTGGCAACCACGAATTCGACGAAGGACAAAAGAAACTATCGCAAAAGTGGAACTATCAGTCAGAAGATCAGCAACCTTGTGATTTCACTTATATCTCAGCAAACCTTCGTGATTCATTAGGCGAAACACCAAGTTACGCAAAGGCCCATCACACCAGTGAAATCAAAATTTCAGATACGAAATCCATTAAAATATCCTTTATCGGATTAACAACGGCGGCAACACCCCAGCAAACCAGTTTACGACATCTCCAGGGATTGACTTTTGATGCCGATTACATCAAAGTCATTGACAGTCTAAAATCAACTCCAGAATATCAACTCATTGCCCCCCGCATTGATGCTACGTTCATTGTGGGGCACATCGGTGCAATGCGCGAGAATGGAGTTCCGGTATGGGTAGATATCGCTAACGAACAATTATCCCAATTCACGACAAACACAGCAGATGGTTTCTTCGCAGCTCACACCCACGACACACTTTCCGGATTTATCAACGACAATCAATTACCCATCGTTCAAGGAGGAAACAACGGAAGGTATATAGGAATCATGAAGGTGAAATATGACACGCTGAAAAATAAAGTGACAAAGATTACTCCCGAACTCTGCCCTGTAAGACACCATCAAAACACCTATTCACCAACTCAAAACCTGGTAGACTCCCTCCTCTCAAATACTTACGTCAGCAATCGCCCGCTCAATGAGCACCTGTGCTACATTAATGCTGATATGCCCCACAATCGCTCACAGCGCTATGGGTTCACTGAAGTGGCAGACATCGTGTGCGCTGCCTACTCCAATGCCTATGCCCAATTGACTAATGACCAACGCCCCATTATTGGAGTGAGTCATTTTGGGAGCATTCGAGCATCGCTTTATAATGGAGACTTAAGTGTGTTGGAAGCTGGAGAAATCCTCCCCTTTGCCAATCAACTCCGAGCCTACCAATACAACGGCAGACAACTCAAAAAACTCCTTACCTTTGGACTCCATAATAAGGAATACGGATGGTTGCAATCCCATGCGATTACCTTCGAATGCGACTCCAGGGACAACCTTGAAGTAACAAGAGTATGGTATACCGCACCCAACGGAATTACCACGGAAATTAACGACAATACCCCCTGCATAATCGTTGCAGATGACTATATGACTACTGGGGGCGATGGATACCTTCCCGGGTTTTTCCCCGCTCACCAAGAGGTAAAGGTTGAACTGCCAACCTCTACTTCAGCATTTTTCAGCTATTTGAAAGCCAGAGGTTCATTCATGAGCAACCCAGACGCCATGAAGAAAGTCATTATTGATGGTCGAAACTTCGCCACATTGAGCGCTATACAAACAAATCATTAGGTTATAAAGGTTATAAGGTGGGAGGTCGCTTCGCTTGGAGGTTTTAAGGGCGAAGCCTGTCAACGGACAACGGACAACGGTCAACAGACTTGCCATCCGGAGTAATGCACCGAGATAAACGGGGTTTAGTTGACGAGTAGACGAGGTACGAGTAAACAAGATTGTCGCCGAGATAAACGAGCATCGTCCCGCACGGTATTACTCATTACTCATTACTCATTACTCACTAGTTATCGTCCCGCATGGACTACTCTCTACTCACTACTCACTACTCACTACCCCATATACCCCCCCCCTATGCCCTACGTAGTTCCTGTCCCCACCTCAAAGGGTGGACATATTGCACCATTTCATCACACAAAGATGCCACATACAAATTCTACCGAACAACACCCTCTCCGTCCCATTCTGCTTCCAGAATGGGGATGCGTCAAGTGTGTACAACTCACCTGGCCACATGAGCATACCGATTGGGCATACATGCTTGATGAAGTTACCGCCTGCTATCTGCAATTAGCTTATGCGATTGCCACACGTACGAAGTTGCTTATCGTCACGCCCCACCCCGAGCAAGTCGAAAGTTTATTAAAAATCAAGTTGCCCGCGTCAGCACTTCAAAACATCACAATCTTCCCCTGCCCCACAAATGACACATGGGCGCGCGACCATGGCGCGATTACCTGCCAATCCCCCGACGGACACCTCCAATTACTCGATTTCCGATTCAACGGGTGGGGAGGAAAATTCGAAGCCTCCTTAGACAATAAAATAACTCGCGCGCTGTTCGATGCAGGCATTCTTACGGGAGCATACATCGATCACCTTGACTTCGAACTCGAAGGCGGAAGCATTGAAAGCGACGGCGAAGGCACCCTACTCACAACCTCTGAGTGTCTCCTAAATCCCAACCGAAACCCAGAACTTTCTAAAGAAATCATTGAAGAGCGCCTCAAACTTTGGTTCGGTTTAGATCGCATCCTATGGCTTGACCACGGCTACCTCGCTGGCGACGACACAGACTCCCACATTGACACACTCGCCCGCCTTTGCCCCAATGATACCATTGCTTATGTTCAATGTACTGACCCCAATGATGAGCATTATGCCGCCCTCCATGCTATGGAGCAACAATTGCAGACATTCACCACCAAGCATGGAGCGCCCTACACCCTCATTCCGCTCCCCATGGCAGCACCCGCTTACGATGAAGATGGCCAGCGACTCCCCGCTACGTATGCCAACTACTTAGTCGTTAACACCTCCGTGCTCTACCCCACCTACGCCAACCCCGAACTCGACCAAATGGCACATGCGCAACTCGCAAAAGCCTTCCCTGGGTATGAATTGGTAGGAATTGATTGCACTGCGCTCATTCGCCAGCATGGATCCCTACACTGCGCAACGATGCAATTGTATGATGTGAGGAGCGAGGAGAGGGTAGAGAGGAGAGAGTAGAGAGTAGTGAGTAGAGAGTAGTGAGTAGTCCATGCGGGATATCACTCGTTTATCTCGGCGACCATCTTGTCTACTCGTACCTTGTTTCCTCGTCTACTAAACACGTTTATCTCGGTAACTAACTCGTCTACTCGTACCTTGTTAACTCGTCTACTAAACACGTTTATCTAGGTAACTATCTCGTCTACTCGTACCTTGTTAACTCGTCTACTAAACACGTTTATCTCGGTGCCTTTCTTGTCTACTCGTACCTCGTCAACTTGTCAACTAAACGCTAGTAAGCCTCACCCCTCCCATCCTTAACCCCTAACCTATAACCCCTAACCCTTAACCTCCCCCCCCTTATCCACTATATGAAAATCGGAATCATTCAACACTCATGTACTGCTGATATTCAAAATAATAAAGAGAAACTTTCTCGAAATATTGCCGACGTAGCAAGTCAAGGTGCAGAATTGGTGGTGCTTCAGGAACTCCACAATAGTTTGTATTTCTGCCAAACGGAGAACACACAACTTTGCGACCTCGCCGAACCCATCCCTGGACCTTCTACAGCATTTTATGGAGCGATAGCCGCAACCCACGGCATTGTGCTTGTCACCTCCCTATTCGAACGACGAGCGCCAGGCCTCTATCACAACACCGCAGTAGTCTTCGAAAAAGATGGCACCATCGCAGGCACCTACCGCAAGATGCACATCCCCGACGACCCCGCCTATTACGAGAAATTTTACTTCACCCCGGGCGACCTCGGTTTCCATCCCATTCAAACAAGTGTAGGTAAACTCGGTGTGCAAGTATGTTGGGACCAATGGTACCCCGAAGGCGCACGCCTTATGGCACTCGCCGGGGCAGAACTGCTCATCTACCCCACAGCTATCGGATACGAGTCCTCCGACACACCCGAGGAGCAAGAGCGCCAACGCGAAGCATGGACCACCGTGCAGCGCGGACATGCCGTGGCAAACGGCATACCCGTCATTGCCGTCAACCGCACAGGGCACGAGCCCGACCCGTCGGGGCAAACAAACGGCATCAGTTTCTGGGGAAGCAGTTTCATAGCCGGACCACAAGGAGAATTTCTCTACCGCGCTCCCAAAGACGAAGAGGTAAACATCGTCGTTGAAGTAGACATGAAACGCTCTGAAAACGTACGACGTTGGTGGCCCTTCCTTAGAGACAGACGCATAGAATACTTTGGGGAACTTACAAAAAGATTTCGAGACTAAATAAAAATAAGTGGAGATAGCGATACCTCATCGGTTGGCTATCTCCACTTTAGTTTGCAGAAATTTGTATTAGTAATAAAGCTAATCCATATCAATCATTCAATCTTGCCAAATCAATCAACCTGTTGTTATCAGGAATGTCGATGGACTTTCGCCCCAATTTCAACACACCTAACTGCTGCAAATGGTTTAGGCACTTGCTCATGGATAAGCGTGACGTAGATAATTGTAGCGCCAACTGCTTCATCCCTATTTTAAGTTCTTTATGCCCTGTGGGCGTAATAACAAGTTGTTGCACATAATCGATAAAGGCGGACTGAAGCGTAATGGAGGAGCGCGGAGCGAGTTTGGACTGATTGGTTTCTGTTAATCGGCAGAGGTAATTCATAAACGCCATTCTAAACGTCCAAAAGTCCATAAGATGCACCATCAGGTCCTGCTTGCTGATCATGAGCAACTGGACGTCGGTCACTGCGGTCAACGTATGGCGCCACAGGGGTGATGCGCCAAATAAATTCTCGGGTTGAAACAGGTGTGGACCTTCTATGTATTCAGTAACTTCTAAATCAGCAGATAGGACTTGCCGGCATTGCACGCTTCCGCTTAATACATAGACCAACTGCGTTGCCGCCTTACCTTGATGGAGTATGACCTCTCGGGGTTCGGCGGAGATGAAGTTAAATTTCGCCCTTTCAAGCATTCGGAGTAACTCCTCTCTACTGCTCCCCTGAAAAAGCGGCAATAACTGGATGCGCTGAAATACACTTTCTGACATACGACATTAGGAAAATGAGAAAGGAAAAAGGAGAAAGGAGAAAGAACCATGCGGGACGCTAACTAGTGAGTAGTGAGGAGGTAGTAGTGAGTAACACCGTGCGGGACTATACTCGTTTATCTCGGTAACTAACTCGTCTACTCGTACCTTGTTAACTCGTCTACTAAACACGTTTAACTCGGTGCCTTTCTTGTCTACTCGTACCTCGTCAACTTGTCTACTAAACGCTAGTAAGCCTCACCCTTCAGGGGGAGGTTGGAGGGGGTTCTCTTGTCTACTCGTACCTCGTCAACTTGTTTACTAAATCAATGTTAGCATATACACACAAACTATCTGCATCTTGATAAATAAGATAAGCGGACAATTCGGGGTGATTATTCAGGATGACCTTTGCGCTATCTACGCCGAGCACCATAAAGGCTGTGGCGTAAGCATCTGCCACGGCGCATGTGGGTGCGATAACTGTAGCAGAAAGCAGGGAGTGAGAGACGGGGCGAACGGTGCGCGGGTCGATGGTATGGGCTATACGCTGTCCCTGGCTGGTGGTGTAATAATTGCGATAATTGCCACTTGTAGCCATGGCGGCATTGTTGAGGTGGATGACTTCTTGCAATTCTGTATCAGCAGTGGTGGGTTTTTGTATGCCGATTCTCCAGAGTTCCCCCTTTGCATTGGTTCCACTCACCACGACTTCTCCTCCGATTTCTACCATAAAGTTTTTCACCCCATGCTGACGCAATGCAGCAGCAACATGGTCAACGCCAAGTCCTTTGGCTATAGCTCCGAAGTCAAGATTGATGCGCTCATTGGCACGACTCAAGAGCGTATCTCCCTGTAGTTGAACCTTGCGATAGTCTACAAGCGGGGCAATGCTATCTAAAACGGATTGCGAGGGTTGCTGTCTGCGCTTCGGACCAAATCCCCAGGCATTTACAGCCGGTGCTACGGTGGGGTCAAACGCTCCATTAGTTTCTCTCGCTACTTCCTTTGCAAGGTTAAAGACGACGCTAAAGAGTGAGTCTACTTGATTTGTCTCACCGCTATTCAGGCGCGCCAGGGTGCTGTTTGGATTAAACATCGAAAGCGAAGAATCTACTTCTTGTAGCGCTTGATGGATGGCGCTATCAAGCGGCGTTGCAGATTGGTAGAGGATGTGATATTGTGTACCAAAGATTTTACCATCTGCCTTTAGGTAAGGCGCTACATCAACAGTTTGATGGTTGCGTAAAATCAAGATGGTACCAATAAGTAAGAAGAAGAAAAATAGGATTTTGAGGTATTTCATTTTTGGGGGAGGTAGACTAACAAAAGCGTTAGGGTTGTTACGTGTTAAAGTTCGAAGATAAGGTTGAAATTAGCACCAAAAATGCCATTCTTATTCCTTCCATATCCAGGAACATACCATGGATGGGCATGGTCGGCAGATTGATTGGCGAGTGTGAATTTATAGCGCACCGCCCAACCGATTTGCAAAAATGAGCACACGCGCGACTCTATGCCAAAGAGGAGTTCTGCCCAGTGTTTTTTACCTTCCACATTGCGCATTTCAAAAGGCAACGATGTTCCCCAATTAGGGTCAACCAGGGGCGGTGCAGAGATGTCGTATTCAAAAGATGTGAACCCATAGCGCACGCCTCCTAAAATGCGGTTGCCAGTGGTTTTATTCTTGGAGAAGTTTACATCACACCCGACACGAAAATAAGGTGACTTGGTCGAAAAATTCAAATTGGTATTTTCGTCCGTATGATTGCAATTACCTACACCTATTTCTAACACGGGGAAGTAGGTCTCCATGAGGTGCGCTCTACACATGCCTTCAACGCTCCCTCGTGAGGAGGCTGCATCCATTATAGGACCAACGAGATCTACTCCCACCGAAAATCCTGTAAAAAAAGTGGAATGACGATCTTTCTCAAGCGCCTTTCGCGCCTCTTCTCTTGAGGTATAGCGTTTCGGGGTAGTGGTAGACGATGATAATGTGTCGCTCATGGCATAATGCTCCGCTGCGGCGGGCATCACACTACAAATGCTAACGAGCGCTACGCAAATATATTTGTATGTTTTCAACATCTGCATAATCAACTAATTTTCTAACGATGGCTACACTATCTATTGTTACAAAGGATGCCGCAGCAGTAGTATTTTCGTTTGTCCAATCAACAGCGATGAGCTGATGAAAAACAACAGTGGGACACTCTACGGACTCGAAATGCTGTATATTGTCGTGACGCACTACCAGCGTATCGGTAGCGGTTTGCCCCCATCTGTCGGAGAAGTGGAACAACATGGTGTCTGTGGTTTCAGCATACTTAAGTGGCAATACGAAATCGCTCATGTCGATGGCAGCGTTCAGAAACACAGTATCCTTGCCCATCGGTTTGACCGTTAGGGTTTGCTCCAGGTTCAACTTTTCTTTCGTATCTGCATCATAGAGTCCGCAAGTCATTACCACAACACTGTCAAGTGGGCATTCTACCTCTGAACAAGAGCAAAGATTTAGCATGAAGATGAAACTGAATAGGTGTAAGAGGTTGAGTTTCATAACGTCTTTTCAATCTGATAATTATTTCTACTCATAGCATTACGACTTATGAGTTCGCCAAGGAATCCGGCAAGGAAGAGTTGTGTGCCCAAAATCATCATGGTCAGAGCAATATAGAAGTAGGGCGAGTCTGTCACCAGAGGTGCGGGGGTATTATTACACAACGCAATAATTTTTGAACCTCCAACGATGATGCAGGCCAAAAATCCAAAGAAAAACATCAATGTGCCAATGAAACCAAAGACATGCATCGGTTTCAAGCCGAAACTATTAAGGAAGTACAACGACAATAAGTCCAGATAACCATTGACAAAACGATTAAGTCCGCCAAATTTTGTAGAACCGAACTTACGCGCTTGGTGCTGCACCACCTTCTCCCCTATTTTATCAAAGCCCGCATTTTTTGCCAAATAAGGAATATAGCGGTGCATCTCGCCATACACCTCTATGTTTTTAATAACGTCCTTACGATAGGCCTTCAGTCCGCAGTTGAAATCATGTAGATTCTTAATTCCGCTCACCTTACGTGCTGTAGCATTAAAGAGTTTCGTGGGAATCGTTTTAGAAAGTGGGTCGTAGCGCTTCTGTTTGTAACCACTGACAAGATCATAACCATCTTCCTTAATCATGCGGTAAAGTTCTGGTATTTCATCGGGGGAGTCTTGCAAATCGGCATCCATTGTGATGATCACATCACCTTTAGCCATTTCAAAACCGCAAAACAACG
This sequence comes from Alloprevotella sp., assembly GCA_045632685.1. Lineage (GTDB taxonomy): Bacteria > Bacteroidota > Bacteroidia > Bacteroidales > Bacteroidaceae > Alloprevotella. The sequence continues at coordinate 11,745 of JAZQXB010000067.1, forward strand.
CGGGGGACTTACCGTAATTGCGACGGAATTTTATGCCACGTACATGTTCGGGATCATTGGCTGAAAGTCGCTCTATAACGTCCCAACTATTGTCCGTAGAACCATCGTTAACGAAGATTACCTCATAACTAAATTTGTTTGCCGCCATTACACGCGTAATCCACGCATAGAGTTCGGGCAAACTTTCATCTTCATTGTAAAGAGGCACTACCACTGAAATATCAAAATGCTTATTCATATTATTTTCTATTTTTTTAGTTCTACCTTTAAGTTTACTTTACACGTTTAAGAAACAAAGCTATACATAACGATGCGATTGGCGAAACAATCAAATTGAGATAAAAAATCATCATTGCATACGTTACAGGGGGAATAAATCGCAATCCCTCAATGACTTCTTCCAATGTCATGCCTTGCAATGAGGCGTTCAATTGTTGTTGCATCTCATTTTGAGATAAAACCTCTTTTACTTCCGGACGGTTAAAATACTCAATATAAGCATCAAACACATATCCATTATCAAAAAAAGTGAGATACACGTAAACCAACAACGACACCCAAACAGAGGCATATATCGACGTCAAAAACGCATTCAAAAATCCTTGCGTTACGGTAAAAAATCCCACTGGCGCCACTGAATTACGGTAAGATTTCGTCAATATAAATAACAAAATAGGACTGAAGAGCATCATAAGGGCACTCACCAATGATAGCAAATCGTATGTAAAACTCCCTACCATAGCAAATTGCGACAGTAGCACCCAAATTCCAAGTATTACCCCATTTTGCATCGCAAAAGCATTTATTTGTGAAAATGGGAATAAAGATTCTTTCATCATAAGAAGGTTGAAAACTTATTCATGCAAAGTTAAAGATTTTTTAGATAACATCTAAAATTATCGTTATAAAACTCCTTCGCCACAACTAAATAACTAAATTTGCACAACAATAAAACTTTTTTCTTTAGTGCAACAACAGTCTCAACATTCACACTATAGACAGATTAACGAATTAACATTTCATACAATGCCTATACACCAGATAACAACACTCACCCACCCCGAATTAAGCCTTTTTACATCACTCACGGAAGCACAACTACGTAACCGTATTGAACCGGAAAAGGGTGTATTCATAGCTGAAAGTCCTAAAGTAATTCATGTAGCACTTAATGCTGGTTACAACCCTATCGCCTTACTTTGTGAGGAACGCCATGTCAAGGGAGATGCTGCAAGCATTATTGAGCGCTTTCCAGAGTTACCGGTTTATACGGGTAGTCGCGAACTACTATCTTCTCTTACGGGCTACACGCTAACTCGAGGAGTGTTGTGCGCCATGAGAAGGCCTCATGAAAACACCGTTGAGGAGGTGTGTAAAAATGCTCACCGCATTGTTGTTATCGATAGTGTTGTAGATGCCACAAATATTGGTGCGATTTTCCGTTCGGCTGCAGCTCTGGGCATTGATGCTGTTTTGCTCACCACCTCAAGTTGTGACCCTCTCAATCGACGTGCCGTAAGAGTATCAATGGGCAGTGTCTTTCTCGTGCCCTGGACGTGGTTACACACACCGATTGAGTCGCTTAAAGATTATGGATTCAAAACTGTTGCTATGGCATTGCGAGACAATTCTGTATCTATTGATGACGAAAAACTGAAGCAACAAGATAAGTTAGCAATCATCATGGGTACAGAGGGAGAAGGACTTGACAATGAGGTCATTGATAATGCAGACTATATTGTCAAAATCCCCATGTCGCATAATGTAGATTCTCTAAACGTAGCCGCCGCTTCTGCTGTTGCCTTTTGGGAATTGAGAAGAATAAACGGTTAAGATAATAAGTGCGACAGAGGCTTTTCTCAATTTCTATTCCTACTATTACGGCGACTACTAAAGGGCAAACAGAATGACAACGGACCATAGCATTCTCCCCCTTTAGATTGAAATAAAAGCAATTAATAAAAATTTACAACCATTTGAAAATCATCTTATAACTAATAACTATATATTTACAAAAATCATTATTTTTGCACACTGAATTTTAACACAAACTAAATTATTATGAATACGTTTAAGGGATTAAGACAGTATTTTCTGCTTATTTTGCTGGCTATTGCCAATTGTTCATTAAGTTTCGCACAGGGTTCTGGCACTGAAAACGACCCTTACATCATGGAAGACGGTGGTGAATACGCCTTCAAGATGTACAATGATTTTTACGGTCAATTTATCGTGCCTGAAGATGTATCAACAGATGGAGTTGTACTTGAAGTAATTGCAGATAACTGGACTGATATTTATGCAGATAAGGAAATGACCGAACTTGTTTCTGTAACAACAGGAAACTTTGCTCCTTACACATCTACAGTAAGCGTTAAGAAGGGAACAAAGAAGGGAACTATATACTATGTTTATTCTAATTTCCCCCTAAATAGTGGTTCTGCTAAAGTTAGTTTCGGCGGCGGAACTCCCTTGAAATTATCTAATGTTTCCCCAGTTCAAGGGTCAGAACTTTCAGCAGGAGAAAGTTATATCTTTTTGGAGTTTACGAAACCTATTCGCTTTGATAGTTGCAAAATGATTGCTGGAAAAGTTCAAAAAGATGTCGTTGCGAATGCTACCGACCGTTTTGTTTCAATTGAGGCAAAAGCTGAACTTATGGACTGTTACCAATCTGGCGAATTAAAACAGGGTGACAATATACTTTTCATATTCAGCAACGTAACCTCATACGATGGCAAGAGTGCATTAGGTAGCGTAGTGCTCAACTACAAAGCGGCTCCTCGCCCCCTCGTGCTTGTTTCTACCGTTAACACACCTGAAACAGGTATGCCCAATATTAAATCATGGATGTCAAAAAATGAGGAAGAGGGGTTAATCCACCTTACATTCGACGGAGAGTTAAACAAAGAAGCTAATATCACAGCAACTTTGAGTTATGGTGATTTTGAAGCGGAAGAACCTGGTGAATATTACACAGAGTCACTCACCCCTACTTTCACTGACCTCAACACCCTCACTATCGACCTACGCGGTAAGTTGCGAATTCCCAGTCAAATGGTTACTTCAGGCAAAAACTATGGCGAAATGCTACTTACCATTCGAGGCATCGAAGATAAATATGGATATGCTTCATATACAGAGAATAGTGCTTCAGCTGGCGCTTACTTCCTCACTTATGGTTTTGAAGTCATCAACTACAGTCTCATGACTGAATTTATGCCCGCATCGGGTCAGAACATTGATAATATCAATGAAATCACCATTTGGATGCATGAAACGGGTGCTAACATGACATTTACAGGTGCTACATTTGAGTATGTGCACAATGGTGAAAACAAAAAGGTTGTAGTCGACTCAAGTAATATCAAAGTTGAACAGGATGAAGAGGATGAGGCAGCACACTACATCATCATCCCCACTCCTTCGTTCTCAAGAGATGCCAACTCGCAAGTAAAGTTCTATTTGAACGTAGAGAATTTCCCCGATGGAATGGACCATGCAGCATATATTACAGCTACTTTTGTAACAAACGGTTATGAAGTCCCCACGGGCATCGAGTCTATTTCGCAATCATTATACAAACAAATTTACACCCTTGATGGCAAGAAGGTAATTCACCCCAAAAAGCACAGCATCTACATCATCAATGGTAAGAAAACCCTTGTAAAGTAACTTAACACAATGAAATTTCTTCAATCATCTTTAGTCTTGCTGCTTTCGCTCGCTGGAAGCATTTTAGGCGAAGCGCAACGCCCCGAGGTGTTGTGGTCATACAATTTGAGTGATGGTTCTACTATTCATAGCATGAGTGACAATGGGAAATGGGCTGTTGCTTATGGTGTTAGTGAAGCGACATCTGCCTATTCATTCCCCAAATTGCTTGACTTCACCAACCATACAACTCAAGAAATACTTTCAGAATCAGAATTAAATTCGGGCATCGAATGCTTCGTAAATGATGTTTCTGATGATGCAAAGGTAGTGGCTGGTTGCTACGATGGCAAACCAGCGTATTGGAACGCATCATCGAAGCAATGGACGCTCCTACCTCTTGCTAACAACAACGTAGGAGGGCGTCTTGAAGCAGTCACTCCTGATGGAAAATATGCCGTAGGTGTATGCACAAATGGAGGTTATGACGAAGTTCCTGTTATGTGGGACATCACAACTGGTACCATCATCCCACTTGAAGGGCTCCCCACATGCGACTTATCGGGTCTATATCAGGCAATGACACGACTTACGGGCATCTCGGCGGATGGACGATATATCGTAGGATGCGTAAGTTACAGCTATCCCAGCGATGTTCTTTATTTCCTTTATGACAGAACACTCAAGAAATGGGATGCTATAGCATTTGACTACAATGCTGTTCAGCGCACATTTACTGTTCGCGACAATACGGTGCGCACCCTTGACGGTATTACTATTAGTCCCAACGGCAAGTGGGTTGCTGGTGTCGTATATTCAACCTCCGATGCACGTAACCCCTTCCGATACAATGTAGAAACCCAAACGTTTGAAAACTTCAATCGTCCCGAGGATTTAGATAAGGGATGTGTCATTGTTGACAACAATGGTACGATCTATGCAGCAACCCCTGCCGTAAACCCCAGTCGTTCTCTCTATATCTTAAATGACGGTTATTGGTACGGCATAGAGGAAGTGCTTAAGCAGAATTACGACATTGATTTCTACCGCCACACAGGATTTGACGCAACAGGACTTGCACTCGGAATTTCTACAGATTGCAAAACGATGGCGGGTATGGCATATATCTCACACGAGAATTACCAAATCACCCTCCCCATCACCTTTGCAGAGGCATGCAGCAAGGTGAACCTTCTTGATTCATACAGTGTATCAATTCACAATGGTGCGAAGATTCAAAAGTTATCCGAACTTTCTCTAACCTTCACACGTGACATCAATGTTCTCGTTGCCGCAAACTCCATAGCTCTCGTTGATGAAAACGGAAATCTCGTGCGCAACTCATTAAAGTTCGAAGTTGACATGACTTCTTCGAAAACCGTAAAAATTGGATTCCGCACCACCACTTTGGATGCCAACAAGCGTTATTCCATTGTTATTCCAGAAAGTGCTATAAGTCTTAAGGGCGATACCTCAAAGGTCAACAAGAAGATTACATTAAACTATATAGGACTTGGCACCACGCCGATTCAGATGACTCAAGTAACACCTTCCGACAAGAGTACAATCGGACATATTGACATCAATACAAACCCTGTAATCTTCAGTTTTAATGCTGATGTAAAGGTAAAGGAAAACGCGCAAGCTTTGGTTTACAGAAATGATGAAACCGAACCCTTCACCTCACTCAACATGCAACACGGGGCAACACCAGAAAGTTACAATATGGTGCTCGTCTACCCCACCAGCACCCTCTACCTCTACAAAGGCAACACCTACCGCATCGTCATTCCCGAGAATACCCTCACTGACCCTGCTGGTTTTTCCGCGAATAATGAGGCCGAAGCGACATTCTATGGTTCATACGAACGAACAATAATCTCTGACGACACACATATCTATTGGGAAACTTTTGAAAGTGGCATGAATAATGTCATGCTCTATGACGGAGATCAGAACAACCCTGTTAGCGAAATGCAAGCATGGAGTTTCTCCAACAACATTCCCTGGATACATGCCGCCGACGACGACTACTCCAATCCCTGCGCAACTTCTCACTCAATGTATACTCCCGCAGGGCAGTCTAATGACTGGATGGTTACTCCTCAGCTCTACATCCCAGATGAAAAATGTGTGTTGACTTTTGATGCACAAAGTTATAGAAAGTCGAAGACCGATATCCTCCGAGTGTTTGTCTATGCTAACGAAACTCCCATTCACGAACTCAGTGATGACATCATCGCCGACATTCAAAGTCAGGGTACACTCGTTGTCAACAAACAACTTACTCCCGGTGCGTCTGAAAACACATTGGCTGGTGAATGGGAACAGTTTGAAATTCCTCTCACACAGTATGCTGGAAAGAAGATTTATGTTGCTTTCGTAAACCAAAACAACAACCAGAGCGCCATCTTCGTGGGCAACGTTCAAGTGAAGCACAACGCCGATTTCAAGATTGCCCTCATCGGTGTTCCTGAAATGGTAGTAGCAGAACAACAACAAAAGATCAAAGGTGCGGTAATCATTAACGACAACCAGAAAACTTATCATGAAGCTGAAATTCAGTTGATTGATTCCGAAGGTAAAATTGTTGACCAACTCAAATTCGCCAACCTCACACTCAATAGTAGCAATAATCTTGAGTTTGAATTTGCGAGTCTCTTACCGCTCACTGTGGGTAGCATTTGCAACTTCCAAATCAAGGTGGATTTAGACAACGGCGCAAGCACTTATACACTCAACGCTGCTGTTAAGAACCTCGCCTTCCGTCCTACGAAGCGCGTTATTCTTGAGGAAAACACAGGTATGGGATGTCAAAACTGTCCTCTCGGTCATTTAGCACTTGAATTCCTTGAAAAGACCTACAAGGATCAGTTCATCCCCCTTGCCTACCACACTTATACGGGCGACCAACTTGAAAGTGGTATGACCGACTATGCCCAGTATTTCCTCGGACTTTCTGCCGCACCCACGGCGATCATCCAGCGCAACCCCATCGTAAGTTCCCCCATGGTAAGTTACACTGAAAATGGAGTAACCGACTACACATTCCATTCGCGTGAGGAAAATGCATGGTTAGATCTTGTGAGCAAGGAATTCACTACCGATGCAGAAGCAGAACTCTCCATCGGTGGCGCATATAACGAGGAGACAGGTAAAATCACGGTTGATTATGTCCTCACCTCTGCCCTTGATGTCAATAATGCTAACATCGGTTTGCTCTGCGTAGTGACAGAAGACGGTCTCGCTGGGTTCCAGTCGAATGCCTTCTACACAACAACAGATACTGACCTTGGAGAATGGCAAAAGGGCGGAAGCTACGCAAAATCAACCGTCTATCCCTACATCTTCAACGATGTAGCACGTGCGCTCTATCCCGCGAATGCCTACAATGGACAAACAGGACTCCTTCCTACCACACTTCGCGCAAATGAGCAATATGCAGGCACTATCACGCTTGACCTCGCCATGGACGCTCCCTTTGTGAAAAACGTGAATAACTGCAAACTCACGCTTATCGCCCTCGATGCCAACACTGGAAAGGTCATCAACGCAGCTCGAGTAAAGATGGGAGAATACATGACAAGTATTGATAACATGCTCACAACACCCAATTCAGCAAATGCAAACATCTATGACCTCCACGGTCGCACGTTGAAGCGCATTACATCTCCTGGACTCTACATCATCAACAATAAAAAGGTGTATGTAAAGTAAACGCAAAATAATCTTGACGTTGCATAAAGCAACATCTTGATAAAGAGTTCAACAGGAAAACATAACATAACGAGAAGACCATTCTGCAAATCTAAAATCTGCTTGAATGGTCTTCTCGCTTTTATTAGGAATAACCCCTTGATTTGTTTTGTCGCCCTACCCGACTTGATAACTACAACAAAAATTAAGGGAATAATATAGGTATGGTCCACAAAGACTCGTTCGTTTTATTTGAAACCACTAATTTACACAAATAACCATCCGGTCTTAACCACCCCGCAAGGCATTAGTGTAAATTCATGATTTATAATAGAAATAGGTGGTCGTTGCGAATAAGTATTTTTAGCCACTAATGAACATGAACCGAAGGTCGCTTGCACGAATCGATTCGGACTTAAATAGTCCGCAAGGCATTAGTGTAAATTAGTGTCCATTAGTGGTTAAAATATTAAGAGCACAAAAATCTTTGGGGTTTGGATTATGTGTGGACAACCAAAGGTCACGCAAGTAACTGATATATTGCTGCCAATATTAATTACAAAAAAAAGGATACGCCTTGTAACAGACATATCCTTTCATTCTTTCTTTGAGCCTCTTGTCGGATTCGAACCAACGACCCCGAGATTACAAATCACGTGCTCTGGCCAACTGAGCTAAAGAGGCGGGCGGGTAAGCTCACTGCATCGCGCCGCTACAACCAACTACCTTTGCTGCGATCAAGCCCTGGAGGATTCGAAGGGAGCTGGCCGTACAGCACTTACCCATGAGTGCTTTGTTTAACCGAGTGCAAAATTAGCAACTTTTCCGGAACTAACCAAATAAGTTGGGAAGTTTTTTTGGCATTTCATACCATATCCCAGTTCATATGAAGCAACATTTTAGTTGTATTCCTTAATGTTGTCAATGGTGATGGCGTTAAGGTCTTCAATAGTGCCATTAAATATATTGAGATCTACATCACCGTTTATACCTTCCACGTCTCCAAGGTCGGTATGTTGCCAAAACATCCAATTACCTGAATATGTGAGTTTTTCACGATAGTAATGGGCAATCCAGAAAGGATAATCATTAAATTCTGGAGTATTAAGATAACTTTTCTTGAAGGAGTAACCTGAATAAATGATTGGCTTTACTCCATAATGTGCTTCTACAATTTTGAGCCAATCAAGGACTTCCTTCCGTAATTGTTTACCCGACAAGCGACCTATTTCTTCTACATCCAATACGGGAGGAAGGTCGCCTTCTTCTAAATGTACTTGACGCAGGAAGTGTGCTGCTTGCTTTTCTCCATTTTCAGAAGGGGTAAAGAAATGATAGGCACCTCTAAGCAATCCATGCTCGCGCACTTTATAAAAATTGTCATTAAAGTGAGGGTCAAAAATCGTTACCCCCTCTGTTGCTTTAATAAACACGAACTGAACCGTACTCCCCCCCACCATAGCATCTTTTACTTTCTGCCAATCAATAGTACCTTGATAACGACTTATATCAATGCCTCTCACAGAATAACCATCAGGATAACGCACTTCACTATGCGAAGCACGGAAGCGACTATAAGGAGAGAGCACATACCTTTGGAACACATAACTATAGAGTCCAATGGCAAGCGCAACACCTAAAACTACCAAGATGATGACAACAGGGAAATTGCCCTTCTTGGCATTGCTTTTTTTCTTTTGTTTCTTACCCTTTTTTTCAGCCATACATTTTTATCAAACCATAAGCGACTTGCTACGAATAATGCAAGTTTACGACACCCCACATCTCCAATTTATTATTATATAAAAAGAGAATCGGGCATTGATTAGTCATATACTGAGTCTCAACACCCAATTCTCAATTAGTTAGAAGCGATCAGGAATTACTTTGCCTGTTCGAGCTTCAAAGTCATTGTGCACTGGTCGCAAACTTCAGTGGGACCGAAGTACTGGATAGGACCAGGATATACGAATGCTGTCTTTTCTGCCCATTCTTCACGGTGAGCTGCAAATTCCTTGAAGGGAGCACCATCAAGACGAACGAGCGCCTTACGGATTACGGGCTTCATAGCACCATGACGGCGTTCCATGTTCATCATCATTGTGATGGGCACACCACCTGCAACCCATTCAGAAGCAGGAGCTGTTGTGTTCTTCACGATAGCCATGTAACCAGTCTTACCATTTGCTACAAGCTGAGCAGCAGAAGTACCGAGAGCATAGCAGTAGTCAGCGTCATAGTTAGAGGGAGCTGCGCAACGTCCTTCGTAACCGAAGAAGTGGTGCTGAGCAGCAAACTTGCCATTGAACTTACCTTCCTTCTTCCAAGCAGCGAGCTTAGCAGCTACCATTTCAGAGAGGAGCTTTTCAGTTTCGATGAGTGACACCTGTACGTTACCGTGGGGGTCACGGTCGAGTGTGAGCTGCTTTGCTACACCTTCGGGAAGGCTTTCGTAGAGCGCTGCGTTTGTTGCAGAAAGCTTTTCGAGAACGAAAGCACGGAGACCAGCAACACCTACTGTCTTTGCTTCTTCAGTAGCAAGGAGGTCGTTGAGTTCAGCGATGAGCGCCTTGAATGCGGGGATGAATTCGATAAGACCTTCGGGAATGAGTACAGTACCGAAGTTATTACCAGCTTCAGCACGCTTTGCAACAGCGTTAGCGATGTATGTTACAACGTCGTCGAGTGTCTGATTCTTTTCTTCCACTTCTTCGCTGATGATACATACGTTAGGCTGACACTGAAGTGCACATTCAAGAGCGATATGGCTTGCAGAGCGACCCATCAACTTGATGAAGTGCCAGTACTTACGAGCAGAGTTAGCATCACGCTGGATGTTACCAATTACTTCAGCATAAGTCTTACAAGCTGTATCGAAACCGAATGAAGTTTCAATCTGGTCGTTCTTCAAGTCACCATCAATAGTCTTGGGGCAACCGATAACCTGCACGCCATAGTTCTTTGCTGCATAGTATTCAGCGAGCACACAAGCGTTAGTGTTAGAGTCGTCACCACCGATAATTACGATAGCGTTGATACCGAGTTCGCGGATGATTTCCATACCCTTTTCGAACTGTTCAACTTCTTCGAGTTTTGTACGACCAGAACCGATCATGTCGAAACCACCAGTGTTGCGGTATTCGTCGATGAGTTCGTCAGTCATTTCAATATACTTGTGATCTACGAGACCGCCAGGACCCATCAAGAAGCCATAAAGCTTGCTTGCAGGATTCTGCTTCTTCAAACCGTCGTAAAGACCACAGATAACATTGTGACCACCAGGAGCCTGACCACCAGAAAGGATGATACCGATGTTGATGGGAGCATATTCCTTTGCTTCATCTGTAGGAACAAACTCTACCAAGGGCATACCGTAAGTATTGGGGAAAAGAGCCTTAATCTCTTCCTGATTACCAACACTCTGTGTGGGTTCACCTTCCTTTACTGCAACGTTACCACGCAAACCTGCGGGAAGCTTGGGCTGATAAGCAGCACGAGCAATTTGCAATGCGCTTTTTTCCATTTTGAAACTAATATGTTTATAAGGTTAAAAATAGTTATCACATCTCGTTACAAAATTAACAATAAATCAGCACATACGGAAATGACTTATGTTTTTTTTAACGAAATTTTCTGCATGCCGTTTTCAACGGGGCATATTTGCCATCACCTCATCACTAAATCATAGATTACGATTGCTCCAACTGCGTCATTCAACGATTTTATGATTTCTGCGCGTCTCATCATCAGTTCTGCCTTTAGAGCAGAGGAAGTAATTTGCACATACAGTGTTTGATTGTAAATGGATTTCTGTCTCGTATTCTTGACCACCAAGGGCCCCATCACGTCATCCCACGCTTGAAGCAAGCGGTATTCATTCAGCGGTCCTTCAAGTCCCATATCACGCAAATATTGAAGCGCCACGTCTGACACATTTTCAGTCTTTCTCCGTTCCATGCGATTATTCCATTATTTGACCGTCTACAACGTAAAATAGTTTATAGTCCTTCGTTGTTGATTTTAGGATTCCATCAAGGTGATCTCGGTTGGTATCTGTTATAAAAATCTGTCCAAACGAATCTCCCGACACGTAATCAATGATGCGCGACACGCGACCAGCATCTAACTTATCAAAAATATCATCCAGCAACAACAACGGAACGCGCTGATTACCACGTTCTTTCAAATAAATATACTGCGACAATTTGAGTGCTATAAAATAAGTTTTGGTTTGGCCCTGCGAGCCCTCTTGACGGATAGGATAAGCGTTGAGAAAGAGTTCCAAATCATCGCGATGCACTCCATGTAAAGTATAGCCTACGATGCGTTCTTTTTCACGAAAAGAGGTAAGTTGTTGCTTCAAGTCTCCGCGCGAAATATGCGAAACATACTGCATCGTCACTTGCTCCATTTCGTTATCGCAAAGCGTACCGTAAAGTTGTTGGAATATCGGTGCGAAATCAGTTACGAAGCGCCCCCTACATTGATAAATGTAAGTTGCGTCTACCGCCATCATTTCTTCCAACACGTCCATAACCCCCCAATCTGGTTCCTCCTCTTGCTTCAAAAGGGCATTGCGTTGTTTAAGCGTTTTATCATAGCGCATCAGACATTCAACATACTTACTATCATATTGTGCTATAGCCTGATCCATAAACCTCCTGCGCTCCTCACTTCCAGCATCTATGAGCAACGAATCCGACGGCGAAATCATCACCAACGGGATTTGTCCAATATGTTGTGACAAGCGATTATACTCCTTCTGATTACGCTTTAGATGCTTGCGCCCACCCTTCTTATATGCCAGGTGTATCAGTTCTTCCCCACCATCTTCACGCTTATACTGCCCTTGAATCATAAAAAATTCCTCACCATGCCTCACCGCCACAGCATCTCCAGTCGTTGTCCTGCTCTTACAAAACGACAAATAATAAATAGCGTCCAACACATTCGTCTTCCCCATACCATTTCTACCCACAAAGCAATTGACGTTGGAGGAAAAATCCAGCGCTGACTCCACTATATTTTTATAATTAAGTATTGTTAACCGTTCTAATTTCATAAATAAATGCAATTGCTACAATATGCTCCACCTCATAAGACACTATAAAGCACAAGTAACATATGAATAAAATGCAAATTTAAACAGTAACCAGCAAACTCTCCTCAAAATACCCTAAAAATGGTCGCATTAAGAAAAAAAGTCAAGAATATTTTAATAATCAAATGAAAATAACTACTTTTGCGGTTCGAAACTCAAAAAAATTAAAAATTAAAACACAATACCAATTATGTCAAACAATCAGAATCTCCAAGAAAACCAAGCTGCAGAAGTTATCGCAACAACTGGTGCATGGGTTGACACAAACAAGAAAAAGATCATCTCAATCATCGCTGGTGTTGTAATCGTTGTCGGTGGTTACCTCGGTTACACTTATGGTTATCAGCAACCTCGCGAAGAAAAGGCGCAGACGCTTTGCACAGATGGTCTCCAGTTCATCCAGAACAGCGACTTTGAAACAGCGCTCAATGGTGAAGGTACTTTCCCCGGTTATATCAAAATTGCAGACGAATATAGCGGCACAGACGGTGCTAACCTCGCAAACCTCTATGCTGGTGTTTGCTTCGCACAGCAGAATAAGTATCAGGAAGCTATTCCTTATTTAAAAGCATACACCCCTGGTGACGACCAATCAGTTTCTGCAATGGCGCTCTTCGCACTCGCACAGTGCTACGCTGGTGTAAACGATGTTGACCAAGCTATCACAACTTTCCAGAAGGCTGCAGAACAGGCAGACAATAGCGCACTTTCTCCCATGTGCCTCATTGAAGCAGGTAAGTTGCTCGAAAGCCAGAATAAGAATGCTGAAGCTCTCGCTATTTACGAAACAATCAAGCGCGACTACCCCACATCTACATTGGTTGTAGGTTCACCCGCTGAAATTGAAAAGTACATCGAACGCGCAAAGAAGTAAACTCGCTACTTCAAGCATACGAATAGAGTAAAATCAAATTGAGAATTGAGTATCACGCCCTGACCAGTTCACGGGTAAAATTGCTCAATTCTCAATTTCAGTTAACAAAAAAACAATCAAAGCGTCGAACGCCCTCCCCCAACCGACGCCTCCTCACTTTTTCACTTCACGCATATGTCATCATTCTCATACCTTGAAGGCGCCAGCGCCAACATCCCCGATGCTTCACAATACCGATTTGGGATTGTTGTCACCGAATGGAACAACCATATCACCGACACACTCCTTGAAGGTGCCGTACAAACACTCAAGCAGTATGGCGTTGCTGAAAGCAGCATCACCATCGAACGTGTACCTGGAAGTTTTGAACTCATCTACGCCAGTTCACAACTCGCAAAGCGTGGTTATTTAGATGCCGTAATCGCCATCGGATGCGTCATCAAGGGAGACACACCCCACTTTGATTACATCTGCCAAGGCACCACACAAGGCATCGCTCACATCAATGCTACCGCCGACACTCCAATCATCTATGGAGTGCTCACCGTAAACAATGAAGAGCAAGCTTTGGAACGTACAACTGGCAAAATCGGCAATAAAGGTAAAGAATTTGCACTTTCTGCAATAAAAATGGCAGATTTCTCTTGGCAATTACAAAATTAAACCATAACTTTGCATCGCAATTAAGGAAAAGAGGTGATAACCTCACAACTTAAGATGCCCGGGTAGGTAGGTAAGTGGTTAAAACGGGCAGACTGTAAATCTGTTGCCTTACGGCTTCGGCGGTTCGAATCCGTCCCTGCCCACAAAGAGGATGCGTAAGCGTCCTCTTTTTTATTTCCAATCCTTTTTGTTTCCAATCCTCTTTTGTTTTCCAACTACTGGTAGCCAACTACTGGGTTGTTCTCCTCCCCATCTATGTATAAATGTTGGCAATAATATTTATTACTATTTCTTCTTCCATCCTGTCTTAAATGCCCCGCAAGGAATTAGTGTTCATTTGTACCCATTAGTGGCTACAATAATAAGAACACAATAAGGATTATTTGTGGACATCTGCTAAAGCAGTTTACCCAAATATAGTTTTAAAAAACTTTTGTCAGAGGATTTAACCATCCGAAATGCCCCCGTAGGAGGGCAATGCATTCATAAATTTTAGATGGGTCAACACCTATATTATTGCCTAACTAAAAAGAGTGTGACATGTCACATGTCACGCCCCACTCACGCTCTTTGTGAAGAAATTACAATCCTTACTACACCCTCTTCATTTTCACCCCCTTTTCCTAACCCTCTCCCCCTACTCCCTAACTTTTACCCCCACTTTTCGCCCCTTCATCCCGGTACCTTTTTCAACTCCTAAAAACTTTATCATCAAACTTTTAAAGCAGAACCATCTTATTTATCCCGCACCTTGGCAATTTTACTTTACAATTCCTATCAAATTGACAGAAAAAGCAGGGATAACTACACAAAATATCAGAAAGTTAGCACCATTTTAACTAATTTTTAGTACCTTTGCCGCGCTTTTTAACATATATATAAATGGCACAAACTAAACTAAACCCAAGTGTAATATTTGAAACAAGTTGGGAAGTGTGTAACAAGGTCGGTGGTATTTACACCGTTCTCTCTTCACGAGCTAACACACTCCAACAGAGCCACGAGGACAAAGTGTTCTTCATTGGTCCTGATGTGTGGCAAGGAAAAGAAAATCCCCTTTTCAAAGAAAACAAGCGCCTCCTCACAAAGTGGAAGAAGGCAGCGGCGGAAGCGGGCGTAAATGCGCGTATCGGCCGTTGGAACGTACCTGGTGCGCCTATCGCCATCCTCGTTGACTTCCAGCCCTTCTTCGATGTGAAGAACGACATCTACGCTGAAGCGTGGGATGCCTTCCAAGTTGACTCGCTCCATGCTTATGGCGACTACGATGAGGCTTCTATGTTCTCATACGCCGCTGGTAAGTTTGTAGAAGCTGTTGTAAAGGCTGAACTTCTCAAGGGCGAAAGCATCATCTATCAGGCTCACGAATGGATGTCTGGTTTGGGTATGCTCTTCTTGAAGAAGGAATGCCCCGAGGTGGCAACCATCTTCACGACACACGCTACAAGCATCGGCCGCTCTATCGCTGGCAACAATAAGTTGCTCTATAAGTACTTCCACGGTTACAACGGCGACCAAATGGCAGCCGAACTCTCTATGGAAGCCAAGCACAGCATCGAGAAGCAGAGTGCTCACGGTGCCGACTGCTTCACAACGGTGAGCATGTTTACCGACCGCGAATGTAAGCAACTCCTTGATAAGCCCGCCGATGTGGTACTCCCCAATGGCTTTGAAAACGACTTCGTACCCAAGGGTGCAGCCTTCACCAAGAAGCGCAAGGAAGCACGCCAGTGCATCCTCAACATAGCGAGCAAATTGATTGGCGAAGAACTCGACGACACTACGCTCATCGTGAGCACATCAGGTCGCAACGACTTCCGTTGTAAGGGCTTTGACGTGTATATGGAAGCCCTCGCGCAACTCAATGCACGCATGAAGACGCTTGCACAAGCTGAAGAAGAACTCGTATCACAAAAGGTATTGGCGCTCATCGAAGTGCCCTGCTGGACAAAGGAACCCCGTCAGGACCTCCTCGCACGCTTAAACGGCACCGACAAGTCGGAAGGCGGACTCCATACGCCCATGATTACCCACGATCTTCACAATCTCAACGAAGACCGCATCCTCTGCCTCATTAAGCAACTCGGACTTTGGAACACAAAGAACGATGCCGTGAAGGTAATTCTCGTGCCCTGCTACTTGGAAGGCGCAGACGGCATCTTCAACATGCCCTACTACGACCTCCTCACCGCCAACGACCTCTGCCTCTATCCCTCGTACTACGAACCCTGGGGCTACACTCCCCTCGAAAGTTGTGCGTTCAAGGCTCCTTGTATCACAACCGACCTCTCGGGCTTCGGTCAGTGGGTCAACGATGTACTCGGTTATCAGGGCGAACTCTCTGACGGCGTAAAGGTCATCCACCGCGACGACGATAACTATTTCGACGTCTCTCGCGAAATGTGTGAAGCCATCGAAGCCATGATGCGCATGCCCCTCAAGGACAGAGCAACCCTCTGCAAAAAGGCTGCCGCACTCGCCGACAAGGCACAATGGAAGAACTTCATCAAGCACTATTTCGAGGCTTACGACTTCGCTTTGAGAAATAAGTAAGGGAGAGTTTAGAGGTTAGAGGTTAGAGATGAGAGTTAAGAGATTAGAGTTGAGAGGTTAGAGATTAAAGGTGAAAAGTTACCCGGAATCCTACGACCTTAAAGACCCTAAAGACCTTAAAGACCCTAAAGACTTTATACTCCCATAAACCATTCCCCCAACATAATTGAAACAATTTTTATTGATCAATAAAAAACAACATGAAAGTAAAACTTAGCAATTCAAATCAGCCTTCATGGAAGATGGTGAGCGTTAAGAGCCACCTCCCTAAGGAACTGAACGTTCTTGATGAACTTGCCCACAACCTTTGGTGGTCATGGAATCAAGAAGCTGTTGAACTCTTCGACAGCATCGACCACAAGCTCTGGCACAAGTGTGGTAAGAACCCCGTTGAACTTCTCGCTCGCGTTTCTTACGAACGCCTCGAAGAACTCGCTGCTGACAAGGTAATGCTCGCAGCTATCGAGAAGGTTTACAAGAACTTCCGTGCATACATGGACGTTAAGCCCAACGCAAAGCGTGCAAGCGTGGCTTACTTCTGCATGGAATACGGTCTCAACTCTGTACTCAAGATTTACTCTGGTGGTCTCGGTGTACTCGCAGGTGACTACATCAAGGAAGCTTCTGACTCTAACGTTGACATGTGTGCAGTTGGTTTCCTCTATCGTCACGGCTACTTCACTCAGACACTCTCAATGGAAGGTCAGCAGATCGCTAACTACGACGCTCAAAACTTCGACCGTCTCCCCATTGAAAAGGAACTCGATAAGGATGGCAACCAGGTTGTTGTTGCTGTTCCCTACCCCGGCTACACTGTTTACGCAAGCGTATGGCGCGTAAATGTTGGTCGTGTGAAGCTCTACCTCCTCGACACTGACAACGGTCTCAACTCACAGTACGACGCTGGCATCACTTCAGCGCTCTACGGTGGTGACTGGGAAAACCGTATCAAGCAGGAATACCTCCTCGGTGTCGGCGGTATGTTGATGCTCCAGAAGCTCGGCATCACCAAGGACGTTTACCACTGTAACGAAGGTCACGCAGCACTCTGTAACGCACAGCGCCTCGTTGACTACGTAGCAACTGGTCTTTCATTCGGTGAAGCGCTCGAACTCGTTAAGGCTTCTTCACTCTACACAGTACACACTCCCGTACCTGCTGGTCACGACTACTTCGAAGAAGGCCTCTTCCGCAAGTACATGGATTCATTCTCTGGCAAGCTCGGCATCTCTTGGGACGACTTCATGGGCCTCGGTCGTATGAATCCCGAAGACAAGAACGAAAAGTTCTCAATGTCAGTATTCTGCTGTAAGACATGTCAGGAAATCAACGGTGTGAGCTGGCTCCACGGTAAGGTTTCACAGATGATGTTCAAGGGCACATGGCCCGGCTACATGCCCGACGAACCCCGTCGTGAATACGAAATCCGCGACCACGAAGGTTACTTCCAGGCATACAACCTCCAGCAGAACGAAAGCCACGTGAGCTACGTTACTAACGGTGTTCACTTCCCCACATGGGCGGCTAACGAATGGAAGGAACTCTACTGCAAGCACTTCGATAAGAACTTCATGAACGACCAGAGCAACATGAAGATCTGGGAAAAGATTTACGAAGTTTCTGATAAGGAAGTTTGGGAAACACGTTGCGCCCTCAA
This sequence comes from Alloprevotella sp., assembly GCA_045632685.1. Taxonomy (GTDB): domain Bacteria; phylum Bacteroidota; class Bacteroidia; order Bacteroidales; family Bacteroidaceae; genus Alloprevotella. Next base: position 29,943 of record JAZQXB010000067.1, read on the forward strand.
GATGAAGCTCATCAACTACATCCGCAACCGCTTCCGCGACACTTGGTTGAAGAATCAGGGTGACCCCAGCCGTGTGGTTTCTCTCCTCGACAAGATCAACCCCAACGCGCTCCTCATCGGTTTCGCACGTCGCTTCGCTACTTACAAGCGTGCACACCTCCTCTTCTCTGACCTCGATCGTCTTGCAAAGATCGTGAACAACCCCGACTACCCCGTACAGTTCCTCTTCGCAGGTAAGGCTCACCCCGCTGACGGTGCAGGCCAGGGCTTGATCAAGCGCATCTACGAAATCTCACAGCGTCCCGAGTTCATCGGTAAGATTATCTTCCTCGATAACTACGATATGGAACTCGCTCGCCGCCTCGTTTCAGGTGTAGATATCTGGATGAACACTCCCACACGTCCCCTCGAAGCATCTGGTACATCAGGTGAAAAGGCACTCATGAACGGTGTTGTAAACCTCTCTGTACTCGACGGTTGGTGGTACGAAGGTTACCGTCCCGGTGCAGGTTGGGCGCTCACAGACAAGCGTACTTACCAGAACCAGGAACACCAGGACCGCCTCGACGCTGCTACTATCTACTCACTCCTCGAACAGGAAATCATTCCTCTCTACTACGCTCGTGGTGCGAAGGGTTACAGCGAAGGTTGGGTGAAGACAGTGAAGAACTCAATCGCACAGATCGCTCCCCAGTACACAATGAAGCGCCAGCTCGACGACTACTACGATCGCTTCTACAACAAGGAAGCTGCTCGCTTCAAGCTCCTCGCTGCTGACAACAACAAGCTTGCGAAGGAAATCGCAGCATGGAAGGAATGCGTTGCTGAACGTTGGGACAGCATCAATGTAGTTGCTTCTGAAGGTATGGAAAACCTCAACAACGTAATCTCTGGTCAGGACTTCACTATCAAGCACGTTATCGACGAACAGGGTCTCGACAACGCAGTTGGCGTAGAACTCGTAGTAATCGAAAATGTTGAAGGTAACGACGTTATCCAGACAACTATTCCTATGACTATGACAAAGCGCGAAGGCAACCTCCACACATTCGAGCTCACTACAAGCCTCGACGTTGCAGGTTCATTCAAGGTAGCATTCCGTATGTTCCCCGCAAACGAACATCTCCCCTACCGTCAGGACTTCGCTTATGTAAAGTGGTTCGCATAAACCCTTGACATTTAGTCAATAACACAACTCTATAAGGTGCAGCTAACGGGCTGCACCTTTTTTTTGTTAATTAGGTGGGGATTATTTTATTTTTCGAGCATAATACAACCTTTCATTCATCCATCTCCCCCAAATGTTTCTCAATTACTTTTAATTGCCTAAGGGAAAGAATGCGTTCATTGCCCTTATATCCTAATGCTTTAAGTTCCTCATATAGTTTTGCAGACTGCTCTATTTCCTTACGAAACATACGTAGGGCGGCTTTGTAACCCAATTCGGGGTAGTAAGCCATGGCAATGTGTCCAAATTGGCTTTTAAGAGGAGAAAGGGGGTGAAGCGTTCCCCTTTCTCTTTTGATATTTTGAGTTAGTTTAACCATAAATTTTGTTTTTGCTGTATAAACCTGTCTTCATATCTTTGGTTATAAATCCACGGTTTACCCAGGTGTTTAACATGTTTTTCACCGCTATAGGTGTCGTCGTCTTACCCACCTTCCTGCGCATCTCTACTGCATCTTCACGGCTGAATGTATCAGCAAGTAGTGGCAGTAAATTTCTGGGATGGGCGTGCTCTACTTGAGTTTGAGCATTGGACTGCTCAATGAATTTACCAAAGTAGTAGTTCTTCCACCACATATCATAGTTGAGTGACCATGTGCAGAAGTCAGCAATGTCTTGCGACCATTTGTTTCCGTTCATAATGTAGAGCATACATGCCCTCCAGAATGCCATTCTGAGTGAGCGAAAGAGGAATGGAAGGATGTATTTAGCATCCATGAGCTGGTACTTTTTGATTTGGCGCATTCTCTCCACCTCCGACCATTCCATTGCCTCTCTGCAGGTAAACACTCCACTCGGAGTATTCTTGAGGTGGCAAGTAAATGCATCTACACTCTCTTGGTATTCCTTACCAAAATCTCCATAAACGGGAAGGAGTTCCCCCCAGTTGTCAGGGTCACGAAGAATGCCACTGATTGTAAATCTTGTGAGCAATCCGTTCAAAGCCTGACCCTTCAAATAACTCAACATTTCGTTGGGAGTTGATGAGGTAAAGAAACTCCATCTTACGGGTACTCTATCAGATACCGCTTCAGCACTTACACGCTCCTGCCCCCACTCTTGCGTGTCGAAATTGTTTCTACAGATTGTAGAAAATGCTTCCAACTTTAGCATAGCGTTCATTTCTTCCTCGTACGAGTATATGGAACGACCGCCAGCCCTTCTCAGTAGTTGCGTAAACGCTGCTGGGGTCATGTCCGCAGAAACAATAAGAATGGGTGCTTGAGGAGGTGCAGGTTTTTCCTTATTTACACCACAAGTTCTACACTCCTCTCTCCACTTGCTCTCAAGTTCCCTACTCTTCGCATCCTGCTCCTCTACTTCATGTAGTATTGCTTTCAACACCTCTCTTGCTGCAGATTTTCCGATACCCATCTCTGCTAAACATACGTTCATGAAGCAGGGTTCGTCCTTTCTACCGTCTTTGTTTTCAAACTCCACTTTATAAAGCAGAATCCTCAGTGCAGAGAAAGCTGCCATGGCCACCATAGCGCGACTATCTTCAGGTACACCTTTAAGTATTGCGCTAATCGAGTCTGGCAAATACTTGGGCAACGGAGGGGGGACATGCCCCTCCTCTATTGTTGCCACAACTCCGCCCTCATTAAAGGCGCGATCTATCGCCTTTTGGAGAACTACAGGCATAAAGTTATACCTATAGCCATACTTTAGCGCATTGGCAATGGCCATTTGGTGTTTTACCCAGTCTTCCTCATACTGAGGAATGACCTCAGAGAGCAAACCCAAATCATCTCCCGTAAGGTAGCGCATAAACTTAGCGATATCAAAAGTGAGGTTATTTCGACCTCCCTCTGAAGCAGGACCGCCAGCAAGTTCAAACTCTAATTGCTTGGCAATCTCGATTAAGTCGAGTTTGCTGTAGCTATTAGGCACGAGAGAGGTATTGGTAGTTACCCCGTCCTTGCTCTTCGTTGCAGTTGTTTTCTCAGCAGGTTCCTCTACGGGATAATCATCTGGATTATGCCCCTCGAGGTTGAAGAGCATTTCCACGTCCAGATGAAGCACTTCCTCAGCAGATGGTAAAAAGTACAAGCGACTGAGGTTCACGCAAGTTGGGTCGCAGGGGAGTTCAAGTATTTTTTCCCACTGGCTTCTATCTTCTTCAGTAGTAAGCCCTGGGGTTCTCTTCACAACGAAGCGAATACCCCCTGAAGGTGTTTTGTAACTGAATGGGCAAAGCTCTTCGAGCGAGCAACATAACTTCTCTTTCACCATAGCCTCCGCTTGCTCATAGAGTTGCTCAGCCTGACCCTTTACGTCAATATCAAGACCAAGCCAGGGCGAGGGTAAGAAGTTGCAGTCTTCTCTTGTCAACTTAGTTTCACCATGAGAGTTGAACTTAACAACCCCATTTACCATTATCGCAGGAAGGCATTTCTTATACTTCTCATCGCCAGTTTCGCGATACTTTTTGAGGTTAGTTTTTGTAACTTTGGAGTTGATTAACTCCTTTAATACCGCAGATGTTAGCGGTTTGGGGATCGTATCCCAGACGTTTCTTACGAACGTCATTAAAATCTTTTTTGTCATAAATTTCTTATAATGTGTTTCTCCTCTCCCCAACCTTCCATCCTATCTTCAGCCCTTCATCGCCACATGCTCCTTGCGCGCTTTATATATATGGAGTCCTGCAGTCCTGAGTCATCAGCATTTGTGGTGGTTCTCGGAGGATTCTGGTGCAAAGCTATGAAGGAATTTTGGATAAAAGAAATCCCTGCAAGTCTCTGACCTACAGGGATTTCATTAAGTGAAGGAAGTGAAGTATTTTTGATGTTGTAACTATGAAAAGGAAGTTTTTGGAGGAAGTTTTTAGTTTTTCTTGGCACGAAGTTTTTCCCAGAATAGCAATCCAAAGTCTATAAAGTCCTTTTCAGGTTTATTGGCTGTTGTTTTATAATCACGCCATTCTGACAATCTTGCTGGCAGATTTGAATCTATCTTACATTTCGACATATCATTATAGATGGCGCGAGACTCTAATCCCCAATCTACAATCATATCTGAAAAAGCTTTTAACTCAGTCCCGTAAGTGCAACATATTTTATTGTACACAATGTACGCAGCCTTCCACCACGACTTCTTAAATTTCGATTTTTTTTCAAGATATTCGGATTTAGCTTCAAATAACGCACTTTTCACGTCTTCTTCAAAATATGTTGTAAATGAAGAACTTTCTTCTTCACCTTCCCTCCCCCCACTCTGCTCTATCTCAAAAGTAATTTCATCAAGATTCAAGGCCTCCTTCAGTATCGGGTAGAAAGGTTTAACGCCATTTACTGGGTAAGTTTCGTCGGAATAAAACTTTTCAACCCGCTCAATGAACGCCTTTAGTTCAGGAGTGCGCGTAAGAGAACTGTCCAACTTGAGCAGAGCTGTCATCACACCAATAATCAACACCTGATCAATCTCATCAATATCTAAATAATGCAATTTACTTCTTATCTCAAATAAATCCTGAATAGGATTTTCAACATCTTTAGCAATATGAGCGCATAAATATGCAGATTTGAAAACAGAAAGAATCCTGCTGCCAATAGGCTTGCGGATATTCTGCTCCAAATCAACATATTGGTCAATATAGTTACCTAAAGCAAGATAAATAACCCGATTCGGATGCCCCTCATGAGTAATGTGATAGCTATAAAGCGTCACCCCCGTATAGTCTGCAACTTCTTCATAGTCAACAATTTCATTACCATCCTCATCATAACCTCTTAACTCGTGATTAACTTGTACAATCTGCATCAACCCTTGATACTTGGCAATAATGCCATTCAAAACCTCTTTATCCATAAACTTAATTTGAATTTTATGTTAGATGTCCTTTCTGCTGCAAATAGCGTGCCAACTCCTACAAAATGATTACAATTACGATTACAAAACCTCTGGAGTGTAGGCAAATTAACTGTTATATTTTTATAAATATTCTTATAACTACTTAATATACAATATATTATATAAAATTAAATAAAATTTACACAGAGGGGGAGAGAAGGTTTGTAATCGTAATTGTAATCCTCACAGAGTCAAGAGGATACCTCAAAAATCTGGTCAGTTCCACACATTTTTACTAATTCCCACTAAGTCGTAAGCACAATATAGAAATTCGTAACTTCGCAAGTGTTAAGAAGGAAACAATAGTTTTCTAAACTATCTCCCAATCTTTTTTAATTAAGTCCATTTCTTTTCCAAAAGAACCCCAAATATAAAAAACTTCGAGTGCGTCAAATCGCCTGGTTAATAAGTTATCATTTAGCGGTTACTTAATACCACAAAGTCTCGACAGCTCAATCTAAATAAATATTAACCTTAAAACCTAAAAAACTATGATCAAGTACAATCTTATTTCTCGTAAAAATCCTGTGACTAAGGAATTTGCTTTTCACGCGAATGCTATGCCTGTGAACCCTATTGGGTTGGACGAAATTGCGGAAGAAATCAGCGGTAAGTGTACCGTGACGGTGCATGACATCAAGGCTGTGGTGTCGGCGCTGGAGGAGGTGACGTTTAAGCACCTTCGTAATGGTAACTCCGTTCGCTTGGGCGACCTTGGTTCGTTTCACGCACGTATCTCCTCATCTGGTGCTGCTACCGAGGAGGAATTCTCACCAGAAAATCTGCGTGGCATCCGTGTGCGCTTCGTACCTTCAAGCAAACTCCGCTTTGAACTTTCGCTTAAGAATCCGAATGTGCGCTTGGCACGCAATGTTGACGCTTAGTTAATTCGCTAACTGGCTGGAATTGACCTAACAGGCAAGAACAGGCAGGGACTGGCTTAAACAAGCCAGACAAGCCTAAACAAGCTTGACAGTCTTCACAAGCCTAACAGCACTGGGACAACAAAAAAAGAGGGTGCAGGTTGAAAAATCTGCATCCTCTTCTGTTATTCTTGTTATGTGTGTGGTTGCGCCCTTAAAGTTCAATCGCCAATCTGACGCTTATCTGTCGCCCTGTGAGGTAGTTGGGCACGGCATAACGTGTGTTGGTGATGTCGGTAATCCAATAGTAGGAGTTGACGTTGTTGATTCCCAAGAGGTTGAGGACGTCAAGTCCTATCCATGCGTTCTTAATCCATTTGAGGCGCGGGTAACTCATGAGGTAGTCCTCGTTATTAAAGAGGCAATAGGAAAGCCCCATATCGACGCGCTTATAGGCGGGTGCTCTGAAGACGTGTTTCTCGCGCTGGGCATGTGAGGGTCCGAAGGGCAATCCGTCTGCTACGGCGGCTTTGAGAATCAGGCGCCAGCGTTCTGAACCGGGGAAGTAGTCGGTGAAATAGAGCGAGAAGTTATAGCGCTGGTCGGTGGGGCGCGGGATCCACATGCCGTTTAGTTTCTCCTCTGTCTTCATGAGGGAGAAGGTCACCCAGGAGTCGGTGCCGGGAACGAATTCACCGAAGAGTTTGAGGTCGATCCCTGCGGCATAGCCCTTTGACATGTTGCGTCCGTAATAAACAACTCTGACGTTGTCTACGGAGTAAGGGATGAGGTTGGAGAGCGCCTTATAATAGGCTTCTGCGGTGAACTTAAAGGGGCGGTCAAACATTCGGAAGGTGTAGTCGCCTCCGAGGACAAAGTGGATGCTTTTCTGCGCCTTGATGTCCTTGTTGAGTTGTGCCGTGGCGGTGCCTCCGATGAGGGTTGTATCGCGCAATTCCTTGTAGAAGGGTGCTTGATAATAGACGCCCGTGGCAAATCTGAAGGTGAGTTTATCGTTTTGTGGCAACAACCCGATTGACATTCGTGGGGAGATGAGCGTTTCGCCGTTCCAATCCCAATGTGTGAGGCGCACGCCGTAAGTGAGGTTGAACAATCCGAGGCGTGACTTAAAGCGCCAGGTGTCTTGCAGGTAGCCTTCGAACTTGTTTGATGTCAATGAGTTCTTGGATTTCAGGCTGTAAATCAGTTGTAACTGATCAGGGTTATAAGGCAGGGAATAGCCCATGGAGTCGCGCATTTCCCACTCTTTGGCGTTTTCGCGGATGCGCATGTTTTGCCAATTCACTCCCGCTTGGAGGGTGTGTCCCGTAATTTTCGTGCGGAAGGCGAGTCCCACGTTATTCACCTCCGCCTGAAGGAAGTTTCGGGCATGCTCCATGTAGGTGCCTACGCCCAACTGCTCCTGGGAGGTAGCTTCGTTCAACCAATACTCGCCCTGGATGTCGTAGGTCTCTTGCTCCTTCGTTAAGAAGCGCGAATAGTTTGCGGCAAGGTAGGTTTCGGGGGTGAAATGGTGGGTAAGGCTGGCGGCACCGAAATAGGTGCGGAAATAGTCCTTCTCCTGCCCATCGAAATAGACCTTAAACTGCTTGGCTGCCTCCATGGTGCCGAAATTGGTTTCACGGTCTTCGGGTTCGAACTGATAGGTGTTATCAGAGATGTTTCCGAGGACGTCGAAGGCCCACTTTTGGGTGGGTCGCCAACTGATGTACGCCTGATAATCGATGAAGTGTGGGCGATACTCCCCATCGGTATCGGTTGACGCGAGGAGGTAGCGCGTGGTCTTATAGCGCACGGAGGTCATCACGCTCACGCGCTTGTTCCCCCACCCTACGTAAGCGCCGCCACCAAGGAGGGAGGCGTTGGCTTTGGCTTCAAACTTTTCGGGGGTGCGGTAGGTAATGTCCAACACGGACGACATCTTGTCGCCATAGCGTGCTTCAAAACCGCCACTGGAGAAGGAGATTTTCTCCACCATATCATTGTTGATAATGGAGAGTCCCTCCTGCTGACCCGAGCGGATGAGCATGGGACGGTAGACCTCGATACCGTTGAGGTAGACGACATTTTCGTCGAAGGAACCGCCACGGACGTTATATTGCGAGGAGAGTTCGTTGTGGGTGCTTACACCGGCTTGTGTGGCGATGAGTTCTTCTACGGCATTACCCGTTGTTGAGGGCAGGAATTTCCCCTCTACGGGGTTGATGCGCCCCATGGTGCCGAGTTGCTTGCGCTGACCCGTAACGATGGCGGTGCCAAAGAAATCGTCGAATGTAGGCAATACGACGTCGAGGCGCACGGAGTCTTTGGGTGAGGTCAGGATGCGCTTGCGACTTTCGTAACCAATCATCGAAAAGACGACTTCAACGGTGTCTGTAGACATGCAATAGAAACTAAATTCTCCCTGCAAGCTCGTGATGGTTCCGGTGTTTTGAGCGGGCACGCGCACGTTGGCTAACTCAATGGGATTTCCACCAGTATCCTTTACGGTACCGAAGATGCGGCACCGCGATTGGGCTTCCGTCCCCTGTGCGCAGAGGAGGAAAGCGAGAAGCGTGAGGAGGAGGGAGGGGATTTTGTGGGGATTTTGCATGTTGGGAAGGGAGGTGAGTGAGGAAGGGGCGCGGAGGCGTTGCGATGGAGACGGAGGAGGCGGAGACGAGACGGAGGCACGCGGAGGCACGCGGAGGCGTTGCGATGGTATCGCAACGAAGGGGACGAAAGGTCACAATCGTTGTCCGTTGACTGTTGTCTGTTGTCCGTTGTCTAAACGTATGTGAGGTTAGATTATTGTGTAGCAAGCGGCGTAGACGATGAGGGCGGCGTAGGTGAGCATGATGCCTTCGGAAAGCAAGAGGGAGTGTTTGAGTTGAAATTCGGGTTGCATGTCCGCCACCTTAAACTTCGCGAGTAGGTATTTGTAGAGGCGGAATACGCCCCACCCTACGATACATCCCCAAAGGAGGCCTGTTAGAATGTCGCCAACGTAGTGGACACCGAGATAGAGGCGCGTCCAACAATTTAGCAAGCACCATGAGGCGATGAGCACCACAAAGAGTTTTTGACGGAAGATGAGCGATAGGAATACGGCTACGGCACACGTGTTGGCGGCATGGCTACTGAAGAAGCCGTACCGTCCACCGGTATAACCATCTACGAGGTCGATGACGCCCACGAGGTCGGGATTATGCGAGGGGCGCAAGCGTCCCACCATGGGTTTGAAGAGCCCACTTGCCACTTGGTCCGCCAAGGTGATTGCCAAGGCAATGCCGAGGATTACCAGCAACAGGTGCTTCCAATTCTTCATCTTCACCAGGACATACATCAAGAGGGCACCCAGGGGCACCCATGTACGCGTTTTCGTAGCACTGGCAGCTAAAGTGTCAACAAACAGGCTGTCACTTCCATTAAACCATAAGGTCAGTTGCGTATCAAGCGATAGGATTTGTTCGAACATGGTGTTTATGTTGTAGGTAGTAAGTAGTAGGTAGAAGTGAGGAGTGAGGAGTGAGTAATGAGTAATGAGGAGTCCATTCGGTGCGTGCATCCCGCATGGTAGTTGTACTCTGTACTCTGTTATCTGTACTCTAAAAATCCACTTTCTCCACCGTGCCCTTCTCGCACCAAGCGCTTCTGCCGTCGGGGAGGGAGACGTTGAACCATTCATCTCCGAAGGATTCATTTAGTTTGAGTACGACTCCTGCGGGTACTGCCGTGATTTGCTTTGAGGCATTTGTGGCGCTCTCATAGAGCATGGTTTCCTTCATCGCCACCAAGTGGGTGACAACGCTGAAATTCTCGTTGCTCAAATGGGCAAACACATTCATAAGGATGGTGAGCGCGAGGGGCACGAGGGCGGAGAAGAAGGCAATCTTCTTTATCAGCGGTTTGCGGGCAAGCAAATACCCCACCCCAAGGGCGATGAAGAGTGCGAAAAACACCAGCGCAAGCCTACCCCAGGCATTGGCATTACGGCTGCCCACTAATTGCTTGAACCAAGTGGTGTAAAAGAGTTCGTCGCCCGTAAATTCCTGAACACCGACTGTCTGATAACAGAGCAACAGGTTGTCCTGGGCGTCGGCATGCTGGGGATTCATCTTCAATGCCTTCTGATAATTGAGAATCGCCTGGGGATATTGATTCATTCGGAAATAACAATTCCCGATGTTGTAAAACAGTTCATCACTAATGCCCCCTTCAGAAAGTTGTGCTTGATATTCGGTGGCGGCACGCTTATAATCCTGCACCACATACAAACTATCCGCCGTTGTTTGCACGGCAAAGAGGTGTAGTGACATCAGGAGGTAGAGCGCAGAAGTTAGTAGGTATTTCATTGTTGATTCAGTTGAGAATTGATGGATTGAATTGAGAAGGGAAAGGGGCTGTATTTCATCACGATACGTAAATCACGAGAAAACTTACAACCGTAGACTAAAGACTTCTCATAATATCTTTAACTTCGTTGAGCAGGTTCTTCAGTCCTCCCTCATCAGATGCGGGTGCGAATTTAGCAAACTCACATTCGTCAATCACCTTTAGCAATCGCTGAATGGTTGCGGCATCAACCTGCTTGAGTTTCAAACGATTTTCAATCTGCTGCTTGCTCAATTCAGAGCGTTGTAACTGATATTTAGCCATAAGGAAGTCGGCAATTGCATCACTCACCAAGGCATAGAATTTAGCATTTTCCTTCGTTGCAATGAGTGCTTCAGCAGGTTTCAACTGTTGCAAAGCCTTTCGATGTGCCTCACGTTGTGCCTGCTCGGTCAAGTCGCGTTTTCTATAAGCACTCACCCCAAAGTAAAGCGCAATGCCACACCCCAAGACGATAACATAACGAAGGACGTCGCTCACCCCACCCCACTCTATGTAGTCATCAGCAGAAACAACCTCATGCGTTCCCTCATGAATCGTATGTATGTCCGTCTGATAATCAGAGCGTGTATCCGCATTTCCACCTACGGGGGGCAATACCGTCACTTCATTAGGCACCACTTTGAGTTGCTCATAGCGCTGGGTGGAGGGATTATAAAACGAACCCGTAAGGGCAGACAGGGTGAATTTACCAGCACTTTTAGGCACAATGGTGTAATCATACTCTACCTTTCCTTTATGCCCCGAAGGGGTGATTTCAAGCGTCTCCGTAGTGGACACGTCATAAACATCCATGTCAGCATTCGACGTCAAAGCAGGCGTAAGCATCAACTTCAAGTTGCCCTCTCCCTTAACGGTAAGGCGAAAGGTTGCAGGTGCACCACTTACGAGCGTCGGCGTTGTCCATGCGCCCTGCATGGTGAGGTTTCCCACCACCCCTATGAAATCGTCGGGTTTAGGTTCAGGCAACGAGGTCACCGCAATGTTTGCCTTTGGCGCCACACATTTTATCACCCTACTTCGCATGCGACCGTTGAAGAAGGCATCAAAAGCATCCATCGTAGGGTCGCTCTCTACCACCTCACAATCCAAGGAAAGCGGAGCAAGTTCGAAATCACCCGATTGCTGGGGAAACAAGACATACTTCAAACGATCTGCCACTTTATACAGTTCGCCACCAACGGTTTCGGTGCTTACATTGAGCGTGGTGATGGGAATTTCGTGTGTTACAAATCCCTGAAAGTCGGGTGCCTTTTGCAAATAGATATTGCTGAGCCCTACCCCCATTCGCCAATACACACGGTAGGTCAGAATGAGCGCCTCTTGCTCCATAACCTTTGTTTTTGAGAGGATGGGGCGCACGTACAAGTCCTTCTCCGTAATGTTCTTAATGCTCGTTACGGATTGTGCGCTGGAGCGACTGGATGACGCATTTTGCTGCTTGCGCTCTCCCGTCACTTTGATACGCACCTTCTTTGCCAAAACCTTCTTACCATCGATTTTAAGTTGCGCCGCAGGCAGGGTAAACTCACCCTTTGCCTTGGGTTCAATCACATAAGTATAGGTCGTAGACTTGCTTTGCGTCATCTTTCCACCGCTATACATCATGCTCGAACTGGTGGATAAATTCGGACCGCTCAAGAGGATGAAGTCGTGCAACTCCGGCAACTCAATACCATCCGCATCGGCATTCTCAACAATGTACCTCACCTGAAAATAGTCGTCAATCCCGACCTCTTCGGGTGCCACCACCTTCACTTCTTGAGCCAATAGCGAAAAGGGAAGCAAGAACAAGCAGATTAAAAAATATCGTAACATATATGCGTCGTAAAATTAGGTTATACCATTAACTTGCGAAGTTACTTCAAACTATTTAATACACAAAAGCATTTGGCCGAATTTTGTTTTTTTTAAAGCAGAGGTTCCCCTTTTACGATAACTCTGAACCCATATATTTTTTTGCTGAAGAAAAAAAAAAGAAATTCGTTACTTGTAGCGTGACATGTGACACGTGACAGAGAAAAGCATACAGAGTAGAACCTTAACGCATAGCGTAGAAATGGGTTAAGAGTACAGGGAACAGCATAAACCCGAGTTGGCATAGGAAGCACAGCATCATTGTCCGTTGTCTATTGTCCGTTAATCCCACTTCGTGGTCTTTTCCTCCTTCGCACCTCGGCAATTCAAGTAAACTTAAGCGAGTTTTCTTCCTTGTCGCTCGGCAAAGATTAAGTAACTTATCTTTACACTCACTCCGGCGTCAGTTGATTGCGCTCGGTTTGGCGTCGGTTGTCTGTTGTCCGTTGTCTGTTGTCCATTATCCGTTGACCATTAATTTCAAAAAAAAGAGGATTAAATACTCATTTTTTTTGTAACTTTGCAGAAATTACCGTTAATGGGTTAAATCATCAATTAACAAAAAAAACAGGAAATGCCACTTACATTTAATCTTTTACATACAGACCCCAATAGCAAGGCACGTGCAGGTATCATAACTACCGATCATGGACAAATAGAAACGCCCATATTTATGCCCGTAGGAACCGTAGGGAGTGTTAAGGGCGTTCATCTTCACGAAATAAAGGATGACATCCAGGCGCAAATTATTTTGGGCAACACCTATCACCTCTACTTGCGACCAGGGTTGGAAATACTTGAGAAAGCAGGAGGCCTCCACAAATTTAACGGATTTGACCGCCCCATGCTCACCGACTCTGGCGGTTTTCAGGTATTCTCATTAACGGGTATCCGCAAACTCTCTTCTGAAGGGTGCGAATTCCGTTCTCACATCGATGGAAGCAAACATTTCTTCACCCCTGAAAAGGTAATGGACATTGAGCGCACAATCGGTGCCGACATTATGATGGCATTTGACGAATGCCCTCCTGGAACGGCCGACTACGCTTATGCACGCAAGAGTTTGGACCTCACTCATGATTGGCTGAAGCGATGCATCAAGAGATTTAATGAGACACAACCGAAGTATGGGTACCACCAATCGCTTTTCCCCATCGTGCAAGGGTGTGTATACCCCGACTTACGCCGTGAAAGCGCACGCTTCATGCGAGACTTCGACGCCGAGGGGTATGCCATCGGAGGACTTGCCGTAGGTGAACCCGCAGAACAGATGTATGACATGATTGAGGTGGTCAACGAAGAACTCCCCACTGATCGCCCCCGCTACCTTATGGGCGTTGGCACACCCATCAATATCCTTGAAGCCATCGAACGCGGAGTGGATATGTTTGACTGCGTAATGCCTACCCGTAATGGGCGCAATGCATGCCTCTTCACTTCTGAAGGCATCATAAACATGAGAAATGCTAAATGGGCAGATGATTTCTCCCCCATTGACCCTATGGGGCATTGCTTCGTAGATACACACTACACAAAGGCATATCTGCACCACCTCTACAAAGCCAAGGAACTCCTTGCACTTCAAATTGGATCCATCCACAACCTTTCATTCTACCTCTGGTTGGTAAAAGAAGCACGAAAACACATCCTTAACGGCACGTTTACCTACTGGAAGAAAGAAATGGTTGAAAAATTAGGAAGAAGATTGTAGGGTTGCATAGTAAACAAGTAGACAAGGTACGAGTTGACGAGAAGTCACCGAAGACTTTTTAGTTTACGAGTAGACAAGGTACGAGTAGACAAGGTACAAGAAGACAAAGTACGAGTATACAAGGTACGAATAGACAAGAAAGTAAGCGAGACAAACGGCTTGTAGTCCGCATGGCATCTTTTATCTTTACTCTTTTATCTTTACTCTTCACCTTTACTCTTTTAACTTTACTCTTCTATCTTTACTCTTTCACCTTTTATCAGCAAGTTATTTCTCTTTCATCATTTCACGATATTACCAAATGCTTGATCTCAAAAAGATTGGAATATACAAGATTGACCTTTACATAATAAAGAAGTTTTTAACCACATACTTCTTCCTTATTGCAATCATTATTACTATTGGAATCATCTTTGATTTCAATACGAATATTGATAGGTTAACTCAAAGTAATGCAACGACTAAGCAGATTATATTCGACTACTACTTAAACTTTATTCCATACTTTTCCAATCTCTTTAGTCCGCTTTTTGTATTCATCTCTGTTATCTTCTTTACAACAAAGTTAGCAGATAATTCAGAGATTATCGCCATGAAAAGTTCGGGGACGAGTTTTAAACGCCTTCTACGCCCATACATGATATCTGCGGGCCTCATTGCCGTATCAACCTTTTTCCTGGGAGCATTCATCATCCCGAAAGGTAATATTGCAAAGAATGACTTCTACAACCTACACATTAAAAAGCGTAATATTACAGTTGCCGAAAACATACAAATGCAGGTAGACACAGGCGTTGTTGCCTACATTACGCGTTTTGACAACGTACGAAAAAGTGGTTATGGTTTTTCTTTAGATAAATTTGAGAACAAAAAGTTAATCAGCCACTTAACCGCTCAAACTTTACAATACGACACGCTCGCCGAACGCCCCTTCTCGTGGACATTGCGCAACTATCAAATTCGCACATTAGTAAACGGAAGAGAAGAAATCAGAAAGGGCGCCATTATTGATACCGTCATACTCATGGAGCCCAAGGACTTCTTCTATGTCAAAGGGCAACAAGAAACCCTCACGCTACCCGAACTGGACGCATTTATAGACAAACAGAAATTAAGAGGTGCAGCCGGCATTAGTACGTTTGAAGTGGAATACCACAAACGATTCGCCTCACCTTTTGCGGCATTTATTCTCACGCTGATAGGCGTATCACTCTCATCGGAAAAGCGCAAGGGAGGCATGGGATTCTCTATCGGCACAGGCATCGCCTTGAGTTTTACCTACATCATGTTCCAAACCATCTTTGCGACTTTCGCCATCAACGCCGGATGGTCACCCATGATTTCTTGTTGGATTCCTAACATCATTTTTGCGGGTATTGCCTTTTGGCTTTACAAGCGAGCACCGCAGTAGATGACAATAAGGTTATAAGGGTTAGGTCGCTTCGCGCTACTGAAGCATCTTCACACCTCATAACCACACCACTTCATAAAGTCACCCTATGTATTTCGAAGACCTACCACTTTCCGAAGATATTTTAGATGCACTTTACGACATGCATTTTGAAACATGCAGCCCTATTCAGGAAAAGTGCATCCCCCACTTGTTGGAAAATAAAGACCTCGTGGGCATAGCACAAACAGGGACGGGAAAAACCGCAGCTTACCTATTGCCGATTTTAACCCTTTTACAACAGGAGGAGCACCCCAAAGATGCAGTAAATTGCTTAATCATGGCACCGACACGAGAATTGGCACGCCAAATAGATCAGGCGCTTCAAGGGTTTGCCTTCTACATGAATGTATCATATGCAGCCATTTACGGAGGTAACGACGGTATACGCTATGAACAAGAGCGCAAAAGTCTACAACAGGGAGCAGACATCATTATCGCAACACCTGGTCGCCTCATTTCTCACATCCAACTGGGCACACTTGACTTAAGTCGAACCACACACTTCATTCTTGATGAAGCAGACAGAATGCTTGACATGGGGTTTGCTGAAGACATTGAAACCATCATCAAACATCTTCCTAAAGAAAGGCAAACCATACTCTTCTCGGCAACAATGCCCGACAAGATTCGTCAATTGGTGAAAAATATCACACGCAACCCCGTTGAGGTGAACATCGCCATAAGCAAACCTGCCGACACGATTCAACAATCGGTATACATCTGCCACGAAGACGACAAACTCAAGATTTTTGAGTCGCTATTTGCAGAGAGCAAACCAGAGCGCGTCATCGCCTTTGCCTCATCAAAGCAAAAAGTTAAAGAACTCTACCACACATTGGTGCGCCTGAAGTTAAATGTCGCTCAAATGCACTCGGATTTGACCCAGGCAGAGCGAGACAAAACGATGCAACAATTCAAAGCGCGCCAAATAGACATGCTCATAGCTACCGACATCGTTGCACGAGGTATTGACATCGACGACATCACTATGGTCATCAATTTTGACACTCCAAGGGATGCCGAAGAATACATCCACCGCATTGGAAGAGCAGGAAGAGCAGGAAAGGCAGGAAAGGCTGTAACGCTCGTAAGTAAAGAGGATTACCTGCGCCTCAAATCAATCGAAAAGTTATTAGAGAAGGAAATCCCACGCGAAATGCTTCCAGAGGGATTAACAGCTCCGGATTTATCAAAATCGGCGGTAACTGGGGGTAAAAACTTCAAACGCAAGCAACACACCAAACACCCCGCCAAACAAAGGGGCAAAAAGTCACCAGCCAACCAATCGAGCACATCAACTGCTACGGACAAAAGAAAGAAGAGCGGCGATAAAAAATCACATCACAACCCTCACCCAACAAACAACAACACCTCAAAACAATAATTGGGCATAAGGATTTGTACTGATTTTCACGAAAAAAAGTTCAATTGTAAATATATGCGCTTGGTCAATCCAACTGCTTTTAGTAATTTTGCCCAAAATTAGACTATGAGTAAAACAACACACCTCATAACACTGATTGTAATCATCTTAAACCTATACGGATGTAACAATTACAATCAGTTGCTTAAGACCTCTGACTTGGGGTATAAATACGAAGCAGCAAAAGAGTATTTTGCTGATGGGCAATACAATAGAGCATCCCAACTCCTTCAAACAATGGTTACAACAATGAAGGGCTCAGAAAAGGGACAAGAGGCACTCTATCTGTTTGGACTTTGCAATTACTACTCGGGAAATTACGAAATGGCAACTTCCATCTTTCGTAAGTATTACCAAACCTACCCCAAGGGTATTTATGCCGAAGATGCTTATTTTCATTCAGGATTATCTCTCATGAAGGAAGCACCCGAAGCAAGATTAGACCAAACGCCCACTTATGAGGCGGTAACCGAGTTTCAGAATTTCATTGAGCGCTACCCCTATAGTGAGCGTCGTGAAATAGCCATGCAGCATATTTTCACCTTGCAGGATTTGCTCGTTGAAAAGGAATACCTTTCAGCAAAATTGTATTATGACCTCGGAGATTATTTCGGCAATTGTAGCAATGACGGAGGTAGTAATTACCAGGCATGTATCATTACCGCTGAAAATGCCATCAGAGATTATCCTTACACCAAGTTGCGCGAGGACTTTGCGATACTCATACTGAAAGCTAAATTCGAACTCGCCGAAAAGAGTATTGAAGCAAAAAAGGAAGAACGCTTCCACAATGCCATCGATGAATACTACGGATTCACTAACGAATACCCCGAATCCAAGTTCATGAAAGAGGCGGAGCAACTCTTCAAGAAAGCGGTTAAATACACTACTTCAAACCAGTAAGGAGTAAGGCATGAAACCCAAGGAAGAACCTCTGTGTTCCTAAAATGCTTTACATCGCCATCTTCACTTATTTACATAAAAAAACTAAACTCGAAAGAGCAACATATATGGACTACAAGAAATCAAAAGCGCCTACAAACACTGTAACGCACAATCTCATGGACTTCTGTCAAGGTACAGATAATGTGTATGAAAGCATTGCCATCATGGCAAAACGCTCAAACCAAATTGCTGTAAAGATGAAGGAAGATTTGAATAAGAAACTCAAAGAATTCTCTTCTGGCAATGACGGACTCGAAGAAACATTTGAAAATCTTGAACAGATTGAAATCAGTCGTTACTACGAAAAGTTGCCTAAACCCACTCTCATGGCAGCAGATGAATTCCTTAATAAGCGTATTTACTATCGTAATCCTGCGAAGGATAAGGAAAACCTTGATGACTAAACATTAATCCTACTATAGCGAGTGACAAGTGGTCCGTGTTCGGTCGCTACTTGTTGCTCGTTTTGGTTTTCTAAAAAGTATTAGTAAACAAGTTTGAATAGACAAGAAGATGTGTACGGTAAACAATGATAGTACGCATGCTCTTTCTCATTTTCATTATTTATCCCCCACCCTATGTGGCAACGCATTCAAACCCTTTACCTGCTCCTCATCATTCTCATTCAGTGGGGCAGTTTATCTCTCCCCATAGGTAGCTATAGTGATGGCGACGACATGGAGAAAGGTCTCTACCTTTTAGGTGACATCGCAACAACCGAAAGCATTGTTTTTTCAGTGCTTATCACCCTGATTGCAAGTTGGGCGATAGCAATATTTAAGAACCGTAAAAAGCAGATGCAACTCTGTAGCCTTCTCGCCTTCGTTATCATCATAGCACTCATCACTACGATCGTAAGCGTATGGATTTTCGTTGGTGACCAACCTAACATGCCAAAGTTCTATTACGCTAACCTTATCTTCCCTATCGCCACCATCTCTTTCAGCATCTTGGCTAAGCGTGCTATCCGTAAAGACGATGAATTGGTGCGCTCTTCCAACAGATTGCGTTAAGAATTGGGGAGATTACACATTTAGTTATAATCTTAACCTTTCATCTAAAAAGACTATGTCATTAAATAAAGTAATGCTTATCGGGAATGTCGGTAAAGAACCCGAAGTAAGATATGTTGAAGAAGGTGTTGCTACAGCCGTATTCAGTTTGGCTACTAGCACACGAGGATACACCCTCCCCAATGGTACTGTTGTACCCGAGCGCACAGAGTGGCACCGCGTGCTTGTGTGGAAAAAATTGGCTGAAGTGGTAGAAAAATATGTGCATACGGGCGACAAACTTTATATTGAGGGCGAAATACGCACACGCTCATATACCGACAAGCAGGGGCGCACACATAACATCACAGAGATTTGGGCTAACAACATGGAGATGCTTTCATCAAAACCCCAAACTCAGCAACAGGAGCAAACCACACCCGCGGCACCTGAAAAATGCCCCTTCTGATGCAACACACCATTCAATCGTCAACCATTCAAGTTGGAAAGTCTCAAGTCTATGTTTTAGACACGGACACCTGTAGTCAGGAACTTTTTAATGCGGAACTTCCAACCGCTACCCTACAATACGCCCGTGAATCATTCAAAAGCGCAAAAAGACAAAGGGAATGGTTGGGGGTTAGATTGCTACTGAAGTCCGTCTACGGAGAGCAAGCGCAAATCGGATATACTCCTACAGGTGCTCCTATGCTCAATAATAGTGACACACAAATCAGCATCAGCCATAGCGGTTCGCTTGTAGCACTGGTATTTAGCGATGAACGCATCGGTTTGGATCTCCAAATGATTAGCGACAAGCCCCTGCGCATCAAGTCTCACTTCCTTGATGAAACCGAAGGAAAGCTGTTTGGAGACAATTTGGACACGTTATCTGCCGTAAAATTATGGTGTGCTAAAGAGGCCGTCTATAAATTTCTCTCCATCCCCGAAACTCCGTTAATCGGAGGTATCACACTACGAAATATTGACGGAAAAATTGAAGAAATTAACCACGGTTTAAGTATCCATTTTGAACACTACCGTGATGCCATCTTTGCCGTAGCATACCAGAAATAAATTATTTCCCCATTCTTATCTAACGAATCATCAACAATGCTCATTAACCTCATCAATGCCACAATAAACATTGAGGAACGCGAAATTTTGAAAAACGTAAATTTCTCTGTTTCTGAAAATGACTTTATATACATTGTCGGAAAGGTTGGATCGGGTAAAAGTTCGCTCCTTAAATCACTCTATGGCGAATTACCCATTAAGGGCGATACTACCGAGATATTATACTACGATCTTTCAAAAATGAAGCAACACCAACTCCCCGAACTTCGCAGGGAATTGGGCATCATATTCCAGGATTTTCAGCTCTTGTCGGATTACACTGTGCAGGAAAACCTTGATTTCGTACTTCGAGTGACTGACTGGGAAAAAGAAGATCGTGCACCACGCATTGCCGAAGTCTTAAAGCAAGTAGGCATTTCTGAAAAGGCTAACAACTACCCCCACGAACTCTCTGGGGGGGAACAACAACGCGTAGCCATCGCACGTGCACTACTCAACTCCCCCAAGGTTATCCTTGCCGACGAACCTACAGGAAACCTTGACAAAGAAACGAGTGACAATATCATGACTATCCTCCACGGTATTCGCCAACAAGGTACAGCTGTCGTCATGATTACTCACAATCTTCACTTAATTAACGAATACCCAGGTACAGCCGTTTACAAGTGTGAAAATGGGAATATTATCCCCACCAACGGACAAATTATAGCTACTAACGAACAAGATGTGGATAACGAGGAATTGACCGTTGATTGTTAGGGTGGTGAATATTCAAAAAAAGAACCCATAACCTTAAAGACTTTAAGAATCTTTGAGACTTTAAAGTCACTAACTCAAACTCATAACCGAAGAAGTTAAGCACTCGCGAAAACTTCAATTACTTAATACACTAACACAGATATGAAAGTACTGAAATTTGGTGGCACATCAGTGGGCACTCCTTCGCGTATGAAGGAAGTTTCAAAGCTCATTACTGAAGACAAGCAGCAAAAGATTGTTGTCCTTTCTGCAATGTCTGGCACAACAAATACCCTCGTTGAAATTGCTGACTACCTTAAGAAAGGTAATAAGGAAGCGGCAAACAACGTCATCAATAAATTACGCGCAAAGTACATGGAGCACATCAAGGAACTCTATGCAAACCAGGAATGGTTGGCAAAGACTTCTGATTTCCTTGAAGATGAGTTTATGTATCTCCACTCTTTCTCTGGTTCAGACTTTACCGACACCACAGAAAAGACCATCCTTGCACAGGGCGAAATGATGTCAACGAATATGGTGACAAACTACCTCAAGGAGATTGGTGTAAAGGTAAAGTTACTTCCCGCTCTTGACTATATGAAGACCGACAAGAACGGTGAACCCGACATGAAGTATATTGAGGAAAACCTCAAGGCTATTCTTGCTGAAAATTCGGATTATGACCTTTACATCACCCAGGGTTTCATCTGCCGTGATTTTGAAGGTAAGGTAGATAACCTCCAGCGCGGTGGTTCTGACTATACAGCCAGTTTGATTGGTGCCGTGCTCGGTGCTGATGAAATTCAAATATGGACGGACATTGATGGTATGCATAACAACGATCCCCGTATTGTTGATGGCACTCAACCCGTGCGCCAACTTCACTTCGACGAAGCCGCAGAGTTGGCTTACTTTGGCGCAAAGATTCTCCACCCCACTTGCGTGCAACCCGCTCGTTTCGCAGGTGTTCCCGTACGATTACTCAACACCATGGATCCCCAAGCTCCCGGCACCCTCATTAATAATGAAATGGAGTTTGGCAAGATTAAGGCCATTGCCGCAAAGGATAACATCACGGCTATCAAGATTGTGAGCAGTCGTATGCTCCTCGCTACAGGTTTCCTCCGCAAGGTGTTTGAAATCTTTGAAACGTACAAGACAAGCATCGACATGGTGACTACCTCTGAAGTCGGTGTTAGCCTCTCTATAGACAACAATAGCCGTATCTACCCCATCGTAGAAGAACTCAAGAAGTACGGAACGGTAGAAGTAGATGAAGACATGTGCATCATTTGCGTAGTAGGCGACTTGCAATGGAATAATGTTGGCTTTGAAGCAAAGGTAACAAATGCTCTTGCTGACATCCCCGTTCGCATGATTTCTTATGGTGGTTCGGAACACAACATCTCGTTCCTCATTAAGGGCGAAGACAAGAATGTGGCGCTTAAGGCATTGAGTAAGACGCTTTTTAACTAAAATTATATGGCATTTAATTTTTACGAAGGGGTAACGCTTCAACAACTTCAGAAAATTGAACGCGAAGTAGGTCCTTTCTATTACTATAACACGTCATTGCTTTGCCAAACGCTTGAAACGATCAATAAGGAGTTGTATTCAACGCCACATTTCCACGTTCACTATGCCATCAAGGCGAATGCCAACCCCGAACTACTCACATTAGTCAGAAAGGCTGGACTTGGGGTGGATTGCGTCAGTGGTGGTGAAGTGCAACGGGCGTTAGAAGTTGGTTTTGCACCTAAAGGCATTGTTTTTGCAGGTGTAGGTAAAAGTGACCGAGAAATTCGTACGGCACTCCAAGCGGGCATCAGTTGCTTCAATGTAGAAAGTCTGCCCGAGATGGAAGTCATCAACGAACTTGCCAAGCAACTCCATGTTAAAGCACGCTTGGCCTTTCGCGTGAATCCCAATGTAGATGCACACACGCATGAGAAGATCACAACGGGACTTCATGAAAATAAGTTCGGACTTGCCATGGAAGACCTTATACCCGCCATCCGCCTTTGCAACGAACTTGAAACCGTGGAATACGTGGGACTCCACTTCCACATCGGTTCGCAAATCCTGGATCTCTCTGTCTATGAAGCACTTTGCAACCGCATCAACGAAATTCAATTGCAACTCGAAGCCGAAGGTATTCATACGCAAAGCATCAACGTAGGAGGCGGTCTGGGAATTGATTACGACCATCCCGATCACAATCCAATTCCTAATTTCAACGACTACTTTAAGGTGTTCAAGGACAATCTTGAAATCCGAAACGGCCAACAAGTGCACTTTGAACTGGGCAGAAGCATCGTCGCTCAATGTGGCGCATTGGTGTCATCGGTATTGTATGTGAAGCAGGGACACACCAAGAATTTCCTTATTGTTGACGCTGGGTTTACTGAACTCATTCGCCCCGCAATGTACGGAAGTTTGCACTTCACCGAAAACATTACCGCCGAAGGTGCTCCTACGGCACACTATGACATCGTAGGTCCCATTTGCGAAAGCAGCGACGTATTTGCTAAAGATTACCCCCTTCCCACGTCCCAACGCGGTGACATCATCGTCTTCCGCTCAGCTGGTGCTTATGGCGAAGTGATGGCATCTACTTATAATTGTCGCACACTCCCATTAACATTTACAACAGAGCAACTACTTAATAAACAATAATAATTGATGGAATTAGCAACTAAATATAGTCCCGATGCCGTAGAAGGCAAATGGTACCAATACTGGTTAGACCATAAACTCTTCAGTTCAAAACCCGATGGTCGTGAGGCCTACACCGTGGTGATTCCTCCACCCAATGTTACTGGTGTGCTCCACATGGGTCACATGCTTAATAACACCATTCAGGACATCCTCGTGCGTCGTGCACGCATGGAGGGGAAGAATGCATGTTGGGTGCCGGGTACCGACCACGCTTCTATTGCAACCGAAGCAAAGGTAGTAAATCGCCTTGCTGAACGCGGTATTAAGAAGACTGACCTTACCCGTGAAGAATTCTTGAAGCACGCTTGGGAATGGACCGAAGAACACGGTGGTATCATCCTCAAGCAATTGCGTCGCGTAGGTGCGTCTTGCGACTGGGATCGCACCGCTTTCACCATGGACGATGAGCGCTCTGAAAGCGTTATCAAGGTGTTTGTTGACCTCTACAATAAGGGGTTGATTTACCGTGGCGTACGCATGGTAAACTGGGACCCTGCGGCACAAACCGCCCTCTCTGACGAGGAAGTTGTGTATAAAGAAGAAAACTCCAAGCTCTACTACCTCCGTTACATGGTTGAGGGCGACACTGAAGGTCGTTATGCCGTTGTGGCAACAACACGCCCCGAAACTATCATGGGCGACACAGCCATGTGTATTAACCCCAACGACCCCAAGAACGAATGGCTCAAAGGCAAGCGCGTCATTGTGCCCATCGTAGGTCGAAGCATCCCCGTGATTGAGGACGAATATGTTGACGTAGAGTTTGGTACTGGTTGCCTCAAGGTGACTCCCGCTCACGACGTTAATGACTATATGCTTGGAGAAAAGTACAACCTCCCTTCTATCGACATTTTCAACGACAACGGCACCCTCTCAGAAGCAGCTGGCATGTACGTAGGCATGGACCGTTTCGACGTGCGCCGACAGATTGAGAAGGACCTTCAGGAAGCAGGACTCATGGAGAAGGTAGAACCCTACACTAACAAGGTGGGTTGCTCCGAACGCACAGGTGTTGCTATCGAACCTAAACTCTCTATGCAGTGGTTCCTCAAGATGCAACACTTTGCTGACCTCGCTTTGCCTCCCGTCATGAACGACGAACTCAAGTTCTATCCCGCCAAGTATAAGAACACTTACCGCCACTGGCTTGAAAATATCAAAGACTGGTGTATCTCGCGTCAGGTTTGGTGGGGTCACCGCATTCCTGCCTATTACCTCCCCACAGGCGGATTTGTCGTTGCCGAAACGGCTGAAAAGGCTCTTGAATTGGCACGCACACAGAGTGGTAATGCAGACCTCCAACTCTCTGACCTTAAGCAGGATGAAGATGCGCTCGACACGTGGTTCTCTTCATGGCTCTGGCCCATCAGCCTCTTCAAGGGTATCAATGATCCCGGCAATGAGGAACTCCAATACTACTATCCCACAGCCGACCTCGTGACAGGTCCGGACATCATCTTCTTCTGGGTGGCACGCATGATTATGGCGGGTTATGAATACACGGGTGATATGCCTTTCCGCAACGTATATTTCACGGGTATCGTGCGAGATAAGCTCGGTCGTAAGATGTCAAAGTCGCTCGGCAACTCTCCCGACCCCCTCGACCTCATCGACACTTATGGTGCTGATGGCGTACGCATGGGCATGATGTTCTCTGCACCCGCAGGTAACGACATCCTCTTCGACGATACACTCTGCGAACAGGGTCGTAACTTCTGCAACAAGATTTGGAACGCCTTCCGTCTCATCAAGAGTTGGAACGTAGATGCCACGATCGAAGAACCCGAAACAGCCAAAGAAGCCAACCTTTGGTTTGCCGCACGCCTCCGCCAGAGTGCTGCCGAAATCACGGATCTCTTCAAGAAGTACCGCCTCTCTGAAGCCCTCCATGAAGTGTATAGTCTCTTCTGGGACGACTTCTCTGCGTCATACCTTGAAATGATCAAGCCCGCTTACGGCAGTCCTATTGACGCGGCGACTTACACTACGGCACTTGGTTTCTTCGACCATCTTCTCCACCTCCTTCACCCCTTCATGCCCTTCATTACCGAAGAACTTTGGCAGCACCTTGCAGAGCGTAAAGAAGGAGAAAGCATCATGGTGAGCCCCATGACCATTCCCGCGCCCCAGGAAGGCGACGAAGCGCTCCTTGCTGCAATGAACCATGCGAAGAACATTATTGCCAATATTCGTGCCGTGCGCAATAGCAAGAACATCTCGCCCCGTCAGGAAGTGAAGGTGCTTGCTACGCCCACATGTCCCGTTTCATCGCTCAAACCCCTTATCGAGAAGTTGGCTGCTGCCGAGATTGAAGACGCAACAACAGAAGCGGCCGACGGCGCAGTAGCTTTCATGGTAGAAACTACACGCTACGCACTCCTCCTTGGCGACCTCGTTGACAACGAAGCAGAAAAGGAAAAAGCTATCGCTGAAATCAAGCGCCTTGAAGGCTTCCTCATGGGCGTAAACAAGAAGCTCGAAAACGAACGCTTCGTAAGTAGCGCACCTGCTGCGGTCGTAGAACTCGAACGCAAGAAGAAGGCTGATGCTGAAACGAAGATTGAAGCGCTCAAAAAGCAGTTCAAACTATAAAAACTATTCCTAAACGGGAAAAGGTATAAATTGTCTCACTGTAGCAATACGGTGGGACTTTTTGTTTTTATTGCTGTCCGGTAAATATAGATAACTCTTTGTTTGATGGATAGTTGTGCTCATACAAGGCCCCTCATAGATATTCAACCGAAAAAAACGAGAATTTCTATGTTTAAGAGAACACGAATTTCACGAATAACACTCTTGCGGGGTGAATATTTCTTAATCAGAGGCGAATAACACGAATGCCATCCGGATGGTATTCGTGCAATTCGTATGCGATAAGCAAAGATAATACCCCGCAAGGATTCGTGTTATTCGTGCAATTCGTGTTCTCTAAAATAAAGAGACAAATTTTACCGGACAGTTCCCATTGCCTAAAGCAAACAAAAAAGGTATATAACAGCAGGATAATATTTTTGGCGTATAGAAAATAGTTTTATGTTTCTCACGCAGACTCCGCAGACTTTCGCAGATCCTCGGTAAAGCATTGCGTAAATAAGCGAGAATTACGCAGAGGCGCACGCTACGCTTGCGCTACCATCCGGATGGCAAGCACAAACAAAGTGTGTGCGCTTCTGCGAAAGTCTGCGTAGTCTGCGTGAGACATTTTATCAATCAATAGAGTTTTCTCCCCTGAAACAAGCGTTTGTTATATAGTACCGAATTGGCTGCCCCAAAATGAGAGCAAAAATAACAATTTTTCAAACGCCTGTATTTCAACTGTTTGTGAGTTTGTTATATAGAAGAAGCAATATTTTTTAACTCACGAACTAACGGATGATGGCGTCAGTTGACCACCTGTTAAGTGCTTCGCAAAACTTTTTTCAACTCTTAAATTATCCTAAAAAGTCCTTTCTGTCTGTGTTATTCCAAAAAATGTGCTTATTTTTGCAAACTGAAATAATATATATTAAGCGAGGGGTGGGGTGTGTCTGTACACTTACAACCCTCTATATCCGTAGATAAACCTATGAAGTTCAATAAATTATTTGCTATCTTAACATGCGTGACGGTGATAACCCTTATGGCTTGTGAAGGTAGCGAGGACTATAGCGTAATCACTGTTGCCCCCTCTACATGTGTGGTGACCAATGTAGAAATGGGTAAAATTTCGTGTTATGTAACAACCAAAACCCTTGAGGGTAAGGATAGTGTTTACGTTGCTTCAATTACGGGTAGCAATTACCCTATGAGTATTGACCAATTTGGTGGTCGCATTTTCAATGTAGACTCTTTGCCTTATGGTTGTGACGCAAGTAAGGTGACGTTTACCACGCTTGCTTCATCGGGTTCCTTGTCAATCAATTCTGTGAGTCAGCAAGATGTGGATACCTTTTTCGTCGGTACTGACAGTACAGACCTTCGCACTCCTCGCCGTGTAACGGTGTATGCTCCCAACGGTTTGGCGAAGCGCACTTACATGCTGGAGGTGCGTGTGCATCAGGAGGAAGGTGATAAATTTGTTTGGCATAAGGCAGCCAGTGACGTTCCCTCAATGGCAGGTGTCGCTTTGAGTGCTGCTGTTGCGAATGAAGGACAACTCTATGTCTATGGTGTTGAAGGCACGCAGCCCGTTGTGTTGACGGCTTTGGCTACAGCTCCAGCGGAATGGACAAAAACGAATGTAGATAAGAAACTTGAGTCGCCAGTGGTGTATGATGGCACATTTTACGCCCTTGCTGACGGATGCTTGATGCAGTCGGGTGATGGAGTGACTTGGACAGCGGTTTCAATATCTTTGGCGCAACCTTTGCTGACAATTGTTGCAGGTAGCGAGGCACTTTATGGGGTGACAACAGAGGGGTTTGTGACGAGTGTCGATGGTGTGAATTGGACGCTTCAGGAGGCTGATGAACCTGAATATTTGCCTACCGAAAATTGTGCTGCCACCTGTTTGCCTACAGTAACAGATCCCCTGTATGAGGATATTCTCGTTGTTGGCACAAGAAATGGAACGCCCGTAGTGTGGAAGTTGAATGTAGATAAGACGGGTGAGCATACGTATGTGTGGAATTACTATCCCGAACTTGCGCAGAATCCCTATCCTTGTCCCGAAATGCCCCAGCGTCAGGTGTTTGCCTACGACGGTGCTACGCTTATGATAGGTTCACAAGCGGACGGAACGAGTGTGGTGCTCTTAAGTCGCGACAATGGTAGAACTTGGAAGCAGAAGGAACTCCCGCAGTTGGAGGGAGTAACGTTTCCCTTTGTTTCAACGGTAGATGCAAATCATTATGTGTGGGTTGTTGCCCAGGATGGTCAGGTTATGAAGGGACGCTTCAATCGCCTGGGATGGGTGCAGCAAGACCGCGTTTTCACGGAATAAGTTGTTCGAGTAAAGAACGTTTTTATACACTAAAACTAAAACACAATGGAAAAGAAATTCAAGTTGTCAACAACAGACAAGAAACTTGCTGGTGTATGTGGCGGTATCGCTGATTACATGAATCTTGATGCGACACTTGTGCGCGCTGCTTTCATTCTTATAGCACTCTTCACAGGTGTAGGCCTTATCGCATATCTCGTGTTGTGGCTTTTGGGTAGCAAGTAGTATCCATATCCATACTTACGCTTTTTAAAAAAACAATTTAGTCCGTCATAATTGTGCGTTACCCCATACTAATACTTTTGCTGTTCACCTCAACCTGCTTGTTTGCGCAGGATGATGATGACACTTGGTACCGGTTAGAACTCGGTGCAAGTGTTGGTATGGGGTACGCACTCAATGATGGCAATTCGGCTTTGTTCGGCAACGGCAAGATGGCTGCGGGTGTTATTGCACGCTTCCCTTTGAGTCCGCGCATGGCGATAAAGGCGAATTTGAATTATCTGAAGATTGAGGGAGATGTGAGTGGCGCGAAGAATTTCTATCCCGCTACATCAGGCACAGCAAGTCCTGAACGCCTGACATATTCCTTCAGTGGTGCACTCTATGACCTGTCCGCGCTCTATGAGTTGCACTTCTTGCCCTATGGGTATTTGCCCACCTATATGGGTTACCATAAGTTGGTGCCTTATCTGCAAATCGGATTGGGCGTTGCCTATGGTGATATTGATAAAAGCATTGGATTTACAATCCCTATGGGGGTGGGTGTCAAGTATAAAGTGGCGCGCCGTTGGAATTTAGGACTCGATTGGCGTATGAACTTCACGACCAACGATGGTTTTGACGGCCTCGAGGCTCCCATGGGAGTACCCTCAAGTGGATTTAAAAATAAAGACCATTACAGCACCCTCCTCTTTTCGGTGACATACGACTTAAGTCCGAAATGTCCGACTTGTAATAAGTATTAAGGACCGGAGAAAGAGTCCACCTAAATGTCCCCTCCTGCCTCCCCCTAAAGGGTGAGGTCACCATCCGGATGGTAAGTTCTACCCTTTAGGGGAGGAATTAGGTGGGGTTCCCTTTGGGGGAGATTGGAGGGGCTTCTCGTCTACTCGTACCTTGTTAACTCGTCTACTAAAATATAATTATGACTATTCCTCAACATATCGCCATCATTATGGATGGAAATGGACGCTGGGCGAAAGCTCGCGGTTTCAATCGTTCCGTAGGTCACCAAGCAGGTGTGGAAACGGTGAAGCGTATTACAGAGGCGTGTAGCAGAATGGGGGTTAAGTATTTGACACTCTATACATTTTCTACAGAAAACTGGAATCGTCCCGCTGATGAGGTGGCGGCTTTGATGTCGCTGGTACTTACAGCGATGGAAGAGGAACTCTTTATGCAGAATAATGTAAAGTTGCGCATCATTGGCGACTTGACACGTGTTCCAGAGGATGTGCGAAAGGCGATTTTGTCGCTTCAAGAACGCACGCAGGTCAACACGGGTATGACAATGGTGATTGCTTTGAGTTATTCTTCGCGTTGGGAAATCACTGATACTGTGCAACGCTTGGCGCAGAAGGTTAAGGCGGGCGAGTTGACTCCCGAAGACATCACTGAAGACTGCATCAGTAAGCATTTGGTGACAAACTTCATGCCCGATCCCGACTTGCTGATTCGTACGGGTGGCGAATGTCGCTTGAGTAACTACTTGCTTTGGCAATGTGCGTACACAGAATTCTATTTCTGCGATACCTATTGGCCCGACTTTAATGCCGATGACTTACAACTTGCCATCGACTACTTTAATCGTAAAGAACGCCGCTTCGGAAAAACCAGCGAACAGGTCGTTGAACAGACAAATGCATAGGAGTGCTTTCCTGCCACATTGTAGACCTTGCAAAATAAAAATGAATTTATTTAGAAACATACTTCTCCTTCTCTCTTTCGCTACGACACTTGGTGTGGTAGCGCAAGAGCGCGTGATTGTAAAACCGCAGATTAACTATTCAGGAGATCGAAATACATACATCCTTGGTGGACTTACAGTAAGCGAAGTTGAACCTTATGACAATGCGTTGTTGCGTAGTATCTCGGAACTTACTGTAGGGCAAAAGATTGATGTGCCAGGTGTGGAAATCACAGAAGTGATTAACCGCTATTGGAATCAGGGATTTTTCTCAAACGTGAAGATTCTTGCCGATAGTATTGTCGGCAACAAGATTTATCTTCATGTAGAGTTGACGCCCCAGCCCCGCATTTCAAGTATTTCCTATTCAGGGGTGAAGAAGTCGGAACGTGAAGATATTGAGGAACGACTTGGTTTGCAGGTGGGTTCGCAGATTACACCTGACATGGTGAACCGTGCGAAACTCATCATCGAACGCTACTTTGAGGATAAGGGTTTTAAGAACGCCGAGGTGGATATCCAGCAGCGCGATGATGTGACGGGCAACAACAAGGTGCTCGTAGATATTAATATCAATAAGCAGAACCGTATTAAGGTACATAAAATATACATCACAGGTGTGGATGAAAAGCAGGTGGGCAAGGTGAAGCGCGCTATGAAGAAGACGCGTGAAAATTCCTTCCGCAATTTGATCCGCTCAAAGAAATTCCTCCCTGAAAAGTATGAGGAAGACAAGGGACTCTTAATTGATAAACTCAATGCATGGGGATACCGTGACGCTTTGTTGCTTTCCGATAGTGTGGTGCAGATAGATGATTCACATGTAGACATCTACATGAATCTGTATCAAGGTCAGAAGTACTACTTGCGCAATGTCTCATGGGTCGGTAATACGGTATATGACTCCGACTACCTGGACTACAACCTTAAGATGCAAAAGGGCGATGTCTACAATCAGGAGCAACTCCAAAATCGCTTGCAGGTGGATGAAGATGCCATCGGTAACTTATATTACAACAATGGTTATGTGTTCTCGCAAATCGAACCCGTAGAAGTCAATATCGTGGGTGACTCTGTGGATCTTGAAATGCGCATTATTGAAGGACGACAGGCGACACTGAATCGTATTAAGATTACGGGTAACGACCGTGTGTTTGAAAATGTCATCCGTCGTGAACTCCGTACAAAACCCGGTGACCTCTTCTCAATGGAGTCGATCAAGCGTTCGTTGCGCGACCTTTCGGCGATGAACCAGTTTGATTCAGAAATACTTCAGACCGAACTCTTTAAAAATATTGATACGGATTATGAAAGCGGAACGGTAGACATCACTTGGCCCCTGGTTACGAAAGGTGGCGACCAGATTGAACTTTCTGGTGGTTGGGGACAAACGGGGATTGTCGGTCGCTTGGGATTGAAGTTTACAAACTTCTCCATCCAAAACATGTTCCGTAAGGGTAACAAACGCGGCGGATTCTTCCCCCAAGGTGATGGACAGACCTTGCAGTTGAGTGGGCAGACGAACGGTACGTACTACCAGAGTTATTCGCTCTCGTTTATGGACCCTTGGTTTGGCGGAAAGCGCCCCAACCAGTTCTCGTTCTCGCTCTATTACTCAAAGCAGAGTGACGTGAACTCTAATTATTACAGTTCGAACTACTACAACAATTACTACAACTATCTCTACGGTTACGGTTCAAATAATAGTTACTACAACTATGCAAACTATTACGACCCCGACAAGTATGTGAAGATGTTTGGTGCCTCTATCGGTTATGGTAAGCGCTTGCGTTGGCCCGATGATAGTTTTAGTTTTATGGCAGAATTGGCGTATACACGCTATATGTTGAAAAACTGGCAGTACTTCTTGATTAGCGATGGTAACTGTAACAATATCAATGTCTCGCTGACCTTGAGTCGTGCTTCTACAGACAATACGTTCTTCCCCCGTATGGGTTCAGAATTCCTTGTGAGTGCAACCTTTACTCCCCCTTATTCGCTTTGGGAAAAGAAGGATTATAAGAACCTCGCGACAAACTATCAGAGCAGCACCTATCAGCAGGAGGCGCAGGATAAGTACCGCTGGATTGAGTACCACAAGTGGAAGATGAAGTTCCGTTCGTTTACCGCCTTGAGTTCAAAGATGAAGTGTCCTGTAATCATGACGCGCTTTGAGTTCGGTATTCTCGGTGCTTATAACCGTCACTTGAAATCACCCTTCGAAACTTACTATGTGGGTGGTGATGGTATGTCGGGTTATTCTACGGGATATGCTACCGAGACTATCGGTCTTCGCGGTTACGAAAATGGTTCGCTCGGCGGTGCCGACGGTCGTAATGCCTACGCCTACAGCCGTATGACACTTGAGTTGCGTTATCCCTTGATGCTTGAAGCCAGCACTTCGCTCTTCGCTCTTGCTTTTATTGAGGGCGGTAATGCTTGGGCAGATGTGAATAAGTTTAATCCCTTCGATATGAAGCGCTCCGCGGGTATTGGTGTGCGTATCCTTCTCCCCATGGTCGGACTTATGGGTATCGACTGGGCATACGGTTTCCAAAAGTATGGTGCTAACGGCATGAAGATGGGCGGTTCGCAGTTCCACTTCATTATCGGTCAAGAATTCTAAATCTTCTAACTATGAAATTTCTAACATCTCTCTTATTCTGTTTTGCAGTAGCCTTTGGTGCGACGGCACAGAAATATGCGCTCGTGGATATGGAGTATATTCTTGGAAATATTCCTGCCTACGAACGTGCTAATGAACAGTTGAATCAGGTGTCAAAGAAGTGGCAAGCAGAAGTTGAAGCCATTGACAATGCTGCCAAGACTTTGTATAAGAATTATCAGAACGAACTCGTCTTTCTTTCTGAACAGCAGAAGAAAGAACGCGAAGAGGCGATTATTGCCAAAGAGCGTGAAGCAAGCGAGTTGCGAAAAAAGTATTTCGGTCCTGAAGGCGAATTGTATAAGAAGCGCATTTCGCTGATTGAACCTATTCAGGAAGAAATCTATAATGCTGTAAAGGGAATCGCTCAGCAGAAGGGTTTCCAGATGGTCTTGGACCGCGCATCAACAACTGGCATAATTTTTGCTTCTCCCTCAATAGACATTAGTGCGGAAGTGCTTGAGAAATTGGGTTACGCACGTTAATCTCCAGTAAATTATTAATCATCTATAACACAAAACAAAATGAAGAAAATCTTGATGATGCTGCTTCTTGCAGCTCCCGTAGCGCTCTTTGCGCAGAAGTTCGCACAGGTTGACTACTTTGCACTTGTACAGGCAATGCCCGCTTTCAAGACTGCGCAGACAGAACTTGAAACTTTGGGTAAGAGTTACGAAGCTGACTTGGCTGAATTGCAGAAGGAAATTGAAACGAAGATGCAGAAGTATCAGGCTGAAGTGAACGAGCAGACGCCCGCAAACATCCGTCAGCGTCGTGAACAGGAAATTCAGGAATTTTATCAGCGTTACGAACAGGCACGCGAAGATAACTCTCGTTCTTTCGAAGAAGCAAAGCAGGCTAAACTCCAGCCCCTCTATGCTGCTGTTGCTGATGCTGTAAAGGCATACGCTAAAGAAGGCGGTTATGTATACATCATCGACAAGCAGGCTGCACAGGGTACTTACATCTTCCTTAACGACAATTTGAATGAAGATGTAACCAATAAGATTGCTGCAAAACTCGGCATCACACTCGCTCCCGCTGCGCCTGCACGTCCCGTTGCGGCACAGTAATCAGAAAACTTTATATTACTAATGATATTTGAGGGTGTGTCAAAATTGCTTTTTGACACACCCTCAAGGTTTTCAATAGCGCTCGGAGGTATGGGCATTATTGAACAATCCTACCAACAACTATGGTAAAGCGTACGTTACTCTACCTTTTCATTATTCTCGCTCTTCCAGTTAAGGCTGTTGACAGTCTTAACCTTGAGATTGTGCGCCGATTGGACTTCCTAATGAAGGACTCTTTGTTGCGCCACTCTCAATTAGGACTCTACGTATACGACCTTACAGATAATCACTTGTTGTATGCCCACAACGAGCAGCAACTGATGCGCCCTGCGTCGTGTCAGAAGATCGTGACGGCAGTGACCGCACTTACCCTTTTAGGGGAGAACTATGACTACCGCACAGGACTTTATCTCGCTGGTGAGCAGTGTGAGAACACCTTTAAGGGAGATGTTATTGTGCGTGCAGGTTTTGACCCTCTCCTCAAAAGTGCGGAGGCACAACAGTTGGTAGATGCGCTTTCACAACGTGAGATTAAGACTATTGAGGGTAATTTGATTCTTGATCTGACGATGAAGGATACACTCTCGCGTGGTGCTGGTTGGTGCTGGGATGATGATGATAAGTTGATCCGTCCGCTCTATCTAGATGGAAAACATCATTTTGCTTCGGCCTTCCGTGGGTTGATGCGTAAGGCGGGGATTCAACTGAAGGGGCGCACGCAATTGCGTGAACTTCCGGATAGTGCAATCTTGCTGACCGAGTTTAAACGACCGATTACCTCCGTGTTACACCCTATGATGAAGGAGAGTGATAACCTTTGTGCCGAGTCGATGTTCTATCAATTGGCGGCGCAGTCCCTAAAACCTCGTGCCAGTGCTGACGATGCCGTTGTTTATATCAACGCTCTCATTGATACTCTTGGTTTAAACTCGAAGCATTACCGCATTGCTGACGGTAGCGGTCTGTCGCTTTATAATTATGCTACGCCCGAACTTTTCGGCGTCTTGCTCCGCTATGCCTACAGCATCCCCAAAATGAGAGGGGCACTCATGGAATCCTTGCCCATCTGTGGTGTTGACGGTACACTGAAGAAGCGCATGCGCACAACTCCCGCCCAGGGAAATGTACGCGCTAAAACAGGATCGGTAACGGGCGTGAGTACGCTCGCGGGGTATTGTACCACAAACCATGGACACACCCTTTGCTTCGTTATCTTTAATCAGGGACTTATTCGTGCAGCTCATGGACGTGCCTACCAAGACAAGGTACTTGAGGCGCTGACCAAGGGATTACCTCAAGAAGAGGTGCCTCAAGAAGAGGGCCTTCCAGGAATATAATAAGATAACTGTTGTTAGGTCCCTATGTGCGACTCCAAAAAACAGACGACATAAATCGTCAGAACACATACAATAAAAGAGTGGAGGTGTCCCTGTTCTTATGGGAGACCTCCACTCTTCTATTATTCTGTATTCTGCCGTTATGCCTGTGTTTCAACAGCATCTTCAGGAGTATCATCTGTCTTACGCTTGCGGAAGAACGAAAAATTGACGCTTCCGTAGGCACGATGTTCCAGGAAGTCGGGGCGCGAAGAGAAATCAAAGTTCTTGCCGTGTTCCAATACTACAAGTGTGTCGTCAGTGACAAGTCCGCTATTCATAATGCGGTCGGGTAGTTCTCCAAGTTCGGGCAGTGCGTAGGGTGGGTCCGCAAAGATAAAGTCAAAGGGTTCCTTGCTGCGCTCAATAAAGCGTAGTGCATCGCCACAGAGGGGATGCGCAGCGGGTGTCTTGAGCGACTTTATACACTCAAGGATAAAGGAGAAATGCTTGCGATCCTTCTCAACTGTGGTGACATGTTGGCATCCTCGAGAGAGGAGCTCCAGGGTGATGCTCCCTGTACCCCCAAAAAGGTCAAGCGCTTTGAGGTCTTCAAAGTCAAGGTAGGCACGAAGTACGTTGAACAGGTTTTCCTTGGCGAAGTCTGTGGTGGGGCGTGCCTTGAACGTGCGGGGAATCTCAAAATGTTTCCCCTTATAGAGTCCTGTGATAATACGCATAGAAAAGGATTATTTTTTTCTTCCAAGCAGGAAGGTTATGAGGTCGTACGTCATGCCCTCTGTGGAGGCTATCTCGTGATGCTTAAAGTCGATAGAAGGGAGGATAGGTACAACGTGATTGGCAAACTTACCGAGCTCGGTAATGAGCGGATTGCGCAGTTCGGGAGTGCCTGCGATATGGATGTGGATATCCTGCGGTTTTATACCATGGTGACTGATGATATTAAACGCATAATATGACGCGTCAGCGGGAGAATGTGCGTCATAAGAGTTCGTAATCAGCAAACGACCATTATCGAATAAGGCGATGTCCACCGTCTTTTCGTGCGTGTAGATATAGAGTTGTGCACCTTGTGACTGGGTGGACTTGAAGGTAAACTGCTTGAGCACCGGGGTTTGGGCAGATACATAGTGTACATCGCCCAATACTTCTTCAATGGCTTTGCAGGTAGATTCTGGCAAACCAAATACCAGCATTAAATTGGCTGTGGGAACAACATCATAGAACACACGGTGGGGAACCATGGGTTTGAAGCAGTAGTTGTAGAAGGCATCGCAATCCTCTTCTTGGAATTCTGATAAAGGAATAGGCGTAGCATTCCCTACAACGAGTACTTGCACCGCTTCTTTCGGATTGCGTTCCTTAAAAATGGGAGTGGTAGATACCGCTTCTTGAAGGTTGGCAATGAGGGAACGGTGAGACTGAAGATGAAGGGGGGTAAAGGAAAAGGGCTTGCCCATTTCAAGGCAAGCAGCAGACAGCGTCGTAGAAGAGATTCGAAGCGTGAGCATTGTAAGTAGAGGAGTCTGGCGATGGTGAAGCAAAAGGCAATGGTGGGAGGTTACTTGCGTTTTTGTCCCAACCACCAACCGTAGGGAAGAACTAATGAAACGATAACACCAAAGGTATTTGCGTAAAAGTCATAAATGTCCGCACCGCGATAGTCGGTCATCCAACCTTGAACGAATTCAATGCCTCCACTCATAGCGATGGGAGCAATGACTGCAAAGAATAGTGTGCGGGGATAGTTAATCCTGTCGTGCTTAAGCAGGTATTCTGTCCACATCACTCCGCATGTGCCGAGGTACATGATGAAATGGGCAATTTTGTCTATCCCAAGAATGTTGGGGATGTCCAAGGGAATCGCTGTGGGGTGGCAGAAGCAAAGGATGAAGATAAGGGCAATACAGAGGAGGGTGAAGGGGTAACGTCGCATGAGGAGCGGTGAAAGGTGAACGGTTAATGGTGAGGGGTTAACGGTGAAGGGTGAGGGGTTAATGGTTAATGGTGTGTAGGAATACCTAGGAATACCTAGAAGTGCCTAGAAGTGCCTAGAAATGCCTAGAGGTGCCTAGTAATGCCTATGATACCTATAAAAACCTTATTTAAAGGTGAGGTTACCAAAACTTGTTGTGTTCCGCAGAATATTCAAATCCTACGGCCGCCAATTGTTCAATTAACCAATTATGGTCAATATCCTCCGCTCGGCAGAGTTCGTCGAGCGAAGGATATTGGTCTCTCAGTTTCATGTTGATGTAACTGAATAGAATCATAGGGTCTTTGGGGAGCATCGCTTATTTATTTAATTCTATAGAACCCGAACCAATCATCTGACCATCAATGAATACATAAGCGTGGTAAAGACCTGGAGAGAGGTATTCCTGGATAGGCACGTACACCTGAAGTTGAATTTCCGAACCGTCATACTCAATAGCCTTTGCTGCAGAGTAGTCTATGTTGCGGTCTTCATACGCAAATTGTCCCGTGGGGTTAGCCAACTGGTTGTTAGGTTTCATCAAGCGCACATAGACCATGCGGTTCCCCGTAGTAGCTGTGACATTGCGGGTAACGGTAAAGTCAATAGAGAAGGTCTTGATGTCTTTAGCCTTCTTGGCTGTCTTGCCATTCTTCTTCAAGGGGGTGATTGTGACACCCGTGGCATTCAACTGCGCTGCAATTTCTACCTTCTCTTCCAACTTTGCACGCACCTCGCTGATGGCAGTGTTTTCCTGGCGTGTGCGTGCGGCTTCTGCAAGAGCTTCGTCGCGTTCACTCGCCAGGGCAATGTTGAGGCGCTGAAGCGAGTCAACCTGACGGATGTAGTCTTTAAGAACGGCACGAACCGTAGCCAATTCCTTTTTCAAACGCAAAATCTCTGCCGAACTATTCGCCTTGACATTCTTAAGTTCCTTGAGCAACTTCTCCGCACGTTTCTGCTCCATATCCAAAAGCGCAGCCAGAGAGTCGTTCTGAACCGTCTTTTTCAGTTCGGCATACTGAACGGCAAATTCAGCATATTGATTTTCCATTTCGCGTCTGTCCAACTCCGCTAATTGGCGCAACTGTTCAATCTCGCGTTCTTTTTCCTGAAGTTTTTCGGAGTCGCCACAACTACTTAAGGCGGCGGTTCCCACGAAAAGAAGGGCAAAACCGCCCATGAGGAGGTGCGTAAGTTTTCGCATAAGGTGGGTTTGGTTGATTACGATTTAAGAGATGATGACGAACTGAAGAATGATTCCTTCAGTTCGCCAATCAAGATATTAGTCCACGATGGTCGTCCAACCGTGAGTGTCGGGCTCGATGCCATACTGAATGTTGCGCAACTTCGTGTAAAGCTGCTGGCTGATAGGACCGGGCTTGCCATCCTTCGCAATAACGTAACTCTTGTTTTCTTCCAAGTCGTCAATGCGTCCGATGGGGCTGATTACTGCAGCTGTTCCGCAAGCACCTGCTTCTTCCATTTCTGCCAATTCTTCAACAGGAATCTGGCGGCATTCAACCTGCAAACCAAGGTCGAGCGCTAACTGCTGAAGGCTCTTGTTGGTGATAGAGGGGAGAATAGAACTTGACTTCGGAGTGATGTACGTGTTGTTCTTGATGCCGAAGAAGTTTGCCGCACCACATTCGTCGATGTACTTCTTTTCCTTTGCGTCAAGGTAAAATTCGCAAGAGTAACCGAGGTCGTGAGCGCGCTTGTTAGCACGAAGGCTTGCAGCGTAGTTACCACCCACCTTGAACGTACCCGTACCGTGAGGAGCAGCGCGGTCGTATTCGCGAACAATCACGTAGTTCGTAGTGTTGAAGCCACCCTTGAAGTAAGGACCTACGGGAGTTACAAAAATCATGAAGAGGTATTCATCCGCAGGACGTACGCCCACCTGGGCACCTGTACCAATGAGGAGCGGACGGATATAAAGCGCTGCGCCGCTTTCGTAAGGGGGAAGGAAGCGCTCGTTGAGGCGCACTACCTTCTTTACCATCGCTTCAAAGAGTTCAGTGGGGAGTTCGGGCATCATGATGCCGCGGCAAGTGCTTTGAAGGCGTGCTGCATTCTCTTCCAAACGGAATACGCGCACCTTACCGTCGGGGCAACTGAATGCCTTCAAACCTTCAAAGGCCTCCTGACCGTAGTGGAGCGCAGTGGCTGCCATGTGAATGTTAATTGTGTCGGAACTGCTTACTTCGATTTCGCCCCATTTGCCGTTGCGGTAGTAGCAACGTACATTGTAGTCTGTAGGCATGTAACCAAAGGCCAAATTTGCCCAGTCAATTTCGTTGTGCATAGTCTAATTTATTATTTAGGTTTCTACTTCATTAGGCAAAAGTACACATTTAAATATAAACGAATGCTCTTCCTGCAGAAAAAATAGAAGCGAACCCTCATTTTAGGCCTAAAGTGTGTCAGTTGGTGCCTGTTGTAAACTATTACCGCCATCAGCGCATGGTGCCAACTCCAAAATTAATTTGTAAAAAACAAACACTTTTTGGTAATAATAAAGGATTTTTGCGTAACTTTGCCACAAATATATTGCGTACGCATGCCCTCTTGAGGGTGTTTCGTGCGCCTAATTTGCTGAAAATCAATTAACATTTATTCCTAAAACCTTTTAATTTTTTAAACAAATGGCAACAACAAATGCTAGTGCACCTAAGGGTGCTGCAAAGAAGTCTGAGGGCTTCAAGGGTATTAAGTCCGGTTGGATTGTTATCCTCATCTGTTTTCTCATTGCTGAAGCACTCTATGTGTTCGGTGCTGGTTACAAGACAAACTTCGTAGGTCACGAAGCGTTTACTGGTCTTCCCTTCCACTTCTTCCAGGATGGTGACTATCATCCCGATGGTATCGTTGGTACTGTGTATAAGGGTGGTTTCATCGTGCCTCTTATCTGGGGTCAGTTCATCACTGTAATCGCACTCGCAATTGAACGTTTCTTCGCTATCCGCACAGCTAACGGTAAGGGTAACGTAGGTCGTTTCGTTAAGGATATTAAGGCTGCTCTCTTGGCTGGCGATATCGCTAAGGCTGAAGCTCTTTGCGACAAGCAGCAGGGTTCTGTAGCAAACGTAGTACGTTCTACTCTCGTTACTTACCGTCAGGTTGAAAACGACGCTACTCTTTCTAAGGAACAGAAGGTGCTCGCTATTCAGAAGGAACTCGAAGAAGCAACTGCTCTCGAAATGCCTATGATGCAGGAAAACCTCCCCATCATCGGTACTATCGTAACACTCGGTACTCTTACTGGTCTTCTCGGTACCGTAATGGGTATGATCAAGTCGTTCTCTGCTATGGCTAGCGGTGAAGGTGGTGCTGACTCAGCTGCTCTTTCTGTGGGTATCTCTGAAGCACTTGTAAATACTGCATCTGGTATCGCAACTGGTGCTGCTGCGGTTGTTGCTTACAACTTCTACACTAACAAGATTGACCGCCTCACTTTCTGCATCGACGAAGTAGGCTTCACTGTAGTTCAGACATTTAACGCTACTCACTAATCCATAAATTAGGTAAACTTAATCAATGGGACGTTTTAAGATTAAAAAACAAGACACATTCATCGACATGACGCCGATGAGTGACGTTATGGTCCTGCTGCTTACCTTCTTTATGCTTACTGCTACGTTCGTTAAGGACGAACCAGTAAAGGTGAATGTTCCGGGTTCAGTTGCTGAAATTAAGATCCCCGAAAACAATTTGCTCACTATCTTCGTTGACACACGCGGTAAGGTGTTCCTCTGTATGGACTCACCCGAAACACAACGTGCGATGGCTGAAGAAATGATTCGTGGAGAATATCTCACTCTCAACCCCAAGCAACTTGATGAATTCTCTAAGTTGCCAACTTTCGGTACTCCTCTTAATACCATCGCAGGATGGTTGGATTTGGAAGCCGCACATCGTACAGAAATTCTGTTGAAGAATTCTGACGCGGGTATTCCTCTCGCTGAATATCAAGAGGACGGTACTGCAATCGGCGACGACCAGCTCAAGTTGTGGGTAGCAGCAGCTCGTAAAGCAAACGGGAAGAACATGGGTATCGCTATTAAGGCGGACTCTAGGACTCCCTATGCATCTATCAAAAAAGTTATGGACTCCTTGCGTGATGTTGATGAGAACCGTTACAACCTCATCACAACACTTAAGAGCGGGGAATAAAATTAGAATGTTATGGCAAGTTTAGATATGGGCGGCGGAGGCGAAGGCAAGGGCAAGCAAAAGAAAATGAATGCTCGCGTCGACTTTACGCCGATGGTTGACATGATCATGTTGCTCGTGACATTCTTCATGCTCTGTACTACGCTTCTTAAACCTCAGACGATGCAAATTTCTATGCCTTCGGACAAGGAAGACATCAAGCAGGAAAATAAGAGCCAGGTAGCTGCAGACAAGGCTATCACGATTATCCTCGACAAGGACGACAAGATCTATTACTTTGAAGGTAAGCCTGAAGAGGCTACTGTATATGAAACTGAGTATGGTAAGGACGGTATCCGTAAGGTGCTTATGTCAAAGAATGCTGAAGCAATGAAGAAGGTTGCTGATCTCAACCGCGAATTTGCGAACAAGCACTCTTCAAATGTGAAGCAGGACGAAAAGTACCGTGAAGAACACAAGAAGCGCTTGAGTGAAATCAAGAACTCTGACATCACTCCTTCTGCTATCATCAAGGCTACTGATGAAGCTACTTACCTTAACTTGATTAATGCGCTCGATGAAATGCAAATCTGCTTCATCGGTAAGTATGTGATTGACAAGATTCACGAACAAGACCTTGATATGATCAAGAACGCTGTTCCCCTTAAGAAGTAATTAACATAAGCAAAGTAACAAAGTATGTCTAATATCGACTTAGCATCAAAAGAATGGTGCGAACTCGTCTTTGAAGGACGATACAAGAACTACGGCGCTTATGCATTACGTGCTAAGGCATCAGCGCGCCGTTTCTACTCTATCATGTGGGTACTCATCGGTATTGCAGTTCTTGTGGTGGCTATTCTCGTAAAGTCTGCGGTGTCAAGCGTAATTGAAGCTAACCGCGACATTACTGTAGAAATGGAAACATCACTCTCTGAACTCAAGAAGGAAGAACCCAAGAAGGAAGAGAAGAAGGTTGAGATCAAACAGGAGTACAAGCCCAAGGAAATCCAAAAGGTTGCCGTTAAGGCTTCTATCGCCTTCACTGTGCCCGATATCGTTGACCAGGTTGACGAAACTAAGGCCTTGAAGACACAGGATGAAGTGATGAGAAGAAACATCGCGATTGCTTCTCAGGACTACATCGGTGACTCTGAAGACGGTATCAACATCGACGACTTGAAGGATAACCAGATGGCCGGTGGTGATGAAGTTCCTCCCGCAGAAGAAGAAATTCATGAAGTGGTAGAACAGGATGCTGAATTCCCCGGTGGTCAGGCTGCCCTCCTCAAGTACATCCGTGATAATGTGAAGTATCCCGCAATCGCTCTTGAACAAGACTTGCAGGGTATGGTAATCCTCCGCTTCGTCGTTGAACGCGACGGTAGTGTGGGTGATGTACAGATTAAGAAGTCACTTTCTGCAGAATGTGACCGCGAAGCTATCCGAGTGGTTAAGTCACTCCCCCGCTTCATCCCTGCTAAGCAGAGTGGTCGCCCCGTACGTAAGTGGTTCACAGTGCCTGTACGCTTCATTATCCAGTAATCACGATTGCTGCCGTTAAGGCGGTAGCCCGTATATAATTAACGAGGTCGCATGCAAAGAGCATGCGACCTCGTTTTTATTTTATCGTGTCTCCAATGATGATACTTAAATTTTAGTAATGATATAGCAGTTGACCCAATATAAGAAGAATCATCATACCCCCTCCCCTCCTGCGGAGGTACTCCCCCTATCTTAAGGGGAGAGCGCCATGCGGAGTAATCCTACACTATTTATACCAAGTGAAAGCGAGATTTTTTACATCTGTTGAGTCGTTTTAACGGAAGTATCAAACTCCTCTCTCCCCTTAAGATAGGGGGAGTACCGCCCTTGGGCGGGGAGGGGGTATGATAGTCTTTACGGGTCAACACCTATATTGTTGCCAAAATTTAGAGAACACGAATTGCGCGGCCTTTGGTTCTTGCCCATTAGTCTTCATTAGTGGCTCAAAATAAAACGAACGAACTTTTGTGGACAACCACAGGTTACGCAAGTAACAACTATATTACTCCCTAAATTTTGTTATCAAGGAATCAGATAAATAAGGTGACCTTTAGGTGTACTTTAAGGTGTCATAACTCCTATATTTGTATGCCTCTCAAAAAATAGTTTTTAGAATCGCTCACTACGTTGAGAATTTTGTATCTTTGCTCAATCGGTATATGCTAATCAATAAAAATACTACGTAGATATGAAAAAGTTAGTGAATTTTTGTCTTGCGGTTTTGACCCTTGGTTTTGTGTCGTGTGGAGAGGAGAAACGTACGAATTGGCTTCAGGAGTACGATGTGGAAATTGCCATTGATGAAACCTTCAAACCTATCTTGTCTGAAGCGGTTCAGCAGTTTAATATGAAGTATGTTGAGGCGAATATGAAACCTTATTATGTGACAGAGGATTCAGCTATTCACATGCTCCTTGACGATAGTGTACGTTGCTGTGTGGCGACACGCAAACTCACGGATGTGGAGAAGCAAATTGTGAAGCAGAAGGTAGGGCATGTGTTACAGTCCATTATTGCTACAGATGCTATTGCCCTTGTTGTTAGTAAGGACAATCCCGACACGCTTATTACTGTAGATGAACTCCGTGATATTGTTTCGGGTAAGATTACGCGCTGGGAACAGTTGGAGCGTGGTCAGAAGAAGGGCGAAATCAAGGTAGTTTTCGACAATTCACGTTCCAGCACGGTGCGCTACATGACCGACTCGCTTTGCGAATCAAAGAAGTTGGGAGGTAACCTTTTTGCCCAGGGTAGCAACCTTGAGGCTATCCAGGCGGCGCGTGAGAATAAGGACGTTATTGCCGTTGTGGGTGTAGACTGGTTGCGTCAGGATAGTATCATTAAAAGTTTCTACGACCTTGATGTCAACGTAATGATGGTCAGCAAAAAGGGTGGTGACGAAGCCGATTACTTCCGACCCTACCAATATTATATAGCTACTGGCGATTATCCCCTCGTGCGCTCGCTCTATGTAATAACTTC
This sequence comes from Alloprevotella sp., assembly GCA_045632685.1. Classification (GTDB taxonomy): domain Bacteria; phylum Bacteroidota; class Bacteroidia; order Bacteroidales; family Bacteroidaceae; genus Alloprevotella. Next base: position 74,262 of record JAZQXB010000067.1, read on the forward strand.
CGATCCGCGTCGTCAGTCTCTTGTAAAAAATTTCTACTACTACCTAAAGGGAAACCCTGGTCAGTTGATAATATGCAACGGTTCGCAACTCCTACCTTACAGCCAGGTGCAAGTGCGTGATACAAGAATAACAGATTGATAACGAAGGAACAATAATGGTGGTATCCGAAAAACCAAGTGAATAGAGTAGGAGCTATAATCTAATATTTCATATAATGAGAACACTTACAGAAACCCGTGTTTGGCAATTCCTGCTTTGTTGTGGTTTGTTGCTCTGTGGAGCAAGCACCGAGAGTCGTGCTCAGGAAAAGGCGACTACAGATGAACGTATTGAAGTTGCCTCGAAAGTTAAGACTTCCGATGAAGTAGTGTATACCGCCGTAACTCAAGATGCAGAATTTCCTGGAGGTTATGCTGCCTTCCATAAGTACCTTCGTGATATGATGAGATATCCCCCAAAGGCGCTTGATGAAGATTTACAAGGACTTGTAATTCTCAGATTCGCTGTGGAGAAAAATGGTTTAATTGGTGAGGTGCAGATTAAGAAATCACTTTCTGCAGATTGTGACCGTGCAGCTATCCGTGCGGTTAAGTCACTACCCCGATTTATTCCTGCAAAAGTGAATGGTGTCCCCGTGCGTAAGTGGATCACTATACCTTTGCGCTTCATTATTCAATAGCAAAGAATGTTATCTCCTATATAAATGAGGACTCGTGCTCTGTGTGTGAGTCCTCTTTTTTTATTATAGGTTTCCGGTAAACTTTTTGAGAAGTAACTGCTTGAAAGGTAGGGCGTTCAAAATAGTAAAAATAATTGAGACTATTTTGAGATGTATTTGGTATTGAAAAGGTAATAAATCCGGGTGGTTAAGACGCCGAAGGTGTCTCCGCTCGGTAACCGGGGCGTGCGAGCGAGGCGAGTACCCCCGGTGAGGCGCGCTCAAGTATTGCACCCAGGAGGGGTGCCCGAGCAACAAGGTATACCGGGTGTTGGGGCACTCTTTCAGAGTGCGACTACTCTCTGACACTATCCGGGGGTATTCGCTACGCTCAAACCACCCGGTTACCGGGCGGTGACGCCTTCAGCGTCATTAAGCGAGTGAAATTCTTAAAGTTACCGAGCGGTGACGCCTTCAGCGTCATTAAGCGAGTGAAATTCTTATAAAGTTACCGAGTGGTGACGCCTTCAGCGTCATTTAGCGAGTGATATTCTTAAGGCTATAATATAGCAGTTGACCCAAATATAGTTTTAAAAAACTTACGTCAGAGGATTTAACCATCCGAAATGCCTAACCGCGGGTGAGCAGGGCGAACCTGCGGTGGTACTATGCGAACGAATAGATCTATCGGTCCCCGTAGGAGGACCCACAGCACTTGGATATGCTACAAATTGCTTTAACTTATCCGGTCGTTGTGGGTCCTCCTACGGGGACCGATAGATAAACTCGACTGTTACCCCTAATCCGCAGGTTCACTGCGTTCACCTGCGGTTAGGTAAGTGTGCCCTCCTACGGGGGCAATGCTTTCATAAATTTCAGATGGGTCAACACCTATATTATTTCCAAAATCTTTTATGCTCTACCAAAATTTTCTTCCACGCCTGGTAATTTTTCTTCCACGCCTTGGAAATTAAATTACCAGGGTTGGAAATAGAATTACCAGGCGTGGAAATAAATGTGCAATAGAAGATGACTTTCTGGTGCTAACAGTTGTTTATGACTACCCCACTTTGAAATAAAGCACAATAAGTTGGTGTGAGCGGTAAAGTGTCATGATTTTTTTGCTAATTGTTTTATAATCTGAAGAATTGTTGCTAAATTTGCACGTTCAAAGGGAATAAGATGAAACTTGTTCCCGCTCTTTTTTGAATTAAAAAACACAAACACTATAATGAAGAAGCAAATTTATTCTTTCCTTCTCGTGCTCATGGCAGTCTTTGCGTACGCAGTTCCTGTGTGTGCACAAGAAAATAATGATGAACCAGAGGATGCTCTTGAAAAGGCAGCAGCTAAGAAGTTCACAGGACTTGATTATGAGGTTCCTGCGATGGCTCCCAAGTTGAAGGATATGGCTGACGCTTACTTGCTCTCGGTTTCGAATTCTGACAATGCGAAAGCAAGTCGCCAGTTGGTGGTACTTGTGGATACCATTATGAGGAAGCCCTTCCGCCAGCGTGTGGACGGACTTGTTTCTGTGGGGCACTATTTTGTGCAAAACCGCTCAGAAAAGGCTGCTGTATTATTTAGGGACAAAATCGCAGAAATGGACAAGGCCCCCACAATGCGTTACACTTTGTTGTTTTGTGCGGAAGTTTCGGAATTGGTTCAAGACTACGGTACTGCTGCCCAATATTATGATGAGTTGGTAAACTATATAGACGAGAATGATATGCTTGCTTTTAATCGTAAAGCGTATCTAAATAAATTTATCAACCAGAACTTTGCGATCGATAACTACTTGAAGTTGCTTGCTTTGAACCCCAATGAGTACAACGCTTATAAGCATATTGGTGATATCTACTATAGTCAAGCTCAGCATGAAACTCGTTACGCAACGGTGAGAGACTCTTTGCGAGCGGAAGCTATTGGTTATTACAAAAAATACTTTGACGCTGCGCCCAGAGAGGAAGGTTCTTTGGAGTATCGTGCTTGTCAGCGATACGTATTTACGATGTGGGAAAGACAATTAGACCCTCGTCATAAGGAAAATGATAGCTTGCGTGCAGTGCTTCGTAACAATGCTCGAGAAATTGCGCAACTTGCTCTTGACCTTAAGGTGGCTCCAGACATGTATCAGCAGCGCTTGATGCATTACTATATTTTCTCCTGTGACTTGTTTAATGGAAATTATGAACTCGCTAGACAGAGTCGTTCGTATGTTACATCAAAGCAGTTCCCCGATTCTATCTACAAGTTCAATGACTATTTCTATGCTGCTCAATTAGAACTTTGGCAGAAAAAGTATGAAGAAGCAATTCCGTTCTATGAACAGATTATAGCTAATATCCCTGACTCCACCATAAAAATCTATAATAATATCATAGATGTTTATAACGATTCTCTGAAACTTCCCAGTAAGGCAATTCCTTACAAAGAAAAGCACATGGCATTACGTGGCGACAAGCGTATGCCCCAAGATGATGTTAAATATGTGCAACTCATCAATGGCGCAATGAAAACTGCGAGTGATTCTGCTGAAGTGGACTCTCTCAACAAAAAGTTAGCTGTTGTTTCAGATACTTACCTCCCTTATCACACACAACGTTTGGCCGTTGATTCTGTTAAGGAAAATAAGGGTTTGACATTGTTGCTCTTGTCGGGTATTAAGGATTTGTATGCCGAGTTACAAAGAGGTGAGGAGGGTATCCCTTATTTCACGCAATACTTAGAGATGGTGGGGGACTCAGCTACGTGGCGTGACCAGATGAGTTTGGCGGATTTATACCAGAAGATTAGTAGAACGGATTCTATAAATCAGATGATGTATATTGAGAAGGCGGATTCGCTTTATGAGCAAATTGCCGTGGCCATGGAAAATGGAAAACTTGACGGATATACCAAGGAATTAGTTATGTACATGCCCTGGTACCAACGTGCACAGTTATGGGTTTTAAATCCTCAAGAAGCTGAGGAGAAACCTAAAATGTACTATGAAAAGACATTGGAACTTCTTCCTGAAAGTAGTATGTTCGATGCTCGACGAAAGATCTGCGCTCAGTATTTGATGGTGTATTATTTTAAAACAGACAATGATGACGAATGTATGAAGTATCTTGAACAGGTGCTTATACTTGATCCTAACAACAGAATTGCCAATCAGATTTTGGAAGTGTTGATGTAGTTATAGTGATCGTCGTTATTGGTAATATCTAAACAAGCAGGAAAGTCGTTTTGGTTTTCCTGCTTGTTTTTTCTTCCAAAAAATATGCGAAACACTCCAACGGGTGTTTCGCATATTTAATACATATATGTGTGGGGGATTATCCCTGTGCCTTAGTAGCGATAGCCTGGTTGGCAGTAATAGCAACCATCTTGTAGATGTCGTCGATAGAACAACCGCGTGAGAGGTCGTTTACGGGACGAGCGATACCCTGGAGGATAGGACCGATGGCAGTAGCGTGACCGAGGCGTTCAACGAGTTTATAACCGATGTTACCCACTTCAAGGCGGGGAGCGATGAGCACGTTAGCAGCACCTGCAACGGGGCTACCGGGAGCCTTGCTCTGACCTACTGCGGGAACAAGCGCTGCGTCAGCCTGAAGTTCACCGTCAATCATGAGGAAGGGATCCATTTCGCGAGCGATCTTGAGGGCTTCAACTACCTTGTCCACATCTTCGTGCTTTGCAGAACCCTTAGAAGAGAAACTGAGCATTGCTACGCGAGGAGTGATGCCTGCCACAGCCTTCGCAGTCTGAGCTGTACAAACGGCAATCTGTGCCAACTGGTTAGCATCGGGCACGGGAGTAACGGCTACGTCGCCCATTACGAGCACACCGTTGTCACCGCATTCAGGAGCGATAGTAAGAAGGAGCATTGCGCCTGATACGCAAGTGATGCCGGGAGTAGTCTTGATAATCTGAAGCGCGGGGCGGAGCACGTCGCCAGTGGTATTCTGCGCACCAGCCAACTGACCGTCAGCGTCACCAGCCTTGATGATGAGGCAGCCGAGGTAAAGGGGATTCTTCACCAACTCACGTGCCTGCTCAATAGTCATGCCCTTCTTTTCGCGGAGCTTTGCGAGAAGTTGTGCATACTCTTCCTGCTTGGGATGGTTAAGCGGGTCAATGATCGTTGCTTTATTGATGTTACCCAATCCCCATTCTGCAGACTTTTCTGCAATCTCTGTGGGGTTACCAATAAGGATAAGGTCAGCCACTCCGTCGGTAAGGAGTTGGTTGGCAGCCTTGAGGGTGCGTTCTTCCGTACCTTCAGGCAACACGATGCGCTGCTTATCAGCCTTCGCACGTGCTACAAGTTGTTCGATAAGTTTCATAACATTCATGCCCTCCGTGGAACATGCCACACGAAGGATTTTCTTAATATGTTAATTGATAATAAGTTGTCTAAACTGCAGACGTTATCATTGCAAAGTTACGGCAAAGCGCTGAAACTTAGAAGTGTTTTTGCGTAAAAGTTTGCAGCCCCCCTTGTTCCCTCGCCCGTAAGAGTGGTTAATGCAGTTCCTTAAATATCTGCCTTAATCTTTCTATAACCCTGCTCATCAACAATGTGCGTGGTTTTAAGAGAATACACACCGTTGACACACATTTGTTGAGAAACGGTAACCGAAAAATCGTTTAACGCTTTCGTTTTAAGTTCGCCTGCAAGTTTTTTAGCAATCCAAATAGCTTCTGATTTTGTGGGGACTACTGCATAATGTTCATAAACATGCGGTGGCAGGTTCCAACTAGCAAGTTGGTATCTAACTACATAGAGGTTTATTTGTGCTAACATATTTCTTGCTTTCCAGGTGTTTCTTATTTCAGGTTGAGAATGGTGTCGCGACACGCCTCCATCAGCCATTTCGGGGTGCTTGTGGCGCCACAGATGCCCACAGTCTGAGCATTGTCAAACCATTCGGGTTGAATCGTCTCGGGTTCGTCCACCATATAACTTTGGGCATTGACCTTCTTACACTCTTCGTAGAGCACCTTTCCGTTAGAACTTTTCAGTCCGCACACGAAAATGACAACATCATGGCGTGCCGCAAATTCGCGGATGTTGGGCAGGCGGTTAGCCACCTGTCGGCAGATGGTGTCGAAGTATTCAAAGGTGGCTGGCGCTTGAATATGAGCTGTGATGTATTCCACAATACGTTGAAAACCTTCTACGGATTTCGTTGTTTGCGAGAAGAGGCAGATGTTGCGGGTGAAGTCCAGATTTTCAGCCTCTTCCACATTTTCAATGACGATGGCTTCGCCGTTGGTTTGCCCCACAAGTCCCAGTACCTCCGCATGTCCGCGCTTGCCATAGATGACGATGAGGGGACGATTTTCGCTGTCATATTTCCTCTTGATGCGACGCTGCAACTGGAGCACTACGGGGCAGGTAGCGTCGATGATTTCAATATTGTTCTCTTCCGCTTGTTTGTAGGTTTGGGGCGGTTCACCATGAGCGCGCAACAAGACCTTCCCTCCGCGGAGTTCGCTGAAGGTAGTGTGGTTAATGGTTTGCAAACCAAGGTCGCGCAGGCGGTCACACTCACGCTCGTTGTGCACAATGTCGCCCAAGCAGTAGAGCGAGTCGCTGTGCGTGAGTTCCTCCTCAGCCTTTCCGATGGCTGTGGTGACACCGAAGCAAAAACCAGAGGCTGCGTCTATTTCAATTTGCAACATGATCGTTTTTTAAGAGTAAAGATTTTAGAGTACAGAGAACAGAGTACAGAGAACAACTACCATGCGGGACGATACTCGTTTATCTCGGTAACTATCTTGTTTACTCGTACCTTGTTAACTCGTTAACTAAAGAGGGCATCCTTCTCGTCAACTTAAGATTAGCAATTTGCTCCTGCTGCTTTCATGTAGGCATTCATCAACCATTCGTTTTGTTCTTCAATGGTCATGTGACTATTGTCCAACACAAGGGCATCTTCCGCCTGTTTCAAGGGCGCTACTTCACGGTGGGAGTCAATGTAGTCGCGCTCCTGCACGTTTTTGAGGATTTCCTCAAAGGTCACCTGTTCACCTTTGGCGATGAGTTCGTCATAACGGCGTTGCGCACGTACTTCTGCCGAAGCTGTAACGAAAATCTTGAGTTCCGCCTGGGGGAATACGGCAGTGCCGATATCGCGACCGTCCATTACGATGCCTTTCGCCTCGCCCATCTTTTGTTGCATTTGAGTAAGCAAGGTGCGCACAAAAGGAAGGGCAGCAATGGGGGACACGCGTGAAGAAACTTCCATCGTGCGGATTTCTCGTTCTACCACCTCACCGTTCAGGCATGCAAGGGGAAGGTTTGTTTCAGGATCAAGTACGAAACTCACATGGATTTGTGGAAGTAACGACTCCAGGCGTTCTGCATCTAAAGACGCACCGTTGAAGATGTTATTGCGGAGTGCGAAGAGCGTAACCGTGCGGTACATGGCACCGGTATCCACATAGATATATCCAATTTTCTTTGCCAAGGCCTTAGCCATAGTGCTCTTGCCGCACGATGAATGACCATCGAGGGCGATAATGATTTTCTTCATGAGAAAAGGTGTATTGTTAAATAGTCCGTTGCTGATTACAATGTGTAACTTACATTAAACATCAGTGAGGACGTCGATTTGTGATATTTTGCGTATGCACCAGAAATCATAAATTGCTTGATTTGCAGGGTGGCACCAGCAGTCAGTCCTGCCCCATGTGCGCTACCCGCCGTTTTAAGGTCGTAGGCGCGGCGGAAGTTGTAACCCGCTGATAGACTGATGTTGTCATTAATAAAATAGTCTGCTCCGATGATCACATGGTTAAGCAGTTTTTTCGAAAAGGAAAGTTCCTTATCTTCAGCATTCTCCAGAATGTAGTAGTCCGAACTCCATCGTGTAAGGTCTGTGAGCGTTACCGACAAACGCAAGGGGAGGTGGTTTAATCCTTTTGACACCCCCACCTGTGCCACAAAGGGAAGCGTTTGCTCGCGGTCGTGGAAGGAAGAAAGTTCGCTACCAATATTCTTAATTGCTGCAGACACCGATAGGTCGGTATCTTCGTCGTAGTAGTTCAGACCGAGGTCAACAGCAATCGCCATGGCCGAGTAGTCTGCATAATTAGAAAATGCAAATTTCAATGTGGCACCTCCGCTCCATTTGTCGCTAAACAAATAACTATATGAGGGAGCAATGTAGATATCTTTGGCGGAGTAACTGCCGATGACATTACCCTGGGTGTCTGTTTCGTCAGCCTCCCCGTAGTGCATGTATTGAGCTGTAATGCTTCCTGTGTGGCGGTCGCCAAAGGCACGCACATAATGCGCCCCCATCCATTTGCTATCGGCAAAGTAGGTCATGAAACTTAAACCCAAAACGTTGTGGGATACGTTAGAAAGCAAAGCGGGATTGTGCCAGGCAATGGCAGCGTCATCCTCAATAATAGAGATGTTCTCTCCCCCTAAAGCGGCAACATGAGCCGACACGGGGAGTTTCATCGTGTTATACCCCGAAGTCGCTTCTTGCCCCCAGATAGAGGTAACCGGAAGAATGCAAAGTATATAGAAGAGTAATTTTTTCATTTCTGACTTAAAATAGTGGTCCAAAGTTACTAAGTTTTTTACTTTTAAAGGTATCTTTGTAGCAAAATACAATAGAATTATTACCGCGTATCATCTCACCTAAAACATTTAACGTGCGTTCTGTCGATTTAGTATCGCGGGAATGGTGCGACCTCGTCTTTGAGGGACGCAATCGTTCGTATGGCGCCTATCGACTTCGCCAAGAAGCCGGCAGGCGGTATGCTCGTGCGTTGTGGGGAACCGCTGTGATGATATTTTTGGTGGTGGGGACGATGTGTGTCCTGAATACCTACGTCAGTATGCGTTCCGACCAGGAACTGGCGCAGTTGTTGGCAGAGTTGCGCCGCATGGAATCTCTCCAGCAACAAGATGCCCACCTATTACGCTTCGTAGACACGCGCCCAAAGCAAGACGTTCCAGCGCAGAAAGTGGTGGTTACAGTTCCAGAAATTGTGGAGCAACCCATAGCGCAGGTGGTGCCAGAGATACCCCTCCCCGCGGTACAAACGGTTGACACGCTTACGCAGGTTACTGTGTCCGACGATTCGTTGATGGTAGACGAGCCCGAAGAACTTCCCTTGCCATTGCCCCCGCTGACACCTACAGAGGTGGTGCAGGAAATGCCAGAATTTCCAGGCGGAATTACCGCTCTCATGCGTTGGTTGGACCGCAATATTGTATATCCCCCTTTGGTGGTCCACCAAAATATAGCGGGTACAACCTACCTAACGTTCTTGGTGGATAAGGAAGGAAGTGTTACTGAACCCAAAGTTGAAGAACCCCTTCATCCCATGATTTCTGCCGCCATTATGACTGCAGCGCGAAAGATGCCTAAATGGGAACCAGGGAAGATGAACGGACAAATCTCTGTGGTGCGTGTGACGATTCCTATAGAGTATCATAGTGATAGTAGACAAGTAGACAAGTAGACAAGTAGACGAGAAGGTAGCCCCCTCCAAACTCCCCCTAAAGGGTGAGGCTTAGTTTCCGCATGGCTCCTCACTCAAAACTTTTTTACAACCTTGCAACCTTACAACCTTACAACCTTGCAACCTTACCACCTTATAACCTTATAACCTTACAACCTTAAGAAACTATAACCCAAAGACCAACAACCTCATAACCCCATGCTTAATCAAATCGAACAATTTATTGACAACATTGTCTTTCCCGAAAAGCCCGAAGGACTTTATGAACCTATAACATACTCTCTTGAAATGGGGGGCAAGCGCATTCGCCCAGTGTTGACACTCTTGTCGCACAGTCTTTATGCACCCTGCAATGACGATACGCTTCGTGCGGCAGTCGCTATTGAGATGTATCACAACCACACGCTCCTTCACGACGACCTTATGGATGGGGCAGAGGTGCGCCGCGGTAAACCAGCCGTTCACCGCCATTGGAATGCCAATACGGCAATCCTCTCGGGTGACACGATGCTTATTGAGTCGTTCAAACTCATCAATTCTTGCATGTGCCGACGTGCCGACGAGGCGCGCCGACTCTTTATCGATACGACGATTGAGGTGTGTGAAGGTCAGCAGTATGACATGAACTTCGAGCAGCGCACGGACGTGACCGAGGCGGAATATCTTGAAATGATTCGCTTGAAGACCTCTGTGCTCCTCGCGTGTGCGGCAAAGATGGGCGGCATTGTGGCAAATGCACCCGAGGCTGATTGCAATGCGCTTTATGCCTTCGCCGAAAAGATAGGTTTGGCGTTCCAACTTCAGGACGACTACCTCGATGTCTATGGCGACCCTGCCGTGTTTGGCAAGAAGATTGGGGGCGACATCCTTTGTGGCAAGAAAACCTTCTTGCTCATCAACGCCCTCGAACGTGCTTCCGAGCAGCAGCGCGAAGAACTGCTTTCGCTCCTCAACAACGCGGTGATTCTTCCCGAAGAAAAGATTTCTCGCGTGACCGAAATCTACAATGCCCTTGATATTGCCGCGCTCACCCAGCAACGCATTGCCGAAATGTACGACGAAGCGCGCCAGCATTTCGATGCCATCGCCGTGAGTGAGGAGGTGAAGCGCCCGCTTTGGACATTTGCTGAAACATTGTTGGGACGTAAGAGTTAAAATTAGAGTAAAGATAAAAGAGTAAAGAGTAAAGGTGCCCTGCGGGACTATATCAGTGAGTAGAGAGTAGTGAGTAGAGAGTAACGCCATGCGGAATGATGCTCGTTTATCTCGGCAACTTTCTTGTCTACTTGTACCTTGTCTACTTGTACCTTGTCTACTCGTCTTCTCGTCAACTAAACATGATTGATACCCATACCCACATCTACGGCGAAGAGTTTGATGAAGACCGCTCGGCAGTTGTTGCTCGTGCACTTGAGGCAGGGGTGAATATGCTGCTGTTGCCCAATATTGCGGCAGACTCTTGGCAACCGATGCTTGACCTTTGTGCGGCGCATCCGGGAGTGTGTTTCCCCATGCTCGGACTTCACCCTACGGATTTGCCCGACCATCCCGCGGAACTGCTTGACCGTATGGAACAGGCGCTTGCTACGCCCGACCATCCCTATGTGGCGGTTGGCGAAGTGGGCATTGACCTTTATTGGGACGATAGCCGTGCTGCCGAACAGGTGGAGGCGCTCAAGCGACAGGCGGAGTGGGCGATTCGCTTCGACTTGCCCCTCGTCATTCACTCGCGCTCGGCGCACCGTTTGCTGGTGGATACCTTACTTCCTTATGCCGATCGTCTCCCTGGTGGCATCTTCCATTGCTTTGGTGGAACCGCTGAAGAGGCAGAAGAGTTGCTCGCGCGTTTCCCCCGCTTCGTGTTAGGCATCGGTGGGGTAGTGACGTTTAAGAAATCCACCTTGCCCGAGGTTTTACTCCAAAAAGTGCCCCTCTCCCGCATCGTGTTGGAAACGGACGCCCCGTATTTGGCACCAACTCCCCATCGTGGCAAGCGAAACGAACCTGCCTACCTGTCCTTGGTGGTGCAGAAATTAGCAGAAATCTACGGCGTGACCGTAGCAGAGGTGGAGGAAATCACAACAACCACAGCGCTGTCGGTATTCCCCCGATTGTCGATACCTTCTTAAGGAGGCATACAACTCTCGCAAATATTTTATTCATTCATAAATCTCAAAGCTAATCTATGAATCTTAAGCAAATTCTTGCAACGACTTTATTCTCAAGCGTTGCACTTGCTGCCACTGCGCAACAAGTAACCATTTCTCCGCTTCCCCAATCCATCGCTTGGGGCGAGAAGGCTTTTGACCGCCAAACGGCATTTAATGTGGTCGGTGCTGAAACTGCTGACGCCGATGCTGTGAATGCGCTTACGGCAAAGTATGAAGCAACGGGCGGAAGCATTGAACTGATTATCGGTGAGCGTGGTGACGCTGCCGTTGCGGAATTTGAAACTTCCATTCCCTCAAAGGCAGAAGGTTACTACCTTCAGGTGACTCCCGAGCGCGTAGTGATTGCCGGTAATGACGAACGTGGTACGTTCTATGGCGTACAGTCATTCCTTCAGGTTGCAGCTCAACCCGAAGTGATGAGTGTTACGGTTACGGACTATCCTGATGTCATCGAGCGTGGGGTGGTGGAAGGATTCTATGGCAATAACTGGAGTCAGACCGACCGCCTCCGTCAGTTCCAATTCTACGGCGCCAACAAAATGAACGTATATATTTACGGTCCCAAGGACGACCCTTACCACCTTGCGCGTTGGCGTGAACCTTATCCCACTGAGTCTGCCAACAAGATGAAGGCACTCGTGGCAGAAGCGAAGCGCAACAAGGTGAAGTTCGTGTGGGCGGTTCACCCCGGTAACGACATTCAGTGGAATGCTACCGACTCGGCAAACGTTGTCAAGAAGTTGCAGATGATGTACGACCTTGGTGTGCGCGCCTTTGCCGTATTCTTCGACGACGTTTGGGGCGGTGAAGGTACACGCGGTATTAAGCAGGCGCAGTTGCTCAACTATGTGACCGACAACTTCGTGAAGAAATACGACGACGTAGAACCCCTCATCCTTTGTCCCACGCAGTACAACCGCGGTTGGGCAGGTGGCACGTACCTCTCAGAGTTGCGCGACAACTTGTATAAGGAAGTCAAGATTATGTGGACGGGTAACTCCGTTGTTGACTTTATCAATAAGGGCGACACCGAATGGATCAATGCACAGATTGGTCGTAAAGCGTACATCTGGTTGAACTATCCCGTAAACGACTATTGCATCAGTCGCATGCTTATGGGTCCCACTTTTGGTGACGACCTTAATATTGCTGGTGACCTCAGCGGTTATACTTCTAACCCCATGGAGTATGCCGAAGCCTCAATGCTTTCGCTTTACAGCGTGGCAGACTACACTTGGAACATGGCTGATTACGACAGCAACGCTTCTTGGGAACGTGCTATTAAGTATTTGATGCCTGAGAATGCTGAGGCGTTCAAGGTGTTCTGTGAAAACAACGTAGACCTTGGGGTGAATACCCACGGACTCCGCCGTACGAACGAATCTCCCCGTTTTGCTGCAGCTTCAAAGAACTTTGACGCGCAGATGGCGGGAAGTTACAACGCTGAAGCCTTGGCAAAGGTGCGTGCAGAGTTTGACTTGCTCGTTTCTTCGGCAGACCAACTCCTTGCAACCTCTGAAAGTCCCGAACTTATGGCAGAAATTACTCCTTGGGTCAAGGTGATGCGCTACGTGGGTCAGCGTGGTCAGTTGCTTTGCAACCTCTTTGACCACCTCAACGCTGCGACTCCCGAGGCTTTCGTTGAAGATTACCTGAAGATTCTAGACTTGACAGAAGAGCAGCGTTCTATCCTCTCACGCGACTTCCCTGGTTCTATTAAGAGCCCGAACCCCGTTGTGGCTGACGTGTATGTTGGTCCCTTCATCAAGAAGCAACTTGAGAATGCCGTACAACTTTACAAGCAAAACTTCAACTACCGCCTCGATGTCTTCCCTGCAGAAGTGATTGAGTATGGTACATATTATATAATGTATGAAGGTAAGTACTTGGGCAATCCTAAGGCTGGTACTTTGGGAGGTAATCCTGTATTCCAGGAAGAACTTGACCTCATCAACCCCACGCGTCAGGAATGGCTAATTGCAAAGGACACCGAAACAGGTCGCTACAAGATTATTAACGTGAAGGACGACCGTTACATCAATGAGTATGGTAACTTCAGCGCAGGTAGTGATAACCCCTACGAAGCTATTTGGCACACTTACGACATCTATTTCATGAACGGCAAGTATGCCATTCAGAATGGTGGAAAGTCGGGTACTGAATTCTGGACTACTGACGGTACACGCATTAGCAAGAGTGGCAGCAGTGCCTTTACGTATGACCACTTCGTATTTGATCTTGTGCCCATCGAAGGTGCGAAGGATTTTGTGGAAATTAAGTCAGGTAAGAAGTATGCTATCCTGAACGAAGCTGGCGAATTTTTGACGAACACGAATCCTAACGGTTCGGGTGGTGCTCCCAAGTTCCAGGCAAAGAAGGGTAACTCTAATAAGGCGCAGTATTGGAACTTCTCTCTCGACAAGTCGCAGGGCAGATACAAACTCACCAGTGCGCGCGACAGCCGTTATGTCAATGAACTCGGAGAATTTGGAACCAACCAGTATTATGCCGATTGGAATACCTACTTCTTGCTCAACCGCAGTGGCTTCTTCTCCATTCAGAATGGTGGTTCCGCAAAGCCTTACTTCTGGTATATTGATGGCGACCGTATCTATTCAAAGGAAATGGACCGCAACGACAGTTACCAGTTCCGCATTATGGAATACGACGTAGCTACGGGTATCGACAGTCCGCTTGAATCTACCTCAACTATTCAGGTGGTGGTGTCAAGCGGTGTGATTCACGCCAACTCGGCAGTGCCCGTCACCGCTATGCGCCTCTACGACGCTGCAGGTCAGTGCGTGGCATCTGTAAAGAACGCTTCGGCGCTAGCACTCCCCACATTGATTTCTCAGACCTACCTCTTGAATGTTGTGACAGAGACGGGTCAGCAGACGTTTAAGTTGCAACTGAAATAGTTTATAGAAGAGTACAGAGCACAGAGTACAGAGTACAGCTACCGTGCGGAACGCTTGGACGCAGCGTACTCTGTACTCGATTCCTATGGGACTATTTGTTCCGGACGATAGTTGTACTCTGTACTCTGTACTCTGTTATTTGTACTCTGTACTCTGTTATTTGTACTCTAAAAACCATGCCCTATACCGCCTCCCCCCACCGTTACGCTGGTTTCCCCGACAACTTCCGTCGTTGCGGAAATAGCGGAATTTTGTTGCCAAAGGTTTCCCTCGGTTTGTGGAAGAACTTTGGCGAGCGCCGCCCCTTTACGGAGTCAAAGGAGTTGTTGCATTACGCCTTTGACCGTGGTATTACGCACTTCGACCTCGCGAACAACTACGGTCCGCCCTATGGCAGTGCGGAGACCACCTTTGGTCGCGTGATGCACGAATCTTTCCGTCCGTATCGCGACGAACTCTTTATCGCTACCAAAGCGGGTTACGATATGTGGGAAGGACCTTACGGCAACTGGGGTTCGCGCAAATACCTCTTTGCCAGTCTTGACCAGAGTTTGAAGCGTATGCAACTCGACTATGTGGACCTCTTTTACAGCCACCGCTACGACCCTGTTACGCCCCTCGAAGAAACCCTGCAGGCATTGGTAGACATTGTGCGCAGTGGGCGAGCGCTTTACGTGGGCATCTCTCGTTGGCCACTTGAGGCAACAAAGTTTGGCTTCGACTACCTGCGTCGTCACGACGTTCCCTGCTTGTGTTACCAAGGGCGTTTGAACCTGCTCGACCGCCAAGTGATTGACGACGGCATCCTTGATGCGGTGCGCCAAGAAGGGTGCGGTTTCGTGTCGTTCTCACCCCTTGCTCAAGGACTCCTCACCGACCGCTACCGCAACGGAATACCCGCCGACAGCCGTATGCGTACCGATGTGACGCTGAGAGAAGAAGTGCTCACGCCCGAACTGCTGCAACAACTTCAGGAGTTCCGCACGCAGGCAGAACAACAGGGTGATTCCCTCGCTCGCTATGCCCTCCGCAGTGTGCTCAACACCGAAGGCGTCACCTCCGTAATTGTAGGCGCTAGCAGTAAAGTGCAACTGGATGATAACTTGAAAGTGCTGGATTGCAATTCCTAAACACACACACATAAGGACAGATACACCTATATACGACAAAGAGGCACCCACGCGGATGCCTCTTTGTTGTATAGATGAGTACAGGTTTACTTTGCCTGATGCACCACCATTTGAGGGTAGGGGATGCTGATGTTGAGTTTTGTGAAGGTGGTGTATACCGTCTTTTTCATGTCGAAGTGTACCGCCCAGTAGTCTTCGTTCTTTACCCATACGCGTACGGTAATGTCTACACTGCTGGCAGCCATTTCGCCGAGTCGGATGACGGGTTCGGGGTCGGTAAGGATACGCTCGTCGGCGGCGATGATGTCTTTTAAAACTTGTTCTACACGTTCAAACTCTTCACCGTATTCCATACTGAAGACGAGGTCTACGCGGCGCGTGGGATATTGATTGTAATTGGAGATGACAGAATTGCTCATGTTGCCGTTGGGGACGTACACAATCTTGTTGTCGCTCGTTCTAAGAACAGTGTGGAATATCTGAATTTCCTTAACCGTACCCGAAGCACCCGTGTCGGAGTCGATGTAGTCGCCCACCTTGTAAGGACGGAATAAAAGGATGATGAGTCCACCTGCTACATTCTGGAGGTTGCCTGAAAGTGCCACACCGATGGCCACACCTGCAGAAGCGAGGAGGGCGGCAAACCCCGTGATTTCAATGCCCAACTTACTGATGACGGCAACGCCCAGCATGACGAGCAGGAGGATGTTTACCGTGCTCTTCAGAAAGGTTTGCACACTGGGTTCCACCTTCTGGCGCTGCATAAGGGCAGAGAAAAGGCGGTTGAGCCAATTGATGATGAGTTTACCAATTACTAAAATAAACATCGCCCCGATGATGCGTCCACCAAGGGTGATGCTCCCGCTGACAATGGATTGCCAAACGCTTTCGAGTTCTTGAGAAAAATTCGTGAATAGTAACATGTTTTTGTGAAGGAGATATTTATTAAGTTAGAGATAGATAGACTCTCACTACTTCGTAGTTCCCTCTCCCAATGAACAGGGAAAGAGCACCATTCGGTAGGGGGGGCGTTTATCTCGGTAACTTTCTTGTCTACTCGTTTACTTGTTTACTCGTCTACTTAAAAAGGGGAAAGGAGAACCGAGATTCTCCTTTCTCCTTTTAATATACTAACGTGCCAATAGGTTCTCCCTCAAGCACCTTGGCGAGGTTGCCGTAGACGTCCATGTTGAAGACGTAGATGGGGAGTTTGTTTTCCTTGCACATGGCTGTGGCAGTGATGTCCATTACCTTGAGACCGCGCTGGAGCACTTCGTCGTAAGTAATTTCATCAAACTTCGTAGCGGTGGGGTCCTTTTCGGGGTCGGCAGTGTAAACGCCGTCCACGCGAGTGCCCTTCATCATTACTTCTGCTTCGATTTCAATACCGCGAAGGGCGCTACCTGTGTCGGTTGTGAAGTAGGGATTTCCCGTACCGCCACTCATGATTGCCACTTCGCCATTCTCCATTGCTTCGATAGCCTTCCACTTAGAGTAGAATTCACCGATGGGTTCCATACGGATAGCAGTGAGCACGCGACTCTTCACGCCGATAGCGCCGAGGGCAGAACTGAGGGCGAGAGAGTTAATCACTGTAGCGCACATACCCATTTGGTCACCCTTTACGCGGTCGAAGCCTTTGCCCGCACCGCTGAGACCGCGGAAAATATTGCCACCGCCGATAACGATACCGATTTGTACACCAGCAGCAAGGGCTGCCTTGATTTGTTCTGCATACTGGTTGAGGCGTGTTACGTCAATGCCGTAACCTTGTTCGCCCATAAGACTTTCGCCAGAAAGTTTGAGGAGGATTCTCTTAAATTTTGCCATAGTTGGGGTTATGATGTTTGAGGTTATGAGGTTATGAGGTTATGAGGTTATAAGGTTGTGAGGTTATAAGGTTGTGAGGTTGTGAGAACTGTCCGGACGGCGCTCTCCCCCTGTTTATAGGGATTTCCGTCCCCCGATAACGGGGGAACCGAAGGGGGTGGGGACCAGCTTTGCTGGTGAGGGGGTGCAATCTTTAGTGAGTAGAGAGGAGTGAGTCGTTGCCATGCGGTTCGTATTCTTGCACCCCCTCACCACTGCGTGGTCCCCTCCCCCTATGAACAGGGGGAGAGCGCCGTCCGGACTATTAATTCCGGATGGTAGCTGTACTCTGTACTCTGTACTCTGTACTCTGTGCTCTGTACTCTGTACTCTGTACTCTGTACTCTGTACTCTAAAAAGTACTCTAAAATTACAAGTATTCCGGCAACTGAAACAGTTTCGTGCCGTTACTGCCTTTGACAAAGATGAGTTTCTCGGTGAGGGGCGTTTGTGTGAGGACTTCTTTCACCGCTTCCACATCTGTGAAGCAGCGGAAGGGAGTTGCTTCTGCCACAGCGGCAAATTCTGGTCCGACGAGCCAAACATTTTTGAACTCCAACGCTTGCAGGAGTGTGACGATTGCTTGATGTTCTTCTGCCGAAGCAGTACCCAGTTCGCGCATCTCGCCGAGGATAAGCAATTTGTCGGGGTGGGGGATGAGGGAGAAGTTTTCCAACGCTGCCTTCATGCTGGTGGGGTTGGCATTGTAGGCGTCTACGATGAGCGTGTTGTGTGCAGTCTGTTGGAGTTCCGAACGCTTGTTCTTGGGAGTATATTCCTCAAGCGCGACACAGATATCCGTTTCACTCACACCGTAACGCAGACCAACGGCAGCCGCAGCGAGCATATTGTCAAGGTTGTAGGCACCTACGAGTTGGGTTTGCACCTCGTGCCAAGTGCCACCAGCAATGCGCAAACGCAAGCGCAACTGCGGCGTGCAGGAAACGACTTCGCCTTCTACATCATAACCCTCGTCAGGTTTGCCATACGTAATGGCGCGCAATCCTTTAGCGATGGGGGCAAGCAATGTGCTGTCGCCGTTGAGGAAGATAAAACCGTCGGGCTTACTTGAAAGATATTGGAAGAGTTCCCCCTTCGTTTGCACCACACCTTCGAGCGAACCGAATCCCTCGAGGTGCGCTTTACCCACGTTGGTAATAAGACCGCAATCGGCATCCACAATTTTGCTCAAGTCGGCAATTTCTCCAGGGTGGTTAGCCCCCGTTTCAATCACGGCAATCTGGTGTTCCTCCGTGAGGCGCAACAGCGTTTTGGGTACACCAATATGGTTGTTGAAGTTGCCTTCAGTGAAGAGCACGTTGTAGCGCTTCGCAAGAACGGCAGCGGTGAGTTCCTTGGTAGTCGTCTTACCGTTCGTACCCGTAATCTGCACGATGGGAAGTCCCAACTGCTTGCGGTGATGGTGCGCCAATTCCTGGAGCATCAGCAAAACGTCGCTCACATATACCATGCGCCCATCCGAACCCGCCACTCGCGGATTGTCCACAACGGCATGCGCACACCCTTTCGCCAAGGCGTCGTGTGCGAATAGGTTGCCGTCAAAATTTTCTCCCTTTAAGGCAAAGAAGATAGAACCCTCGGGACAGTTACGGGTGTCCGTCGTGATGACGGGGTGGGAGAGGTATAGTTCGTAGAGGTCGGTGAGAGACATGAGTTTTAGAGTAAAGATAAAAGAGTAAAGATAGAAGAGTAAAGATAAAAGAGTAAAGAGTAAAGATGCCCAGCTGAGGTCTCAAACTCCTCTCTCCCCTTAAGATAGGGGGAGTACCGCCTTTGGCGGGGAGGGGGTATGAAATGAAACTTGTGGTCTACTCCTATATCGTTGCTAAAAGACTAAAGATGGTGTATGAAGTGCGCCTGATGGAATCTCTTATAACTTTATTCTTTTATCCTTACTCTTAAGTGCACTATTTCATCCTACAAATTTATATAAAAAAACATTATCCTCCCCCGCATTGCCGAAATTCTGTGTATATTTGTACAAATTATCTTTTCGCAGTAACGAGAATGAATGCACGAGTGCCTACATATTCCCTAAATTGCAGTGGCAAATTACTCTCTTTAGAGACTCCAAAAGTCATGGGGATTCTCAATGCCACGCCCGACTCTTTTTATGCTGGAAGTAGAAAGCAGACGGAGCTGGAATTGGCGGAGCGTGTGCAGCAAATCCTCTCAGAAAGCGGAGCAATCATTGACGTGGGCGCCTATTCCACGCGTCCCGGTGCGGCAGATGTTTCTGCGGAAGAAGAATGGGAGCGCCTTGCAAATGCCTTACAGGTAGTGAGCCGAGAAGCGCCCGAAGCGATTCTTTCGGTAGATACATTTCGTGCGGAGATTGCCCGCCGCTGTGTAGAGACTTTTGGCGTGAGCATCATCAACGATATTTCGGGTGGCGATGCCGACGCACAGATGTTTGACACGGTTGCCGAACTGCGTGTACCCTACGTCTTGATGCATTGTCAAGGCACTCCGCAAACCATGCAGCAAGCACCCTCGTACAAGAATGTCACCGCAGAAGTCATCACCGACCTTTCGCGAAAAGTGCGCCAGTTGCGCCAACGTGGTATGCGAGACATCATTATCGACCCCGGTTTTGGTTTCGGTAAAACCCTTGAGCACAACTACACCCTGCTGCGCCAACTCGAAGATTTCCGCATCTTCGACCTCCCCCTACTTATCGGCATTTCTCGGAAGTCGATGATCACCAAACCCCTTGACATTACCGCAGACGAGGCACTTAACGGCACTACTGCCCTCAATGCCTTTGCCCTGATGAAGGGCGCCCACCTCCTTCGCGTACATGATGTTAAGGCGGCGGTGGAAGTGGTTAAACTATTTACTTCTTTAAGAGTAAACGAGTAGACAAGTTGACGAGTAGACAAGTAAAGACACCGAGATAAACGCTTACAACACCCCGAATGGTATTACTCATTACTCACTACTCACTGATAAGGTAGTTGTACTCTGTTCGTAGTGGAGACGCCATAATATGACGTCTCTACGTTCGCTCTCCGCATGGTTAGTTGTACTCTGTACTCTGTGCTCTGTGCTCTGTACTCTAAAAAACGACTTTTTACTATGATAGAATTTGGTATTAAAGACCTCATAGACATTGTGCTCGTCACGCTACTCCTATGTTATATATATAAGGAGATGAAGCAGTCGAGTGCCGCCAGCGTGTTCTCTGGTATTCTTGTGTTTATCTTTGTGTGGCTCCTTGTGTCGCAAGTGTTTAACATGCGCTTGATGGGGAGCATCATGAATCAGATGGTAAGCATCGGTTCGTTGGGGCTCATCGTACTCTTTCAAAAGGAAATTCGCCATTTTTTCTCTACCATAGGTGCGCGCAATCGTCATAGTGCGGTGATGCGTCGTCTTTTGGGTGGGCGTAAGTCGGAGCGCCTTGATGTAACGCGTAAGCAAATTCTTCCCATCGTGATGGCTTGCATCAATATGGCGAAGCAGAAGGTAGGTGCACTGATTATCATCCAGCGTTCGGATTCCTTGAAGGATGAGGCTGATTCAGGCGACTTAATCAATGCGAATATCAGTCAGCGACTGATTGAAAACATCTTCTTCAAGAACAGTCCCCTCCACGATGGCGCCATGATTATTTCCAACCGTCGTATCGCTGCTGCTGGGTGTATTCTTCCCGTGAGTCATGATCCTAAAATCCCTAAAGAACTTGGATTGCGCCACCGTGCTGCAAAGGGCATTACTGAAAAGGCAGACTGTCTCGCTATCGTGGTCTCTGAAGAAACGGGTAATATCTCCGTCGTGTCAGAAGGCAAATTCCGTCTGCGTCTCGACGGACAACAGTTGGAACAAATTCTGATGGACGAGTGGAGTAAGGAAGAAGAGGGTATTTAGATTAGAGGCAACCTGTTGCACTCTGCACAATGTACTCTATACTATTCTGAATCAAATAGGCGTCATCTATAAGTGTATAGATGGCGTCTGTTTGATTATACCCCCTATACTTTCGTAAATTTGCAACAAGAACAATACAGATTATGATTATGAAACACAGTTTACTTTTAGGTTCCCTTATTTGTTTTACAAGTTTTGCAGCCTCTACTCCCGCTCTTGCTACAGATGAGGTGGAGCAGTATGAGCGTAAAGTCGTTGTTGAGAAAGGTACTGCCACTTGGTGCCAATGGTGTCCGCGTTCTATCGTGGGGTTCCGTACGATGTATGAGAAGTATCCCAACAACTTTATAGGAATTGCCATGCACGACGATGATATGTATTCTCCCTCTTATATTTACATGCTGTGGCGCATTGATGGGGGACTTCCTAAAGCAACCATGAATCGCAAGCATGAAATTGACCCTAACGAGACAGCGCTTGAGAATTATTATCAAAGTGAAATCAATAATGCCCGTGCACGTATCCTGATGACAGCCACTTGGGAGGACGAACAGAAAACCAAGGCAGTGATTCAAACTACCACACGTTTTGCGCAAGATACAGAGGGGGAATTTCGCATTGCTTACGTTGTGACGGAAAATAGTGTGGGACCCTTCTTGCAGCGCAATGCTTATTCAGGAGGAACGACCATCATGGGAGGTTTTGAAAGCGAAGCAGGGTATGTACAAATGCTTCACGACCATGTGGCACGCAGTATTTCTAATGTGGATGGAGAAGCTGGTAGTGTGCCCGAAAATCCCGTGGGACGCACCGACTATGAATATACTTATATGCTGTCGCTTCCCGATAATATTCAGAATAAGGAAAACATTGAACTTGTCGTATTGCTCATCAATCAAGTTACTGGGGCAATAGAGAATGCAGATGTTAAGAAGTATAGCGAGGTTTATGAAATGGGTACAACAGCAATAGGAAATGTTCCTACTGCCACTCCTCTCTCTTCATGTTACTACGACATCCATGGGCGTGCTTATGACAGCAAACCTACGGCAAAGGGTGTTTATATCTATAAGGGACAGAAAATTGTTGTTCAGTAGTTTCTCGTTGCAGTTGTTAGAATATCGAGTACAGCAGTTATGCTGTACTTTTTTCTTGGGAAGGAAATAAACTATTAACGAAGGGCAACGCCCTGGACAGAGTTAAGTTTTCATCCAGATGAGGTTCGCCTCCAACTCATAGAGAGAGTTTCGCCTTTGGCAGAGAGTGGAAGCATCTACTCGAACTGAATAACTTGTATACTACTAAACAAAGAATGCGTCGAGCAATTGCTCGGCGCATTCTTTGTTGGATTATGTCGGTATGTTTAGAAAACAACCTTCTTGCCGTTTACGATGTAAACACCCTTGCTTGCCTTTTGTACGCGGCGACCTGAGAGGTCGTAAATACCTGCGTTAGAAGGATTCGCAGAAGGCACTGCGTCAATACCTGTAGAGGTGTTTGTCGATGCGATGGGGAAGAAGGGGACATCTTCTGTAAACTTGTAAGCACCGTTACTTGCCCAGTCAAGAGAGAAGCGAACGAAGCGCATAACGAAGCCGTCGTACACACCATTTTCTTCATAGTAAACACCGAGAGTTCCGTCGGGAAGCACTACAGTTGCGCTGTAGCAAGAACCGCGAGGACAGATTGTCTTGGGAGCACCAAAGGTTTCACCTTCGTCAGTAGAAAGTGCAATACTTACATTCTCACGACTACCGCTATTGGGGAGCGTTTGAAGAGCAATATCCCAAGGATTACCTTCCACTGTAGAACACCATACCATGTATTCACCGTCGCAAGCATTACCTGAAATACCTGTGTTGAAACGAGTCTGTGAGGGATAGTGCCATGTTTCACCATCGTCAGAAGTTACGTTGTGGTAATTGTAACCACTTGCGCGCACACTGATTGCGAGGTCGCCATTATTACGTTCCAACGTCTTAGGTTCGTCAGCGCTCTTCGTGCCACTTGTACCGCTCACATACCAACTCTGACCGCCGTCCTTACTCATGAAGAAGTAGAAGTTCTGACTGTTGTCCGCTTCACGGTTTACGAAACTTGAAACGAGCGTACCATCACGCTTCTGAAGTGCTGCACCTGAACCAGAGAAACCACTCTTCCAAGTGTTTGTCTTGGGGTTGTCGCAGTTTGCACCATAGAGATTGTCGGTGTGGTCAACGGGAGTGCTCCACGTTTCTCCGCCATCGTGACTGACAATAGTCTTCCAACGGGGAGGTTCTTGCGCAGTACCTGCAAAGAATCCGTGACCGTAAGTTCCCGCACTTGTCATGATACCAATAATATCACCATTATCGCGGTTGGTTACGATAGAAGCATCACCGTGTCCGTAATTGCCCCCAGTTTCTGCCGTACCTGCAACAGTTACAGGTTCGCTCCAGCTCTTACCGTTGTCGTCAGAGTATTGTGCAACGAGGTAACAGTGATTGGGAAGGTCAGCACCGTGTGCCTTGCGGTCGTCAGTGAGGGTCACGAGGCGTGTGCCGTCCTTTGTTACAGTGATTGCGGGAATGCGGTAGTAGCGTGTGCCCTTGTCCATAGGCATAAGCACAGCACCTTCAGAAAGGAAGATCGTTGTGCTGAACTTCGGATCACCATTTGTTTCAGCAACCTCTCCATCGTTCACAAGGTAAGAAGTGATCTTGGCGTCTACGAGGTTACCTTCCTTCGCAGTTTCTGCAATGTCGTAAGTAATCCAGAGGTAGTGGTTGCCAGGTGCCAATTCCTTTGTGCCACTGATGGTAAACGTACCATCTGCAGCAAGCGTTACGGTCTGACCAAACTGTTCGCCATTCTCTTCACGCCAAGTCATCTTCTGCTCAGCATCGATGAAAAGTTCGCGAGCATTCGTTGCGAAGTAAGCCTTCACATTTGTAATATCAGCCTTGTCGGTACCCGTAAACACACCCTTCACGCCTTGGAAAGTAACTGAGCCTTGAAGACCACTTACATTTATAGTAGAGCGAATAATGGGCTGGTCAATGTTTCCAATACCTGTGCTTGTCTTACCCTGCACCACAACAGTGTTTGCAAAATTTGCTTCAGCATTGCTTACGTCAACTTCGTCAAACTTCCAAAGAGAAGCATTTCCTGCTGCTGCTCCCCAACGAACGATAACCTTGTTGTCGTCTTGAGCGTGGAGTTCAGTGCCACTATCCTTGATCGTGAAGAAATCAAAGGCTTCGTTTACGTTGTAAATATAGTTGGGTTTGTCAACTACGCCAAACTGTGTGCTATTACCCGTGCCGTTTCCAGCAGTGCCGAAATACTTTCCGTTGTAGTTCTTAATAGCAAGTTTGCCGTCCTCGTTTTCCCAGAAACTCCAGATGTAGTTAGTGGCAAATTCCTTATCGCCGAAGCGCAACTTCTGGGCATCTTCATCGTAGTAAATTACCTTGCCTGCGCAATAGCTTTGTGTTGAGGCGCTGGTGATATAATACCAATATTCATTACCCTCTGTGCTGACCTGAGGACGTTCAATAACATCGAGTTTCACCTTTACGACAAAGTCAGTAAGAACTACACCCTTGCTATTAGGACCCTTGACGTCGAACACGAGAGAACTCAACTTCTGCTTCTTTGCGCTAATTGTCTTTGGAGTAGTTGAAGAAGAATACACCATGCCGTTGTCCATCACAATTTCTTGAGCATTGTCGTGACCGTTATTGGCAAAAGTGAAACTGTATTCATAAATCACATAACCCGCAGGCGCTGTAAGCGTATAGCGACAACTGCTACCACCAGTCATCAACTGCACATTGTTGCCCGCCCAGTTCATGTTGTTAGCACCGCAACCGAAAGTCAACACAGGTTCGTCGTTGCTCTTCCAAGTATTGTTCCATGAAGCATTCACTTCGCCATTGTTGCGATAGAGATTGCCGTGCTCCTTATCAATAATGTATGTGATTTCAGCAGGGTCCTCTTCCGCACTATTATCTACCTTGTACTTAAGAAGCAACTTGGTAATCATAATACCCTTAGTGCCGTCGGTGTTCTCACCCACCTTGAGCGTCATAGTTTGAGTTTCAAGACCCGAAGTCTTAACGGTTTGAGCAGTGCCCGTCTGTACGGGACTTGTTGCTGTGCCATCCGCCGTTGTATAAGTATACGTGCCACTGAAACCACCACCTTCCAAAGTAGTTAATTCGTATCCAGTGATTAAGAATCCCTTGGGGAGCGAGATGGTGTAGGTATAACCCGTCTGCAACCAAGGACGCTTCTGCGACCATCCCATGGGGTTGACAGTCTTTGTAACACTCTCAACGGTAACTGCGGGAGTGGTGTTTGTAACAAACTTACCATACCAACCGTCAGAGGTTTGCACATTCTTTGACCACGTAGCCGCACCATTTGCAAACTGATCCAAGCCCAAAGTTAAGCTCAACTCGTCGGGGTTGGGCATTTCGTCGGGTTCGCCTGCGAGTTCAATCAAATACTGACAACCCGAATCGCTACGGTCTTTACCCGTCTGACCGTTACTCCAGTTGTAAACAGGAGTGCCGCTTACAGTCGTTTGATTCAACTGCACCGTGCCACTGCTGATGATGAAGAGACCAGGAGCATTAGCATAACTTAATTCCCAACCTGCAGAGGGTTGAGTAGCAGTAGTTGTAATCTGCTTGTTATAAGCTGCTGTAGGAGCAAGGTATGACTTGTCGTGGCGGTTGATAATATCCAACTTGCCATCCTGACGTGCAACGAATTTCCACATACCTGTAGGATAATTGTGGAGGTCACTTCCGACAACACCTGCTCCAGCACTTGTGCTGGTGAGATACTTTTTGTTGCGGTTGGGGGTGCTCAACTTATACCATACTTCTGCGTCTGCAGTGCTGTAAGTAGGCATGGAGAGTGCGCCGTTGAGAATTTCGTTGAGCGCGTTCGCAAAAGCGGTAACCTCGTCCTGAGTGATGTTGCTCTTTTCCAAAAGTGCATTTGCTTCGCTTACTTTTGTGTCAAACGCTGCCATTGCAGTTGCATTATACTGACCAGCCGCGTCACCACGCTGTGCTACCAATCCGCGCGCAATTACTTGCGTCAACTGATTACGAAGCGTAGCCTGGTTGTAACGCACTTCAGCGTCAGCCTCAGAAGTAACGGTGTAGTCGTTGCCAGGGAAATTCTTGTCCAAAGCTTCCTTCATCAACACCGCCATCTTGGCATAACCAAGACCGCCAAGGTAATTGCTGGGATAGAAGTACTTGGTGTTTGCCACATCGCCGTTGAGATACGGAGTGTAAGTATCTACAAACTCAAGGTTGTCCGTTGCGTCGGCAGTTGCCAAAGACGCCATATAATCCTTCAATGCCGCAATGCGATTGGTATTATTGCTTGCATTGTTTGTGGGGCAAAGCGCCATCAAGTAAATCTTTGACGTGGGCGACTTTTCTGCAATTTTGTCTACGAGCGCCTTATAATCCGCCTTTACCTGAGTCATGTCGGTAGTGCTGTTACAATCACCCGTTCCTGTGTAGAGGAAAATAGCCTTGGCATCAGCCTTTGACACTCCATTAATAGAAGCATAAGTAGCATCTACAAGTTTGCTGGTTGTAGCAATGTCGCCACCATAGCCCCAGCCTGTTCCGCGGTTCTTTACGTTGGGATTGCCAAGGAGTTCTTGCCATTCACCATTCTTGATAAATTCGTCGCCAAATACGAGCACGTCTTCGCCGCTGATGGGAAGTGCGCTGAAGTAAGTGGCGCGCATGCCGTTAGCACTACCAAGACCGCCATTATTCTGCACCGTCAAAGTATTTTCGGGATATACGCATGAAACAGTGTAGTCTTCGCCTTCTGCAAGATATTCACAGATGGTTTTCGCCCACGCCTGATAAGCACCTGCTGTGAGGTGGAGTTTGTCGTAACTCCATTGTCCACCATCGGCAACGCCTGCGAGCTTGTCGTAAAGGTCAATGTAAGTCACCTTATCCGTAGCTTCAGCATAAGCCTTGGTGAGTTCGTTAGCCTTGAGCCAAGTCGCTTCCACGCGGTTAGAAGTGTTGTTCTTCAAGATGCTGTAGAGGTACACCTTCGTCTGGGGCGAGCGGGCATGGATGCGCGCAACGATGCTCTTCACGTAAGCAAGCACCTGCTCGGGAGAGAAGTTCAAGCCGCCCGAAGTAGCGATGTCGTTTGTGCCGATCATCATAAACACCTTTTTGGGCTTGCCGTTGATGTACGACTCGAGGTTGTCGCTCTGCTCCGTAGAATAAGTGCCCGAATTACCACGGTTTACTATGGGCAGGTAGTCGCCGTTAGATGTCACAAAAACTTCGTGCCAACAGTGCATATCGGTAATACTGTTACCGATAAACAGGATGTTGTCGCTGGTTACAGATAGGGCTTTGAAACTATCATAACGATGGTTTCTGAAAGGCCCATCGGCAAGGACCGCCGTTACTGCACAAACCAGCAGGGCGATGAATGTCGAAAATCTTTTCATAGTTAATTTATTGTTAAGGGTTTAATAGATCGCGGTGATGAGGAGTAATAAAACCTTCGTGAGGCCACTCCTCCATGATTGCAAATTTATGAAAAAGATTTGGTTTGTACAAGAAGGGAATCCTAAAACAAAAAAAATCAAGCAGTTAGGTGTTCTGCACCAGCGCGAACCTTTTGCGAAGCGTTACGACTTGGCAAAAGTGCCTCTGATACGACTAAAATCGAGGGGTATTCCCATTGCCCCAAAAATTAAGTCTATTGTAGTAAAGATAGGACAATGATATTGCAGTTGTCCACAAATAATCCTTCCCCCAAAGATGTTGTGTTCTTATTAGTTTCGTCACTAAAGGGATAATTTACACTAATGCCTTGTGGGAAATTTCAAACCGGGAGATATTTACTTGCGTGACCTTCGGTTAGTGCCCATTATTGCATTAGTGGTTTCCAATAAAAACGAACTTCGTGGGCAGCAGTTCGCAGTTGTACCCCATGGAATTTATGCGTGCATAGTCCTCCTACAGTTTATCAAAAATGAAATTTTAGAGGTAAATTAAGCAAGTTGCTCATTCTGCGGAAGTTGCGTTTTAAGAAAAAGGTAAAAAAGCGCTGAAAAAGTGAGATAGTGGACCGTGGCTGCGTTATTTCAAGCCGATAACTCCTTGCGCTGAAAATAACGCATTCTCAACAATCCAATGGCGCATTTTTAGGGTTGGAAGATCAGGAAAACTTTAACTTTTATTAAGAAGATTTAACACTCCAACCGACCTGCAGAAAATTATTCGGCACCTAAAAAAAAATATTCGGCACCTATTTTTTACAAGGTGCCGAATAATTTTTGCCAAAACTGGTGTTTTTTTAGAAAGCTCCCAAAGAATGCATGCTGATAATCAAGCACTTAAAAAGGAGGTGTTACCTGTCTGGGTAACACCTCCTTTCCTGCAATGCAAAGATAATACATTTTGAAGCGAAATGCAAATCGCCTTTTTTACGCCGCGGGCGCTTTTGTGCGAAAAATATTGACAAACCCAAATCCTCAAATAAATTGGAAATAACATTGCCGTTGCATAATGTTAGGTGTTTCGGCGCGCGAAAAATGTGACAAAACTCGCTCTTTCGATACTATATAAGCACGATAAGGAGGTTGGTCTGCGAAGCAATGACGTCGAAATTAAGGTGTTAAGTTAAAGGTATTCAGAACTTTTATCGTTGTATTTTTTTGTATAATTTTCTTTTTTACACAAAATTTAATACTTTTGTGAATTATTACTCGGAAAAAATGCTCGATTATGAAGAGAATGAAAAAACTCATTGGGAATCAATGCCAATAGTTAGTCAATCTGAATGCTATCAGAATCCACAAACTTTTTGAGATTGGCACATTATAGATGATTCTAATGATAGTTTTAAGGTGCAGGAATAGAAGTGTTTATGCAAGTATAAATTTAAAATAATATTCAAATACAATAATGAAGTACGACGTTTTTATAAGTTATTCACGCCAGGATTATGTGGATGAGAATAAGAATGTGATTCCCAATAATGAAGTATCAAAGTTTAAGAAAGCTTTGATAAAGGCAGGTATATCCTATTGGTTTGATGAAGATGGAATATATTCTGGACAAAATTTTGTTGATAAATTAGTTACAAATATAGAAAGCTCAAAAGTCTTCTTATTTCTCTCAACTGCAAACTCCAATCAATCTGAATGGACTTGTAAGGAGATCGCTTGTGCTGCAGAGTTTAAAAAGCACATCATTCCCGTTCGTATTGATGCCACGCCTTACAATAAGAAGGTTCTCTTTCGCATAGCTGATTTAGATTATATTGAATATTACACTAACCCCAAGAAGGGGATGGATGATTTGATTAAATCTATTAAAGCATATCTTGAAGAGTATGTGGCAGAAGAAAAAAGAAAGCAGGAAGAGAAACAGAAACAACAAAATGAAAATGCGTTGCGCAGACATCGTGAAGGTCAATTGAACGAGTGTCGTGAGAAACTTATAAGTCTTGAACAACAGAGAGATGACTTGATACAAGAAAAGTTGACTCACGAAAAAACATTAGTTGAGATTAATACAAAATTGCAATCATTGGGTCAACAGATTTCTAATTTGAAGGAGGATGAGCGTATGTTGCTTGGAGTTAATCCTTCTGAAAACGAAAATAAAGACAATTCTATTTTGTATGATGGTGTGCTCTCTATGGAAATTGTTGAGTTTGTCAAAGCGTTTAATAGTAGACACTGGATTGTTAATATCTTGGAATTATTATGCTTTACGCTGTTCATTATAGGAGGTTTTTTATATCTATATATGACAATAACTTGTCCTCATTACTATGAATCTTTGCTTTTTTCTGTAATAACAGCATTTAACTATGTTGGATTTGTAGGGTGCTATAGATTGATGAAGAATTGTAAAGATGGTTTATATTGGTTGGTACCAGTGTTTCCTTGTTTATTGATTATGGCTCCCTTTATGTTTATTCGCAAAAATGGAAACTCAGTTTGGAGGATATTGCAAAGGAGTTCACTAAAAATAAAGGATGACATAATATATGCACTTATGATATTTTTCTTGGTTATCGGTTTAATAGGATTGAGTGCGCTATACTTTATACCTAAACTTATCTAAATACACTCAAAAACAGAACTAATGAACTTTAAATTGTGGCTTAATAAGTGGTTGGGAAGCGGATTATGGTGGCAAATATTGTTTTTCACTATAGGCAATTTAGCTGTCTTCCTTTTGTGTATTGGTATTTATCTTGGCCTTAAAACAACTGATTCGGATTTGGGTATTTGGGAAGCCATTCGACTTTTCTTAGACTCGAATAGCATTATTGATGAACCCAAAGGTTACACTTGGAATAATCTTTTGTTGTTGTTTACAGAATGCTTAGGAACCATATTGTTCTCAGGCTTGATAGTTTCCATCATAACGAATGCTATCAGTCAGAAAGTTGATTCAATAAAGGAAGGACATATTCACTATAATTTGAAGAATCATATAGTCATCATTGGATATGACACAATCGTTCCTTCTATTATCTCTGAATTCTTAACGAAAAAGGAGTATGCAAAGTCAAGGTTTGTGTTGCAAACCTCTTCTTCCGTTGATGATATTCGCAATGATTTGCTCTCAAAGTTGTCTCAAAAAGCGTTGAAGCGTGTTATTCTCGTTCATGCTCCGCGTTTGTCTGTTGAGGAGTTGGAGTTATTGTATACAACTAATGCTCAAGAAATTTTTATAGTAGGTGAACGCGAACAGAATGACCATGATGCAGAGAACATGCATACGTTTGAGGCGCTTGTGGCTATTCATGAAAAGAAGGAGTGTCAAGAACGTAAATCGTTGACCATTTGGTTTGAAAATGAAGCTTCATATGCAGCTTTGCAACTCAACGACATCAGTTCAGAATGGAAGAACTATTTTGAGTTCAAACCTTATAACTTCTACAAACGTTGGGCCAATCGTTTGCTTACGAATAGTGATTATGGAACTGGGGCAGACAAGATAGTGTATCCGGAATTGGATCATGAAGGTATTGCAGAAAAGAGTTCAAAGCACGTTCATCTCATTATTGTAGGCATGAATAGAATGGGGATTGCTCTTGCAAAAGAGGCTGCTCACATGATGCACTTCCCAAATTTTAATGAAGATACAGGAAAAAATCGTACGCGCATTACGTTCATTGATGACCATGCGGATAGAGAAAAAGATTTCTTTATTGGCAGACATGCTGGTTATTTTGAAAAAGCGTCAATTCTGTATGCTGATATGTCTGAAAATAGCATGAAAGATTTTCCGAAGAAAGAGGACATCAAGAATCATTTCTTAGACATCCAATTTGAGTTTATCAAGGGGCGTGTCGAGTCAACGAATGTACGTGATTGGATAAAGGAACAGTTAAAAGATGATGAGGCAATTATAACCATTGCAATATGTCTTCACAACCCTTCTCAAAGTTTTGGCATGGCTATGTATTTACCTGAAGAGGTGTATACTCGTGGCAGAGATGACATGAGCAACCCCTGGGAAGAAGTGGATAAAGATAAGGTTGTGAATATCTTCGTTCGACAGGAGAAGACTGGCTCGTTGATAAAGTCATTTGGCGATACGGCAAAGTCTGCGAGTGCAATGAACAAGAAGTATGCAAACCTCTATCCGTTTGGAATGATAGACGATAGTTTTGCGATAGATTACTATTCCAATCATTTGGCTATGGCGTTTAACTACGTTTATGATTTCTATTTTGCGTACAACGAAACGCTTCCTGCATCCATTCCCCCAGTTGATGAGTTGCTAAAGAAATGGAAACCAGTAACAACTTCTAACAAGTGGTCTAATCTTTATTTGGCAGATTCTATTGAGTTTAAGTTACGTTCAACAGGACTTAATTTTAAAACAGTAGAACAAGCTGTTTTATCTGACGAACAAGTGGAAATGATGGCTTATACAGAACACTGCCGATGGAATATGGAAAAACTCTTGTTGGGGTATCGACCTGTAAATGATAAAGAAATTGGTGAAGGGGTTGATGTTAATAAACTGAAGAAGCATATGTTTGCGCATCATCTAATTAAGCCATATAAAGACTTAACTGAAGGTCAAAAACAATTGGATAGAAACATTATCCAAAAATTACCAGATATTATTAGGATGTTGAATCATTAAGAGAAATAGTTATGAGTGAAAATAAGTATAATTATAAAAAAATAGAAGAAAACAATCAATTAGTTAGAACTAATAAGCATAACAAGTTTCGGATGATTGTCATTGTTGTCTTAGCAATGTTATTGTCATTCGGTTTAGTAGGATGGGGGGTATATAAGTTCAATGAATACTCCCCCAAAAATCAAAATAAAACAGAAACACAATTAACACAACATCAATGTTGTGTTCAAAAAACAGATACAATTACAAGTAAAAAAATATGTGCAGCAGAGTACGTTCCAATTAAAATAATAGAAGAAGACTACACTAATGCTCCCATGGTTTTAATGTATCTTAGTATGTTGGTGTTCATTTCAATTTCTTTGTGGGGCTCATTCACTGCTTTGTTTAAAGTTTTGAAATCAGAGCATGAGATGAATTCAATACTATTTGACATCCAAAAGGATATCTATAAGGAAACACAGATGTGGGAGTTGACAAAGCAGAAGAAAGAGCTAGAAAATAACACCTCAAAGGCTTCTGAAAAAGACAACTCTCCTAAGATTGATAAAGAAGTTCAAAAGAGAATAGATGAGTTCGAAAAAATAGAAAAGGTAAAGCTTGAGTTAAAGTACAAACATGAATTGGAATTAAAAGAGAAGGAAATCCAAGCTTTAAAAGAAATGGCGAAGCAAAATTTGAACACCCAACCTTCTGAACAAGAAAAGATTAACTAATGTTAGACCAACAAATAA
Source organism: Alloprevotella sp. (assembly GCA_045632685.1). GTDB lineage: Bacteria > Bacteroidota > Bacteroidia > Bacteroidales > Bacteroidaceae > Alloprevotella. Next base: position 107,289 of record JAZQXB010000067.1, read on the forward strand.
TAGACGCTCTCATATCTCGTGACGAGTGGGTGACTCAGCAGTTTTTCTTTAAGACTTGTCGCCCGCTCTTCGTGAGTGTCATGCGTTATGTGTTTTCCTATAAGGTTGATTATGACGAGTTTGTTAATGAGTTTTATCTACACTTGATGGAGAACGATGCTATCCGCTTGCGTCAGTTTCAGGGGCGTAGCACCATATATCAGTGGATGAAAGTGGTAGCCATTCGCTACTTTATTGCCAAGCGTGATAACATGATAGATATGGAACCGAAGGTGGCTCTTACAGAATGTGCTGAACGTGGAGATTCATTTGATGAAGTACAGAAGACCACTGCGCGTATGGACTTAGAGCGTTTGTTCTCATTGATGCCTAATAAGCGTTATGTTTATGTCATACGGCGTTTGGTTTTGGAAGAAGCAGAACCGAATAAGGTTGCTGAAGAACTTGGAACCAATGTAGATAATCTGTATAATATCAAAAAACGTGCCATCTCGGCATTGACAGAAATAGCACTTAATGAAGTTGAGAAATATGAAAAAAGAAGACGTAAATAACCTTTCTGCAGAGGTGCTGGCGGCATACCTGGATGGTAATGCTACAGCGCAGGAACATGCTGAAATTATAGATGCACTCCCTGCAGATGCTGAATTGAGAGAACTCCTGCATATTTCTCAATTGGTTGATGCCGAGTTGGGTGTGATGTCTTATGACTGTGAATTGATTCCAATGACTGCAATGGCGGCTACATGTAATGAAGAAAACTATTGTTGCTTAGAATGTGAAAAATATGTGCTTCGAAAATTGGGTGTTGAGTTTGATGAAGAGCAACTCCTCCAGAGTGCTATTCAGAATGGTTGGCAAAAAGAGCAAGGTACGACACTACATAATATAGGTCGCCATATAGAAAGTATGGGATTAGTTGTGACGCGTCGTTACAAATGTAGTGCTGAAGATATAGTCAATGCTCTTGATAAAGGGCAACAAGTAATTGTTGCAGTCGATGGTGGAGAATTGTTGGGTAATCGTGAAGAAGAACTGTTGGAAGACTTACTCATTGGGGAAATTCCCGACCATAGTGTGGTAGTCCTTTCGTGTGATATTCAGCATGAAACTGTAACCATTTATGACCCCAACTCTATGAACTCTCAAGACACCTATTCCTTAGAGCAATTTATGGATGCTTGGGCAGATTCCAAAAATTATCTTGTCACGGTTGAAAATGAATGCCCTGAAAATTACGTACCCCACCTTATAGACCTCACAGACGTAGAATTGGGTGATGATCTCATAGAACTTCGCGAAGCAATAGCAGAGCATGCTCACAATGTATGGGCAGCAGAACGCCAATCACAGGGTTGGACTTACGGTCCACAACGCGACGATGAGAAAAAACAAACACCTTGCATGGTACCCTATTCCAAACTCCCAGAATCCGAAAAGACCTTCGACCGAGATATGGCAATGAATACTATTAAGTTGTTGAAGAAACTGGGGTGGGAGTTGGTGAAGAGGAAGTGAAACATTTTTTAAGATATACTATATTTGTGAATTGTGTTACAAATTATTTTTAAACTATTTAAAATAATACTATGACAAAATTAATTAAGAAAAGTGCGCAAGTTCGAACTAAGGAAGAAAAATCTTGGGACGAATTGGTGGAACAAATTTGGGCAGGAAACGTTATTCCTGTAATAGGTGATAATTTAGTAGTAAGTGAAACTACTATTATTAAAGAAATAATTGATTATTTGGCTAAAGACAAAGGTTTAGAGTATGTACCTCAAAGTTTTTCTGAATTATATTATGATAAACTCTTTATAGATTACCAATCATCTGTATATGAAGAAGTATCCTCTCTTATTAAAGAGAATCAACCAGAATTCCATCCAACAGAAATATTGAAAGATTTTTTATCTATAGAGCAGTTCCCATTTGTAATAACAACGTCTGTTGATTATACAGTAGAAGAAACTATGCGTGAAATATGGGAGAAAAAACGAGGAAGAGAATTAAAAACTTTAGTGTTTTCAAATGAGGCAAGGGGAAATGACGATATCAAGAAGGATACAGATATAAATTGCCCAACTATTTATTATATGTTTGGGAAGGCTAATAACAAACGTGAGCATAGTTTTGTGTTAACAGAAGAAGATTTATTATCTTTCTGTCAGTCTTGGTTGTCAGATCGTCATCCATCATTATTATCAAAAGTTATCGGCAATAAATATTTGTTATTTTTTGGTGTTAATTATCCAGATTGGCTTATTCGTTTTATTTGGTTTTCTATGCGTAATAATCTTTGTAATTCAGGGATGTTAGTTGATAAACGACTTTTGGAAGACTCTTTAGTTAATTTCTTTCAGCGTGTTAGCATTCGTTCACAGTCAACGCCAGATGTTGTAGTTGCCGAAATTAAGAAACGTTTGGCAGTAAAAAAAGCGGAATATGAAAAAAAGATGTTTGATTCTGTTCCAACAGGAATGGATTTCTTTATTTCATATTCACGTCGTGATTTGATATGGGCTGATACGTTGTATAGAACATTGACGAATAAGGGATACAAGGTATGGTTTGATAAGAAAAATATTTCAACCGGTGACGATTGGGCACCAGCAGTTAGAAAGGGTATTCGTACTGCTAAACATGTTATAATACTTATTTCAGAAAATGTCGCATTAGAGTCCGAAGATGAAAGCCATGTATATAGAGGTGAGTGGGAAATTGCCCTTGCCAATCGTTTAGTTAATAAAAAATATATTATTCCGCTGTGTTTAGGGAATACCGATTTGTATAAGGACGAACGACTCAATTTGCCGATTGAACTACAGCGAATACAATCCTTTATATGGGAGGATAAAGATAAAGTAGATAATGTGATATTAGAATTGACTAAATAGAAATACGATGAATGCTTTAGTACAATCAGAAAATCCGTGGTTGGGTTTAAAATCATATTCAGAAGGTAAAAGACTATATGGTAGAGATAGAGAAATTGAAGAACTATCTCAGAAAATACTTTATAATACACAAACTGTAATTTATGGAAAGTCAGGCATAGGTAAATCATCTTTATTAAAAGCTGGTGTATTCCCCATTTTGCGTAGAAATGGCTACTTTCCTGTGTATGTTCGTCTTGTTCATGAGGTGGGGCAAGGTAGTTATACTAGTCAGATTAAAACTGCTATTGATGAAGCCCTTAAATGCTTGAAAGTTGAAGACCTAGGAGCTCCAGAAGCAGATGTTTTCCAAATAGTTGAAGGTCATAAAGAGGAACTAGTTCCTATTCATGATGTGCAGAGTGAAGAAAGTCTGTGGGAATATTTTCATCGATATCAGTTCTATTATAAATTACAGAACGATAATGATTTACATTCAATAATTCCTGTGCTTATATTTGATCAATTTGAGGAAATCTTTACCTTACAAAAGAATGAAAGCATAGTAAAAGATTTTTTTGATGAATTAGCAGGCTTATTAAATAATGTTTGTCCTAAATATCTACTTCAATCAACAGTTGAAGTAGAAAGTCTTTCGCAGATAAACACAAGCTCGTCTTTAATAAAAAGAGGATTAGTAAAATCTGAAAAGAAATGGGATTATATAGATGAAACCAATCTTCATGTTGTTTTATCATTGCGTGAGGATTTTCTTTCTCATTTAGAACGCAATATTGAATATATTCCTTCGCTTAAACATAATAGATATTGTTTGCTCCCCTTAAATGAGGATCAAGCCGCAGAAGTGATTATGCAACCTCTGCCTGGTTTAATATCTGTAGAAGTTGCAAAAGAAATTATTTGCAAAGTCACTGGCGCTTCAATCAATGATTTTGAAATCGACGACAATCCTGAATTAGAGGTGGATTCAGCGATATTGTCTCTGTTCCTTAGTGAGTTGTTTTTAAGAAAAGGCGATGCTCGGGTCATTTCAAAGGAACTTGTTGATTTGTTTGGTACCAATATAATATCTGATTTTTATGAAAAGATTGTTAATGATAGAACATATATATCAGAATCTTCTGTACATTATCTTGAAAAAAGATTAGTTACTAAAGAAGGACGTCGAGATAGTATATTTAAGGAACAAGCTATGCGTAATGGGGTGACTGAAGCAGAACTGAAATATTTACATGCTTCACGTTTACTTCATTTATATCCATGGAGAGACGGTATACGTATTGAATTTTCTCATGATGTGCTCTGTCCTATTGTGTGTGAACGTAGAACAAAGAGGGCTGAGGTTATAGAAAAACAAAAACTGCATGATACATACCTAAAAATGAAACGTGAAAAACAACGTTTAATTTACATTTTGTTTTTGATTGTTGGTTTAATATGTTTTACCTCTTGGTTTGTTTGGGATGGTTGGTGCGATGTCAAAGTTAAAAGATATGCAACGGTTGTTAAAGAAAGAACATGGTTTAAAGGGGAGAAAGAATTATCTAGTGAGGAAGCTTCTTATTTAAATTGTCATTATGTATTTTATCAGACTGGACGATATGCAGATTATCCTGATTCGGTTGAAGCTAGAAATGGGTATAATGAATTGACATCAGATCATTCAATGACTACGTATCTTGTTAATCATTTAGATCATACTGATAATGATGCTGACAAAAAAATGGTAGAACGGTTACAAACAGTAGTAAAATGGGTTTTTTCTTCAGATTATGGGGGTAAATATTGTATTCAAGAAAAAGCATTCAATAAGGAAGGAGAGTTAATTTTTTCATTTAACAATTCTATAAATAATGATAGCGTTTTTATTTCAACTTATGTAGACGAGTTGGGTTTCCCCATCACAATGCGTGATTCAAATTATATTTATTTGCGTACAACAATGAATGCAAATGGATATGAAATATTGCAAGAATATTTTGATGATAAGGGGTTCCCTGTAATGAATAAAGATAAGGCATTTCAGACATCTAAAGAATATTTTGCAAAAGGAATACAGAAGTCTGAAGCTTCTTTGTTCTTGAATGGTCATAGAATGATAGATCGTTTTGGAAATTGTGGGTGGGAAGTCTTGGAATTGGCAGAAAATGGTATAGACAATTTACTAACTGTTTACTTTGATGAAGACCGAAAACCTTGTCGACTTAATGATAATGTTATGTTTAAACGTTGGGAATATGACGAATATGGTCGTTGCATCAAAGAAACCTATTGGAAGATAAATGACGAATATCTTGATATAAATATTGACTATTTGAAAATCTTATTTGATGAAAAAATCATAGAATTATTACCAGATACAAATAAACTTGGAATTCATGGGTATATTTGTGAATATAATCGTTATGGCAAAAATACGCTAAACCGCACAATAGGTTTAGATAATAAACCTAAGATGGCATCCGATAGTAAATTTGTAGAATTACAGCATCAATATGATAATAATGGTAAAATGATCAAGGAAATAGCTGTAAATGAAGAAGGTCATAACGTTTGGGAATATTTTGCAGAATTTTCAGAAGATGGTGAGATGTTGTTTAACAAAAGTTACACTATAGATGAAAATTTAGATACGATAATGGATTGTCATCTTTATTGGGATAAAAATAAGGAACGTAAAATAGAAAAGCTATATATTGAAGATTATTATACATACAATGAGTATGATATAAAGGGTAATATACGTGAGCGTTCATGGTATAAAACCAATACTGATGAGCCTGTTTCGACACCAAACGGTAAGCATAAAACGTTATATGATTATGAATATAATAAAGATTTAAAACAATTGATGATTACTGAAACATACTTTAATAAAGATGGTTATATTTGTGGTTATGGCGAAAATTCTCCATATTATAAAGAGTGTATGTTAGTGGATTCTCTTTTGCATACAAAGTCAATAATTAGATATACGACGAAAAACATCAAGGATTTTGGAGTTGATACTTCTAAGACTCCCATTGATATATCTATTAGTGGTGAAGAATTTACGTATAATAAAGATTTTACGGTTGCATTGAGTCAAATAAGTCTTGATGCTCATCGTGAAAAGCATAGAACATATGATAATGAGGCTTATTATTATCAAATTAAATATGTAAGGTCCATATTGCCACTCCATAAAGATGAAATTAAAGGATTTTATGCAGTTAATGAATTTGGTGACCCAAGTTTTGTTAGATATGGAGGTGAACTCTATTCAGCAATTTGGAATGGCATGAAATTTGATGAATATGGTAACCTTATTGAGGGAGTAGTCCTTGAAAGACCATTATATGTTGCAATAGAGACTAAAGAGAATCTTGGATTTATGGTTGGAGATATTCTTGTTCAGCAGGATGATTGGGTTTTATGGAAAACGAGTGATGAATCGCATTTAAATGGTTTAGACACGGAACCAACCCCAACAACCAGTCATCACTTTAAAGTTCTACGCTATAATGAAAGAAATAATAAATATGATGTTGTTGAAATAAATATACCCAAAGGTGATGAACGAGTTACTGAGATAGAATACCCAATGTTGTATGTGACAAAGGCAGAAGAAAATCGTATATATCAAACTATGAGCGAAAAAATATACGGTAAAGTATTCGGCTTTATCCCTAAAGAAAAAGGAGCGATTTATGAACGCGGTATGCGTACTCCCTGCTTTGTCCTATCAATCAATGATTGGGATATGACTCAACATTTTGGAGGTGACAGAGATTCCTTGATTAATGTAATAAAAAGTCAGACGGGGCATATAAAACACGTCATGGTTTATGATGAAGAAGCAAAAAAGGTGCTGACTTATGAGGTTGATAGTGATACATTAGGTGTTGCGATTGAATTTTATAGTACAACACCACGTTATTATGAGTTTTTAAAAGAGCAGATGTTAATGCATAAAAATAAGATAGAAACATCAAAAAAGTAAAATATTTGATTACAGTTTTTTATGCTGCCCAGTATAAAAATACTTAATTTAGATGTCTATTAAATTCTTTTATTAACTATGCCATGGATTGTGAATGATAGAAAGCCGTATGACGGACGCTCTATATCATAAACTTTTAACCTAAAAGAACTATGAACAAGAATTACTTACCGCAACCGATGGATACAAATGATATCCAGTTGCCTGAAGAATTGAGCGAATTGGTAGAGCAGATGGCGAAGAACGTGCACGAAGTGTGGGCACAAAGTCGCATGGAGCAAGGTTGGGAGTATGGTGATGAGCGGAGTGATGCGTTGAAGCAACATCCTTGCTTGGTGCCCTATGAGGAACTGCCCGAAGTGGAAAAGGCGTATGATCGAGATACAGCCCTTGGCACACTTAAGTTAATTTGCAGGTTAGGATTCAAAATTGTTAAGGAGTAGACTATTTGAGCTTGTAACGCTTTATAAGGCGTATCCGCTATTGTCTATGTGGTTCCTTAACGTTGAATAAACTATGCAATAGTCAGTTCCTTGTATTACAGGACTGATATCATCTAAAGAAAAATCCGTCAATTCTTTAAGATTGGCGGATTTTTTCTTTTATGCTCTGATAGAAAACGGCGTTTTAATATATCTATAGTAGTAAGAAAGACCTTTAGAAGTAGCGTCCGACACAGAATGGGGTAAATGCTTAAGAAGAAAGTTGTTTTTTGCAATGATGGAAATGTGTGCTTCATTTTCAGTTCTTGCAACGTCACATCATGATGTTGTTGAAGTTCAACTACATGAGACTGTATGACATCTGTTCACATGGAAGGTTGATGTTGTAATGGAACTATTAGGTTATAGTTATCCTATTTTCTGACCAATATCCTCTGGAGACGTTGGTTCATAAGGTTATAGGGTATGGTAGAAGTATACATAATAATAAGTAAAAGGGAGTTTGTGAAAAGAGAGAACATGGTATAGAGGAATACACTAAATTTATTAATAACTATAAAAAAGATGAAACGATTTACTCAATTTTTTCAAGCGCTACTCGGAGTTGGCGCACTACTTCTTACCGCTATTTTAGTTATGGGACGATTTGCATGGCGTACAATTTGTAAATGGTGGAAGAATTGCTCGAAATGGGCCCGTTACTTGATTGTAACTGTTGTTGTTTTACTTTCAGTAGGGTATGTAGTTCTTGTTATTCATGGTTATTACAAGATAACGTATAACCAATGTTACTGGAGAGATAAACCCCTCTCAAAGAATGTTGTGGCTCGTGAAACCTATGATAACAAATATCGTGTATATAACCGAAGTACGCGTAAATATACCACTCCTACGGTTAATTGGGTATCTGGCGCTTCGGAGGATGATTCATTGGTTGTTTATGCCTTGACCAATAAACGCGGTTACATCAATTCCAAGACTGGTGAAATTGTAATTGATGCCGAAAAGAACGATTATCATAAAGCTTGGGTATTCTCGGAAGGTCTTGCTGCAGTTATGAAAGATGGTAAGATTGGGTTTATCAACTCAAGGAACGAAGTGGTTATCCCCTTTAAATTTGACTATTCTTCAAAGTGCCGTATGTTTAATTTCGGTTATCTATTTCATGATGGTTATAGTATAATGACAAATAAGGACGGTGATTTAGGATTGATAAACAAGAGTGGTGATTGGGTTCTCCAACCCGCTTATGATGAAATATGGGCGCCTCATAAAAGTGGATATAGGATAATTGGTGATAACGGAAAATTTGGTATTTTTGATACAATGTGTAATGAAGTTTATCCTATAGAATACGATTATATAGTTATATTGTCAGACCGTTTTGTTTTAACTCAAGGAGGAAGGAAGTGGCAAGTTGATTATCAGGGTAATGTGATTCAGTCATTTATGTTTGATGACTCTTACTACCTCAACTATCCAATTGGTTATAATGAGAGTGGGGAAATAGAATATGCTTTTGCTGATTATGTTAAGTATACTGTTATGAATCGTTTTGGTATCATGAACCGCATAACAGGAAACCCTATCACTCCTGCTCTTTATTTAGATGTCAAAATGCTTTCAAAGGATTTGTTTGAGGTTCAAGATCCTGAAAGTCGTAGTTGGTATTTGCTCGATAAGCAAGGTAATGTTATTTCTGCAAAATAGTGATGTAGGATATCAACAAAATAGGGTAATTAACGCGTTTGATGATATGTATTTAATGGAGTTATATAGAATTTGTTAGTCCCGATTTTGAAGCGCTCGTTTTTGATTCGAGATGGGTTAGTACATATTTCTACATCCCTTTTATATCAAGTGTCATTAACCTAAAAACTTAAGAGGGTGTGCCAAAATTTTCATTTTGACACACCCTCTTAAGTAATAAAGGTGATTGTTTTACACCGAACCCACAATGAAGTTTTCGGGGTGACGCCCCTGATAGCCTTCATAGTAAGCATAGATTTCGCGGAGGTCTGCCTTGCGGTCCTTCGAGGGCATGACGTACTTTGTCATGCGCACCTCCTTTTTCTTATAGTCAATGCCCATCAGCACAATGGGAAGGTTGGCTTGCGAAGCAATGACGTAGAAACCCAGGTGCCACTTGGGGTTTGCCTTACGCGTGCCTTCGGGCGTGAGCGCCAGGCGGAAGGTGTCGCTCGTCTTGGCAATCTCTACGAGTTCCGTAATAAGGGCAGTGCCCTTACCGCGATTGACGGGAATGCCGCCCATCCAGTTGCGGAAGATGTAGTCGAGCGGACCCACAAACCACTCCTTCTTCATCACGAAAGCCGACTTACGCGCGTTGGCAGTAATGAAGAGTTTACCGATGAAGAGGTCAAGATTACTGGTGTGGGGAGCCACGCAATAAATGCACTTGTCGAAGTTGGGAACTTCCACAAAACTCTTCCAACCAAGCACCTTGTGGAAGATAAATTTACAGATGGATTGGAGCATAGGATTTAGAGTACAGATAACAGAGTACAGAGTACAACTTTTAGAGTACAGACAACAGCCCGCATGGTAGTTGTACTCTGTGGTCTGTACTCTGTACTCTAAATAAAATTATTTACAACTACAAGTAGGCTTAATCTGCTGGAAGAAGTCGTTGCCCTTGTTGTCAACGAGGATGAATGCGGGGAAGTCTTCCACCTCAATCTTCCAGATAGCTTCCATGCCGAGTTCGGGATATTCTACACACTCGATGCTCTTGATGTTGTTCTGCGCAAGGATTGCGGCAGGACCACCGATAGAACCGAGGTAGAAACCGCCGTGCTTCTTACAAGCGTCCGTAACCTGCTGTGAGCGGTTACCCTTAGCAAGCATGACCATAGAACCTTCGTGACTTTGGAAGAGATCTACGTAAGAGTCCATACGACCTGCCGTTGTGGGACCCATAGAACCGCAAGCCATGCCAGCGGGAGTTTTTGCGGGGCCAGCATAGTAAACGGGGTGGTTCTTCAAGTACTCGGGCATGGGAAGACCTGCGTCGAGGCGTTCCTTAATCTTAGCGTGCGCGATGTCGCGACCTACGATAATAGTGCCGTTAAGTGAAAGTCGTGTGCTTACGGGATACTTGTCGAGTTGCTTGAGGATTTCGCTCATGGGTTGGTTAAGGTCGATGCGTACTACGTCGCCTTCGCCAGCCTGACGGAGTGCTTCGGGAATGAGGTTGCCGGGATTGTCGTCCATCTTCTCAATCCAAATACCGTCCTTGTTAATCTTACACTTAATATTACGGTCAGCCGAGCAGCTTACGCCGAGACCTACAGGGCAGCTTGCACCGTGGCGGGGGAGGCGAACCACGCGGATGTCGTGAGCAAAGTACTTACCGCCGAACTGTGCGCCGAGGCCGATGTTCTGTGCTTCCTTCAAGAGTTGTTCTTCGAGTTCAATGTCGCGGAAAGCACGACCTGTTTCGTCACCCGTAGTGGGGAGGTTGTCGTAGAACTTCGTAGAAGCGAGCTTCACCGTGAGGAGGTTCTTTTCAGCAGAAGTACCGCCGATAACCACAGCAATGTGGTAGGGAGGACAAGCCGCTGTGCCGAGCGTCTTCATCTTACCCACGAGGAAGGGTACGAGAGTCGCGGGGTTCAAAATAGCCTTTGTTTCCTGATAGAGGTAGGTCTTGTTTGCCGAACCACCACCCTTTGTTACGCAAAGGAATTCATACTCCATGCCGTGAGTTGCTTCGATGTCAATCTGGGCAGGGAGGTTGCAACGTGTGTTGATTTCGTCGTACATGTTGAGGGGCGCGTTCTGAGAATAACGGAGATTTTCTTCCGTGTAAGTCTTGTACACACCCTTGGCAATAGCTTCTTCGTCGCAGAAACCTGTCCAAACCTGCTGACCCTTCTCTGCGTGGATGATAGCAGTACCTGTGTCCTGACAAAGAGGAAGTTGACCCTTAGCAGCAACCTCTGCGTTGCGGAGGAAAGTGAGGGCAACATACTTGTCATTGTCAGAAGCTTCGGGGTCAGAGAGTATCTTCGCCACCTGCTCATTGTGCGCACGACGGAGGAGGAAAGAAACGTCGCGGAATGCCTGATTGATCATCTTTGTGATACCTTCAGCTTCCACCTTAAGAATGGGGTGGCCTTCAAATTCGCCAACGCTAACGTGGTCCTTTGTAAGGAGGTAATACTCCGTAGTGTCCTTTCCAAGTTGGAACATAGGAGCGTACTTGAATTCAGGAATGTTTGCCATAAGATTTTGTTTAGAGTACAGAGTACAGATAACAGAGTACAACTGGCTACCGCACTATGTCACTCAATTATTAAATGGTTAAATGTTATTTATGTATTTGGGGGCGCAAGATTTGCTTTCGCAGTTTTAATAGAGGCAACAAGCATAGAGGACACCTCTTTAAGGTCGTTGTACAGAGAGTCAAACATCACAGTATCGATAGTTTCGCTTTCCACCAAGAGTTCGAGCCAATAAGCACTTTCATCTGCTTCCTTTAAAGCGATAGACAATTTATGAATAAAGTCTGCTTGGCTTTGAGCGGAGTAACTTTCGCGAATATTTGCCCCAATGCTGGTGCCAGAACGCAAAAGTTGTTTTGAAAGTACGTATTCTCGTTTTTCTTCCGTAAGGTATTTATAAAATCGAATGATACGTAAGGCAAAACTTTTGCTTTTCGTGTGCAGAACACTATTGTAACCCATAATGTTATCAATACATTTTTGTTAAATTGTTGATAATATTCTACGCTTGGAGTTGTACTCTGCCCAATCTGCAAGGCAGTTGTACTCTGTACTCTGTACTCTGTACTCTAAAAAACAGTTGTACTCTGTACTCTGTACTCTACAAAGCTGTTAGTTCCGCGATCTTTACAACTACTTGGCTTGCCTTTTCCAAATTAGGAATGGGCAAAAACTCGTGAGGTCCGTGGAAATTTAAACCGCCTGCGAAAATGTTGGGGCAGGGGAGACCCATAAACGAGAGTTGTGCACCGTCGGTTCCGCCGCGGATGGCACGCACTTGGGGAGTTATGCCGAGCTCTGTCATGGCTTGTTTTACGGTGTCAATAATGTGCATTTGTGGTTCAACCTTCTCACGCATATTATAATACTGGTCGTTGAGCGCAAGTTTCACCACACCTTCACCGTACTTGGCGTTAAACTGCGCAACGAGGTCGGTCATCTGTTGCTTACGCGCTTCAAACTTTTGGCGGTCGTGGTCACGAATGATAAACGTAGCACTCGCCTTTTCTACACCACCTTCCATTGCGAGAAGGTGGAAGAAACCTTCGTATTCCGTAGTGGTTTCAGGAGTTTCGTTGGCGGGGAGTGTGCTGATAAACTCAGCCGCCACGCGTCCGGCATTGATCATTTTGTCCTTCGCATAACCGGGGTGCACGCTTACACCTGTGAAGTCCAACTTGGCTGCAGCAGCATTGAAGTTCTCAAATTCAATTTCGCCGAGTTCACTGCCGTCCATCGTGTAAGCCCATTCGCAACCGAACTTCTCGACATTAAATTTGTGCGCGCCAAGACCAATTTCTTCGTCAGGGTTAAAACCTACGCGAATCTTACCGTGCTTGATTTCGGGATGCTCCATGAGATACACCATCGCCTGAACAATTTCCGCAATACCCGCCTTGTCGTCAGCGCCAAGCAGGGTGTGACCGTCGGTAACGATAATGTCTTCGCCCTTGTGCTGGAGCAATTCGGGGAACTTCTCAACCGTTGTTACAATACCCGCTTCGGCATCGAGCACAATGTCTGTGCCGTCGTAATTTTTCACAATGCGGGGCTTGACATCCTTACCCGAACAGTCGGGACTCGTGTCCATGTGGGCAATAAACCCAATGGTGGGCACGGGTTTATCGGTATTGGCGGGAAGGGTGGCGTAAAGATAACCGAGTTCGTCGAGTTCCACGTCTTCCATGCCGATGGAAATAAGTTCTTCCTTAAGATATTCCGCAAAGACAAACTGCTTTGCGGTGCTGGGCGTAACGCCCGAAGCGTCGTCCGACTGCGTGTCGAAACTAACATACTTCAAAAAACGTTCTACAATAGTCATTGTCTGTTTCTGCTTTGCAAGTTAAACGATAGGCGTAAATAGGGGCGCACTATGTTCTGCAAATATACGGAATTTTCAGAAAATCAGCTCCTCCACAAGAGTTATTTCTGCTAAAAAGTGTTTTCAGTAGGGACATACGAAAGTTTTTTACTATTTTTGCACAAATTATGGTGCGCGGACACTCTGCGCGCCCCACTAAGTAATTCTAAAACTCAAAATACAATGGCACAAGAAGATGTATTTAAGAAGATCGTTTCGCACTGTAAGGAGTATGGTTTCGTATTCCCCTCAAGTGAAATTTATGACGGTCTCGGCGCAGTGTATGACTATGCGCAGAACGGTGTAGAACTTAAGAACAACATCAAGCAATATTGGTGGCAGAGCATGGTGCTTCTTCACGACAACATCGTGGGTATCGACAGCGCCATCTTTATGCACCCCACCGTGTGGAAGGCTTCAGGTCACGTAGATGCGTTCAATGACCCCCTCATTGACAACCGCGATTCTAAGAAGCGCTACCGTGCAGACGTACTTATCGAAGACGCTATTGCGAAGTACGAAGATAAGATTGCGAAGGAAATTGCGAAGGCACAGAAGAAGTTTGGCGACAGCTTTGACGAAGCGCAGTTCCGTGCTACCAACGCTCGCGTGCTTGAAAATCAGCAGAAGCGTGATGCCCTTCACGAACGCTTTGCGGCTGCCATGAATGCCAGCGACCTCGACGAGCTCAAGCAAATCATCCTTGACGAAGAAATCGTTTGCCCCATCAGCGGTACACGCAACTGGACAGATGTGCGCCAGTTCAACCTCATGTTTAAGACTGAAGTGGGTTCTACTGCTGAAGGTTCTTCAACTATCTACCTCCGCCCCGAAACAGCACAGGGTATTTTCGTAAACTACCTCAACGTGCAGAAGACAGGCCGCATGAAGATTCCCTTCGGTATCGCACAGATCGGTAAGGCTTTCCGTAACGAGATCGTTGCACGTCAGTTCATCTTCCGTATGCGCGAATTTGAACAGATGGAAATGCAGTTCTTCGTAAAGCCCGGCACAGAACTCGAATGGTTCGAACAGTGGAAGAACACACGTATGGCTTGGCACCAGGCACTTGGCTTCGGTGCTGAAAACTACCGCTTCCACGACCACGAAAAGCTCGCGCACTACGCTAACGCTGCCAGCGACGTAGAATTCCGCATGCCCTTCGGCTTTAAGGAAGTAGAAGGTATCCACAGCCGTACGAACTTCGACCTTTCACAGCACGCGAAGTACTCTGGCAAGAAGATTGAATACTTCGACCCCGAGCTCAACGAACGCTACACTCCCTATGTGATCGAAACATCTATCGGTGTAGACCGTATGTTCCTCTCTGTGATGTGTCACAGCTACCAGGAAGAAGCGCTTGAGAACGGTGAAACTCGCGTAGTGCTCAAGCTCCCCGCAGCGCTTGCTCCTACGAAGCTCGCCGTTATGCCTCTCGTGAAGAAGGATGGTCTTCCCGAAAAGGCACGCGAAATTATCGACGACCTCAAGTTCCACTTCAACTGTAAGTACGACGAAAAGGACTCTATCGGTAAGCGCTACCGCCGTCAGGACGCCGTAGGTACTCCCTTCTGCGTAACTGTTGACCACGACACCCTCACCGACGGATGCGTAACCCTCCGCGACCGCGACACAATGGAGCAGACTCGCGTGAAGATCAGTGACCTCCGCAGCCTTATCGAAGACAAGGTGAGCATCACTTCTCTCTTGAAGAAGATTAAGTAATTATAGAGTACAGATAACAGAGTACAGAGTACAACTACCATGCGGATCAACCATATCCCTGTAACTACAGACGTTGTTACTCTCCACTCTGCGACTCTACGCTGCGCTTATTTAGTATTCACCAAATAGGTGTCTCTGAACTCTATTAGTTGTACTCTGTACTCTGTACTCTGTACTCTATCAAATTTCTCCACACAAATGCGAAAACTATATTCCTACCTTCTTGCCATCTTCCTCACCCTTCCTCTGCTTACCGCATGTTCAGAGGAAGAAACGCCCGACCTTGACTATTACAATTGGGCGCAGCGCAACACGGAATTCTTCACCGAGACGCTTGGTGAAGCCAAAACTGCTGTGTCTGCGGCCAAGGCTGCGTATGGTGCAGACTGGGAGAATCATTGCGACTGGCGCGTGTTTCGCTCTTTCTTGAAAGGTGATAATTCAGAATGTGCAACTACAGACTCCATTTGTGTTAAGATTGTAGAGCGCGGGCAGGGGACTGGTTGTCCTCTTTATACTGACTCGGTGCGTGTGAATTATATTGGTCGCACCATGCCTACTGTGAGTTATCCTGAAGGACGCATTTTTGATCATAGTGGCATTTACAGTGTTCCAGAGGAGGTCTTTCATCCAGAACTTTCGCATCCCACTTCGCTTCTCGTGAGCAACACTGTGGATGGATTTACTACGGTGCTTCAGCATATGCACATCGGTGATCGATGGATTGTGTATATCCCTGCAGAAATGGGTTACGGCACCAGTGATGTCAATGCTATTATTCGTGGAAGTTCAACACTTATTTTTGAAATCCAGCTTGTAGCATATTGCCGTGCGGGTAGCAGTTTTTACGATCCAGAATAACTTCTAATATTTGAGAGTTATAAAAACCGAAGTGGGTGTGCCAAGATTCCTTGACGCACCCACTTTTATCTTTATGCGGTATATGCCTTAACAAGTTCGAACGGGGAAAAACGGGCAATACAGACCTTCCTGTCCATTAGGCATCATCGCTTACTCATTACTCTTAACCAAAATAAAAAGTGCACCCTTTTGAAAGGATGCACTTTTTATTGGATTATGCCTTTACGCGGTTCTGGTATGAACCATCGCGAGTGTCGATTTCGATGATTTCACCTTCTTCGATGAAGAGGGGAACGCGAACCTTTGCACCAGTTTCAACAACTGCGTCCTTGAGTGTATTAGTTGCAGTGTCGCCACGGAGACCGGGTTCTGTGTAAGTAATCTGAAGACGAGTCTTAACGGGCATTTCAGCGTAAAGAACAGTTTCTGTAGAAGCGTCGCTTACTACTTCAACTACGTCGCCTTCCTTCATGTATTCTACGCCAGTGATGAGGTCCTTAGCGATAGGAATTTGTTCGAAAGTTTCGTTGTTCATGAAGATGTAGTCAGTGCCTTCCATATAGAGGTACTGGTAAGGGCGGCGTTCTACGCGAACATCTTCGAGAGCTTCACCGATGTTAAAGCGCTTTTCGAGTACACGACCAGAAACTACGTCCTTCAAAGTGGTACGCATGATAGTGTTACCCTTACCAGGCTTAACGTGGAGGAAGTCGATGCAGAAGTAGAGCTTACCGTCGAGGCGGATGCAAGTGCCCTTCTTAATGTCTTGTGATTTAATCATAATAAATGTTGAGGTTGTGAGGCTTTAAGGTTATGAGGTTGTGAGTTAGGCTTGTGATTGTAAGGTCTTATGACTTAAAAACCTTTAAGCGCAGCGACCTTAAAACCTTAAAATCCATTTGTTACTAAATTTCGGGCGCAAAGTTAAGAATTTCTGTTGAAATTCAACACCTTTTTAAGCAAGAAACCGTGCTATTTTAGTTCAAGCACCCAAGAACACTAATGTCATTTGTGGTTAAACCCTCGAATTGGGGCATTCGGAATGTTTGTTTAACCACGAATAGCACGAATCTTCACGAATGCCCTGCGGAGATTTTTGTGCCCGAATGGTATTCGTGTCGTTTCGTGTCATTCATGGTTACCCCAAAAACAGTTTAGATTTTAACCACGAATAGCACTAATCTTCACGAAAGCCTGCGGAGTGTTTTGTGCCGAATGGTATTCGTGTTGTTTCGCTTTCATTCGTGGTTGCCCCAAAAACAGTTTAGATTTTAGCCACGAATAGCACAAATGTTCACGAATGCCCTGCGGAGTGTTTTGTGCCGAATGGTATTCGTGTAGTTTCGTGTCATTCGTGGCTAAAACCCTATTAATTTGTGGTCCCCGAGTACTTATCGGCGCACATTCCACATTTTATTGGTGCCACCAGCGTCGAAGAGCACGTCAATATTGGCGCCCTGCTTTTCAGCAATGATTTCCCAAGCGCGGAGTTCGATGAACTGTTCTGTAGAGAGTCCGAGTTCCTTCTGATACGCCTTATCTGCAATAGCGCGCTGGCGTTCTGCCGCTTCACGCGCTACGAGCATTTCGCGGCGTGATTCTTCCGTGCGCTTCGCCTGTGTGGCAGCAGCGGTGTTGTCCATTTCAGCCTTCTGCTTTTCGTTGGGGAGGGCGCGACCGATGACTACGTTCACCACGTCAACGGGGAGAGTGCCGTGCTTCTGACTGAGCGAAGCAATGTAATTTTCCATATCTTTCTTCACCGCAATGTTGATAGAGTCAAGCACTTCGCGGTTACTCATAAGGTCAAACGGACCAAAGTTAGAGATGTAGCCACGCACGATGTTGCGGTACTGCTCCTGGATGACATTTACATACCAGTTTTCACCGTAATTCCGAATCAAGATGGGCGACTTGTTGTCTTGCACCTGAAGCTGAATCTGCGTATTAAAGTCCAAAAGAGTATTGTCATTGGACGTAGCATCATCCAGTTTTTCGTCAAACTTCTGGGGAAGCATGGAAACTGTAACGTAAGAAGTGGAGAACCACGTGTATTTCAAACCTGTTTCTACGGGAGTGTCGTCTACACCGCCCGAACCAAAGATGTAGGGCTTGTGAATCAATACCGCTTCTTCACCAGCGTCGGGAGTAACACTTGTGCAAGATGCCATGCCAAATAAAATTGCTCCACAAAGGAACATGTTTTTTGTAAGATGCTTCATAGTAAAAATAAATAGGGAGTTAGTTTTTTTTAATAAGGAGTTAATTTGAAATAATCGGGAGATTGTTTTAGATATCTTCCACCTTTATCAGTCCATGCGTCAGTGCGTAAACCGTGAGTGCTGACACGCTTTTGATGCCGAGCTTGTCGGTGATGTTTTTGCGGTGGGTCACGACGGTGGGAAGGCTTACGCAGAGGCGGTCGGCGATTTCCTTGTTGATAAGTCCCTTCGTAAGGAGTTGGAGCACCTCAATTTCGCGTTGCGATAGGGGAGAGGTTTGCAACTCTTGAGGGTGCGTAGGAATTTGCGACACCGAGGGGTGTTGCGTATGCTTTCCGTGCGCCATTTCTGCTAAGCGGATGAAGGCGTGGGTGAGTTGCTCTTCGCTCTGGTTGCAGTTGAGGGTGCGGAAGTCGCGGGGCAGTCTGCTGCGCTCCCCACCTTCCACCAACACAATCGTTTGGCGGATGTGCGTGAGGAAGAACTGTGCATTCTCAATCAGCACTTCGGGGGAAATGAAGTAGTGGAAGAACCGGCCTTCCGATTCTTCCAATTCTGCATATCCCGAGAAGCAGGTCACCTCTGCCATCGGCATAATTTTTTCTATGATGCTGGCAAGACCGAGTGCTGCCAGGGTGTTGGGGTGTATGATTGCAATCATAGGGACTTGAAGTAAACGAGTAGACAAGTAGACAAGTAGACGAGTAGTCAGACCCCCTCCGCAACTAAAGTTGCTCGTCCCCCTAACTTCGAGGGACATTTGGATACAGAGATAAACGAGAACTCTTCCGCATGGCCTCTCGTTTACTTGTACCTATAAACTCGTACCTTTTTTAAGAGTACCTTATCCACTTCAAAATCTCCTTCACCGTAGGCTTCTTGCCGTACATAAGGATGCCCACGCGATAGATGCGTCCGCTCATCCATACGATGAAAATGGCAGAGGCATAGAGGAGGGCGAGCGAAAGGAGTTCTTGCCAAAGAGGAACACCGAAGGGGATGCGCACCATCATGACGATGGGCGAAGTGAGCGGGAAGATGGATGCGTAGAATGCCAAGGGACCATCGGGATTTTCAGCACCGTAGAGTGCGGCGTAAAGTCCGAAGATCATAATGAGAATGACGGGCATCATGAATTGCGAACTGTCTTCCTGCGCATTGATGCTGGCACCCACGGCTGCAAAGAAGGAAGCATAGAGCAAGTAGCCCCCGATGAAGTAAAGCACAAACATGATGAGGAGTTCCACGATGGGGAGTGCCCCGAGAATTTCTGTAATCGGATTACCCGCTTGTGCTTCCGCTACGACCGTCTGCATCGCAGCATCGCCGCCCATCATCGTTGGCGGAGTTGCCACTTCGGGAGTGCCCATAATGAAAGACACTGCCGTAAGAATAGCCGTAAGCATCACGCCCCAAATGGCAATCTGCACAAATCCCACGAGGGCGATGCCGATGATCTTACCCATCATGAGTTGGAAGGGCTTTACGCTTGACACGATAATCTCCATGATGCGGTTGGTTTTCTCTTCCATCACACCTTGCATCACCATGCCACCGTAGGACATGACGAACATGTAAATCATGAAGGTAAACAGAAACCCTACCCCCAAAGCAATGCCAGAATTAGAAGAAGTTTCGCCACCATCATCCGTCCACTTTACGGTTTGCGCACTGATGTTCACCTCGGCGCTGGCAATGATTTCTTCCAACCCCTCCACATTGTAGCTGGCAAGTTTATCCGCGCGCACCTTTTCGGAAAGAATGTCCTCCGTGAGGCGTTGCAAGTCGGCAGGCACTTCCTCTGACGAATACATCTTCAGGGCATTGGGATTTTCTACCAAGTCTTCGCTGATAAGAATCACCGCCTTGACATTCGCGTCTTCTTCGCGAAACTCGGGAAGCACTTCGGGTGCCGTCACGAAATGGTAACTCTCATTGTCTTCAAAGAGAGGGGCATATTTAAGCGTCTTATCCACCAGCATTACCGTATGCTGCGTGTCGTCTTTAATAGAAGCCAGCAACAAAGGTGCCACCGCCACCGCCGCAATGATAAAGGGCATTAGGATGGTGAGGATAATAAATGACTTTTTCTGGATGCGCGTGAGAAATTCGCGCTGTATGATGATTAGAATTTTGGACATAATCTTTAGAGTACAATTAACAGAGTACAGAGTACAACTATTTTGAGAGTAGAGTTAACAGAGAACAGTCTACAACTGCCCTTCGGTGTATTCCAGAGTTCCTAAATCCGGATGGAGTTGTACTCTGTACTCTGTTATCTGTACTCTCTCTTTATTCTCCCACAACCTTCAAGAAAATCTCGTGCATCGTAGGCAGTTTTTCGTTAAACAAACGCACGTCCATCTTCTCGCTAATCAGGCGTATGAGTTCGGCATTTGTCAAGGCGTCCGACTTCTTCAGTTGGTAGTGGTCAATAGTGCCCACGCAGTGATGGTCAACAACTTCGTAGTCGGCACAGGTGGTCAATGCTTCTGTGCAAACACCCGCCACCTCATAGATGCCCGAGCGATAGTGACTACGGATTTCCTCCACATTACCTTGGAGCACCACCTTCGAGTGGTTGATGAGGGCAATGTTGTCGCAGATTTCTTCCACCGACGCCATGTTGTGTGTAGAGAAGATAATAGTGTGCCCCTTGTCACGGAGTTCCAAAATTTCACGTTTGAGAAGTTCGGCATTTACTGGGTCAAAGCCCGAGAAGGGTTCGTCAAGGATGAGCAAGGGAGGTTCATGGAGCACGGTGATAATGAATTGCACCTTCTGCTGCATACCCTTGGAGAGTTCTTCCAACTTCTTGTCCCACCAAGGCATGATGCCAAATTTCTCAAACCACTTCTTCAGGCGCTTGCGTGCCTCACTTGCCGAAAGTCCCTTGAGTTGGGCAAGGTAAATAGCCTGTTCGCCCACCTTCATCTTCTTGTAAAGTCCGCGCTCTTCGGGAAGGTAACCGATGCGTGCCACATCCTCGGGACGAATGGGCGCACCGTCGAAAATCACTTCCCCCTGGTCGGGCATGGTGATGCGGTTGATGATACGGATAAGAGTAGTTTTGCCCGCACCGTTAGGTCCGAGCAAACCAAAAACCTTGCCGCGTGGCACTTGAATGCTGACATCGTTTAGCGCCGTGTGCTTGGCAAAGGACTTGTGTATGTTTTTTGCTTCTAAGAACATGATGCTTAATTTTTTAGAGTACAGAGTACAGATTACAGAGTACAACTTTTCTTAGAGTACAACTGACAGATTACAGAGTACAACCGCAGACCGAGATGTCGTCAACGTGCAATTTAATCCCGCACGGAGTTGTACTCTGTACTCTGTTATCTGTACTCTATTATGGTTCCGTTTCCCCCTCAATATACTGCTCCATAAAGAAGTGCTCGCCGTCGAACACAGCATAGGAGAATAGGGAGATCCAGTCGCCCAGGATGGCCACGCGCGCCGTGCGGCTGAGCATGAGGTCGAGTTCGATGTGGCGGTGCCCAAAGACGAAGTAATTGATGTCGGGGTGCGTCTTCAAGTAGTCCTTGGCATAGATAATAAGGTGCTCCTTATCCTCGCCCATATAGGGAGGTTCAACGCCGTCCTTACGCTTCAAGCGACTGTGTTTTGCCCAGGCGAGTCCGAAATCCATGCCCCAGCGGGGATGTACGGAGGCAAAGAGGCGCTGGCAGAGTTTGTTGTGAAACAAGCGGCGCAACCACTTAAACTTCCAGTCATTGTCGCCCAGTCCATCGCCGTGAGCAAGGTAAAACGTCTTTCCGTAGAGTTCCGTAACAAGTCCCTCACGGTGCAGAATTACCCCACATTCCTTCTCCAAGTAATCGCCCACCCAAAGGTCGTGATTGCCAATGAAGAAATGCACCTCCACGCCCATGTCGGTGAGTTCGGAAATCTTGCCCAAGAAGCGCGTGTAGCCCTTCGGCACCACAAGTTTATACTCGTGCCAGAAGTCAAACATATCTCCCAACAGATAGACAGCACCCGCCTTATGCTTGATGCTGTCAAGGAAATTAACAAGTCTGCGCTCCTGAGTACGTGCATGGGGAATAGCACGGCTGCCTAAGTGGGCATCGGAGAGAAAATATATGGGTTTCATTTTGCTTTAGAGTACAGAGTACAGATTACAGAGTACAACTTTTTTTAGATTACAGAGAACAAATGATAGAGTGCTGAGTACAACTGCTGAGTGAATTGTTTTCAACGAGTAATTTAACCCCGCAAGGAGTTGTACTCTGTACTCTGTTATCTGTACTCTATGTTACATAAATCCAAGATCCAATTTTGCCTCTTCCGACATCATATCCTTGTCCCACTCGGGTTCAAACACGAGGTTCACACGAGCGTCGGTAATTTGCGGAATACCCGCCACTTTCATGCGCACGTCTTCTACGATGAAGTCCGCCGCAGGGCAGTTGGGTGCCGTAAGGGTCATGTCAATATCAACGGAACAGTCGTCGTTGAGGTCAATCTTATAAATCAATCCCAAGGCATAAATATCCACGGGAATTTCAGGGTCATAAACCGTTTTGAGCACGTCAATAATGCGCTCTTCTATTTGGAGTCTTTCTTCTGGAGTCATAGTTTGTTTAGAGTACAGAGCACAGAGTACAACTTTTAAGTGTGTTAAGTTTTTAGAGTATCATAAGCAGAGTAGAATCAGAGCAACAATCCGCACGGAGTTGTACTCTGTTATCTGTACTCTAAATCTTCCCTTCCTCCGAGTAACTATAATACCCTTCGGAAGAAATAATGATATGGTCAATGAGGGGAATTTGCAGGTGTTCTGCCGCAACTTTCAGGCGTTGCGTAAGTTGGTCATCCTGTCGGCTGGGGGTAAGATTTCCCGAGGGGTGGTTGTGGCAGAGAATAATGCGAGATGCCTTTCGGAGAATTGCTTCGCGGAGCACGTGGCGAACGTCAACGAGCGAAGCATCCGTTGTGCCTTTACCCACGAGTACGGTGTCAATAAGTTTCAGCGAAATGTCTAAAAGAATGGCGTGGCATTCTTCGTGTGTCAGGTCACGCATGTATTCCTTAAGTAGGTCGACCGCCGCCTGTGCAGAGTCAATCTTCTTGCGCTCACGCGCCTTTTCTTCCGACCGCCGCTTGCCGAGTTCACACGCCGCCTTGATGGTAATTGCCTTTGCGGGACCAATGCCTTTATAGCGTTGCAAATCAGCAATCGAAAGTTTGCCCAATTCATAAAGATTATCACCCACGTCGGCAAGTATGCGCTTCGTCAGTGCCACAGCATCTTCATCTGCCGACCCCGAACCAATCAGAATCGCCAGCAGTTCCGCCTTGCTCAGCGCCTCCGCCCCGAGTGCCTCAAGTTTCTCGCGCGGTTTATCTTCTTCCGCCCATTGGGCGATGGTAAGTTTTGAGTGGTCCATGAGATTAGAGTACAGAGTACAGATTACAGAGTACAACTTATTTTGAGTACAACTGACAGAGTACAACTTCTGACTGATTGTTTTTCAACGAGTAATTTATCCCGCATGGAGTTGTACTCTGTACTCTGTTATCTGTACTCTATTTATAGAAATTCTTCTTAAAAGCCTCAAACTCCCCTCTGCCCAACACGCAGCGTTCCCACCAAGCGCGGAGGAAACCGCTGCCGTAGCCCAAGAGTTGTACGAAGGAAGCCGCCACGGCGCGAAGTCCTACGCCCATGCTGCGCTCTGCCCAAGCTGCGTCCACAAAGATGATGAGCGAGAAGAGCAAGAGTGGGGTCGTACCGAAGAGAGTGAAGATAGGAAGCAGTCCTCCTAACACCGTAGCGAGCACGCAGAGTGCCACGCCAATGGTAAACACAGCGGGCAAGAGGTGCACGAGTTTCAACGTACCCGGATGGCGCTTCGTAAGGTTGATGCGCGCAATGCCCGAGTTGTGCACTTGCTTAAAGAACTTCTTAAGGTCCGTACGGCGCTTATGCCACACCCACGCTTCGGGGAACAGGCGACACTTGTAACCGCCCTTGAAAATGCGGGTCGAGAAGTCGATGTCCTCGCCAAAGCGCATTTCGCTGAAACCATTGAGTGCGTTGTAAACTTCCCTACGTACCCCCATATTGAAGGAGCGGGGGTAGAACTTATCCATTTTCTTCTTACCCCCACGAATACCTCCCGTGGTGAAGAAAGAAGTCATCGCATAGTTAATCGCCTTCTGCATGGGCGTAAAACTCTCGTGCGCACGGTCGGGACCGCCAAAGGCATCACAAGGATTCGCCTGCAATTCCGCTTCCACCTCAGCGATGTAGTTGGGGGGACACACGGCATCGGAGTCCAAAATCAATACATAATCCCCCGCAGCACGCGCTACACCATAGTTGCGCGTTTGCCCAGGTCCGCTATTCGGTTTCGTAAAATACTTCACATCCAAGCGGTCGCAGAACTGGTCCACCACCTCTTTGCAAGGCACCGTAGAACCATCTTCTACCACAATCACCTCAAAGTCCTGACACGTCTGTTGCGTCAAACTTTCCAGCAATTCCAGCGCCTCGTCGGGGCGGTTGTAAACGGGTATAATTACAGAATACTTCATAGGTTGCAAAGATACATCTTTTTTTTTATTGCAAAGATTTTCCCGTTCTCTTCCTTCAGTGTGCGAAGAAAACTGCAACTTTGTAGGAACTTTAGTTAGAGTACAACTGCTGACTGATTGTTTTTCAACGTGTAATTTAACCCCGCACGGAGTTGTACTCTGTGCTCTGTACACTGTACTCTCAAAAAACATGGAATACATCTTCTTAATTCTCGGGGCACTCTTCGCCCTCGTCGGACTTGCAGGCGCCGTTGTTCCCGCCCTGCCTGGTCCCCCATTGTCCTACGTTACGCTATGGATGATGTGGTTGTACAATCGTGAGGAGGTTTCTCTCCAGGCGCTCGTTGTGGCAGGTGTGATTATGGTAATCATCACCGTGTTGGACTATGTCGCCCCCATTTGGCTCACCAAGAAAGGGCAGGGCACAAAGGCGGGCATCCGTGGAGCGACGGTGGGGCTCATCGTCGGCATCTTCTTCGGTCCCCTCGGTCTAATCTTCGGTCCCTTTATAGGTGCTCTGGTGGGCGAACTGATTGTGAAAACACCCTTCACCACCGCCCTCAAGGTCGCCTTCATGTCCTTCGTCGGTTTCCTGCTCACGACCGCCTTGAAGTTAATCTACAGCATCGCCATCCTCGTGATGTTCGTGGGGATGTTGTGGTAAAGGGCGCTGATCCACAAGTATAGGACGTCACAGTGTGACGCCCCAGCGAACTCCTACCGAACAGTCCTCCCTGTTGAGATAATCTGCGTAAGTTGGGTAAAAAGTCCCTACTTACGCAGATTATCTTTTAATACTTTGCGTAAGTGGTGTAGATTTGTATAGTTTCCGCAGATTATTGCGAGATAATTTGCGTAAGTTGTAAGTAAAGCGTATATTTGCGCAGAGAATAATAGGTAATAGTGTATAATTATGGTGCAGGATATAATAGGCAGAAGCGTAGAGTTAGGTCTGTTGCAAGAGTACATTGCTTCAGACAGATCTGAATTTGTAGCGGTTTATGGTCGTCGTCGTGTTGGGAAGACGTTCCTAATCCGCAAGGCTGTGAAGGATCAATTCTCATTCTTTGTGACTGGGGTTTACATGGCAACGAAGTCTGAACAACTCACCAATTTCGCCATTGCGTTGCAGAAATATTCTAAGAAAGAAAGTTTGTCGATTCAGAAAAATTGGATTCTGGCCTTCTACGAATTATCGAGTTATCTGGAAACTTTGCCCGAGGGAAAGAAGGTAATTTTTATCGACGAACTTCCTTGGATGGACACGGCGAAGTCAGGATTCATTGCTGCATTAGAGAATTTCTGGAACAGTTGGGCGGTGTTGCGCAATGATATTAAACTTATCGTTTGTGGTTCAGCCACTTCGTGGATGATAAACAACCTCATTAAGAGCAAAGGAGGTTTGCACAATCGTCTTACCCATCATCTCGTGTTGAACCCCTTTACCCTACAAGAGACGGAGGCATATTTCAATAACTTTGGTTTTGGATTTTCTCGCAAACAAATTGCGGAATGTTATATGGCAGTAGGGGGCATTCCTTATTATCTCTCAATGATGAATAAGTCGTTGAGCGCATCTCAGAATATTGACCATCTATTCTTCTCTGGCAATGCCCCTCTGAAGGAGGAATTTAATGACCTCTATCGTGCTCTCTTTAAGAATGCCTCGCCCCATATTGCTGTGGTGACCGCTTTAGCGACCAAGCAAATGGGACTGAATCGCAAGGAACTGCTCTCCCTTACCAAGATGACGGATAATGGCGCTTTTGGAGTTGTACTTGAGGAATTGGAGCAGTGTGGATTTATTCGCACTTACGAACCCTTTACGACGAAGGTGACTGGAGCAACCTCTCGACAGAGAAATAATGTAGTGTATCAATTGGTGGATTTCTACACCCTGTTCTATTTTAATTTTGTGAACCAGAACAGATATCAAGACGAGCACTTCTGGACGAGTTCTTACAACAGTCCCTTACATAACAGTTGGGCTGGTTTCTCTTTTGAAATGTTGTGCTTGACTCATATTAGTCAGCTAAAGCATGCTCTTGGTATATCGGGAGTTCAAACCCGTGTGTGCTCTTGGAGAGGACAAAGTGACAGAGGCGGAGCGCAGATAGATTTGCTTATAAATCGTAAGGACGATACCATTAACATCTGCGAGATGAAATTTGCTAAGGCGGAATTTGAAATCTCTAAAGACTATGAGGAAAAACTTACCCATAAATTAGACACTTTTGTAAGTTCTACGGGTACACGCAAAACGCTGATGCTTACATTCATCACCACCTTTGGACTTAAGCAGAATATCCATAGCGGCATCGTCCAACGTGAACTTACGCTTGAAGATTTGTTCAGGTAAATATATCAGAGACACCTAAAAACGAGACTGCACCGTAAAGCTTTTTACGAAGCAGTCTCGTTTTCTTGATAATATATTAGTAGGACTTTTTGATTCTCCCAATTTCATAAAGATAAAAATGGTGCACTCAGCTGAGCGCACCATTTTCATTATTCCCAATTATGTTCCCAAAGATTGTCTTCTTTCTTTTGAGTAGCGGGAGTTCCAGGGACATTCGGATTCATGGGGATTTCACCAACAGAAGCAGCTAACATTGACTGCAAGTTGATGGTCACCTGTTTAATGCTTGGAGCTATATACTCTTTTTTCATAGTGAACGTTTAGTTAAAGAATTCTTTTCTTGCCGTTAACGATATATACACCACCCTTGACAGCTTGCTTCACACGGCGTCCGCTGAGGTCGAAGATAACGTCTTCACGTTGCAGAGAGGGAACTACTTCTTCAATACCTGTAGTTTCGCCACGCTCAACGATGCGCATGCGCGACATAGCAGCGGATTCAACCTTAAGCGGTGAGTTGTCGCGATTTTCAATAGAGAGATACAAGCGGAAAGGATTTAGCGCTGTACCTTCTGCTAAAGGTTGCCAAGCGCCAGAAGTGGAAATTGCCAACTTACCAGCCAACTCTTCTGCCGTCTTCTTAGTGTACGTACCCTTAACAACGTAGTTTTGATAAACTGATGAGCAATCCACAGCGTTTTCTTCCGCCGCATAAAGCGTAGCATCCTCAACCGTGATGCTCACAGCCTTGTCCGCCTCCGTCTTCGCCTTAATCAAATAAGGATAATTGGCCTTAAGCGTACCACCCTTAATCGTGATAATCTCCATTGCTAAATCGTCAATTTCGCCATTCTCATCTGTGTCATAACCATTCACGTCATTAATATACGCCACGTCGTAGCGGTCAGCAATCACGTCGTAAGGCAATTCGAAGGGCACGTAAAGCGCATTCCAATGGAGGTTGGGGAGAGTGCGGGTGTAGGTTACACTTTTCACAAAGCAATTCGAAGTACGATCATACGCCACTCCGTCCGTTAATTCATAAATTGATGGTTCTAACTCCTCAATATTTGTAAAGTTCTTCCAATATTCCGCTTCGCTATAAGCAGTCTTTGCGCCAAATGGAACGTATAATGTCGCATCATAATTAGAGAATGCATTATACGGAATCAATGGAGGAATTGGATTTAAAGAAGTGATGCTATTTAAGCTAGAGCACTCATAGAAAGCACCACTCCCAATGCTGGTCACACTATTAGGAATCACCACGGAAGTCAAGCTCGAGCAGTTATAGAAAGCATTATCCCCAATGCTGGTCACACTATTAGGAATCTCCACGGAAGTCAAACCGCAACCAGAGAAAGCGTCACTCCCAATGCTGGTCACACTATTAGGAATCTCCACGGAAGTCAAACTGCAGCAACCTCCGAAAACAGACTCCCCAATGCTGGTCACACTGTTAGGAATCTCCACGGAAGTCAAACCTGAGCAAAAAATGAAAGCTGCATCCCCAATGCTGGTCACACTGTTAGGAATCTCCACGGAAGTCAAACTGTAGCACTCGTAGAAAGCATAAGTCCCAATGCTGGTCACACTATTAGGAATCTCCATGGAAGTCAAACCAAAGCAATTATAGAAAGCATAAGTCCCAATGCTGGTCACACTATTAGGAATCTCCACGGAAGTCAAACCTGAGCAATCTCTGAAAGCAGCAGCCCCAATGCTGGTCACACTGTTAGGAATCACCACTGAAGTCAAACTGGAGCAACCACAGAAAGTAGAATACTCAATGCTGGTCACACTGTTAGTAATCTCCACGGAAGTCAAACCTGAGCAATCCATGAAAGCAACCTCCCCAATGCTGGTCACACTGTTAGGAATCTTCACGGAAGTCAAACCTGAGCAACCTCTGAAAGCATAAATCCCAATGCTGGTCACACTATTAGGAATCTCCACAGAAATCAAACTGGAGCAATTGCTGAAAGCATTGTCAGCAATAAGCAATGTACCATCCTTAATCTCAATAGATGTATTTGATGCCATCGTTCCTTTATATCCTAATAAGTAATTGTCCAAATAAACAACTCCATCAGGTTGATTATTATACCATGCAGTACCATAGAAAGCATAAAGCCCAATGCTGGTCACACTGTTGCCTATCTCAACTGAAGTTAAACTGGAGCAACCTCCGAAAACAGACTTCCCAATGCTGGTCACACTGTTGCCTATCTCAACTGAAGTTAAACTGGAGCAACCTTCGAAAGCAGAAGTCTCAATGCTGGTCACACTATTTGGAATCACCACGGAAGTCAAACTGGAGCAACCTTCGAAAGCCCCATACCTAATGCTGGTCACACTGTTAGGAATCTCCACGGAAATCAAACCTGAGCAATTTCTGAAAGCACTGACCCCAATGCTGGTCACACTATTAGGAATCACCACGGAAGTCAAGCTCGAGCAGTTATAGAAAGCATTATCCCCAATGTTGGTCACACTATAGGTGCGACCATTATAGATTACAGATTTTGGAATGGTTACAGTACCGGAATAATCTGAATATGCAATAAAACCTTCCGACTCAAGTATTTTAAGAAAAGTCACCTTCACCGTCCTATCCGTTGACGATGTAATGCTGTAATAAATGCCATTTACTTCAAAATCATAAGCATAAATCGCACAACAACAGAGCAGGAATATGCTTGTCAAAAAGAATCTTAACTTTTTCATAATATGTAATGTATTAATATTTTGTAGAATATCTTTAGAATTTCTTCCAACTATCAATAAGCGCAGCCATTGCGCCATAACTATCATCTACACCTTTCAGAATATCGCAAGTAGGCATTGTAAAACATATTTCGGCAATGAGTTTATTGATGTCTATTATATAGGTGTATGATTTGCCAGACTTATTCTTTTGGCGTTTACATTCATCCGGGTAGTTTTCTTTGAACTTCGTGTAAAGCGACATGTTGATATGATCACTTCCACTTGGGATTCCGAATACGTTTTCAAAGAAGGTCTCGTAATCCTTCTTTGTAAACAGCAAGGAATAATTGCCATGCGTCAACTTTCCGATTCTCCAGAGGTAAGCATCCAGAATATCAAATTGCTGTATGAACACAAAAAAGCGTGGAACCAACGATTGTCCGTTCCACATTCTGAGGCTCTAGCAATTGCCCATCACAGTTGAACAGACAACGCTAGAGTCCACGCCGAATATGATTTTTATTAAATACCCATCCGATGCAACCAGCGGTTGCATCCTCACGGATACAATCACGATTGTCGCATGATGGTTGCTAAAACCACACCCAATGGACATCTACCGTTGCAAAGCTCAAGACTGTGATTCTTAAATTTGCTAGATTTCAGAATGTCTTAAACAGTGCGTAAGTAAACGCCTTTTATATGTTCGTCTTCCCCTTCCCACCCATTCTCCGCCAGTGACTTGCCTCATACAAAAGACTTGTCACCAGCTTCGGCGTGGACCTTCTGCACACGATTGTGCAGATACACACGGGAAGACATCGCAAAGGTACGCATAAAATTATTAATTTTTATTAGATGAGCGAAAAGATTTTTGGGGAATCATGCAGGAATACTTTCTGTGTGTTCAGTGGATTCTTTGTGAAAAACGTCTCACGCAAAGGCGCAAAGGGCGCGAAGTATGTCCTTATATGAGAAAAAGTTGCACACAGAAAGCACATAAATACACAGAATTTTACTCATAGTTTTTTAGACATAAGTATTGAATTGGCGCCCCCAAAACGAGAGTAAAAATAACAATTTTTCAAACGTCTGTATTTCAACTATTTATAAGTTTGTTATATAGAAGAACATAAGTACATATTTTTATTTAAACGCAATGGGAGCGGAGCTATATGTCCTTTTGTTCTTATGTCAAAATTCGTTGCACACAGAAATATAGGATCTGACCAAATAAATCTGCAAGTTTTTTTTGCATATTTTGAAAATTCTGTAGGCGCGATTGAATCTTGTCTTTTGGGGAGGGGTTGTGGCTTTGTGAAACCCCATCCCCAAAAGACTACCT
>JAZQXB010000068.1:0-11189 GCA_045632685.1 Alloprevotella sp.
GTGGTCTTTTCCTCCTTCGCACCTCGGCAATTCAAGTAAACTTAAGCAAGTTTTCTTCCTTGTCGCTCGGCAAAGATTAAGTAAACTTATCTTTACACTCACTCCTGCGTCAGTTGATTGCGCTCGGTTTGGCGTCGGTTGTCCGTAGTCCCTTGCCCGTCGACAATATTTTGCCAGTGATATTTGGTGATTAAAAAAAAGAGTGTAACTTTGCACCTCGTAAGCGCCTGTGGCGAAATTGGTAGACGCGCCAGACTTAGGATCTGGTATCGCGAGATGTGTAGGTTCGAGTCCTATCAGGCGCACAAAGTTTAGACTAAAGCACTTGGAAACGAGTGCTTTAGTTTTTTTTGTGTTTTACAATGAACCACTTTTTTTATTATTTCACCAATGCGCCAAAGGCATCTGTGCCCTTGATTTTGAAGCGGTATAGTTTTTCTCTATAATCCTATAAATATAATCTGTTTGTTTTATCAAAAAATCCACCGTACCTTTGCATCGTAATCCTAAAGAAGTTTGAACCAGAAGTTTCCAATACACACATTTTTACATTTGCGCAGGCAAAAGTTAAAGATTGGATAATTAAACTTAATTAACATCCGAGACTTCCCTCACTTCAACAATTCCTTTTACCTTTGCACCATCAACAAGGGAAATAAAGAACATTAATTGCGAAATATATACAATAAAATAATAATTCACCAATCCTTAAAACTTATTTATTATGAAGACTTTATTCAGAAATTTGACAGTAACAGCGTTTTGTTTCGTAGCATCTGTATTCACAGCGTCAGCAGAGAACAACAAACCCATCGCTTTTGAGCAGCTCCCCCAGCAAGCTCAGCAGTTTGTTAAGACGCATTTCGCTGATGTAAAAGTCACCCTCTCAACCGTAGAATCTGGTCTCATCGAAAAGACTTATGATGTAGCGCTCAACAATGGTACAAAGTTAGAATTTGACCGTAAGGGACAATGGACAGAAGTGGTTTGCCCCACAACTTATGTGCCCAGCAAAGTGCTCCCTAACGAAATAAAGGCTTACCTTGAAACAACGTTCCCACAATCAAAGGTAACAAAGATTGAACGCGAAGATGGTCGCCATGAAGTGACCTTGGAAAACGGCACAGAAGTGACCTTCAACAAGAAGTTCCAGGTGACTGATGTAGACCTCTAAATCCCAAAAACGACCAACCTAACTAACCTGACTATTACCATGAAAAACTGTCTTTTTACCTTACTCCTCCTTGCCGTACCCCTCACGTTTGTCTCTTGTAGCGACGATGACGACGACAACAAATTCAACTTCGTGACCGAAGCCGTTCACAACGCCTTCCAAAACCTCTACCCGCAGGTACAACCCTACGATTGGGAAATTGAAGGCGCTTACATCAAGGCGGAGTTCTATAAAGACAACCTGCATTCTGAAGCCTACTTCACCCCTGAAGGCGCATGGGTACGCACCGAGACAGACTTCCGCGGCACGCTTCCCGAACCCGTTGTAACTTACCTCACTACCAACTATTCCGACTACACCGTTGACGAAGTTGACTGGGTAGAAACGCCCAACGGAAATTACTATGAAGTAGAACTTGAGAAACTGGGAACACCCGATGTGAGAGTGAATGTAAAGGAAGACGGCACACTCGCCTAAACTTTAAGGCGGTTCTGTAAATTCCCGTTGATTATTTAGCAATTATTGGTGTCCGATAAACTTTTAAATGGCACACTTTATATATCCACATCCCCCCAAAAAATGGTGATGTGGATATTATTTTTGAAAATACCCGCCGTAATATAATAATGTCTCCTACGGGGGCAATTCACGCGGGGTAAAACAAAGTAGTAGGTAGTAGTGAACCGTGCGGGACATTCTTTAGTGAGGAGTGAGGAGTGAGGTGTCCATGTGGAACATATAACGAACGTAGAGACGTCATATTATGGCGTCTCGGTAGCAAGCGGAAATCCACTTGACCTGTAGGGACGCACGGCTCGTGCGTCCACCTCAATCGGCACTTCCTGCATACCCTCATTCGCCAAATCCGTATGCATTTAGGACGCACGCGCCGTGCGTCCCTACAGGTCAAACGGAATTTCGTGACATTGTCTCCACGTATATACACGTATCTTCTTGTATTTTTTTGAGCCACTAATGGACACTAATTTACACTAATGCCTTGCGGGATATTTAAGTCCGGAGGATATTGACTTACGCGACCTTCGGTTCGTGAAAATTCGTGTTCATCGACTTACGCGACCTTCGGTTCGTGGTCCCAAATAAAACGAACTTTCCTGAAAGCACCTATATCCTTCTCTATAAAAAAACAACGAACGGTCCGATGGCGGTTCCGTTCGTTGTTATTTTTATACTTTTAAGAATGTTGCAATATTAGAGTTCTGCCTCCTTCAAGCGCTCTGCGTTTTCAGCCACGATGAGGTGGTCAAGGCAATCCTGGATGTCGCCATCCATGAACGCCGAGAGGTTGTAGATGGTGTAGTTGATACGGTGGTCGGTGATGCGTCCCTGGGGATAGTTGTAGGTGCGAATCTTTGCCGAGCGGTCGCCCGTAGAAACGAGGGTCTTACGGCGGCTGGCAATGTCGTCCACGTACTTCTGATGTTCCTTGTCGTAGATGAAGGTGCGGAGGCGTGCGAGTGCGCGTTCCTTATTCTTGGGCTGGTCGCGCGTTTCGGTACACTCGATAAGGATTTCTTCCACAGTGCCTGTGATGGGGTTCTTCCAGTTGTAGCGGAGGCGCACACCAGATTCCACCTTGTTCACATTCTGACCGCCGGCACCACTTGAACGGAAGGTGTCCCACTTGATTTCGCCTTCGTTGATGACTACGTCAAAGGCTTCGGCTTCGGGGAGTACGGCAACGGTGGCAGCAGAAGTGTGTACACGCCCCTGCGTTTCGGTAGCTGGCACGCGTTGTACGCGGTGCACACCACTTTCGTACTTCATCGTGCCATAAACGTCAACCCCCGTTACGCTACAAACGATTTCCTTGAAACCGCCCGCAGCACCTTCGCTACAAGAGCTGACTTCGAGTTTCCAACCCTTGGATTCGCAGTACTTCGTGTACATGCGGAAGAGGTCGCCCGCAAAGAGCGCCGCTTCGTCGCCACCCGTACCGCCACGGATTTCGAGCACCACGTTCTTGGCATCCTCGGGATCCTTGGGCACGAGCATCAACTTGATTTGCTCTTCCAATTCGGGAATACGCGCTTCGCAGAGTTGGATTTCTTCGCGCGCCATTTCCTTCATCTCGGGGTCTTGTTCGTTCATGAGGATGTCCTTACTTTCCGCAAGGTTGCCAAGCAGGTTGGCATATTCCTTACGGGCATTCATAAGGTCCTCAAGTTCTTTATATTCTTTCGTGAGGCGCACGTAGCGCTGTTGGTCTGCAATAACGTTAGGGTCGGTGATAAGTGTACTAACTTCCTCAAAGCGCGCTTGCAGACCCTCGAGTTTTTCTAAAAGTGAATTGTTATCTGCCATGTAAGATTTACTTGCAAAGTTTCTTCGTCCACTCGTATGATTGAGTGACAATATTATAGGTAATAAGGAACCATCCGAATGCCCCAAAGGCGCTTGAGAGCGAACGGAGTGACTGCCAGCTGTTGCTTACTGCAATCCATGCTTCGTACACCATGTAGCAAAGCACGAGGACGCTGATGGAGCAGCACAGGAAATAGATAAACTTTTTCATATACTTTTATTTTGGAGCGCCACGGTCCGTGACGCATCTACATAATACAATTTTATTTAAACTGCCTTGACACAAAGGGCAAACATAGGCGTAGGGCGTTGTGCCAGTATTCCCAGTTGTGGTTTCCGTCGCGAACGCGGAATTGTGAAGGTATGCGCAGGTGGCGCATCTTCATGTGAAGTTCCTCTGATTGTTCGAGAAGGAAATCATCGTCGCCACAATCAATAAACCATGCAACGGTGTGGAGTTTTTTCAACTCTTCCTTGTCCATAGTTTCAAGTAACTTTACGGCACCCAATTCTGCAACAGCCTTTGTAAGAAGTGAGAATTTGCTCTTGGGGTCCTTGGGGTTGCCACCTAATTGCTGATCCATTCCCAACCAAGCACTCATGGCATAGCAGGCGCAGAACGTTTCGGGATAGCGCAGGGCATAGTTCACGCTGCCGCCTCCGCCCATAGAAAGTCCTGCTACGGCGCGCTGTTCACGACTGCCACCAGCTCGGTATTCCTTTTCAACGGCTGGCATGAGTTCTTTGAAGAAGAAATCTTCGTAGTGCCACCCTTCCATATTGAAATAACCGTTCCATACTTGGCGTAGGTCAGCACCACCAGCGCAAGGCATCACAATAACCATCTTCTTGGCCTCGCCACTAGCCATAAGTTCGTCGGCAACACGGTTCATCTGCCCTTTATCTACCCATGCACGTTCGTTATCAGTCAATCCGTGAAGCAGGTAAAGGACGGGGTAAGTCTGTTGAGGGTTACGCTGAAATCCGTCGGGCAGGTAAATGCAAAGGGGTACCTCGCTATTGAGAATTTCACTCTTTAGGGTGTCGTTGATGACCACACCCGCAGTGCTTGTTTGTGAGCAAGCAAGCGCCACGAGGCAGGTTGCCACGAAGCGCTTTGCAGTATTCAGGAATTTCATCGCTTTACGATGACTAAAATCATTAGTAATTAAATTCGCCAAACTCGCTCTTGATGGTAAGACTCTTCTTGCCTTCCTCAATGCGACCAACGATCTGTGCGTCGATGTTGAAACTCTTTGAGATTTCGATTACGCGTTCAGCATCTTCGGGAGAAACGTATACTTCAAGGCGGTGACCCATGTTGAACACCTTGTACATTTCTGACCAATCCGTTCCGCTCTGCTCATGAATAGCCTTGAAGAGGGGAGGTACGGGGAACATGTTGTCCTTAATCACGCGGCAGTTGTCGCTTACGAAGTGGAGCACCTTGGTTTGCGCACCGCCTGTGCAGTGTACCATACCGTGAATGCGGGGACGAAGTTCGTCGAGCAACTTCTTCACCACGGGAGCATAAGTGCGTGTGGGAGAAAGCACCAACTTACCTGCGTTCAAGGGAGCACCCTCTACGGCATCCGTCAATTTGTAACCGCCGCTATAAACGAGCTCTTCGGGCACAGCCTTGTCGAAACTTTCAGGGTACTTCTCTGCAAGATACTTTGCAAAAACGTCGTGGCGTGCAGAGGTGAGTCCGTTAGAACCCATACCGCCGTTGTATTCCGTTTCGTAAGTAGCCTGACCGCAAGAAGAAAGGCCTACGATTACATCTCCGGGGCGAATGTTGGCATTGTCAATCACGTCGCTACGCTTCATGCGACACGTAACGGTAGAGTCCACGATAATGGTGCGCACGAGGTCGCCCACGTCAGCCGTTTCACCGCCAGTAGCATAAATGCCTACGCCCATGTCGCGCATCTGCTGGAGCAATTCGTCCGTGCCGTTGATGATGGCAGAGATGACTTCACCAGGAATCAACATCTTGTTGCGACCAATCGTAGAACTTACGAGGATGTTATCCACAGCACCCACGCAAAGAAGGTCGTCGGTGTTCATGATGAGTGCATCCTGCGCAATGCCCTTCCACACGGAGAGGTCACCCGTTTCCTTCCAGTACATGTAAGCCAACGAAGACTTTGTGCCCGCACCGTCGGCATGCATAATGTTGCAGTATTCGGGATCACCACCGAGAATGTCGGGGATGATTTTACAGAAAGCCTGGGGGAAGATACCCTTGTCGATATTCTTGATGGCGTTGTGCACATCTTCCTTCATTGCGCTTACGCCGCGCATCATGTAACGCTGATTCTTGTCCATATTTGAGGTTATGAGGTTTTTAGGTTATGAGGTTATGAGGTTTGAGGTTTTTAGGTCGTGAGGTTATAAGGTTTGAGGTTATGAGGTTCTGAAGTCCATCCGGATGGTAGTTGTACTCTGTACTCTGTCAGTTGTACTCTCCCCCTGCATAGTCCTTAAAACCTTAACCCTTTAAAGCGAAGCGACCTTAAAACCTAACTTAAAATTCCACTGTGGGTGCACTTTGTGCTGCTTCCGACGCTTCGAAAGGTGCTTTTTTGTCGAAACCACAGATGCCCGCAACGATGTTTTTAGGGAAGCGGCGTACGCTTACGTTGTATTCCTTTACGGCATTGTTATAGAGGCGACGACTTTCGGCAATGCGATTTTCCGTTCCTTCCAACTGTGCCTGGAGTTCCGAGAAGTTTTGACTTGCCTTGAGGTCGGGATAACTTTCTGCGATAGCCATGAGTTTACCCAAACCCTTTGAGAGTTCGCTTTGCGCCGCCTGATACTTGCGAAGGTTTTCTTCTGTAAGGTCTTCCACGTTGAGTGTCATCTGCGTAGCCTTTGCACGCGCATCTACCACATCTTGGAATGTCTTGCTTTCGTGCGCAGCATAGCCCTTTACAGTGTTCACAAGGTTAGGAATGAGGTCGGCACGGCGCTGGTATTGCGTCTGAACGTTAGCCCACTCGGTATTCACCTTTTCGTCTTGCGAAACCAAACCGTTGTAAGACGTCACGCCCCACACCAAGATAATTGCCACAATGGCAAGGATGATAATCGTTGATTTTGAGAAGTTCATAAATTTAAGTTTTAGGTACAAGTTTATAGGTACGAGTAAACAAGAGAGGTGAGTAATCCTGTGATAAGAAAACCGAGTGAACTGTCATCGTTTATCTCTGAAACATTCTCGTTTGCTTGTTTACTCGTCTACTTGTCTACTATAAAAGATTCAAAATCTTCCTCCAGATCCACCGCCGCCGAAACTGCCACCACCGAAGAATCCGCCACCAAACCCGCCACCACCTCCGCCGCGTAAACCGCCGAAGCGTCCACGACCGTAATCGAAGGGATTGAGTGTAGGAGGCACGCCTTTCATGCCGCTGTCATTGGAGTCATTCGTGGGTTCGTCATGTTCTTCTTCATGCCCACAGTGTTTGCAGCGCCATTTGGTGCGATTGAAATAACTGTTCTTGACGCGCAATATGGAGGTACCTGTTTTTATCAGTTTCTTTTGCTGACACTTGGGGCAGACGCGCGTATTGATATGTTGAGCGGTCTTATAGATGCTGTAGACAAAGAGCACCAAAAAGGCAATAATGAACACAACCACCATGGGGTTTACGTCTTCCTCGTCATACATGCGCTTCAAGGTGGGATCTTGGCGAATGATGCCGTCCAGCGTCTTCATCGTTTCTAATATGGCTGAATCCCAAAATCCCTGTTTCAACAGGGGAATCATCACCTGGTTTTGCACGCGTCGACAAATCGCATCGGGAAGTGTGCCTTCCAATCCGCGCCCCGTTAAGATTTGATAACTGCGGTCTTCTGTGCAAAGGATGACGATGAGCCCAGAGTTTTGCTCTTTGCTGCCTATGCCATACTTCCGCGAAAGTTGCATGCCAAACTCATAAGGGGCATCCCCCTCAATACTCTTGACCACAACGACAACGGTCTCAACACCCTTCGCCTGTTCCAAGGCAAGCAATAAAGCATCGACCTCATGCAGTGTGCCAATCGACAATATGCCATCGGGATTACAGACGTAGCGGGTGGAATCTTGCAAGTGTACCATCGGTAATGTCTCGGGTGTCCACTTTGTCTGTGCAAAGCATTCGACCACGATGAGTGACATTAAACCAATGAACCAAATGTACATTTTTCTCATTGAGTGCAAAGTTACACGAAATCGGATAGTTGACCAACAATACAAGCCCCTTTTCCGTCCCTAAAGTGGCTTTTTTCGCTTCAATCATGAGTCATCTTTAGGATTTTCTGTAATTTTACAAACTGAAACAAACAAATGCTGGGGGCACGTTGATGCCTGCGACGTTTACAAAGCATCAATTTCTACCAGTTTTTCCTTAACTATACTCATCAAGAAATCCATGAAACTTTCTTTCCGCTTCTTATTTCTTGCCCTGTTTTTCCCCCTTGTAGCATTGGCGCAGGCTCCTTCAGGATATTATTCAGATGCCAAGGGTAAAACGGGGAAGGCGCTGAAAACGTCTCTCTTTGGTATTGTTGCCGACCACGTGCAACGCAGTTACGACAATCTTTGGACCGACTTTAAGACTACCGACATGCGTCCTGACGGAAAGGTTTGGGATATGTACTCCGTGAAGCGTAGTTTTACCTTTGGTGATGACCAAGCGGGGAGTTACAGAACGGAGGGGGATGTCTATAACCGCGAGCACTCATTCCCTAAAAGTTGGTTTGACGAAGGTAAACCCATGTACACCGACCTCTTCCACCTTTATCCCACCGACGGTTATGTCAACGGACGCCGCTCCAACTATCCTTTTGGTGAAACGAATTCTCCTACGTGGTCAAGTTACAACGGGTGGAGCAAATTGGGGCCTTCTTCCGTAGCAGGATATTCCGGCACGGTGTTCGAACCCAACGATGAGTACAAGGGCGACTTTGCGCGCACTTATTTCTATATGGCTACGGCTTACGAAGATAAGATTGCAGGGTGGGACAGTCCCATGCTCGATGGAAAGTCTTATCCCGCCTATGCCACATGGGCGCTCAACATGCTCCTCCGCTGGGCGAAGGAAGACCCCGTGAGTCAGAAGGAAATTGACCGCAATAATGCTGTTTATAAGATTCAGCGCAACCGCAACCCCTTTATCGACTTCCCTGGTTTGGAACAATACGTTTGGGGCACGGTTTCCGTAACGTTCAACCCCGACAATTATCAAAATCCCTTTGAGGAAGTCACGCAGCGCCCCGACGTTCCCACGTTCTATCCCGAATCGGGTGCTGTAGCGCAGGGCACGGTTGTTACCATCACTGCCAGCGAAAACGCTTCCTTGATGTACAGCGTAAACAATGGTGAATACGTTTCCACCGCCACTTCGGCAGAAGTGATTATCAATGCGCCTACAACAATTAAGGCATATTCCGTAAACGACAACGGTGTGACCAGCGATGAAGCCACCGCAACCTACACCCTTGTACCTTCGGGTGGCGAAGGAGGTTCTGAAGTAGTAGGCAGCAACGTCTATACCTTGATTACTTCAACGTCCGACCTCACGGCTGGTGCCAACTATCTCATTGTTTGCGAAACAAAGGGCAGAGCGCTTGCCGAACAGGGCAACAATATCCGTACCTATTGCGATGTTACCCTTGCTAACCACACCTACACAGGTGAAACGAGTGTGAGTGGTTGCCCGTATGTGCTACAACTCGGCAAGACCTCTATGGGATATACCCTTTACGATGCCGTGAATGCCACTTATCTGGCAATCAATTCAAACGATAACAAACTTCACGCAGGAACCGACGCCACAACGAAGAACTGCAACTGGACCATCACCTTCGACAGTTCGGGGAATGCAGAAATTCGTAGCGTGAGTTACGACAACCGCACCATCCAGTACAATGCTTCTTCACCGCGCTTCGCTACCTATAAGAGCAAACAAACTGCTGTGCAACTCTACAAGCAGGCGCCCCCTACAGCAATACAGGAAATTCTTTCTGCTTCCACACAAGCTAATCTCATCTATACCCTTGATGGAAAACCCGTTGGAACTGTTTCAAACCTCAAGGCGTTGCCCAAGGGCATTTATGTGGTGAACGGTAAAAAGGTGTTGGTGAAATAAAGGGAGGTA
Organism: Alloprevotella sp.; assembly: GCA_045632685.1. Lineage (GTDB taxonomy): Bacteria > Bacteroidota > Bacteroidia > Bacteroidales > Bacteroidaceae > Alloprevotella. Next base: position 9,652 of record JAZQXB010000068.1, read on the forward strand.
TATTCATCGATACTCCTCTTGTGGTTGACTTAATGAGAGTATTAAAGAAGTGCTTCCTGTAAAAATGGAATCGCACATTCCACATATCCACATCCCCGATAAAGAGGTGATGTGGATATTATTTTATTGCTTCTTCTATATAACAAACTCACAAACGGTTGAAATACAGGAGTTTGAAAAAGTGTTATTTTTGCTCTCATTTTGGGGGCGCCAATTCAATACTTCTGTCAAAAGAATATCTGCGGAGCAAATTCTGTGTCATTCTGTGCTTTCCTTTAGATTTGCAAATGAAAAAAATAAGCGATTAAGTGCTTATCTTTGTAAAAAGTTAACCAAAGGAGAGAGGTGAACTATTGTGCTTTCTAGTTATAGAACTATACACAGAAACAGTCCTCTTCTCCTTTCCGTTGAACGGAAGAGCCAACTATATTTGTAGATTCTAAGATCTAATAAAGGAAGTAGTTAGTTCAACTCCTGGTTAACCAATCAATTAAACATTTGCAAAGTTATGCAAAAAGATTTTTACATTGGTGTTGACATCTCGAAAAAGACGATTGATGTTGCAATTTACAAGAAGGAGAAAGCCAGCAAGGCTTCTGTATGTGAGAAATTTCCTAATTCTCCTGACGGATTCAAGGAGATGAAACGGTGGTTGCGTAAAAGCGGAGTATCACTCACGAATGCTCTTTTCTGCATGGAGGCCACAGGGCATTATACCTATGGCTTATGCCTATTCCTAGAGCAGCAAGATGTATTGTATTCCGTTCAAAGCCCACTCCATCTTAAGCGCTCGTTGGGGCTTACTCATGGCAAGAACGATAAGGTTGACGCCTACAGGATTGCTAGTTACGCTTACCTGCATCGTGAGGATATTAAACTATCCCAATTAGCAACTAACAGCATACGCAAGTTAAAAGCATTAATGGCAGAAAGAAAGAGCCTAGTTGTAGAGATAGCCCGTTGTAAGACGCAACTTAAGGAGGTTGGTAGTCATTCATCAAGTACTGGGACTATCAAACGAACGAAGGAACTATTAGAGTTCCTTGAGACCCAAGTGCTGGACATTGAAAAAGATATGGCGCAAACCATAGATTCTGATGCTGAACTCAAAAACAACTACCAACTATTACTATCCGTTAGTGGTATAGGTGTTGTGAATGCTGTCAACACCATCGTTGCAACTCATAACTTTCAACTCTTTGATAATGCAAGACAATATGCTTGTTATATAGGTGTCGCGCCTTTTGAGCACAAATCAGGGACAAGCGTTAAGGGTAAGACGCATGTCGAAAAAGGTGCCAAAATTTTGAAAGCAGATTTAACGGGTTCTGTGAGAACATGTATAAACCATGATAAAGAAATTAAGAAATACTTTGAACGGAAAATCGCAGAGGGGAAAGAGTATGGAGTTGTCGCTAATGCTATTAAATTCAAACTTCTATTAAGAATGTTTGCAGTTATTAAGCGAAGAACACCTTTCGTTAAAAAAGCAGACCACCTGTTATAGCCTCAAATAAGCGGTATTGATATTTCAACGC
>JAZQXB010000069.1:0-2433 GCA_045632685.1 Alloprevotella sp.
GTGAGACGATAATTTTGACAGTACATAAAGACTTATTTTTGTTAGTGTTTACCGTACATCAATGTTTTCGTATAACTTAAGGTGTTGTGTCATAATGAGCAAACTGCTTTGTTGCCCCTCAATTTCGGATTTGGTCATGTACGTCAGTACACTCCCTTCATCCTCAATTTCAGCGCCTTGCATTTTACTCACTCTTACACAACTTAAGCGGGTGTGTCAAAATGCAAATTTTGACACACCCGCTTCTGCTTTGGTTAAGTTGTAATTAAGTGCCTACGCCTAAGTGCTGTAAGCACACTTTCAGATGCAATTGGGTTAAGCCCTCGGAATGTTGTGCGACTTTTTAAATCTGCGAGTGGCATTGTGAGGAGTAGTTTGGCGATACATTCATCGGCAAAAGAGTTACTTACTACATTCACTCCAGTAAAATCAAGCACTACACGCTCATTCTGCTCTATCGTGTGAAGCAATTGTTCGCGCACACGTTTTCCCAAGGGACGTGTCCCCAGATTTTCTCCATATTCTCTAAAACTGAATGTTACCATAATTCCATCAATTCATTGTCGTTCAAGAATGTTTCATTATATTGATTTGCGACATCTGTGCGATTGGCAACAACCTCAGACGGGTCTATTTCCTTATTTGTGCAAATCTGCAAATAAACGATTGTCCCCTGCCAATGGTCGGTTTTTCTCGTTGTCTCTTCTCCTTGTTGTAATAGCAACGTGTGATCTCCTGAACGTACTTCAAATTTCAAACCAGCATCACGTGCTAATAGTGAGGTTGAATACAAACCGAACCCCATCCCTTTACCGTCTGTGATAGCATCTTTTACGCATATTCTCAAAGCTTCTTCTTCTGAGATTTGGGCATACAATTGATTTTCAGATAGTGATGCTTGTACGCCCATTCCATCATCAGCAATCAACATACTAAGTACATGTTTCTGGGCATCATAGTGAGTTATAACCGTGCCGAGTTCTTTACCAGAATGAGTGAGCACGTTATCCAATATTTCATAAAAACAATAACTCATTGCTTGCAATACGGTAGTCTCTATCTCAATGTGTTGTGTTAAGATGTTTACCACGCGCTGATAGACGTCGTAAATATTCTTTTCGTCAAACACATCAATAGATATATCGTTGCTTGTCAACGGAAAATATTGTTTAATGAGAGCGGAAAGGTTCATTTTTTGGGGGGGCTTAATCGTATTGCAAAGATACGACAATTACTTTACTATGCAAAATTATGTAGAATATAAGCATCGCGGTGAGGAGTTGTATCAGTGAGGAGTGAGGAAGTAGAAGGTAGTAAGTAGTAGTGAACCATGCGGGACATATAGCGAACGTAGAGACGTCATATTATGGTGTCTCATTAGCATTCGGGAAATCACTTGATCTGTAGGGACGCACGGTCCGTGCGTCCTCGATGCAGACGAGATTACACACAGATTTTTAGACAAAAGAACATAATGCCGTGCGGGGTGGGGAGGGGGCTTACACGGAATCCACGGAATGCACAGAAAAGTCTCCACGTATTGGCACGTATCTACTCGTATTTTTTTTTGAGCCACGAATGGGCACTAATTTACACTAATGCCATGCGGAGCTATATCAGTGAGTAGTTAGTAGTTAGTAGTGAGTAACGCCATGCGGAACTGTATCAGTGAGTAGTGAGGAAGTAGTAGGTAGTAGTTAACCATGCGGAGTGGAATTGTTTCACGCAGACGGCGCAGACCTTCGCAGAAGCATGCGGAGCAAAATTCTGTGTATTTCTGTGTGAAAATAAAAATATGTTCTTATGTTCCTCTGTCTAAAAGTAGCAGAGCCAATTCTGTGTTATTCCGTGAGTTCTGTGTGAAAACAAAATATGTTCTTCTGTTCTTCTGTCTAAAAATCTGCGGAGCAAAATTCTGTGTCATTCCGTGAGTTCTGTGTGCAACTTTTTGACATAAGAACAAAAGTACAAATAACTCCGCGCCCTTTGCGCCTTTGCGTGAGACGTTTTCCGTGTAGATACGTGTAAATACGTGGAGCCAATTCTGTGTCATTCATCGAATGCTTACCTTACTCCCAACGTTTACTCGTCAACTATCGCGCAAGTCTCACCCTGTAGGGGGAGTTTGGAAGGCGCCGAAGGTAAAAAATATTGACATAATCAGAAGAAGGAATTTGCGTGTTTTTTGATTTTTTTGAAGGTTTTAATGAGAAGAATTGACCACACTTTCAGCCATTCGGAACAAAAAAAGTTTGGGGAGTAAAACTACAAGGGATGTAAGAAAAATTATTCGGTACATATTTTAAATTGTTCGGCACATATTTTTTCGCATGTGCCGAGTAATTTTACCCTTTTTTACCCAAAAAATCGGACAAAAATGAAGGAGATACCCCCGCTGTGGGAGTATCTCCTTTTCTCTATACAAATATACAA
>JAZQXB010000070.1:0-13202 GCA_045632685.1 Alloprevotella sp.
CAGCTCTCTGCGGGTCACAACCGCGAACAGCTCGACAAGTGTATCGCTGCCTTCATCAAGGTAGGTAAGGAACTCGGTGTTTTGAAGTAATTCATCACTACAATATCACAAAAAAAGGAGTGCAGTCAACCGACTGCACACCTTTTTTTTATATTGCTGTCCGGTAAAATTTGTCTCTTTATTTTAGAGAACACGAATTTCACGAATAACACGAACCGCAGGTCGCGCAAGTCAATCTCCATGCGGGATGAATATTTCTTAATCAGAGGCGAATAACACGAATGCCTTCCGGATGGTATTCGTGTAATTCGTATGCGATAAGCAAAGATAACACCCCGCAAGGATTCGTGTTATTCGTGCAATTCGTGTTCTCTAAAATAAAGAGACAAATTTTACCGGACAGCAATATAAGGTTTTAAGGCTTTAAGGTTTTAAGACACCTTTCGGAGTGTTATACTCCTTAAAATCGACTTCTTACCCCAACCTACGGCTGGCAACGGCTATGTGATTCTCAATTTATTTGAGGATTTAGGATTGTCAACATTTTTCGCACAAAAGCACCCGCGACGTAAAAAACGCGATTTGCATTTCGCTTCAAAATGTATTATCTTTGCATTGCAGAAAAGGAGGTGTTACCCAGGCAGGTAATACCTCCTTTTTAAGTACCTGATTATCAGTATGTAATTTTGGGGAGCTTTCTAAAAAAATACTGGTTTTGGCAAAAATTATTCGGCACCTTGTAAAAAATAGGTGCCGAATAATTTTTTTTAGGTGCCGAATAATTTTCTGCAGGTCGGTTGGAGTGTTAAATCTTCTTAATAAAAGTTAAAATTTTGTCGACCTTCCAACCCTAAAAATGCGCCTTTGGCTTGTTGAGAATGCGTTATTTTCAGCGTGAGGTGTTCTTGGCTTGAAATAACGCAGCCACGGTCCACTATCTCACTTTTTCAGCGCTTTTTTACTTTATTGTTAAGATATAACTTCCGCTGAATGAGAGACTTGCTTGATTTATCCCCCAAAATTGCTCATCGTTTTTTTAGAAGAAGAACATAAGAGCATATTTTTTCACGCAAAGGCGCAAAGGGCGCGGAGCAATATGTTCTTTTGTTCTTTTGTCAAAAATCGTTGCACACAGAACTCACGGAATGACACAGAATTGGCTCCACGTATTTACACGTATCTACACGGAACATCTCTCACGCAAAGACGCAAAGTTTCGCAAAGCGTCTACGTTGTTCTGCAGAGTCTGCATGGAATAATTTTCACACAGAAATCCACGGAAAACACAGAACCATGCGGGGTGGAATTATCTCACGCAGACGGCGCAGACTTTCGCGGATAAGGTTTTTTATCAACGCGATTACACGGATTACACGGTTTGCTGTGCAGGACGGGAATCTGTGAAATCTGTTTAATCAGTTGACAAAAAAATAGATAGAGTTGCGAAGCAAAAATTCTGTGTATTCCGTGAGTTCTGTGTGAGAATAAAATATGTTCTTTTGTTCTTATGTCAAATAAATATTTCCGTGTGAGACCACCTCACGCAGAACTTTGCGAAACTTTGCGCCTTTGCGTGAGAAGAAATAGACAAAAGAACAATTCCTCCTCCATAAAAATACCTGCTCTCCAAAGATTTTGCCTAAAAAACTTTATGGGGTTAGTTTTATTAGATACCTTTGCAGAATATACTGCATGTAACCAAGTTACTGATTTAGATTTTAAGAACTTAAACTATAAAACTAAAGAATATGAAGAAATTTTTACTTTCTATTTTATGCTGCCTGATGGCGGTGGTAAATGTCCAAGCGGAGGTTGTGACATATACAGTTGAGTCTAAATCTTCTGTAAGTGTTAGTGGTGATGTTCCTACTGGTGCTACTGCTACTTATAGTTCCACCTATAACACAAAGTGTCAGCTAACTAGTGGAAATAGTATGACACTTACTCTCAAAGGGTTTGCGGGTAATAAGATTACAGGTATATCATTGAGTATGAAGTCAAATAAATCGGCGGGTTCTGGTAACTTTTCTGCAACTGTTGGTGCTACAAAGATTTCATCCATAGCTACAACAACTTTCAGTAATGCTAATTGGGCTGGCAAGTATTCTCAAAATTATCTTGATGTTACTCCTGCGATGTCAGTTACAGATAAAGTGGTTGGAGCAGATGAGGATGTTGTTATAACAATTGCTGCAACAGCTAATTCACTTTATTGCCAGTCTTTTACTATAACATATGAATATGTTCCCAGTGGAGATACTCCTGAGGTAGCAAAACCAACTATTGTAGGTGATACAACCTTTGAAGAATCTACGTTGGTAAATGTGAATGTTGCTGACGGAACTACTGCTTATTATACTTTGGATGGTAGCAATCCCAATAATGAAAGCACTAGATACACAGGACCTTTAACTATTAAGGCAGATGCAACCCTCAAAGTTATTGCGTATGATGAAAATGATAATGAAAGTTCTATTGTCAGTCAGGAATTTACGCAGAAATTAACAGGAAATGCAACAACTTTGGTAGAGGATGTTTCAGAATTGTCAGTTGGTAATCATGTAGTAATTGTTGCGTCTGAATCTAATGTAGCGCTTTCCAATGTACAGAACACAAATAACCGCGGTCAGGCTGGTATAACAAAAGAAGGTAAGAATGTGACATTAAGTCAAAATGTACAAATCTTGACACTTGAAGCGGGTACTGTTGCTGAAACATTTGCTTTCAATACAGGTTCTGGTTATTTGTATGCAGCTTCGAGTAGTAATAACCAATTGAAAACTCAGGCAACAAATAATGCAAATAGTAGCTGGAGTATTTCTATTACTGATGGCGTGGCTAGTATTGTGGCGCAGGGTGCAAATACACGTAATGTAATGCAATACAACCAATCAAGTTCTCTTTTTGCGTGCTATAGTAGTGCCAGTCAGAAAGCCATCAGTCTCTACAAGGTAAACTTTGAACCCTATACCCTCAATGTTTCAGAAGCAGGTTGGGCAACATTGTTCTTGGATTACAATGCGGAAATACCCGCAGATGTTACTTGCTATGTGATTTCAGAATTTGGAGCAGAAACAATACAATTGGTAGAGGTGACAGATGCTGTTCCCGCCAATACAGCAGTGATTGTAGAAGCAGCGAAGGGGGCATACACTTTTGAGGTAGCAGATGAATTCGCAGATGTTGAAAGTGTTATGACAGGTACTACAAAGAATGAGTATATCACAGAGGATGCTTATGTGTTGAGTATGGTTGACGGTGTGGTTGGTCTTTACCAAGCAAATAAGGCTGGTGGTGCATTCCTCAACAATGCCAACAAGGCGTACCTCCCCGTAAGTGCGTTGCCCGCAGCTGTACAGGGCGCGAACGGATTTAAGTTCCGCTTTGAAACTACTGGTGTTGAACAGGTGGAAGTAGCGAAGGGTGTGAAGGCTATCTATGACCTCTCTGGTCGTAAGGTGAACGATATGAAGGCTCCTGGTCTCTATATCGTGAACGGTAAGAAGGTCTTGGTGAAGTAAGTGTAATCACTGAATCTATAGTAAGCGGGTGTACCAAAATCATTTTGGTACACCCGCTTACGTTGTGGGAACTACTGTAGGTGTCTGTGTGCATGATTTTTGACATAAGAACAAAAGAACATATTGCTCCGCGCCCTTTGCGCCTTTGCGTGAAAAAAATATGCTCTTATGTTCTTATGTCTAAAAAAACGATGAGCAATTCTGTGTATTTCTGTGATTTCTGTGTGCAACGATTTTTGACAAAAGAACAAAATAACATATCGCTCCGCGCCCTTTGCGCCTTCGCGTGAGGAATTTCACACAGAACTGAAAGTCGCTGTCCGAACTTGTGAGGGGAAAGCAATCCACGGAATACACAGAAAAGTCTCCACGTATTGGCGCGTATTTTCTCGTATTTTTTTTTGAGCCACTAATGTGCACTAATTTTCACGAAAATGCCCTGCGGGTCAAGTGATAATTGCGCAAAAAATACTGCGGAGTGAATACCAACAAAGGGTTGGGTATTCACTCCGCAGGGTATCTTTTATCTTTTATCTTTTATCTTTCCTCTTTTATCTTTTCTCTTTTCTCTTAATCAGTCTCCCTTCGCCACGAGTCCCAATGTCTTGAGGATGATGATGATATCTCCCTTGAAGGATGCTGTTTCGAGGTAGTGGAGGTCCATGGAGAGGCGTTCGAGCATCTTTTCCATCGTGTCGGTGTAACCGTTGTAGATCGTTGCATCAGAAGTGATACCTGGGCGCATCTGGAAGAGGAATTGGTAGCGCACATCATGCTGCATAATCTGATCGATGAAATACTGTCGCTCGGGGCGGTACCCTACGAAAGACATGTCTCCCTTCAGTACATTCCAGAGTTGGGGGAGTTCATCAAGGTGGTGGGTACGTAGGAACTTGCCAACGGGGGTAAGGCGGTCGTCGCCCTTCTGTGCCAAGAGGGGAGTGCCATTTTCGGCGTCTATACACATCGTGCGGAACTTATAGATGTTGAAAGGTTTGCCATCCTTACCAATACGTTCTTGTGAGAAAATAGGACTTCCATCGCGTTGGATGAGCAACACGATGTAGATTACTGCAAATACAGGAATCAAGCAGAGGAGTCCCAGGAACGCACACACGAAATCAAACATACGCTTCACGACCTGTTCGCCACGGGACATGCGCACAGGGATAAATTCGGTGTCTTTTCTTCTATTGTGTGTCTTTGAAATCATAAAAAACTTCCTAAAATTTGCAGCACCCGCGGGGTACTGCAACATTGCGCTAATCATATAACGCACAAAATCCGTATATATTGCAAAGATAACACAAAAAGTTTTTTGCACACTTTTTCAGTTATGGTTTCTTAATAAATACAAATAGAAAAACTTTTTTCTCTGTAGAACTCGTCCCCAAACTTTTTTTTGTTTAAATTTGCACCCGCAGAAGATATCCCACTTTATAAAAAGGGGCGTTTTTTGACAGAAACCATCACGGGCCAGACTGGATTTGACAGCGGGTAGATGGTAAGAGTAAGCATGCAGTGCGGGTGTGGGCGGGCACTATAATCTCGGCTCTCGAAAATTTAATTGGCGAAAACAACTACGCTCTCGCTGCTTAATCGAAGTATAGTAGATTAGCTTTATTTCGACACCAGGTGTTGAAACGAGACATCTCCCTGTTGCCCATTTCCTGAGGCGTTCAGAACTGGAGGTGCAGTAATATCAGGAATAGTCTGCGGTGGCCTCGCGCCAAGGATGAATTTTTTAGAGGATAAGGTTATAGTTGGTGGCTCTGGTCTTGCTATAACACGAAAACCTAGGCAGAGATAAGCATGTAGAAAGCTTTTGGTGTCCCCGTTTGGACGAGGGTTCAATCCCCTCCTGGTCCACCATTCCCCATGAATGACCACGAGTCGTTGGGCAGAACGAAATAAAAATCAGGTGTGTTGCGCGCAACACACCTGATTTTTGCTTGCATGGGTGACATACTTTTGTTATTTTTGCAATAAAATGGGTTGCAGAACGTTATTATTTTTAGTGGACGAGTGGATAAGGTACGAGTAGACGAGAAAGCCCCAACCTTCCCCTGAAAGTCCCCTCCACCTAAAAGCCCCCTCCAACCTCCCCCTAAAGGGTGAGGCTTTGCGGTTAAGGTTTCTCTCCTCTCTCCTCTCTCAAAACAGAATTCTAAAAACAAAATATACTCCATGAAAAGATTCTTTTTCATTACTCTTTTTTCTTTAACAGGACTTATGGTATCGGCGCAGTCGTCGATGACGGATGAGCAGGTCAAGAAGTACATCATTACTGAATATCAGAATGGTGCTTCTGAAAAAGAAATAGCCTCTGAACTCATCAGCAAGGGTGCTACGATTGCGCAAATACAAAAGGCCAAGAACGATTTGGAGAAATTACAGAAGCAGCAGAAACCCGTGGCGCAAGGCACCCAGGACTCTCGTTTGCGCAAACCTTTTGAAGACGACAAGAAGGAACTTACAGAAGAAGAACTCTTGACATTTGAGGAAGATAAAGACGTTCCCGAAGATGCTAAAAAGATTTTCGGTAGAGACGTCTTCTCCAACAAGGAACTCAATTTCGTTTCTGAAATAAACATTGCTACACCCCACGACTACACGATTGGGGTAGGCGATGGTGTGATTATCGACGTGTGGGGCGCTTCACAAAAGACGTTTAACAACACCGTTTCACCCGAAGGAGAAATCGTGATTGAGGGATGCGGTCCTATCTCGTTGATGGGGCTCACTGTGGAGCAGGCCAACCGAAAGGTGAAGAGCGCTTTGGGGCAGTATTATGCGAACTCTAACATCAAGTTGTCGATTGGGCAAACCAAAACCATTACCGTGAATGTAATGGGTGAGGTGGAACAGCCTGGTACATACACGATGTCGGCCTTCTCAACCGTGTTTCATGCCCTTTATTTGGCAGGGGGAACCACGGAAATCGGTACGTTGCGTACCATAAAGGTGTATCGTAAGAATAAGTTGATCACTACCGTTGATATTTATGACTATCTGTTGAACGGTAAGTTGTCAGGCAACTGTCGCTTGCAGAGTGATGACGTCATCATTGTAGGCACTTACGAAAATCTGGTGCAGGCTGAAGGTATGCTCAAGCGCCCCATGTATTATGAAATGAAGAGTGAAGAATCGGCAGTCGATTTGTTGACCTATGCTGGGGGATTTACGGATAATGCTTCTACAGAATTTGTGCGTGTCACGAGAAAGGTGAACGGTAAACTCTCGATCTTCACACTCGATGAAGCGCAAAGAGGAACCTTTGGATTGAAGGATGGTGACGTGTTGACGGTGGACAGTGTGTACATGCGTTACAACAATATGGTGGCCATTCGTGGTGCCGTTAAGCAACCCGGTCAATACCAGATGGGAGGTTCTATTCAGACCCTCAAGCAGTTGATTGAAGCGGCAGGAGGACTGACGGAGTATGCTCTTACAGGTAGAGCATTGCTTCACCGTCGTAAGGCCGACAGAACGATTGAGACTGCAGCCATCAACCTTGAGCAGTTGATGGAGGGCGGTGTGACGGATGTTGTGCTTCAGAACGAAGACGAACTCTACATCCACTCGCGTGAGTCGGAAATGGATAATTATGAATTGTATATCTATGGCGAAATTGTAACGCCTGGAGCTTACGATTACGCAGAAAATATGACGGTAGAGGACCTTATTCTCACTGCTGGCGGACTGAACGATGCGGCGTCATTGACACGTGTAGATGTAGCGCGCCGTATTCGCGATAAGGTGAGCGAAAAGACGGAGGAAGTGGTTTCAGAAACCTTTACCTTTACCCTTAAGGATGGATTTGTAGTGGATGGTAAGGCAGACTTCACCTTGCTCCCCTTTGACGAGGTGTTTGTGCGCAGAGCACCCAACTACATCGTTCAGCAACATGTTTTGATTACGGGTGAAGCTGTGTTCCCCGGAACTTATGCTATTAGCAAGCGTAACTATCGCTTGAGCGACCTTATTAAGGCTGCTGGCGGTTTGGCGGTGGGTGCCTATGCCGACGGAGCGCGTCTGGAACGAAAACTCACGAAGGAAGAGTTGCAGCAGCAGCGTGACATGTTGAAGGCCATCAACGACAGTGTGGACATTGAAAAGTTGAACTTAAGTGCTACGAAATTCGTAGGTATCAACCTAAAACAGGCGTTGGAGCATCCCGGAAATGACTTCTACGATGTTGTGTTGCAGGAAGGTGACGTGCTCAACATCCCGCAGATGAACAACACCATCACCATCAGAGGGGAAGTGTTCTACCCCAACACGGTGGTTTATCAGGAAGACATGAAGTTGAAGGATTACATCGAGCAGGCAGGTGGTTATACCGATAAGGCCAAGAAGAGCAAGGTCTTTGCCGTAAACATGGACGGAACGGTAACGATGGTGAAGAAGGCCAAGGACATCCGCCCCGGTGCACAGATTGTTGTGCCCACAAAGGAAGAACGCGAGAAATTAAACTTCACACAATATATCAGCATCTTTACAACCATCGCCATGATGGGTAGTGTGATTGCTACGTTATTGAAATAATCAGACCACACTTGCACACCAAATTATCATGAACGAATTTAGTATTAAGACACTCCTGTGCGAGTTGTTGGCATTCAAGAAACAGCTTATCATAAACCTCGGCATTGCCGGGGTTTTGGGGATTGTTGTCGCCTTCAGTATCCCCAAAATGTATTATGCGCAGACCTCCATTGTGTATGAAGCTGGAGATGAAAACTCTTTGGGCGGATTAGGTTCGATGGCTTCAATGGTCGGATTGTCACTGGGTAATACTACGGATGCCATTGGTCCGGACTTGTACAAGGATCTTATCACTACGAACAAGTTTATTACAGAACTTCTCCCCGTCAACGTTGAGACGAAAGATGGGGAGCAAATGACATTTGCCGACTATCTGAAAAAGAAGACCAGAATGCCCTGGTGGAGCATGGCCTTCATGGGCGTAAAGAATGGTATTGTGTCACTCCTGTCTGACAAGAAACCAGCAACAGACGAAACGCTGAATCCCAAGATGCTGAGCGTAGATCAAGAGGGGGTTGTCAAGGGGTTAAGAAGCCTTATCAATTGCTCGATTAATGAAAAGACGGGGGTTATCACGTTAGGATTTTCAGCGCAAGACCCCTTTGTGGCTACAACGATGGTTGATACTATCATGATCAAGTTGAGAGATGCCATTACAGCATACCGCACGAACAAGGCGCGTATCGACATGGAATACTATCAAGGGTTAGAACTGCAAGCGCAGGAGGATTTAGAACGTTGCCGAAAGGCCTACTCTACGTTTACTGACGCGCACCAAGATGTACGCCTCCAAAGTTACCTCACGCAAGCGCGCAAACTGGAAAATGATTTGCAAATCGCAACGTCGGGATATACCCAAATCAAGCAGCAAGTACAGTTGGCACAAGCAAAGGTGCAGGAGAGTACTCCCGCATTTACCGTTCTTGAGGATTCCAGTGTACCCAACCGTGCCAATTCTCCTAAAAAGATATTGATACTTTTTGCTTACCTGTTTGTGACGTTTATAGGTAGCATTGGGTATGTGTATGTAAAATTGTTGTTTAAGAAATCATCGAAAGAGGAATCCTTGTAGGACTACTACTGAAACGTGAGGAACTTCTTGAAAAACATAGACTTCCGACAACTCGGAGGTAACTTTTTATTTGTTGGGTTGATCTTTGTAATCATGGTCGACCCAACGAATACTATATTAAGACTCAAGGAGGTATTCTTCATTTTGTTGTTGGGTTACAACATCGCTTTCTTCAAACCCGACTTGAAATTGCTTTGGCCCATAACTTTTATTTATTGCGCGATATTTTGCAGTTATATCTGTTGCGTAATAACGGGAGAGGTCATTGTTCACGAAGAATTGTTTGCCGTGTTCAAAGCCTTTGCCCCCTTGTTGTTACTTCCATGGGTGAGACATTATAACGTCATGAATTTGTCCATTATTCCCGCAGTGTTGGTGGGATGTTTCATGGCGATACTCTATATTTTTGTTAGTTCAAGTGAAGTTATTGAACTTGCCGTTTGGACCTTTGTGAAACAGCATAATGACTTCATCATGATGACGCACCGTAGTTTTTTGGGAATACCGTTTTTTGGCATGTACTACAAGTCCATCGTCGCACTCACCTTTACGTTGTTCATCCTGTACTATCAAATATCCCATAAATTTTCCATCTTGAGAATCGTGGCGATACTGCTTCTGACGTTTGCCTTTTTAGTCAGTGGCACACGAGCCACAATGCTCCTTCCTTTCGCCATTATAGGTCTGGTAGTCTTTTTTAGAATCAAAGACCTGCCGCGCGTCAAATATTTCCTTTATCCAGCGCTCTGTGTGGTGGGGATACTATTCTTAGGAGTGGTGATGATGTTGGCCACCGAGAAATCGGAAGCGTCTAACGTTATCAAGTTTGCCCACCTGACCTCCTATGCTAATCTTTTCGACGAAAATCCCTGGTACTTCATATTTGGGCAGGGACCTTGTACGCGGTTCTATTCGGCAGGGTTTGGTGCTGCCGTTACTCAAACAGAGTGGACCTACATAGAACTTGTGCGCAACTACGGAGTGTTCTCGTTACTCATCTTGGTGGTCATGTTTTATCCAATATATGCTGTGCTGAAATTTCCCAAGACGGACTTCAATATTGGCATTTTGGGGTCATACGTTTTTTATCTGTTCATAGCCGGTACTAACCCGCTATTTGTATCGTCCACAGGGATGGCGGTGTTACTGATGATATATTCTTATATAGAACGTTTAAAACAAGCCCAGTTACAACATTCCCACCCCCTATCAATTAACGAAAATCATGATTAAAGATTTCTTCAAAAAGATATTTCCTAAAGATTTTGTAGAACGCCTCTATGTGCCTTACTCCATGTTCTTTAAAAACACTCGAAAAGAGGCGTTTCGGAAATGTGGGGTGCAGGTACAAATAAATGGTCCGATTAAGGGAACTCCTGAATTTGTAGAGATGGAGGACTTTACGCGCATTCAGGCAGATACGCGCATCACTTCCAGTGGAGGTACCGTAAAGATAAAAAAGTATACTGCAGTAGGGGCTGAATGCTTATTTATCCCAGGAAATCACATACCCACCGTGGGACTACCGCAGTTTTTAAGTATCACGCACGTCAACGACACGCAATCAGAAATCGTGTTGGAGGAAGATGTTTGGGCGGGTTCCCGATGCACCTTCTTACAAAAGGCCCATGTAGGAAGAGGAGCTGTAGTAGCCGCTTGTAGTTTGGTAAACAAGAAAATCCCTCCCTATGCTGTTGTAGGGGGTGTTCCAGCAAAGGTGATTGCTGTGCGTTTCAATTTGGAACAGATTTTGGAGCACGAACGCATTCTTTATGCTCCTGAAGAAAGATTAGAGCGGTCGTATCTTGAGCACCTGTTTGAAAGTGAATACAAGGGACTTCGCACTATAGGTACTTCAGAGATGAGTGAGGAGGATCGTCTGAAACTCAATCAAGCAAAAGAACTTTACAATATCCCCATATATGAAGGCAATCAATAAGGTCCTTATAAACACCCTGTCCCTTTATCTAAATATGGGGGTGACGATTATTGTTACCCTGCTCGGAACAAGAATAATTCTTGACGAGATGGGGGAGACAAAATTTGGGGTTTACACACTTATTGCCAGCGTGGTTGCCATGCTGGCATTTGTGAATGCAGCTATGACAGCCGCTTCGCAGCGTTACCTTTCATTTGCATTGGGCACAAAGGATGAGCGTTTGGTTAAAGAGAATTTCTACTGTAGCATTGTTATACATATTTCCATCGCAGTGCTCCTGCTGGTCATACTTTCGATAGGGGGTACCTACCTGATTCAAAATGTATTGACGCTAAATCCCGAACTCATCAATTCGACCTACGTTGTATTGTTATGCATGATTCTTGGAGTTGCATTTACAGTACTGGCGGTGCCTTATGAGGCAGCCATGAATGCTCATGAGGATATTAACAGAATTGTGGTTGTGAATATTGTGGAGGCGCTTCTGAAACTGGGTGCGGCGTTTGTTGTGATGCTTACGACGTCCTATCAATTGGAGGTCTATGCGGCGCTCGTACTATTCAGTCAGTTTGTTGCCTACATAAGCAAGCGCACTTATTCAAGGAAGAAATATACAGAAACACATTATCGTTTTCATCCTATAGAAGATAAGGGTTTGCTGAAGCAGATGTTGCAGTTTGCAGGATGGAATTTAATCGGGACGTCTTGTTCGATTGCTCGCCAACAGGGGACAGCTATCCTACTTAATCCCTTCTTCGGATTGGCGATAAATGCGGCATACGGACTGTCGCAGCAAGTGAACGGCTTTTTGCTGTTTTTTGCGAATAGCATTGTGCGACCGATGCGCCCCATCATTATTAAGAAGGAAGGGGGCGGTGAGCATGAACAGATGAAAATGATGGCGCTGACAACAAGCAGAATAACGTTCCTCATGCTACTCCTGGTGGTCGTTCCGCTATTTGTTAACATGCCCTTCATCTTATCGATATGGTTGAAAGAAGTGCCTGAAGGTACGCAATTGTTCTGTCAAGCATTTCTGCTGATCGTCTTAATCAATCAGATAACGATAGGGCTATCCATTGCTTTGGAAAGCGTAGGAAAAATTCGCCGGCTACAGACCTTTGTGGGAGCGATGCATATTCTACCCATACCTGTAGCGTATGTATTGTTTACCTATGGTTTTCCTGCGCAAACAATCATGTATTGCATTATCGTAGAAGAAGTCATCTGCGTTGTGCTGCGAATGATTATTTGTGCTAAAGATGCGCAGATTCCTGTGTGGCGGTCTTTGACGCAAATCGTTCTGCCCTGTATAGCTATGGCAGGGGTTACCTTTGCATTGGCAATCCTCGGTAGTATGCTGTCATCCCATAGTTTAATACAAATTCTCATCACCACGACTCTCACTGTGGTGAACATCTCGTTCCTTGGTTATTATTGTTTCTTCAACGAATGGGAGAAGGCACAAATAAAAGGGATGATTGGAAATATACGCGCCAAGGTGCTGCGTAAATAATGAGTAACGAGTAGTGATGCGTTACCCAGCAGTGTGCGATTCCCGCATGCTCGTTCACCTTTTGCCTCTCATCTTATAGTCTTAACCTTTTCTCACTTCTACACAAATTAAGAGGGTGTGCCGAAATTTAGCATTTCGACACACCCTCATTACGAAAATGATTACTGAATCTGCTGTTTAAGTGCAGGTAAAACTATGACAATAAAAAATTATTGCTTCTATATAATAAACTTATAAACAGTTGAAATACAGGTGTTTGAAGAATTGTTGTTTTTGCTCTCAATACCCCAGACCCCTCCGCCCTTTGGGCATTTGACCTCGCAACCTCGGTCTTCCTCCTCCTCGTAAGGCATAGTATAAACAAGTTTATCCTCTGCTCTTACTTCGAGCGTCGGTTCCCCTAAGACCCCCTCCTCGCCAAAAGGCGGTACTCCCCCTTGAAAGAGGGAGAAAGAGGAATTTTATATACATCTGTTCGCTTGTTATTCTCAATTGGATAACCAAACGAGGCAGACTAACTAAAATTGTCCCCCAAAGTTAGGGATTTCCGTCCCCCGATAACGGGGGAAATGAAGGGGGTCGAGCAACTTTAGTTGCGGAGGGGGT
>JAZQXB010000071.1:0-13314 GCA_045632685.1 Alloprevotella sp.
AAGTATAACAATTTACTGAAAAAATATAACTCCCACTTCTCGGCTCGAGTTCAACGTTGAACGCTTTAGCGCGCTAAAGTGGGGCATGAAAAAAGCGCCGCCCGTGTGGGCGACGCCGTTTCGATAGTTTTAAATTAATTATGGTGTTACGCTTGTTGCGTACTGTCCGACAAATCGGTACGAGCCCGCGCCCATTCCGTCGGGTGTCTGTAATAACACTTCTGTAGGGCTTGACGAATTGAAGTACATATTTAAGTGGTTCATAGCGGTTGATACATATCCCGAAGTCTGCGCGGTTGCGGGCGGAAAATGTCCGACAAGCGCGGCGTTTGCCGCGAAAGCGGCGGACGTGGTAACTGTAATATCAACGTGGCACACGCCGTCTTTGATATAATAGCCGCCGTTATCAATAGTAACATTCGCAACGGCTACGAGTCCGTCGTCGCTATATTCGGGTGTAAGCCCCGCTACTATTTCGTCAATTGCGGCTTGTACGTTGGTCGCCGTCAGCCCGCTTGTAGTATTGTCGTAGGTGGTGTCTGCCGCTGTGCCGCCGCCCGAGGGCTTGGCGTTAACCTCGTTAATAGCCGCTACGAGGTCGGTTTTGTCGGTGGTGGTTAACTGTGTAAGGTCGCCTACTTTTCCGAGTGCCGCCGTTGCGTCGGTCTGTGCGGCTACGGCTTTTCCGTCTGCTGTGCTTGCGGCTGTTGCGGCGGCTGTTGCGTCGCTCTGTGCGGCGGCGGCGGCTGTTGCCGCGTTGCCCGCTGTAGCGAGTGCGCTTGCCGCGTTAGCGTCTGCGGTTGTGGCTGTGCTTGCGGCACTTGCGGCGGCTGTAGCCGCGTCGGTCGCGGTAGCGCTTGCCGCATTAGCGGTGGAAACCGCGCCCGAGGCGGTTGTAGCCACGCCCGCAATTGCTGTATCAATTTTGAGCATATCGCCGTTATAATCGCCTAAGAATGTAGGCTTGTCGGCGCTCACGAACTGTGATAATTCATAGTTTGTAGTATGGTTAGTATGCATATAAAGCCCCTTTCTTTAAGCCGCGTTTATAAACTGTTTGGCGTAGAAGTCGAACATATACGCGGTTAAATTTAAAGCGTCAAACTCGGCGGCTGTTAATTCTGCCGCGTCGAACTCTTCCGCTGTTATATTTTGGTCGGTTAACTCGCTTGCGATTGCTTGTAAAATGTTGCAAACTGTATCCATTTCGCCCGTAAGAGGGTTGCGGCATACGTTAGAGGGTGCGAGTATTTCCTTGCTATTTGTGTCGAACTGATAGGCTGTTATCTGTAACGCGTCAAACGCGCCCGCTGTGAGCCCTAAAACGTCGAACTCGCCCGCTGTTATAGCGTGGTCGCGGCATGCGTCGTATACGTCGTATATGAGCGTTACGAGGTCGGTTTTAACGCCCTTGGTAATGTTGTATACCTCGGGCAACGTCCACTGTAGTGCGTCTATCTGCTCTTGCAAGTATGCGATAGCCGCATACATGAGGTTTGAGAGGTCTATAATCTTGCTGTCGGTGTAATCCTTGGCGAGGTTATAGAGGTTCTCAACAAGTCCCTCGAGGGTGTTTACGCGTTCATTAATGACGTTAACGTCGGCGGTAATTGCGGCGATTTTGCGGTCGTACTCTTCCGTGTAGGGCGTGAGTGCCTCGCTTACGGCTTTCTGTACCTCGTCGGCAATTTCCTTACGGAAGTCCTCGACTTCTTTCTCAAGTCTAAGGAAGTCCTCGCCTAACTGAATATATTGCTCTTCCATTTTTTCGGCTAATTCCTTAATGTTGGAATAGTCCTCGGAAAGCGCTTTCACGTAGGCTAACAGTTCGCGTAAATCCCCGTCGTAGTTAGACACGTTCGGGAAGTCGTACTGTGTGGGCGGGAATAATGCCATATTGTCCCCCTTTCTAACAAATTGCCGACATCATAGCGTCGCTAAAATCGCGGGCAATAATGCGGTAAATGTTAATAGTGTTCGCCTCAATTTCTGATAATATTAACTCGGGTGCGCTCTTGTGTCTGCCGTGGTCGGTGGTATGGTGTTCGTAATTAGTGTGGTGTGTCTGTGTGCCCGTGTTGGTTGTGGTGTCTGTATCACTTCCCGTAACATCTTGATTGCGAGGCGAAAAGCCCGACTCATTGTCGGCGCTTACGTTGTGGGTTGTGGTCTGTTGTCCCATGTCGAACTGTTCCGTTAAATCGTCGGTGCGTTCGTTGTGGTCATATCCTCTCTCGTAGCGTTCAACGTTGAACTCGTCGAGAGGGTTGTAAGTCTGCTCGAGTGCGTCTAAATCTCGGCTGTACTCTCGCGCCTTAATCTTGAAAAAGTTTGTTGCCATTACAGCGAAAAAGAAAGTGTCCATGTAGCGGGGTGTTTGCCCGCCGCACTCTTCCAAAATCTCGAGGGCTAACGACTCTCGGTTAATGCGGCTGTCGAGGTTAGCCTCTTCAAAAATGCCGTATAAATAGTCAAGGTTCTGCGGGGGTGGTGTCGTCCCCGTCTGTTTCAGTTTCCATATTTCCATTAACTCGACTAAGTTCATTAGTGCCCCCTTTCTGCTCTCTGCCGAATTTCACGTAAAAATCATTGTCGAGAAAGAAATCGGCGTAAAGCGTTTTTACCTTGTCAATGCAACGCGTTACGTTATCTTGCCATAAAGCAATAGCCGCGCTTATTTCTGCGTCGTTTGCCTCGACTTCCGAGGTTATTAATCGCTCGCGCTTATCGGTGTTCGCGTTGTTAATACCTATGCCCGTTAAGAACTCGTCAATAATCGAGCGCTTGGCGGCTTGTACGTCAAGTGAGATAAAATTCTCTTTTGCGGGTATCTTTAAGAACGGCAATTCTTTTTGCGCGGGGTTGGCTTTCCTCGTGAGTTTGTAGTAAATCGCGGGAACGCCCGACATCATGCGTTTAATTAATGCTTTCATGTCCTCGACTTGCTTATCGTCCTCACAGCCGAAAATATACGGCGTGCGGGTAACAAATAAATTAGTATCGATAGACGCGTCGCAACATGCCAATTTTTCGGCGTAAATCTCGATATAACTTGCAACGCCCACGGCATATGCACAGTTTGGGAAGTCGGCACTCTCGAGGTATACAATTTCGCAATCCTCGCCTATGGTGCGCTTGGGTATCTCGTTAGCGAGCATACCCGTTGCTTGCACTGTTATAGGGTAGTGCCAATTATTACGAGTTAGGATAGAGTAAGCGAATGGTACAACCGCCCCCTTTAACTCTGTTACGCCGATACCGCCGCCCCAAAACAACATAGCCCTTACAAAATCAATAGACCATGTATCGGGTACTTTTATCTCGATATTACCGAGAAAGAGCCGCCACAAAAAGGACTTGTAAAAGTCGGTGCGTAAATTATTCTGCGCGATAACCTCGTCGGGCTTAATTGCGTAAGCCTCGCGGTACGCGTTCTTAAACTGTTCTGTTATACTCTGTTTGTTTTTATTCGACATATATACCCCCATTTAAAAGGCTGTTAAACTGTCGTATTTCCTCGGGTGAGCCGCTAAACGCCACGCTCGCCCCGTGTGCTTGTATGTAACCATTTTGTATGGTTACGACTTTTTCGGTAGGTCTGCCCGCTATTGCCGCGAGTGTTGCGGGCTCTATATTGCTTGCCGCCTCTACACAATATAACTGTACTCCATGCTCGTTAGTTAGTCCGAGAGGCGCAAGAGAGCCGCTGTTACTTCCCACTCTGTCGAACGAGGGCATTGTTAAAACCGATTGCGCGCCCGCTACCATTAAGCCGCCCGCCGCGCCCGCTAATGCGCCCGATACGCCGCCGAGCATAGCGCCCGAAAGAGCGCCCCCCGACATTGCTTGTATTCCCGTTTGCATTATTGCGCTACCTTGTTTGTGCTGTCGCGCTATGCCTACTGAGGCTTTTAAGCATGTGCTAAATATGCCTAATAATACGCCCGCTACCCTCGGCGCTATTGTTAGTGTGCCGCTTATGCAATCGAGGCAATAATCGAATGTTAACTTGCTTGCCTTTCTACACAAATCGGTTGGTACTGATATAACGCCGATATATGGTATTTGCAAATAATATTTTACATATTTATCACAGTACCTAAAATCGTTAAATGCGGGCTTGCGTATTTCTATCTCGCCGTCCCTCGGGATTACGTTTGGACTTGCTATACATGCGTACCCGCGAAACTGTTTTCCGAAAACACTCGCCCAATGCGCGTCCGAGCCCGTGGCGGGCTTGGTGTCGTGGCAAAACTCGGGTATAAACGGCAAATAGTAAAGTTCGTTTAAACTGTCGTACGCATTTACGCCGCTTACTCTCGTCGCTAAATCTTCCCAAAACTGTAGGTTACTTAAGTTTTGTATGAAATCGCCAATCCGCCCCGAACTTGCGCCCGCGTAATAAATGTCAACGCCGCTTAATAGTCCGTCGTCGGTTATTACACTTAAAAACTGATAAGGTATACTTCCCGTTAAGCCCGTAAGCATTGCGGGGGCGTTCCACGATATTTCCATATCGTCGTTTACGGGAACTATGCGGCTGTCGTCTATAGAGTCGTCATAACCATAACTCGAAAGCGCCGCGTAAACGCTCTGCCCTCGTACTTCACTTATCCATGTGGCGAGTACGTCGCACTCAAGATATAACGTATACGTGTCTTTTGCTATGCTGTCGAACGACTTAATAAAGTAATAGCGCCCCGTAAAATCTATGTAGCAATAGTTATAACGGAACGCCTCGGCAAGGTGTAATTCGATAACGGGGTTAAGTAGGTCGGTCGCGTCCTTTAGAACTATACTCTGCGCTACGCCGCCGTCGGTCGGGGCTTTCGTGCTGTTCTCTCGTTTTGCGAACGTCCAAAATGTCGCTTGTATGCTTGCCATGCTTGCCCCTTTCTGCGTTCAACGTTGAACGCTAAAATTAATCGAGCGGGACAATGGGCGGCGGGGTGAGCCGCCCTATTGCTCGCTCTTGGGAATAGTAATGGAAAGTTTGTAAGAGCCTTAATCGAGTAAGAATACTACGCCGTTCTCGGAAAGGTCGTTAAACCATAACTGTTCTGCGAAATGGAAAGTGTTAAAATATCTGCCTCTCGCATTAATCGGGGTGGTAAGGGTTTCCTCTTCTGCTCTGTGTGCGCCGAGTGCGTACTTGTCGAAAATAAAGCCCATAATACCGCTGATTGTTACGTCGTCTGTGCCGCCCTCGCCGTCGTCTACTGTAACCATAATGGTATCGCGGGTATCAACCTTAACCTCGTCGCCGCCCGCTGTTGTTTCGGTTACGTATTCGCCTTGCCAATAGGGAACTTCTATGAACTCGCCGAGGTCTACAAGTTCCTTGTGGTATGCTTGGTACTGTACTACATGCTGTAAACGACTCTGAAACTTGTCGAATACTAAGAACCGCTGTTCGCCCGCGGGGGTGTGTCTTTCTGCCTCTTCTGCGTTGTATGATACGGAAAGGTTACGTAAACGCTTAGAAACGAGTTCCATTTCGCCCGCCGCATATGCGAGAAAGTCCTTGTCAAGAAGTGCTTTTGCGTCTGTGAGGCTTTCGCCGCTTTCTGCGTTGTAATTGGTTAAAAGGTGTACTTTCTGCGCGTCGCCCATGTTAGCGATATAGTTAGCGATTGCCATACGCGCGAGGTTTTCGGTTGCGAACTCAATCTTGTTACGCATTTTGCCCGCTACCATTGTAGCCCATGAAAGGAAAGCCGCCTCGGACAAGAACGCGCCCTTGAGCAATTTCTTTGATGTGGTTACGAAATTGCTATAGGTAGAGCGCTTAATAAATAACTTCTGTCTGCCTATGGGCTTGCGCACTACGTATTGGTCAACGCTCTGTCCGTCCTCAATCTCGAATGTTTCGTCGCTTACGAAATCGGGTACTTCTGCGTCAATCTTCTGTACGATTGCGCCCCATTCAGAGCCGCTCAACATGAGGTCTTTAAGTTTGCCCTCGTAAGGTCTGAATGTGTCATAGGTCTGCGCTACCCTCAAGAGGTAGGTATTTAAAAACATTTCGGTTGCGTCGGAACTTGATAAAACACTGTTACCAAAGTCCACAAACGACGCGGTATCGATTACGTCTACGTCGTCAAGTCCCGTTGCCATTTTCTGTACGTCGTTAACGATAGCGTAAACGCGGTTATTAATAACATTATTGCTAATAGGTGGCATAATTAATCCCCTTTCTTATTAGTCGAAAAGCCTAAGAGTGACGCGTACACGTCGTCAACATTAACGCCCGTGTCGGTAGGTGCGGCGCTTGGTGTTTTGTTAATCAAGTCTGCCGCCGTCTGCCTTACCTCTTTCTGTATCATTTTGCGTAGTTCAACGTTGAACGCCTCGCTCTCTTCCTTGGTTGGTGTTTTAACGCTCTGTGAGGCTGTAGAGGGTGGCTGTGGTGTTTCGGTGGTAGTTTTATTATCAGAATTAATTGAGGGCTCTTCTTGGGGCTCTGAGGGCGTTACAGAGGGGGGTGTCTGTTCCTCTGCCATGCCCGCCGCTATTTCCTCTCTAATTACGTCTTTGATTAAATCTCTAAAAAGTCCCATGTGGTGTGTTCCTTTCTTTAAAGGGTGGGGCGCTGTTGGGTGGCAAGCCCGCCGCACCTCTTCCGAGGTCTGCCGATTGCGGCGCGTTTAGCGCCCCATGATTGCCCAAACGCTCGGGCGGGGTTTATAGTTTGGGGTTGTTGATAATGTCGTCGAGTGCGTATAGTACGTCGGCGTTTTCGCCTTGTATGGTTCGCTCAAGTAGAGCGGCTTTTAAGAACGTGCCCCACTTAATTACAAACTTACTACGCTCTGCGTATGAATAAGACTCTCTACACGTTACATTATACGCCTTGCGAGCGTACAGCATGCCCGTGTTTTTGTGCTGATAGATAACGAGGTCGTCGTACATAACGAGCGGGTAGTATTCCTTAAGCGGCACAGCCGCTTTAACCATTGTTAACTTGTAGTCGTTAAAGGTGTTATTAAGGTTTACGCTTTCTATCTGCTTGTTGCCTTGTAAAGCCTTATAAAGAACTGTGTTACGTTTCGCCTCGGATATTTCCACAGCGTCGCATAACTCGATATAGATAGAGCGCTCGGGGATAGTACAGCGCTTTTGTCCCGTTCGTTGCATGTTCTCAATTATCGGGATAAGTTTATAGTACATTAATATGTCGCTGTCGAGCCTAAACGAGTTCGCTAACAAGATAGCGGTAACGGGCGGCTCGCCCTCGAGTTCTCGGTTTCTGTTGATAGTTTCGTACGCTTGCGAAAACAAATATCCAGCGTTTTTTATCTCGGGCGTTTTGCGTACCCGCTCGGCGGGTGCGAACTCGTCAAAGATAATGTGTGTAAAATCTGAAAAATCCGAGCCGCGAACGTTGCCAAACGTCGCGAGGGCTCGGGCATTTCCTATCACTGTATCGTCGTAGTTATGGTCTACTATGTCGTAGTGTTTCGCTTTAGGAACGGGTGCAAATTGCACGTCCCAATTATAGCGTGCGTTATGTTTCTTGTATGGGTTGTCCGACGCGCTCGCGCATATGTCTAATTCGGTCTGCGTCAATCTCATGTAAATGTACTTGCCGCACTCTTCCGCGAAAAAGTCCTCGTGCTGATGTAGTAAGCCGCCGTACGTCTTACCCGTACCACGAGCGCCGAAAAAGAAATTAAACGCGCAACGGGAACGCTTAGAGCGTTCCCACACGTTAACCCAATTATAAGTGTTTGCCGTCATAAGTCGGCGTTCAACGTTGAACGCTTACTTGAGTTCCTTAAGCCTTAAGGAAAGGAACTCGCGCCCGCTCGCGGTCGGGGCGCTTACTACGCTAAATGCATAGCGTGCCTTGTCGTCGTCTGCCATGAGGTCGATAAGGTTCTCGCAAGAGCGGTACACTGTTGCACTGTTCCCGCCGTATACCGCGCCGTCCTCGGCGAAAATATACGCGAACTGTTTAGCCTCGCCCGTTTCGCGGTCGGGCTCTTCAATGAGTGCCACGCCCTTTACGGGAATGTCTGCGCCTACAGCCGACTTGAAAGACTGTGACGACTCGGCGTTGATAATGTCGAGTTTGGATACGTTGATTGAGTTGAGAATTTTCTTAGCCATGATTTACTTGTCCTTTCGTGGTGTGTTGTTGGTTTATATTAACGGGGCGGGTGGGTTAATGCCCGCCCCGTTGATACCTACTTAGTAATTGTAAGGGTGAGGGTTGCGCCCTCGGGGTATACGGCGTTCTGCTCGGTTAACTGTGCCTTAATTTCCTCGAGAATTTCCTCGATAGACCAATCCGCGCCTAACTGAATTGAGAGGTTGGTAAGAGTTTCAATCTTGCCGCCCTTGCCGCTCTTGCCGCCGTTGCCGTTGCCCCCGCCGTCCTCGGACTCGCCGCCCTTGTCCTCGAGTTCTGCGGTCTTTTCGCTCTTGATGTTAGCCAACATCTGACGAACGCTTAAGCCCTCTGCCTCGTCGGTGAGTTTATAGGTTTCCTTGTCGCCGTACTTGGCGAAAATAGCCTCGAGGTTCGCTACTGTCGCGCGGCTCATACCGAACTTGTCGGCGCATAAATCGTACATGCTTTTGTGCCCCGTGAACTTCCACGCCTTGTGCGCTCTTAAGCGGGCAACGTCGCCCACGATTTCGAGATAGCCGCGACCGATTTTGTCAATCTTGGCGCTAATGCGACCGATTGCGGCGTTAACTTCTTTCTCTACCTTGGTGTCGATAACCTCGCCCTTGAGTACCTCTACGGGTGCTTTGGGCTGTTCTGCGGGCTTATTGCCCTCGTTCTTGTTTGACATGTGCTTGCCACTTCCTTTCTGTGCTTTAGCCATTTTAACGGCTGTGTCGTGTGCTATAAGAGCGTCTGCGCGCTCATGTGCCATATTGTCGAGAACTTCCAACATAGCGGGGGTTACGGCTCTCGAGCCCTCGTATAATGAGTGCATGAACTTAAGGGCGTCCTCACACTCTTTAACTGTGGTCGCTTTCTCGAGAGTTTCGCGGTGTCCCTCGACTATCTGCTCAAATTCTGCGTCGGTAAGTGTTACGCCGATACCAATTTCCTCGGCGAGAGTTTCGCACTTGGTAGCCATTTCCTCGAACAGCGAAACGAGTACCTCGTTCTGCTCTGCGGTGAACTCGTACTTGCCGCTTTTAACGAACACGTCGAGCCACTCGCTAATCGCGTTAACGTCTGCGGGGTTGCGGGTAGCGCGTACGGCGCGCTCAATTTTATCGGTCACGTTCTTAACGAGTACGCTAAAATCGCGCTTGCTCATTTTCTTAGCGGGTTTCTTGGCGGGCTCTCTGAAAAAGCCCGTTTCGTCTGCGAGGTCGAGAAACCTATCCGCACAGATAGAAGTAATAGCGCTGTACTGTCTGTCGGTAGGGTTGGTACAAACGTAACGATTTTCGATAGCGTTAACCTCTTCTACGCTCTTAGCGGTCGCGAGTTCTGCCTTAAGTTCTGCTACAAGTGTCTTAAATTCTGCGTTTTTCATTGTGTTAAATTCCTTTCGTGTGTGGTGTGTTGTGTTGGTGTGTGTCTGCCGTCGGGCGAGAGGGTTTCCCCTCTTGCCTTTCGGCAATTATATCATATAGCGCAAGCCCCTATTTGTCAATAGGGAATTTTAAAAATTTTGCGTTCAACGTTGAACGCTATTTGAAAACAGTTTCGCGCATTTCGATAAGGTCGGCGTACTCTTTCGTTATGCCGAGTGTATAGGTAGTCGGTACGAGTGCAACGTTGCTCGTGAGTTCTATTGCGTGCCCCTTGTACGTTAAGCGCTCATACCTCACTACGTCGTCGTATTTCGCCTCTAAACGCCCGCTATCGTATACACCGAACTCTAAACCCGTCTTATAACTATCCACGCTGTACGCGCCCGCGTCGAACGCTTTTAAGCCCCCGTGTGCGTTGAGGTATTGCGCCGCCTTATTCTTGTTAAGCCCCGCTACTGTCACGCCTATATGCCCGCGCTTTTTCGGCTTGTTACACTCGTCGCGGCTGTATCGGTAGGCGTACTTTTTCGCGCCGTGGGTTATAAATGCGCTGTATGCCGCGTCGGTTTCCCATATACCGAGTATTGAGGTTTTCCCGTTCACTGTAACGGGCTCTACGCCTCGGCTCTTTCCGTACTCGATTATTTTAGCGTTCAACGCGTTGAACGCGTCCTCGTGGTCGCCCATGTACTTTACGCTGTCAGTATCGGTGTACACGCCGTCAATACCGACAATACGTAAACCTTGCTCAAGTGAGAGCCTCGCGTTCGATGTGACGTATAAGCCATGTTGATAACTAAGAAACGAACTAAACGAGCGGTAATATTTTAGAAGTGATTGAGCAACGGGCGGCAATTCAGAGCCCCACGTATTAAGTAAGTACGTTATTTCCTCGCGGCTCACGTCGGTTAACATCATGCCGAAAAGAGCGTTAATCTTGTTTTTGTACTTACCATAAAAATACTCGTCCTTGCCCTCGAGTTCACACTTACACTTAAATAACTCGAGGATATATTCGCGATATTCCTTGCATAGTAAGTCTTTATGCGCTCTTATGCTGTCTATCACACCAACGCTATCGTAATCGTATTGGCTGTCTATGATTGCCGCGTCTATCTCATTAATAACACAGTGTACGGCGGGCGCTTTCACTACACGCCCGTTATCGTACCAATAGTCGGCGTTTGCTTTCGGCGGTAATTGTTGGCACTTGTTTTTAGCGATATAGGGAAAGTATACGCCCGCCTTGAGGCGTACATTGTACAGTATAACGTGCATAATAACCGCGCTATCGTCCTTTACAACGTCACTCAACCGCTCGGCTGTGTAGCCGCTCTTATCTCTTAGGAACTTCCCGACGGGATAGAGCCCCGTTACCATTTCGTACGGGTAGGAACTCTTTTTATCTCGGGAAAATACCGCCGTAGGCGCGCCGTCTATATCCTCGCCCAAAATCTCGCCCGAGTATAACACATTAGCATGCGTGTTCCCGCCTCGCGTAGCCGCCTTGCATAACTTGTATTCGTACTCGGTTAATTGACTATCGCGGAATAGGTAGTCGTTGCGCTTGTTGGCTTTCACGCGCTCGCGCGCCTCACGACGCACGTAGCCCGTTGATGTTTTGGGAACTGTAGCGAGCGTGTCGCCCGACATTTTCATACTGTGGCATATTGCCTCATGTAGTCCGAGAACGTCGTCTACACAGTATAAAAGTTCGAGTTCGTCGAGTTCGGTATCGGCGTACCTTTCTTTTGTGTAGTCGAACCCCTCTAATTTTCCATGCGGGACATTCTCTGCCTCGCACAGTTTAAATAGGCTCATGTTCGACATTTTCCACGAGCAACGGAACTCATGCGAGCCGTTCCCAATAAACGTAATAGGCACGCGGCTTTTTGCCGCGAACATATCGGTTACATATAGAAGAGAACGCAAGAACTGAAACTCGAAACCGAGGTTATGAACGTACCACACTATACGGCGCTTGTCGTTTAGTTTATATTGCTCGGCGATAGTTTCAATAAATCGCACGAAATCGCGCCACGTACGCCCGACGTATACGTCGCGCTGTCTGCCCTCGGTGTCGCCTATGCACGCTTGCCATATGTACATTATTGCGGCGGGCTTGCCCTCTATCTCTATATTGGTCGTTTCAATGTCGAACGTTCCGAAAATAGATAAATACCCTTTTTCCACTTTCACGCGTTTATGCGGGATAAAATCGTCGGTCGGGTATTCCCGTATTACGATATTATCTGTGTCGCTTTTCAATGCTCTCATAAACGCTATTGAGTTCCTTTCTTAAGGTTGTAAAATCGATACCTTTAGAGAATAATTCCTTGTCGCTTACGAGCCCCTTATCAACGTCCCGAGCGGTCTTTTGAAACTCGGCGAACTCTGCGAACAGTTCCTTAATTTTCTCTTGCTCTTCCGTGCCCGAGCGTACCCACATGTCGGCGAGTTCCTCTACCTCGTCGCCGCTTGCCTCGCCGTAATATGCAAGGTATTCAGATATACCCGAGTTCCCGAGGAACTTAAGAAATGAACGTAATTCAGCGTCGCTCATATCCTTAGCAAAAGGGTAATAGTTCCTATAGGTATTAAAACGTACTCGCTCGGTTAGCCTCTGCCCTCTTATAGTAGTTTCGGGCGAGCCGAGAAAACGGCGTAAGCGCTGTGCGAGTTCGTAACCCTCGGCTTGTACGGGCTGTGCCTTGCCGCCTTTTATGCGTAAATCTGAGGACAAGTTAAAGTATTTCTGCCCACGTTGCTCAAGATACGCCTCGGTAGTGTCGTACACTGTGCCGTATGCGTAGTCAGAGGCGCGTAATGCGCGCAAGCGGCTGTTGGCTACGCGTTGCATATCTTTTGTTATCTGTAAAAGTTCGTTAGCGGCTCGCGTGCGGGCGCTCTTGCTCTTAGCCTTATTTTGCATAACGTATAAATGCCGTAAGCGCTCTGCGCTCGGCAAGGTGATTTTATTAGCCATTGTTTACGTCCTTTCTTTGATAGTGCCAAACTCTACTAAAATCCCCGTTCCCGTCTTAATCTGAAAACGTAGCGAGGCGTAGCCCATTATCTCGAGGCGGCGTTTTGCCATGCGCTCGAGCGCGGGCGCTTGCTCATGCTGTCCGAGGTAACGCCAATACTTGCCGTCGTGTGATACGAATAATACCTTGATGTCTGAATAATAGCGCTCATACTCGCTGTTGCGTGTGGTTGTTACTGAGTATTTTTTTCTTGCTGTTTCCATTGTTTCGCCTTTCGTTTCATGTAGTCCTTAGTGCTTACAAATTCATAGTAATAATTGTGCCCCATTTCTCGGCAATACTCGAACGCCTCGCGCTCGGTTGCTACCTCGAACTCTTCCGTATTAAATCGGTCGTTAGTTTTCGCTTTTACTATCCACATGTTGTGCCCCTTTCTCAATCCGTTCTATTGCCTCAAGTGTCCGTTTGTGTCTGCGTCTGCTCTCGTGGTGTTCCTCTATTATAAGAACGAGCGCACCGCCCATGCACCCGAGCATGAGCCCGAGTATAGCGCATATGAGTATTCTAAAAACCCATACCATGCTTGCCACCTTTCCGCGTTCAACGTTGAACGCTATACATTGTTATTGAGTTTCGAGGACTCGCAAGAATATAAGAGTCCCTACCAAGATTATAACATAGGATAGGTTCGTCAATGTTACCAAAGATTACT
This sequence comes from Alloprevotella sp., assembly GCA_045632685.1. Lineage (GTDB taxonomy): Bacteria > Bacteroidota > Bacteroidia > Bacteroidales > Bacteroidaceae > Alloprevotella. Next base: position 13,207 of record JAZQXB010000071.1, read on the forward strand.
GCTCTTAATTGTGCATATTGCCAGCACATATGTTCGATTGCGCCCTATGCCCGAGCGTTCAACGTTGAACGCTATCCCACTTTCACGCTTCACCGAAGTCGGATGTAG
>JAZQXB010000072.1:0-7183 GCA_045632685.1 Alloprevotella sp.
TGACAAAACCGGAAGAAGGAATTTGCGTGTTATTTGATTTTTTTGAAGATTTTAACGAGAAGAATTGACTACACTTTCAGCCATTCGGAACAAAAAAAGTTTGGAGAGCAAAACTACAAGGGATGTAAGAAAAATTATTCAGTACATATTTTAATTTATTCGGCACATATTTTTTCGCATGTGCCGAATAATTTTACCCTTTTTTACCCCAAAAAATCGGACAAAAATGAAGGAGATACCCCCGCTGTGGGAGTATCTCCTTTTCTCTATACAAATATACAACATATTTCCGCGAAATCCAAATGCCCCCCAAGCGAGTTAGAAATCTCACTTTTTTGGATTTTTTATACGTGGCAGCCGCTCGCAAAGAATGACACAGAATTTTGTGTTTGACAGAAGGACAAAAGGACATAACGCTCCGCGCCCTTTGCGCCTTTGCGTGAGAATTTTTCCGTGTAGATACGTGTAAATACGTGGAGCCAATTCTGTGTCATTCCGTGTGTGAAAACAAAATATGTTCTTCTGTTCTTCTGTCTAAAAATCTGCGCAGCATGGTCTCACGCAAAGGCGCAAAGGTTCGCAAAGGTCTGCGCAGTTCTGCGGTGTCTGCGTGCAATAATTTTCACACAGATCCACGGAATACACAGAAAAGTCTCCACGTATTTGCACGTATCTACTCGTATTTTTTGAGCCACGAATGGGCACGAATTTACACTAATGCCGTGCGGAGTGGAATTGTCTCACGCAGACGGCACAGACCTTCGCGGAACAACATGCAAAGCAAATTTTCTGTGATTTCAGTGTGCGCTCACACGGAGTACACAGAAAAGTCTCCACGTATTTGCGCGTATCTACTCGTATTTTTTTGAACCACGAATGGGCACGAACCGAAGGTCGCGCTAGTCAATTTACACGAATGCCGTGCGGAGTGGAATTGTCTCACGCAGACGGCGCAGACCTTTGCGGAACAACATGCAAAGCAAAATTCTGTGTTTTTCTGTGATTTCTGTGTGCAACGATTTTTGACAAAAGTACAAAAGGACATAACGCTCCGCGCCCTTTGCGCCTTTGCGTGAGACATTTTCCGTGTAGATACGTGTAAATACGTGGAGACTTTTCTGTGTATTCTGTGTCATTCCGTGTGTGAAAACAAAATATGTTCTTCTGTTCCTCTGTCTAAAAATCTGCGCAGCATGGTCTCACGCAAAGGCGCAAAGTTTCGCAAAGCGTCTGCGCAGTTCTGCGGTGTCTACGTGCAATAATTTTCACACGGAATACACGGAATACACAGAAAAGTCTCCACGTATTTGCGCGTATCTACTCGTATTTTTTTGAACCACGAATGGGCACGAACCGAAGGTCGCGCTAGTCAATTTACACGAATGCCGTGCGGAGTGGAATTGTCTCACGCAGACGGCGTTCTTCTCGTCAACTTAAAATTTGCCATTTATGATGTTGCAAACCTGCACTGTAGATATCAAAAAGTACAAAAAACTAATTCACAAACTTGTATAAGTTCCAATAAATCACTACTTTTGCGCTCGCAAATTAAATTGCGGGGGTATGCCCCTATGCCTACTACTGCATTGATAACGACAACATACTAACAACTTAATTATCTCGTAATTTACAAACTATGAAACTATTTACGCAATGGAGGTTTATCCTCCTCTCTGCACTCTTCTCCCTCCTCGGGATAGGTAGTGCGTGGGCACAACTCACCTCGCTGGAAGTAGGTGGGGTGTATCATTTCGTGAATGCGAACTACACCGACAAGGCGATGGGAGCGACCAATCCCCAAAGCGTGGCGGGCGTAGCCGCAGATGCTAACAACAAAGCGCAACTATGGTACGTTGAATCCGAGGGCGCCAACGGTTATGCCTTACGCAACTTGGGTTATGGCACTTACCTTCAAGCCAATGGTCAATCTACCCGTTGGACGCTGGCAAGCACTACCGATGCTGACAATTCATGGATTACGTTAGAAACAGTAGGTAGCTACAATGCCTTCAAGGGTTACACCTATGGCAATTATGGTTACGCCCATATCGACGGAAGTAGCAACGTTGTAGGTTGGGAAAAAAACGAAGATGCCACACAGTGGAGCATCACTAAGAAAGAAATGACGGACGTTGAAATTCAGGAAGCACTGAATATCTTCACCTCCGTCCCCACTATTCAAACAGCCCTCGACAACCTTTTCACTGACAAGTCTTGCACTACATTGAATGGCGAATTTGATGAAAACGATGCGTCATTTAATGCGTTGCCTCCAACTTTGCAAGCAATGGTGCGCAAAGTGGCAGGAAATACATCTTGGGAGGAAGCTAACTCTGATAACTCTAAAGCGACGTGGGATGCTGAATATGCCAAGAAGTATCGTGTGCAACTCTACGAACCTTACAACGAACCTGAAGCAGCAGCAAAAGCTTTGGGGTTGAATGCGCATACCAACTTGAACAACCCCACGGGTATTTTTGCAAACAACGGAGATGTCGTCTATGTGATGGTAGAAAGCGAAATCAAAGATGGTTCTTCGCTTTACTTGACGTATCATATTGGACATGGGGAACTTAGCGGTTACGCAAATGGTTGGGAATTGCATCAAGGATTAAATGTCATCCCTGTTTACAATGACGGAACGAACTTCTGCATCAATTATGTAGTTCACACTTTTGACACTTCTAACGGTAAGAAGGGAAACAAAGCAAAGGCGCGCAAACTCTCGGAATACGCCCCCATTAAGATTCACATTGAAGGTGGTTACATCAACGGCTACTGGAATAAATTGGGCGATAATCTCTATGCTGCTGACAACAACGACACTTGGGAATACATTGAAGCACGCGCCACACAGAAGACCGTGACGGTATTAGGTAAGTATATAACACTTCAGTTCCCTTTGTTAGATGAGAATACTGTGACTGATGATGACGTGCAACAAAAAGGTCTTGCTTCTTACTTCAATGAATTGGTAAAGATTGAAGACTGTATCAACGAGTGGGACAATGTGATGCTCTGGGAACGCCTTTTGTTGGGTGTTTTGGACAAGAATACTATCAATGCACAAGCAAAGAAGTCTCCTTATTCGGATAAGGCAACCGTGTTTGAATATACAGGGAATGACGGTGAATTTGAGAGCGACTATAGCGACTACTATAATGTGCACGGTCTCTCTTACGGTATTCCCAATAGTTATATGTATGGCGGTTGGGCGCATTGTGGTTACAATTATGGCACAATGGATGGTGTTATTAAAGACCTTCCTACAAGCGCTGGGGCACACTGGGGCCCGGGTCACGAAATTGGTCACCAGCATCAGGGACTTCTTAACATGAGAGGGCTTACGGAAGTCACCAATAACCTTTTTGCGAATGTCGTATTGTGGTACTTTGGTGAGACTACCTCTCGTTACAACGGGGATAACGGTGCGTTGAGCAATGTTTTGGCACAGTTTAATGCCGAAGGTACAGACTTTTTCAGCAATAATATTTGGAGTATGACCATCATGTATTACAAGCTCTTCTTGTACTATCATGTGTTGGGCCATAACCCAAAGTTCTACCCTCATCTTTTTGAAATGCTCCGTCAGGACCCTATGACGATTGAGTATAATCAAGACGGTAGCAAGTGTTTGATGCATTTCTACAAGAAGTGTTGTGAAGCCGCGGGCGAAGACCTCACTGAATTCTTCCGCGCTCACGGTTTCTTTGAAGTGATGAACAACCGCTTTGTAGGTGATTACTCGAATGCAGAGTATACCCTCACACAGGCACAGATTGATGCAGCCATCGCAGAAGTAAAAGCGCAAGCAAAAACCAATGGATGGAAGGAAAACATCGCTGTGCTCTTCATCAACGACGCAACAGGCGAAACTATTAAGAGTCATAAGGGTGACAATCTTGAAAAGTATGGCGAAACTACTATCTGTTCAGAAATTGGTAGTTATGCCTCATTTGCTACAGTTACCACACCTTCTTACAACTATGCCATTTCGGGCAACACCGTAACCATGGAAGGTTCGGGCGGCGTTGGTTTCGCTATTCTCAACGAGAATGGCGAACTCATCGGGTTCTCAGACAAGAAGACTTTTGAGATTTCAGCAGAAGCTGCTGCCGCAATTGCTTCAGGTAAGGCTTCAATCGTAACCCTTAATGCAGACAACACTCCCGTTGCAGCCACCAGCGTTATGGATACTGGTAATACGGAGGAAAAGTATGAATTGTTGGGCGAATTGTTAGGCAGTGCAGAGCAACTTCTTGACCTTTCTGATGAAACAGGAACAAAGGTTGGTTACTATAGAGCTTCTTCTTTAACCAATTTGCAAGAAGCATACGAATCAGCAAAGGCTGTTTACAAAGCTCAAACCATTGCAGCTTACAGTGCGATGTATGATGTGCTCTATCAAGAATATGCTAATTTGCTTAACAACGAGTATGCGCGCATCAATATCACTGAAGGTTATGCTTATCGTTTGACCAACAAGGCATATTCTGGTCATAGCATGGCTGTGAATACAGAAAATAATCAAATGTTTGGTATTGCAACAGCTGAAAGCGACGCTCAACTTTGGTATTTTGAAGCAGGTGCATCTCCTGGCACCTACTATCTCAAGAACAAGGCTACAGGTTTATATCCTGGGGATGTTAGTACGGGTGCTGTATTAAAAGCTGACAAGAGCGATAAGACTACTGACAACGGTGCTCACGCGTACCACCTTCAGAACATGGGTAATGGTGTATTCGCCCTCGTGGGAGAGACTGGTTTGCACTGTTCTTCTTCTCAAAGTTACAACATCGTAGGTTGGGGAGCTGACGATGATGCGACACAGTGGAACATCACAGCTACTGCATTAGACGAAGCACTCGAAGCTCGTACGAAGTTGGAAGAATTGGTGGGTAAGGCAGATGCGCTTATCAATGAGGTTGGAACTGTTGAAGAACAAGGTGTTGAAGCTATCACTTTAACTGCTGATGCTTACTATTGTAATGCGCGTTGCATAAACACTGATTGGGATCAGTTTAGCAGTTATAGTGTGCTTAATGATGGTAATATCGACACTTACCTCCACACAGACTATTCTGGCGCTGACTCTGAAGACGGCTATGCACACTATATCCGTATGGATGTTGGCGAGAGCAGCAAGGTTCAGATGTTCAAAATCAATTACACTACGCGTAATTATATGTATCCTACAGCCCCCACATCAATTACGGTTGAGGGTAGTAATGATTTGACAACATGGAATGCTATTGTGACCAACTTTACAGAGGGATTACCCACCACGAAAGGAACTGCATTCACAACTCCTACATTTGGTAATGGCATAAAGTACCGCTACATTAGATTGGTAGTAAATAGCACTATCACTAATCAAGAAGCAGGTCCTGAAGGCAACAAGCACAAATACTTTGCTTTGAGTGAATTGGGTATTTCAAAGGTGAATTATACTACAGCACTCAATGCTACATACAATACTATAGACTCAAATTTATTGAGTGATTTGTATTCAGGTTTGCTTGAAGCCAATGGCACTCTTGCGACTTCTTCACAAGCAGATGTGTTAAATGCTGCTTATACAACGCTGTATACAACTTATAAGGCATTACTTGATGCTAAGACTGGAGTTGATAACACAGCTCTCAATAAAAAGAAGGAAGCACTCCAAAAGTTGATTGATGATGCGAATACACTTATCTCTGAGTGTGGTTCTGTTAAATACACTGAAGAAACTACTCCTCAATTGAGTATCACTGCTGCGCCTTACTTACTCACTGATAATAATGGTGCAAGTCAAGGATCTTTGGCCAATTTGTATGACGGTAAACAAGGTGAAGCATATAGTTACACAAGTAACTGGGAGGCTACTCCTACCCAAGCTTCTTATTTGCAGGTAGATTTGGGTACGGACAAAGAAGAGGAAAAACTTATCTTTACGTTCACCAACCGCACTGAAGGTAATGCTCCTACTCCCACAAGAATCGTGGTGAGCGCAAGTGCAGATGGTAATGATTTTATCGAACTTGCAACCTTTACATCAGCGGAACACAACTTGCCTCCTGCTGCAAATTACCAAAATATTACTGCTACAAAGTGGACATCTCCCGTAATTCAGGCATCTTCAGCATGTCGTTACTGGCGCTTTACGGTTACGGAGTCACAACGTGGGGATGGAGGCGAAACCAACGCTAATGGCGTTTACCACTTTGGTATCTCTGAGTTTGGTATTGTTATCCCTGCTGGTTGCAATGTAACGGTTAACGAAGGCATGGGCGGAGTGACAAAAGAACTCCTCTTGGCAACCTACGATGAGAACCAGGAGGCACAGTATACTCACGATTATGCTACTACCGAAGCACAAGTGGATAAGGCAATTGCGAATTTGCAGGCGCAGTATGATGCGTTGCTTACGGCTAAGAATAATGCGTATGCGCAAGCGCTCCGCAAAAAGATTGAAGAGACTACTGCGCTTATTAACGAGTGTGGCGTAATTGAAAATGGTGAAGTTACAACAATGCATGAAGCTGCTGGTGATGCCACCAAGCAAATGCTTCTTGAGGCATACACTCAAGTAGCCACTGCACAGGCACTTCTTGATGCTGGTAACGCTTCGCAAAGTGATTATGAGTCTGCAACTGCAGCACTTGAAGCAAAGCGCGAAGCATTGGCAACAGCCAAGGCAGGCACTAAGAAGTCTGCACTTCGCACACTTACTCAGCAGATGGCAGAACTCATTGCTACTTGCGGCAATAACCCTGGTGACGTTACAGAAGCAATGCGCACTGAAATGACAGAGGCTAATAACGCTGCTATTGCGCTTCTCAACACTGACAACCTTACTGCTATTGAAGAGACTACAACAACGTTGCAAACGCAATATAATACATTGTCTGCGGCACAGCAATCTACTGCAAAGACTGAACTCCGTGCGATGATTGCGCAGTTGGAAACATTGATTGCGCAGTGTGGTACGGTAGAACCAGGAGAAGGCGCAGAGTATGTTGCTACGCTTGATCCTTATGCAGGTACAGTAACAGAGGCGCAATTGATTGCTGCTTACACAGCAAAGATTGAGGCAGAAACGTTGGCAAACAACTCTGCTGTTGCGGATGAATTGACGGCAAAGAAGACTGCACTTCAAACCGTTTATAATGAACTCCTTACTGCGAAGAACACCAATTGG
>JAZQXB010000073.1:0-26202 GCA_045632685.1 Alloprevotella sp.
ATATTCAACCGAAAAAAACGAGAATTTCTATGTTTAAGAGATAAATTTTACCAGACAGTTCCCATTGCCTAAGGCAAACAAAAAAGGGATATAACAGCAGGATGATGTTTTTGTTGTATATAAAATAGTTCTATGTATCTCACGCTTTGCAGACCATGCGAAGCAAAATTCTGTGTATTCCGTGTGTTCTGTGTGAAAATATTTTTTTTGACAGAAGTATTGAATTGGTGCCCCCAAAATGAGAGCAAAAATAACAATTTTTCAAACGCCTGTATTTCAACTGTTTATAAGTTTGTTATATAGAAGAACATAAGAACATATTTTTTGTTGCGCAGAATATTTATTTTTGCCTCACTACGCAGAATCACGCAGACGCTTTGCGAAACTTTGCGCCTTTGCGTGAGAAGAAGATATGCTCTTGTGTCCTTATGTCAAAAAAAATCACACACACAGACTGACACAGAGTTTACTCCGTTTATTTTTAGTCAACAGAAACAGATTACACAGAACTCCGTCCTGCAAAGCTACCGTGTAATCTGTATAATCACGTTGATAAATAAACATTGTCTGCGAAAGTCTGCGCTATCTGCGTGAGACAAATACGTTCCTCATGGTTCTGTGGGTTCAGTTCTGTGTGAGACCATTCCCCCTCCGCAAGGCATTAGTGTAAATTCGTGCTCATTAGTGGTTCGAAAAAAATACCTGTAGATATGCGCCAATCCGTGGAGAAATTTCTGTGCCTTCCGTGGATTCCTGTGTGAGACAAAAAGTCTGCGTATTCCGTGTAGTCTGCGTGAGATATAGAAATAGTCTGCATGATAAAATATGTACCTCTGTCTGAAAACATCTGCGTGGGTGGAGACTCCATGGCATGACGTCTCTACGTTTGCTGTAATTCTGCGTGATGATCTTATGACTTCAAGATGAAAGGTTTTTGGGAATCTTGGGGTACACATTATATATTATATAAAGTAGATGTCAGCAGTCATTGTGACTGTTAGTAAGATTTTTTTGAAAAAACAAGTGAAAATGTTTTGTGAATAAAAAAATATGCCTAACTTTGCACCCGATTAGAGGAATGACCTCTTTTTGGAATGGGCAAATACCAGAGTGGCCAAATGGGGCAGACTGTAAATCTGCTGGCTTACGCCTTCGGTGGTTCGAATCCATCTTTGCCCACAAAAGTGAAAGCTTTTATTTTTAATGTTGCGGAAGTAGCTCAGTCGATAGAGCACTAGCCTTCCAAGCTGGGGGTCGCGGGTTTGAGCCCCGTCTTCCGCTCTAAATGCCTCAAAGATTACTGTTGCTGTTATAGCTCAGCGGTAGAGCACTTCCTTGGTAAGGAAGAGGTCGCGAGTTCAAGTCTCGCTAACAGCTCTAAAGTCTGGAGGTCTTTCACTTGACAATATTCACAAAATTAATAGTTTTAAGCAATGGCTAAAGAACAATTCCAACGTACCAAGCCCCACGTAAACATTGGTACAATCGGTCACGTTGACCACGGTAAGACTACTCTTACTGCTGCTATCACTACAGTATTGGCAAAGAAGGGTTTCTCTGAACTCCGTTCTTTTGACTCAATCGACAACGCTCCTGAAGAAAAGGAACGTGGTATCACTATCAACACTTCACACGTTGAATACCAGACTGAAATCCGTCACTATGCTCACGTAGACTGTCCGGGTCACGCCGACTACGTTAAGAACATGGTAACTGGTGCTGCTCAGATGGACGGTGCTATCATCGTAGTTGCTGCAACTGACGGTCCTATGCCTCAGACTCGCGAACACATCCTTCTCGCTCGTCAGGTAAACGTTCCCCGTCTCGTTGTGTTCCTCAACAAGTGCGACATGGTTGACGATGCTGAAATGCTCGAGCTCGTTGAAATGGAAGTACAGGAACTCCTCGCTGCTTACGACTTCGAAGATGAAACTCCTATCATCCGTGGTTCTGCTCTCGGTGCGCTCAATGGCGTTGCTGAATGGGAAGAAAAGGTAATGGAACTCATGGATGCTTGCGATACTTGGATCCAGGAACCTCCCCGCGATAAGGATAAGCCCTTCTTGATGCCCGTTGAAGACGTGTTCTCTATCACAGGTCGTGGTACTGTAGCAACAGGTCGTGTTGAAACTGGTGTTATCAAGGTAGGTGAAGAAGTTCAGATCCTCGGTCTCGGTGAAGACAAGAAGTCAGTTGTAACTGGCGTTGAAATGTTCCGTAAGCTCCTCGATCAGGGTGAAGCTGGTGACAACGTAGGTCTTCTCCTTCGTGGTATCGATAAGAACGAAATCAAGCGCGGTATGGTAATCACTCACCCTGGTGTTATCAAGCCCCACAAGAAGTTCAAGGCTTCTATCTACGTTCTTAAGAAGGAAGAAGGTGGTCGTCACACTCCCTTCGGTAACAAGTACCGTCCTCAGTTCTACCTCCGCACAATGGACTGCACAGGTGAAATCTCTCTCCCCGCAGACGTTGAAATGGTAATGCCTGGTGACAACGTTGAAATCACTGTAGAACTCATCTACGCTGTTGCTCTTAACGTAGGTCTCCGCTTCGCTATCCGTGAAGGTGGTCGCACAGTAGGTTCTGGTCAGATTACTGAAATCATCGAGTAATACTACCAAACAATAAAACAATAGGTCGCTGCTTCGGCAGCGCCTATTTTCTACGGGAATAGCTCAGTCGGTAGAGCACCGGTCTCCAAAACCGGGTGTCGGGAGTTCGAGCCTCTCTTCCCGTGCTAAATTGAATTTGATATGCTTAAGAAAGTTATTACATCTTTCAAAGATTCTTACGAAGAACTCAGATATAAAACTACGTGGCCTTCACGTTCTGAATTGACACACAGCGCAATCGTCGTTTTAACTGCTTCCATTGTCATTGCGCTTATGGTGTTCGCAGTAGATTTGTTATTTGAGGCTGGAATGAAGTTCATCTATAGCCTTTAACAACGTGTTTTTCTATGGCTGGAGTTGCAAAAAAGTGGTACGTGTTACGTGCCGTTAGTGGTAAAGAAGCTAAGGTCAAAGAATACATCGATGCCGAGATTAAAAACGGTCACTTCGGTGGACATGTTGAAGAAGTATTAATTCCGACAGAAAAGGTTATTCAAGTTCGCAATGGCAAACGCGTTGTGAAGGAGAGAATTTATCTGCCGGGTTATGTTTTGGTGTTAGCTGAACTCGTTGGTGAGATTGCTCACGACCTGAGATTTACGCCTAATTGTTTAGGTTTCTTGGGTGGTCTTGATAACCCTACTCCACTTCAGGAAAGTGAAGTGAATCGCATCTTAGGAAAGGTAGACGAAACGGTTGATGACCTTGAAGTTGAAATTCCTTATGCTGTAGGTGAAGCTGTGAAGGTTACTGACGGTCCGTTTACTGGATTCTCTGGTGTTATCGAAGAGGTAAATACCGAGAAGCGTAAGTTGACGGTTGCCGTTAAGGTCTTTGGTCGTAATACGCCTCTTGACCTTAGTTTTACTCAAGTTGAGAAAGAATAATAACCTGAATGTTACGCAGGTGGCGAAATTCTTTCCATACTAACTTTTTAATTATTTAGAAGAAAATGGCTAAAGAAGTTGCTGGATTAATCAAATTACAGATTAAAGGTGGCGCTGCAAATCCTTCTCCTCCCGTAGGTCCCGCTCTCGGTTCTAAGGGTATCAATATTATGGATTTCTGCAAGCAGTTCAATGCCAGAACTCAGGAAAAGGCAGGTAAGGTACTTCCTGTTGTCATTACTTATTACAATGACAAGTCTTTCACTTTCGTAGTTAAGACTCCTCCTGTGGCTATTCAATTGCTTGAAGCTACTAAGCAGAAGAGTGGTTCTGCACAGCCCAACCGTAATAAGATCGCTGAAATTACTTGGGATCAGGTTAAGGCTATTGCAGAAGATAAGATGCCTGACTTGAACTGCTTTACTATCGAAAGCGCTATGCGCCTCGTTGCTGGTACTGCACGTTCTATGGGTATCACAGTTAAGGGAGACTTCCCCGCTTAATTTCATAACACTTCAATTTTAGAACAACAATGAGTAAACTTACTAAGAACCAAAAGTTGGTTGCAGACAAGATTGAAGCAGGGAAGGCTTATTCATTGAAGGAAGCTTGTGCTCTCGTTAAGGAGATTACTACAACTAAGTTTGATGCTTCTTTCGATATCGATGTACGCTTGGGCGTTGACCCCCGTAAGGCTAACCAGATGGTTCGTGGCGTTGTATCTCTTCCCCACGGTACTGGTAAGACTGTACGTGTGCTCTGCCTCTGTACTCCCGATGCTGAAGCTGCTGCAAAGGAAGCTGGTGCTGACTATGTAGGTCTCGATGAATATATCGAGAAGATTAAGGGTGGTTGGACAGACATTGATGTAATCATCACAATGCCTGCTATCATGGGTAAGCTCGGTGCGCTCGGTCGCGTTCTCGGTCCCCGTGGTTTGATGCCTAACCCCAAGAGTGGTACTGTAACAATGGATGTTGCCAAGGCTGTACGTGAAGTAAAGCAGGGTAAGATTGACTTCAAGGTAGATAAGGCTGGTATCGTTCACGCTGCAATCGGTAAGGTATCTTTCGATACTGAAAAGATGGTAGGTAACGTGAAGGAATTTATTGCTACAATCAATAAGCTCAAGCCTTCTGCCGCTAAGGGTACCTATATTAAGAGTATTTATCTTTCTTCTACTATGAGCCGTGGTGTCAAGGTTGACCCCAAGACTATTGAAGAAAATTAATTTAGTAGACAGTTATGAGAAAGGAAGATAAAGCTATTATCATCGAACAACTCGGTGAAAAACTCAAGGAATACGCTCACTTCTACATTGTAGATGTAACTGGTTTGAACGCTGAAACAACAAGCAATCTCCGTCGTAAGTGTTTCGCTGCTGACGTGAAGATGATTGTTGCAAAGAATACTCTTCTTGAAAAGGCATTTGATCAGGCTGAAGTAGATTACTCAGCTCTCAAGCCTTGCCTCAAGGGTACTACAGCATTGTTCTTCTCTAATGTTGCTAACGCTCCTGCGAAGCTCATTAAGGAATTCGGTAAGGACGGTATTCCCGCACTTAAGGGTGCTTATGCTGAAGAAGGTTTCTATGTTGGTGCTGAACACCTCGCTACTCTTTGCGCTATCAAGAGCAAGAACGAAGTTATCGGCGATATCATCGGTCTCCTCCAGTCTCCCCTCCGCAACATTCTCTCTGGTCTCGAAGCTCGCTTCGAAAAGGAAGAAGGTGCTGCAGAATAATAAGCTCCATCATGATGCTTGTGCCGCTTAATCATATTTCCCAGGCACGTGCATCGTAACAGTAATTAGATTTAAAAACAAAAAAAATATTTTATCAAAATGGCAGATATCAAAGCTATTGCAGAAGAATTGGTAAATTTGACTGTAAAGGAAGTTAACGAATTGGCTACTTACCTCAAGGAAGAGTACGGAATCGAACCCGCTGCTGCTGCTGTTGTAGTTGCTGCTGAAGGTGGTGCTGCTGCTGCAGAAGAAAAGACTTCTTTCGACGTAATCCTCAAGAGCGCTGGTGCAGCTAAGCTCCAGGTTGTTAAGGCAGTGAAGGAAGCTTGTGGCCTCGGTCTTAAGGAAGCAAAGGACGCTGTAGACGGTTGTCCCGCTAAGCTTAAGGAAGGTGTAGGTAAGGAAGAAGCTGAAGCACTCAAGAAGGCTCTCGAAGAAGCTGGTGCTGAAGTAGAAATCGCTTAATCACATTTCCCTATAGGGTAATGGTTAAGAATCCTCTGGTAGGGGGTTCTTAACCTTTTTGTGTCTAATAAATATTAGTAGTTGCTATTCTAGTTCTAGATCATCTAGATGCACTAGATTTTCTAGACCATCTGGATTATCACTACAAATTTTAATTACATATTATGTCTTCAAGAGTAATTAATCAACGCGTAAACTTTGCGTCTGTAAAGAATCCAATGGCGTATCCTGATTTCTTGGATGTGCAGTTGAAATCTTTCCAGGACTTCTTGCAGCTTGATACTCCTTCAGAACTTCGTAAGAACGATGGTCTTTACAAGGTGTTCGCTGAGAACTTCCCCATTGCAGATACGCGCAACAACTTCGTACTCGAATTCCTCGATTACTACATTGATGCTCCTCGCTACACTATCGATGAATGCTTGGAGAGAGGACTTACTTACAGTGTGCCTTTGAAGGCGAAACTGAAGTTGTATTGTACGGACCCTGATCACGAAGATTTTGATACGGTCGTTCAGGACGTGTTCCTTGGTCAGATTCCCTACATGACAGCTAATGGTACTTTCGTTATCAATGGTGCTGAGCGTGTCATTGTATCTCAGTTGCACCGTTCTCCTGGTGTGTTCTTTGGTTCAAGCATCCATGCTAACGGTTCACAACTCTATTCTGCACGTATTATCCCCTTCAAGGGTTCGTGGATTGAGTTTGCAACAGACATCAATAATGTGATGTATGCCTACATCGACCGTAAGAAGAAGTTGCCTGTAACTACTTTGCTTCGCGCAATCGGTTTTGAAACCGATAAGGACATTCTCCAGATCTTTGATCTTGCAGAAGAAGTTAAGGTTACTAAGGCTGCCCTTAAGAAGGCTGTAGGCAAAAAGCTTGCTGCGCGTGTGTTGAAGAGTTGGGTAGAAGACTTCGTAGACTCTGACACTGGTGAAGTGGTTTCAATGGAGCGTAACGAAGTTATCCTTGAACGTGAAGAGGTGATTACTGAAGAAAATATGGAATACATCCTTGATGCAGGAGTTCCTACTATTCTTGTGCACAAGGAAGAAGGTTCTTCTACTGATTACTCTATCATTTTCAACACCCTTCAGAAGGACAACTCAAACTCTGAAAAGGAAGCCGTTCTTTACATCTACCGTCAGTTGCGTAATGCTGACCCCGCCGATGACGCGAGTGCGAAGGAAGTAATCAACAACCTCTTCTTCTCAGACAAGCGTTATGACCTCGGTGAAGTAGGTCGCTACCGCATTAACCGTAAGTTGAATCTTACAACTGACATGGACGTGCGCGTGTTGACGAAGGAAGACATTATCGAAATCATCAAGTTCCTCGTTGAATTGATCAACTCAAAGGCTGATGTGGACGATATTGACCACTTGAGCAACCGTCGTGTGCGCACTGTTGGTGAGCAGCTCTCTAACCAGTTTGCTATTGGTTTGGCACGTATGAGCCGCACCATCCGTGAGCGCATGAACGTTCGTGACAACGAAGTGTTCACACCCATGGACTTGATTAACGCAAAGACTATCTCAAGCGTAATCAATTCATTCTTCGGTACGAACGCCCTTTCACAGTTCATGGACCAGACAAACCCCCTTGCTGAAGTAACGCACAAGCGTCGTCTATCAGCCCTCGGTCCTGGTGGTCTTTCTCGTGAACGTGCAGGTTTCGAAGTGCGCGACGTACACTATACGCACTACGGTCGTCTCTGTCCTATTGAATCTCCTGAAGGTCCTAACATCGGTTTGATTTCATCACTCTGCGTATACGCAAAGATTAACGAACTTGGTTTCATTGAAACTCCTTACCGCAAGGTTTCAGGTGCAAAGGTTGACCTCTCTGAAGAAGGTGTAGTATACCTCAGTGCTGAAGAAGAAGAAGGTAAGATTATCGGTCAGGGTAATGCACCCTTGAACGACGAAGGTGGTTTCATTCTTCCCAAGGTTAAGTGTCGTCAGGATGCTGATTATCCCGTAGTAACTCCTGAGAACGTTGAACTCATGGACGTTGCTCCTCAGCAGATTGCTTCAATCGCGGCATCGCTCATTCCCTTCTTGGAACACGACGACGCCCACCGTGCATTGATGGGATCTAACATGATGCGTCAGGCAGTTCCCCTCATTCGTTCTGAAGCGCCTATCGTAGGTACAGGTATCGAACGCCAGGTGTGTGAAAACTCACGCACAATGATTACTGCAGAAGGTCCTGGTGTTATTGAGTATGTAGATGCAGAACGCATCATCGTTGCTTACGACCGCTCTGAAGACGAAGAATTCGTATCATTCGAATCAAACGTTAAGGAATATATCATTCCCAAGTTCCGCCGTACGAACCAGAACATGACGATTGACCTTCGTCCTATCTGTGACAAGGGTCAGCGCGTTGAAGCAGGTCAGATTCTTACCGAAGGTTACGCTACTGAAGACGGTGAATTGGCACTCGGTCGCAACCTCCTCGTGGCATACATGCCTTGGAAGGGTTACAACTATGAAGATGCTATCGTGCTCAACGAACGCGTGGTTCGTGAAGACCTCCTCACTTCTGTACACGTTGACGAATACTCTCTTGAAGTACGCGAAACAAAGCGTGGTGAAGAAACACTTACTAATGATATCCCCAACGTAGGTGAAGATGCAACAAAGGACCTTGATGAAAACGGTATCGTTCGCATCGGTGCGCGCATCACTCCTGGTGACATCATGATTGGTAAGATCACTCCTAAGGGTGAAAGTGATCCTACACCTGAAGAAAAGTTGCTTCGCGCCATCTTCGGTGATAAGGCGGGTGATGTGAAGGATGCTTCATTGAAGGCGAACCCCTCACTCTCAGGTATCGTTATTAATAAGCGCCTCTATTCTCGTGCGCAGAAGACTCGTGCTTCTAAGAACCAGGATAAGGTGATTCTTACTCAGATTGACGAGAAGTTCAAGCAGGATACTGAAGACTTGAAGATGGTTATGGTTGACAAACTCATGACCTTGACAAAGAACTATACCAGCCTTGGCGTAAAGGATAACATCGGCGCTGAAGTTATTGCTGCTGGTGCGAAGTTCGGCAAGTCACTCCTCGTTTCTTTGGACTACACATCAGTACAGCTCAGCAACTGGACGGAAGATGAACGTACAAACCGCCTCATCCGCCAGCTCGTTATCAACTACTTGAAGAAGTACAACGAACTCGATGCGAAGCTCAAGCGTGAGAAGTTTGCGATTACTATCGGTGATGAACTTCCCTCTGGTATCCTCCAGCTGGCAAAGGTTTACATCGCTAAGAAGCGTAAGATCGGTGTAGGTGATAAGATGGCAGGTCGTCACGGTAACAAGGGTATCGTTTCTAAGATTGTACGTCAGGAAGATATGCCCTTCCTCGAAGATGGTACTCCTGTAGATATCGTATTGAACCCCCTCGGTGTGCCTTCACGTATGAACCTCGGTCAGGTGTTTGAAGCCGTTCTCGGTGCTGCCGGTAAGAAGTTGGGCGTTAAGTTCGCTACTCCCATCTTTGACGGTGCGAAACTCACTGACCTCTGCGAATGGACAGACAAGGCAGGTCTCCCCCGCTACTGTTCAACTCAGCTTTACGATGGTGCAACAGGTGATCCCTTCGACCAGAAGGCAACTGTAGGTGTGACTTACATGTTGAAACTCGGTCACATGGTAGAAGATAAGATGCACGCTCGTTCTATCGGTCCGTACTCGCTCATCACGCAGCAACCCCTTGGTGGTAAGGCTCAATTCGGTGGTCAGCGTTTCGGGGAAATGGAAGTTTGGGCAATCGAAGCCTTCGGTGCTTCTCACGTGCTTCAGGAAATCCTTACCATTAAGTCTGACGACGTTACTGGTCGTGCCAAGGCTTACGAAGCAATCGTTAAGGGTGATCCTCTCCCCACTCCGGGTATTCCCGAGTCGCTCAATGTCCTCCTCCACGAACTCCGTGGCTTGGGCTTGAACGTTACGCTCGATTAGTTAGAACGCCCTGCTTAGGAATAGGAGAGAGACAACGCTGTCTCTTCTCCTTTCCCAGCGCGGCTGCTTAACCACAAATATAATTACATTATTATAATATGGCATTTAAAAGAGAAAGTAAGGTAAAGAACAACTTTACGAAAATCACCATCGGTCTTGCTTCTCCTGAAGAAATTCAGGCGAACTCTTTTGGTGAAGTTTTGAAGCCTGAAACCATAAACTACCGCACCTATAAGCCTGAGCGTGACGGTCTTTTCTGCGAACGCATCTTCGGTCCTACAAAGGACTATGAATGTCACTGCGGAAAGTACAAGCGCATTCGCTATAAGGGTATCGTCTGCGACCGTTGTGGTGTAGAAGTTACTGAAAAGAAGGTGCGTCGCGAACGTGCGGGTCACATCCAACTCGTTGTGCCCGTTGCCCACATTTGGTATTTCCGTTCGCTCCCCAATAAGATGGGTTACCTCCTTGGTATTCCTACCAAGAAACTTGACTCTATCATCTACTACGAACGTTACGTAGTTATCCAGCCTGGTGTGCTCGCTCAGCAAGATGACGCTCCCAAGGAACTCGACCTTCTCACTGAAGACGAATACATCGAATTGATGAAGAAGGTGCCCAAGGACAATCAGTACTTGGACGATAGCGACCCCAACAAGTTTATCGCTAAGATGGGTGCAGAAGCAGTTTATGACTTGCTCCAGCGCATCGACCTCGATAGCCTTTCTTACGAACTCCGTGACCGTGCTAACACAGACACTTCTGTTCAGCGTAAGAACGAAGCGCTTAAGCGCCTTCAGGTGGTAGAATCGTTCCGCGCAAGTAAGGACCGTAACCGTCCCGAGTGGATGATTATGAAGATCCTTCCTGTCACTCCTCCCGACCTTCGTCCCCTCGTTCCCCTCGATGGTGGCCGCTTCGCTACGTCTGACCTCAACGACCTCTATCGTCGTGTGCTTATTCGTAACAACCGCCTCAAGCGTTTGCTCGAAATCAAGGCACCTGAAGTCATCCTCCGTAACGAAAAGCGTATGCTTCAGGAAGCAGTTGACTCACTCTTCGACAACTCTCGCAAGAGTAGCGCTGTAAAGAGCGATAGCAACCGTCCCCTCAAGTCACTCTCTGACTCACTCAAGGGTAAGCAAGGTCGCTTCCGTCAGAACCTCCTCGGTAAGCGTGTTGACTATTCAGCACGTTCGGTTATCGTCGTAGGTCCTGAATTGAAGATGGGTGAATGTGGTATTCCCAAGCTCATGGCTGCCGAACTCTATAAGCCATTCATCATCCGTAAGCTCATTGAGCGCGGTATCGTGAAGACGGTGAAGAGTGCAAAGCGCATCGTTGACCGCCGTGAGTCTGTTGTTTGGGATATCCTTGAACATGTAATGAAGGGTCACCCCGTGCTCCTCAACCGTGCTCCGACACTTCACCGTCTCGGTATCCAGGCCTTCCAGCCCAAGATGATTGAAGGTAAGGCAATCCAGCTTCACCCCCTCGCATGTACGGCCTTCAACGCCGACTTCGACGGTGACCAGATGGCTGTCCACCTCCCCTTGAGCAACGAAGCAATCCTCGAAGCACAGATGTTGATGCTCCAGAGCCACAACATCCTTAACCCTGCGAATGGTGCGCCTATCACAGTGCCCTCTCAGGACATGGTGCTCGGTCTTTACTATATCACAAAGATCCGTCCCGGTGCTAAGGGTGAAGGTCTTACATTCTACGGTCCTGAAGAAGCCATCATTGCTTACAACGAAAAGCGCGTAGACGTTCATGCTCCCGTGAAGGTGCTCGTTGACGATATCGACGAAACAGGCATGCACATCCATCGCCTTGTTGAAACTTCTGTAGGTCGTGTGATTGTCAACGAAATCATCCCCAAGGAAGTAGGTTTCGTAAATACTATTATTTCTAAGAAGTCACTCCGTGGCATTATCACCTCTGTAATTAAGGGTGTAGGTATGGCACGCGCAGCTGAATTCCTTGATGGTATTAAGAACCTCGGTTATCGCATGGCTTACGAAGGTGGTCTTTCGTTTAACCTTGACGATATCATCATCCCCGAAGAAAAGAAGGAAATCGTGGCTCGTGGTAATGAAGAAATCGACCAGATCACGATGAACTATAACATGGGTTTCATCACCGATAACGAACGTTATAACCAGGTAATTGACACTTGGACACACGTAAACTCTGACATCAAGAAGACCTTGATGAAGCAGATGACTGAAGCCGACCAAGGTTTCAACGCCGTGTTCATGATGCTTGACTCTGGTGCCCGTGGTTCTGCCGATCAGATTGCACAGCTCGCAGGTATGCGTGGTTTGATGGCGAAGCCTCAGAAGGCAGGTGCTGAAGGCCGTTTGACTATTGAAAACCCGATCCTTTCTAACTTTAAGGAAGGTATGTCCGTGTTGGAGTACTTTATCTCTACCCACGGTGCGCGTAAGGGTCTTGCCGATACCGCGTTGAAGACAGCCGACGCAGGTTACCTCACACGTCGTCTTGTTGACGTTAGCCATGACGTGATCATTACTGAAGAAGACTGTGGCACACTCCGTGGTCTCGTATGCACAGACCTCCGCGATGGTGACAAGGTGATTTCTTCACTCGGCGAACGTATCCTCGGTCGTGTATCAGTTCACGATGTGATCCATCCTCAAACTGGTAAGCTCCTCGTAGCTTCTGGCGAAGAAATCACAGAGTCAGTAGTTGCAGAAATCGAAGCTTCACCCATCGAGAGCGTAGAAATTCGCTCAGTGCTCACTTGCGAAAGCAAGCACGGTGTATGTATGAAGTGTTACGGTCGCAACCTCGCTACTTCTCGCATGGTACAGAAGGGTGAAGCCGTTGGTGTCATCGCTGCACAGTCAATCGGTGAACCTGGTACGCAGTTGACACTCCGTACCTTCCACGCCGGTGGTATCGCGGGTGGTGCTGCTGCTAATGCTACAATCGTTGCGAAGAACGACTGCCGCCTCGAGTTCGACGAACTCCGCACGGTTGACGTGATTGGCGAAGACGGTGTTTGCGGTAAGAAGGTAGTAGGCCGACTCGCTGAAGTACGTTTCGTAGATCCTCACACCAAGATCGTACTTTCTTCACAGAACGTACCCTACGGTTCTGACCTCTTCGTAAACGACGGTGACACTGTTGAAAAGGGCACTATGATTGCTAAGTGGGACCCCTTCAACGCCGTAATCGTTACTGAAAGCGCAGGTCGCATCCAGTTTGAAGACGTTATCGAAGGTGTTACATTCCGTGTTGAAGAAGACGATGCTACAGGTCTCCGCGAACGTATCGTCATCGAATCTAAAGAACGTGGTCGTGTGCCCTCTGCTCACATCCTTGACGAAAATGGTGAACTCATCCGTACCTACAACTTCCCCATCAACGGCCGTATCGCTATCGAAGATGGTCAGATGGTTAAGGCCGGTGACGTTCTCGTTAAGATTCCTCGTGCCGTTAGTTCTGCAGGTGACATCACCGGTGGTCTTCCCCGTGTTACAGAGCTCTTCGAAGCTCGTAATCCAAGTAACCCCGCAGTCGTTTCTGAAATCGACGGTGAAGTTACAATGGGTAGCGTGAAGCGCGGCCACCGTGAAATCGTTGTTACTTCTAAGCTCGGTGAAGTGAAGAAGTACCTCGTGCCCCTCTCTAAGCAGATCCTCGTACAGGAAAACGACTACGTTCGTGCTGGTACTCCTCTCTCTGACGGTTCTATTACGCCCAGTGACATCCTTGCAATTAAGGGTCCCACTGCCGTACAGGAATATATCGTAAACGAAGTTCAAGACGTTTACCGCCTCCAGGGTGTAGGTATCAACGATAAGCACTTTGAAGTGATTGTACGTCAGATGATGCGTAAGGTTCAGATTAACGAACCCGGTGATACGCGTTTCCTCGAACAGCAGATGGTTGACAAGCTCGACTTCGCTGAAGAAAACGACCGCATCTGGGGTAAGAAGGTTGTAGTTGATGCCGGTGATTCTGAAACTATGAAGCCCGGTATGATTGTGACAGCGCGCAAGCTCCGTGACGAAAACTCACAGCTCAAGCGCCGCGACCTCAAGCAGGTTGTCGTTCGCGATGCAATGCCCGCAACTTCTACTCAGATCCTCCAGGGTATCACACGTGCTTCTCTCCAGACGAAGAGCTTCATGTCTGCAGCATCCTTCCAGGAAACTACAAAGGTGCTCAACGAAGCTGCTATCTCTGGTAAGACGGACTACCTCGAAGGTATGAAGGAAAATGTAATCTGTGGTCACCTCATTCCCGCTGGTACAGGTCTTCGTGAATTCAACAAGATCGTTGTTGGCGATATGGATGACTATGAAAAGAAGAACCAGGACTAATCCCTTGTGGAGTAGTATTCTGAATAATTATAAAAGGGAATCACCTTGCGGTGGTTCCCTTTTTTGTTGCCATAGGTAAAAGGTTACTCCGGATGGCGCTCTCCCCCTGTTTATAGGGGGAGGGGACCAGCTTTGCTGGTGAGGGGGTGCGAGAATAGTGAGGAGTTAGTAGTGAGTAGTTAGGAGTATGCCGTGCGGTGTGTATTCGGCACCCCCTCACCGCCAAAGGCGGTCCCCTCCCCCTATAAACAGGGGGAGAGCGCCTCCAGAGTAAAATCTCACACTCTTATAAATATTATTGCTGTCCGGTAAACGCCTCTAACTCTATGAATATAAAGAAGTTTGAATGGTATAAGCCCCACAGTTTGGACGATTCCCCTGAAAGGGGATAAAGCCATTAGCCCAGGGCAACGCCCTGGGTGTTGTTGCAGTCGAGACTTACGCCCTGAAAGGGCAAAAGCAATTATAAGAGTTTGAACTGCAATGCTTTTGCCCCTTCAGGGCGCAAATCCAAACATCCATAGACCCAGGGCGTTGCCCTGGTCTGGGTGCTTATTGGCCTTTCAGGCCGTTACTTCTCAAAAACTTTACCGGACACCAATATATAAATATCATCTATATCTTCATAGACAACTCGAAGCAACGATTATATAGTAAAGATGTCTTGCGTACAGGGATTTACATGTAAATTTGCGGTGTGACAGGGTTTATGATTGGGGGCAACCTTAAAACCTCTACCTCTTAAGACCTTCAACCCTTAAGACCTCATAACCTCATAACCTCATAATCTCATAACCTCATAACCTCAAGATTCTACAACCAAAGATAACCATGAATATTAAGACCTCACTATTATCCTTACTTCTCGTTGCTATCTGCTTACAGGCAGAGGCGGACCCCATAGATATCCACCAGGCACGCGGATTGGCGGCGCAGTTTTTGAAATCCCACCATCCGGAAGCGCAACTGGAGCGGGACTCTTTTGCTCCTACGCGCAAACGTATGGGGGGCGCAGATGCCGAGACGGAACTTCCCGTTTATTATGTGTTTAACGCCACGGACAAAGCGGGATTTGTTGTCGTCTCAGGCGATGACCGCACGGCGCCTATCTTGGGTTATTCCACCTCTGGCAGTTTTGATGCCACCGCCATGCCACCCCATGTGCAGTACTGGATGGAGACTTATGCGCAACAGATTGAGGCGCTCAATGCTTACGCCCTTCAGGCGGAGCAGGTGAGTGATGAGCGCCCCGCCATTACTCCTATGTTGACGACACTATGGAATCAGGGCTCGCCTTACAATGACGCCTGTCCGCTTCAAGGAAGTGCGCGCACTTACACGGGATGCACCGCTACGGCATTGGCACAGGTGATGAAGTATCACGAATGGCCTGCGGAGCAAACAACTGCAATTCCCGCTTACACCACACCCTCGGCAAGAATTTACGTTCCCGAACTCGCCCCAACCACTTTCCGTTGGAGCGAAATGCGGGATGATTATCACTATAGCGACTATGCCACCGCCGTTGCTGAGTTGATGCGCTACTGTGGTCAGGCTTTGTACAGCGACTATACGGCTCATTCCACCTCGGCTTCCATGGCAGACATCCCCCAAGTGTTACACACCTATTTTGGTTACGACGCCGGAGCGCGCCACCTTTACCAAGCCGCCTATCCCATTAGCGAGTGGGAAGCGCTCATTTATTCCGAACTCCAGGCTGGGCGCCCCGTAATTCATGCAGGCACTTCGCTCGAGGCAGGTCATGCCTTTGTGTGCGACGGCTACGACGGCGAGGGCATGTTCCACTTCAACTGGGGCTGGGGCGGTATGTACGACGGTTACTTCAAACTCTCGCTCCTCACCCCCGGCGTGGGAGGCATCGGCAGTGGTTCGGAGGACGGATACAGTGCCAACCAGCACATCGTGATTGGTATCCAGCCGCCCACGGGAGTGACGCCCTCGCCCTTACCCTTCTCTGCGCTCAACCTCCAGCAGAGCGGCACCAACCTCTATTGCTATTTCCAAAATCCCAACACCACTTCCGCCACCGCCTACGTGGGATTTGCGCTCCTTGATGAGGCGGGCAACTTCCAGCGCTTGCTGAAAGACTGCGGCACAATGACCCTGAAGGGTTACAACCTCGAAAGTAATTGGGCGGGGCTCTTCATGGGACCTTACGGTGAGGTGGACCTCACCCCCGGAGTGTATCGCATTGCGGCTGTTACCAAAGCGCAGGCAGAGGCTGACTGGCAACACGCAGGAACAAAGCAAACCTACTTTGAGGTTGAGATAGGAGAGGGGCGCGAACTTCTCAACGTCACGCTTCATCCCATCCAGCAAATGCAGATTACGGCTTTTGAATGTATGGGAACTCCCGTAGTAGGAACAAAGGTTAAGGTGCGCATCACGATAGACAACCTCGGCGACGACCTCACCTCTATGCTTTATTTCTATGTGAGTCAAACCGACAACATGGGTACTCCCACAACGTGCATCCCCTTGCTCCTGCACGGACGCTCGACGTCGCATTATGAAGTCTCCTTCTACGCCCACAATACAGGTGCGTACACCATGTGGCTTTCCGACGTAGACGATGGCTACACCTATTCGGAAAAACGAGTACTTGAGGTTGTGCCCGCCCCCACGCAATCCGCCAATCTTGAACTCCTCTCCAGTCAGATAACTCCCCACGATGTAAGCGGCGAAATCGAGGTGCGCAACAATAGCGACGAACCTTATTACCGTGGACTCGTAGCATACCTTTATGAAGACCTTTACGGCGACGGCTTGTATTACTACCTGAAGAAAATAGACCTCTACGGAGAAATTCCTCCGCACGAAGTGAAGCGCTTCACATTCTCGTTTGATGGAGTAACTCAAAACCGTAATTGCTACATCTATATAGGTTATTACCAGCAACACACCGACGAATACGCTACGCAGTTGGGCGGCAACCTCTATTTCCAATCGGGCACAACAGTCGTAGAGCAAATCTCTCTGTCTCCCCACCGCCCCACCTGCATCTATCGCTTGGATGGAACGCCCGTAAAGCGCCCCTCACAGCAAGGCATCTATATCGTGAATGGCGAGAAACGCTACCTAAAGTAAGAGCATTCCTTAAGCAATAAATAACTGGGAGGTTGTGTAACACGACCTCCCAGCGGTTTGTGTTGACAGATTTTACAATGTATCATAAAAAAATGTGTTAAATGGTCAGTGATACGCCACAAAGTTTGTATTTTTGCCGACAGTACTTATCAAAGAATATACACAAGAATATGAAGAAAATAATGCTTTCGCTCCTTTTCGGAGCTGTGGCGCTGACAGGTTCGGCGCAGTATGTTGGCCATAAGGCTTTTGATAATTGTTATGCAGGTGTGCAACTCGGTGCAACAACTCCTTTGAAGGGTCATGCCTTCTTTGGCAGCGAACGTGCGCTGATGGGTTTCCAACTTGGTAAGCAGTTTACGCCTACCATTGGTGTAGAACTCCAGACGACGCTCGGTGTGAATACCAGTGGCGTGGGGCAGCGCGGTACGCAGAATGCGATTGACAATATTCACTCTTCGCTCTTGGGACGCTTGAACCTCTCCAACGTGCTTTACGGTTATCGCCAGGCACGTACCTTTGAAATGGAGGCGGTTTACGGTTTCGGTCACAACCATTGGTATGTGCCTTCTTCACAGGGCGAAGACCGTGAGCACTTCACCTCTACGGCGGGTATGAATTTCAACTACCGCTTCGGAAAAACGAAAGCTTTGGGCATTACCCTGCGCCCCTATTTTGTGTGGGATCTCTCGGCAAATGCTTACCATGCAGGTCATGCGCAGTTCCAAGTATCCGCTGGCGTAACTTATTACTTCAAGGGTTCTAACGGCAAGCGCTACATTACGAAGAGTCGCCTTTACGACCGTCCCGAAGTGGATGCGCTCAATGCAAAGATCAACGACCTCCGCGAAACGGTGAAGGCTAAGGATGCGGAGTTGGCAAAGAAGCACCGCGAAGTGCTTGACTTGCAGCGTAAGCTCAACGACGAGCGCCGCTTACGCCCTGCGGGAAAGTAAATAATAGATAACAGAGTACAGAGTACAGAGTACAGAGTACGACTACTATCCAGAATGTAACGCATTCCTACTCCGCACGGAGTTGTACTCTGTACTCTGTCAGTTGTACTCTAAAAACACATGAACTATGAACACAACTAAGAAAACCAGAGTAGCCATTGTGGGCTACGGCAACATAGGTCGCTATGCCCTTGAGGCGATTGAGGCGGCGCCCGATATGGAAGTGGCAGGCGTAGTGCGCCGTGCCGGTGCAGCAAATAAGCCTGCGGAATTGGCGGCTTACGATGTCGTGAGCGACATTGCGGAATTGCAGGACGTAGATGTGGCAATTCTCTCAACTCCCACGCGCAGTGTGGAAGCGATGGCGAAGACCATCCTTGCCAAGGGTATTCATACGGTAGACAGTTTTGACATTCACAGCCAGATTGTTCCCCTGCGTAAAAGTTTGGGCGAGGCTGCCGTTGCGGGCAATGCCGTAAGCGTGATTGCTGCGGGATGGGACCCCGGAAGCGACAGCGTAGTGCGCACCTTGCTTCAGGCGGTTGCGCCCAAGGGTATTACCTACACGAACTTCGGACCCGGTATGTCTATGGGGCACACCGTAGCTGTAAAGGCTATTGAGGGTGTGAAGGCTGCTCTTTCAATGACCATCCCCACGGGGCAGGGTATTCACCGCCGTATGGTGTATATCGAGTTGGAAGAAGGGCATGACTTTGCGACGGTTGCCGCTGCTATTAAGGCCGACGCTTATTTCGTAAATGACGAAACGCACGTGATTCAGGTGCCCTGCGTAGACGATGTAATCGACATGGGTCACGGTGTGAACCTCGTGCGCAAGGGCGTGTCGGGCAAAACGCAGAACCAGCTCTTCGAGTTTAACATGAAGATTAACAACCCTGCGCTCACGGGTCAGGTGCTTGTGTGCGCCGCGCGTGCTGCAATGCGTCAGCGTCCAGGATGCTACACAATGGTAGAAATCCCTGTGATTGACTACCTCGCAGGTGACCGCGAAGAGTGGATTGCACATCTGGTATAAATTAAGAGTACAAAGTACAGAGTACAGAGTACAACTCCATGCGGTTTATGTTCCGGATGGCAACTGTACTCTGTACTCTGTACTTTGTACTCTAAAAAAAAGAATCTTATGGGTAAATATTTCGGAACAGACGGCTTTCGCGGCGAGGCAAATGTGGACCTCACGGCGAAACATGCTTTTAAAATAGGACGCTTCCTCGGTTGGTACTTCAGTGCTCCCAATCGCAGTGGGCGCATCGTAATTGGTAAGGACACACGTCGCTCTTCTTACATGTTGGAATACGCACTCGCCGCAGGGATTACCTCTTCAGGTGCCGACGCTTACCTCCTGCACGTTACGACCACTCCCTCCGTGGCCTACATCACAAAGTGCGACGGCTTTGATTGCGGCATCATGATTTCGGCAAGCCACAATCCGTATTACGACAACGGCATTAAGCTCATCAACAGCAATGGTGAGAAGATGGACGATACTACCATCGCGCGCATTGAGGACTTCTTGGACGGCAAGTCGGGTATCCCCCCATACGCTACGAAGGATGCGATTGGTCGCACTATTGACTATATTGAGGGGCGCAACCGCTATATCGGCTACTTGATTTCTTTGGGCGTGCATTCGTTCAAGGGCATGAAGGTGGGCTTGGATTGTGCCAACGGAAGTGCTTGGGACATCGCCGCTTCGGTGTTTAATGCCCTTGGCGCGAAGACTTATGTGATGAATGCCGAACCCGACGGCACGAATATCAACCGCAATGCGGGCAGTACGCACATTGAGGGACTGCAGAAGTTCGTTGTTGAAAAGGGACTTGACGTTGGTTTCGCCTACGACGGTGATGCCGACCGCTGCCTCTGTGTAGATGAGCAGGGCAACGTGGTGGACGGTGATAAGATTCTCTACGTGTCGGCGGCTTACCTCAAGGAGCGCAACCAGTTGGACAACAATACGGTGGTGGCTACGGTGATGTCGAACATCGGTCTCTTTAAGGCGCTCGACAAACTCGGTATCGACTACGCCAAGACCGCTGTGGGCGACAAGAATGTCTACGACTACATGGCGGCACACAATAATATTATCGGAGGTGAGCAGTCGGGACACGTGATTTTTGCGAAGCACGCTTCAACTGGCGACGGCATCCTCACGAGTCTCAAGATTATGGAAGTGATGCTTGCCAAGAAGCGCAAACTCTCCGAACTCACAGCGCCCGTCAAACTCTACCCCCAGTTGCTCGTCAATGTGCGCGTGACGGATAAGAAACTGGTGATGGCAGCACCCTTGGTTAACGAAGCCATTAAGAAGGCGGAAGCACAACTTGAGGGTAACGGTAGAATGTTAGTGCGCGAGTCGGGCACAGAACCTTTAGTGCGCGTCATGGCTGAGGCTGCCGACATACCCACGTGCGAACAATGTATAAAGATTGTAACAGACGCCATCGCCGCTTGCGGTTATGTGGTGAGTGAATAATTGTGTGTGGCTGTAAGATTATAAGGTCGCTTCGCTTTTAGGTTTAAAGGACCTTGCGGACCGAATGGCACCTCATAACCTCACACCCTTACAACCTCAAAACCTTATCTTTTAATGCAACAAATAATTTCCCTTATCGCCAAAAGCCTGAACCTGCGTGAGCGTCAGGTGGAAAACACCGTGAATCTGTTGAACGACGGTGCCACTATTCCCTTCGTGTCGCGCTACCGTAAGGAGGCAACTGGCGGACTCGACGAAGTGGCAATCGCACAGATTGCCGAGCAAAATGAAAAACTTCACGAACTCCTCCACCGCAAGGAATATATCACCCAAACCATTGAAGAGCAAGGCAAACTGACCGACGAACTCCGCAAGCGCATTGAGGATTGTTGGAATGCAACGGTGCTTGAAGACATCTACTTGCCCTTCAAACCCAAGCGCAAGACGCGTGCTGAGGTGGCGCGCAAAAAGGGTCTTGAACCCCTTGCAAACGAAATCCTTTTGAAGCCCAATAATGACCCCGAAGTGCGCGCGAAGGACTTCCTCACGGACGAAGTTCCCACCGTTGAAGACGCCCTTCAAGGTGCGCGCGACATTATTGCCGAGCAGCTAAGTGAGAATGAGGACGTGCGCAACACGCTGCGCCGAACGTTTGAACTCAACGCAGTAATTTCTTCAAAGGTTATTAAGACCAAGCAGGAGGAAGCGGCGAAGTATCGCGACTATTTTGACTTTAGCGAACCCTTAAACCGTTGCACGAGCCACCGACTCTTGGCGATTCGTCGCGGTGAGGAAGAGGGTTTCTTGCGCGTCGCCATCAATCCCCGCGATGAGGAAGACTGCCTCGAGCGCCTCGGACGCCGTTATCCCAAGTACGGCAAGTCGGGCGAGCAGGTGAAACTCGCGCTTGCTGATGCCTATAAGCGCCTGTTGAAACCCTCTATCGAAACGGAATTTGCCGCAAGTTCAAAGCAGCGTGCGGATGAAGAGGCGATTCGTGTGTTTACTACAAACCTCAAGCAGTTGCTCCTTGCTGCTCCGCTCGGACAAAAGCGCATCATGGGTATTGACCCGGGTTTCCGTACGGGATGTAAGGTGGTGTGTCTCGATGCTCAGGGCAACTTACTCCATAACGAAACGATTTATCCCCATCAACCGCAACAGCAGTGGGCACGTTCGTGTGGCAAACTCTCCACACTGATTGAACAATATAAGATTGAGGCGGTGGCGATTGGGAATGGTACGGCAGGACGTGAGACCGAAGAACTCGTGCAATCCTTGCATTTGAAAGACGTTGCGATTTTCTTGGTCAGCGAAGACGGAGCGTCGGTATATTCTGCCTCAAAGATTGCCCGCGATGAGTTTCCCGATTACGACGTTACCGTTCGCGGTGCCGTAAGTATCGCTCGCCGCCTTTCAGACCCCCTTGCCGAACTCGTAAAGATTGACCCCAAGAGCATTGGTGTGGGGCAGTATCAACACGATGTGGATCAGACAGCGCTCAAGCACTCGCTCGACCTTACGGTTGAGAGTTGCGTGAACACGGTGGGAGTAAACCTCAACACGGCAAGTAAACACCTGCTCACGTACATCTCTGGTCTGGGTCCCTCGTTAGCACAAAACATTGTGGATTACCGTGCGGAAAACGGCGCCTTCACTTCGCGTCGCGAATTGCTCAAAGTGCCACGCCTCGGAGCAAAGGCTTATGAGCAGTGTGCGGGTTTCTTGCGCATCCCCGACGCCAAAAATCCTCTGGATAATACAGCCGTTCACCCCGAACGCTATGCCCTTGTGGAGCAAATGGCGAAGGATGCGGGTTGTAAGGTGCCCGAACTCATCGCTTCGGCAGAAAAGCGTGGCAGTATTGACCTCCAGCGCTACTGTACGGCGGAAGTGGGACTCCCAACGCTCACCGACATTATGGCAGAACTTGCCAAACCCGGACGTGACCCCAGAGGCATGGCAACCGTATTCAGTTTCGACAAATCGCTCCGCACGATTGACGACCTCGAAGTGGGTATGGTGGTGCCGGGTATCATTTCGAACATCACGAACTTCGGTTGCTTCGTCGATATGGGCATTAAGGTGAAGGGACTTGTGCACGTGTCGCAACTGGCGGACAAGTACGTGAAAGACCCTAACGAAGTGGTGACGCTCCAACAGCGCGTGCAGGTGAAAGTGTTGGACATTGATTACGAACGTGGGCGTGTGGCGCTCACTATGAAAGGTTTGAACGCATGACCATGACAACCGATGAACGCTACATGCGAAAGGCGCTTGAGGAAGCCCGTCGCGCTTTTGAGGCTGACGAAATTCCTGTGGGTGCCGTCGTAGTTTGTGGCGACCAAATCATAGCCCGTGGGCACAACCTTACGGAAATGCTCCACGATGTTACTGCCCACGCCGAGATGCAGGCTATCACGGCGGCGGCAGAGCATCTTGGCGGGAAATACCTGGATGTCTGCACGCTCTATGTCACGGTAGAACCCTGCATTATGTGTGCCGGTGCCATCGGGTGGTCACAACTCGGTCGCCTGGTCTATGGTGCTTCCGACCCCAAGCGTGGTTATTCCTACTTTGCCCCACAGGCGCTCCACCCCAAGACCAAAGTCGTGAGTGGTGTGCTTGAAGAAGAATGCGCGGCAGTGATGAAGGAGTTTTTTCAGCGCAAGCGGAGGTAGCAGGGTGAGGCTTTAAGGTTTGCCGAGCCGAACAAGTTGGGACAGGCAAGAACAGGCCTTAACAACAATGCGGAGAAAAGTTCCGAGAGACAGGTTGCATGGCAGGAAATGCCGATTGATTTAGGACGCACGCGCCGTGCGTCCGTACCAGTCAAGCCCCCCCCCGCATGGTCTGTTACTCACTCCTCTCTCCTCTCTCCTCACTGAATAAAGTCCCGCAAGGCATCTTTTCTCTTTTCTCTTTTATCTAAAATAATGGCCTCCCACAACATCCTCGGACAAATAGGCGAAGAAGAGGCGTGTCGCTTCCTGATTCGCAAGGGCTATACGCTGCTGGAACGCAACTGGCGCGTAGGGCATTTGGAACTCGACATTATTGCCGAGTGCTATGGTGAGATTATCTTTGTGGAGGTGAAAACCCGTTCCAATGAGGACTTTGCTCCGGCGATTACTGCCGTTGATGACGAGAAAATCAAGAATCTGCGTCTTGCCGCAAGGCATTATTTAGATCTCAATAGACTTGACCAACCCATCCGCTTTGACATTATTACCGTAGTGGGGTCGCAGAGACCTTTTACGATTACGCATTATGTGGGGGGAAGCTGAAAATAAGAGTAAAGATAAAAGAGTAAAGAGTAAAGATGCCCTGCGGGACTTTATCAGTGAGGAGGTAGTAGTGAGTAATAGGCCATGCGGGGTGTTCACCGTGCGTCCTGTCTCTCGGAACTTTTTCCGTATGGTTGTTAAGGCCTGTTCTTGCCTGTCCCAGCCTGTTCGACTCGTAAAACCGTTAAAGCCTCACCCTTCAGAGGAATTCAGGTGACCATCTTGTCTACTCGTACCTCGTCAACTTGTCTACTAAAAAACCTCAACGCCCAGAAGTCCGTTTGAACTTCTGGGCGTTGAGGTTTTTCTTAAACTCCAAAGGGATTTGCAGTCTTACCACCTTGAGGCGCTTCCTGGGGCGCTGCCAATTCGATAGGCCCAAACATCTTTTCATACTTGATGATGTTGTCTTGAAGGGCGAAGAGCAAGCGCTTTGCGTGTTCAGGGTTCATGACGATGCGGCTGCGCACGTTTGCTTTGGGCAAACCGGGCATTACGCTTACAAAGTCGAGTACCATTTCTGTCTTACCGTGAGAAATGATGGCAAGGTTTGAATAAACACCACCAGCTACTTCGGGTGTGAGTTCAATTTGGAGTTGTCCGTTGGGTTGCTTCTGTTCTTCCATAATAATATGTTTTTTGTTAAAAATATTCAACTTCTTCTGTAGCAAGAAACGTGCCAAAAACAGAAGTCTTTAAGTGAGCCGATAGATTTATACCGTTTGCTACTATGATGTGCCCCTTATCCGTGGTGGTGTCCCCGATGTCGGAGTTTCAATACCGCCGCATGGATCAGCAACCCAAGCATGGCGATTGTGGAGAGCATTCCTAATAGGTCGTCGTGGTGGTGATGGTGGTGCTGACTGGTGTTGAGCACCTGGTTGAACCACTCTTGGGGAAGCAAAAGGTCAATAGCGTGTGCAAAGAGTAGGGCGCAGAGGATGATAGAGGCGATATATACAATGAGGGCACGCTTTCCGAGCACCTTGCCCGTGATAATCAGCGATGCCATGTTGCACGCAGGACCAACCATCAGCAGAACAAGGGCAGCACCCGGGGATAGTCCTTTCAGCATCAGTGCTACGGCAATGGGGATGCCACTTGTGGCACAGAGGTACATGGGTAGCACTAAAAGAATCACACCCAGCGAACTCAACAACGTGTTGCCCTGAAGTACGGTAAAGAAATCATCGGGCACGCAGAGGGTAATCAGTCCCGCAATGAGGAGACCGACGATTAACCACTTGCCAATGTCCTGCACCATTTCTACAAAACCGAAACGCAGGGCTTCGCGGAACTTGCTCCATAGGGTGGGGTGGCAATGCGACTCGTGATGGTGGTGATGACAACAGCACTCGCAGTGCAAGTCGCTATCCTCCTGCGTCTCCTCCGTCGAGGGTGATGCAAATGTATTGACCATAATACCGCTAAACAGGGCGGTGAAGAGTGCCGCAACAAAACGTGTGATGGCAAAGGGGAGACCCATCAGGGAGTAGGTCGCCATCAAGGCATCAACCCCCGTTTGGGGCGTAGCAATGAGAAATGAAACGGTAGCCCCGCGTGAAGCCCCCTTCTTGCGCAGGGACATGGCGGTGGGGATTACACCACAAGAACACAACGGAATGGGGATGCCAATGAGCGTGGCATACACTACAGAGCGCCAATCGGAGGCGGAAAGGTATTTGGCGTAAAGTGCCTTGGGGACGAAGGCGTGAATCAATCCCGCAAGGAAGAAACCCAAGAGCAGGAAGGGCGCCATTTCGTAGATGAGGTGGAGTATTTCGTGCATGGTTTGACGGATTTTTGGGAATGCAAAGATACATCTTTTTTTATTGCCTCTTCTATATGACAAGCGCTTAGTAACGGTAAAATAATAAGTTGGGACAGTTTTAATTGTATTTTTAGTTGATTTCGTTTTTGTGAAGAAGGAGCATAGCGGGCTATGTGACTGATGAATAAAGACGAAAGCGACAAAAAGACAACTCTTTAAATGCCTCCATAAAACATTATTCATATAAAAAGTCTCAAGTTATTTTTTTACCGTTACTAATTTCTGGGGAGAATCCTCTATTGATTGATAAAAATGTTTCACGCAAAAGCTACGGAAGGCACAGAAAATTCTCCACGGATTGGCGCGTATTGACGGGTATTTTTTTAGGCAATAATATAGGAGTTGACCCATAACCACAGACCCCTCCGCCCTTTGGGCATTTGACCTCGCAACCTCGGTCTTCCTCCTCCTCGTAAGGCATAGTATAAACAAGTTTATCCTCTGCTCTTACTTCGAGCGTCGGTTCCCCTAACTTTGG
>JAZQXB010000074.1:0-2323 GCA_045632685.1 Alloprevotella sp.
TTGTGCAATCTGCGAGTCGCCGTCTGACGAATTCTTTTTACAGATGATTTGTGGTTTGCCATTGTGTTAATCTTGTTTATTAAATGAGTAGCCCATAGGAGAATCGAACTCCTCTTTCAAGAATGAAAATCTTGCGTCCTAACCGATAGACGAATGGGCCTTACCTGGGTTTCAGCGAGTATTATCCTTTCGGGACTCACTGTTTTCTGCATAAAAAAAGCTAACCTAACTGGTCAGCATCGTAGATAGTATGAATCACTTTAAACCCTTAACGCTATTTATCTACTTACTGCCAATATTAGTTTCACTTTTTACTTTGTAGCCCATAGGAGAATCGAACTCCTCTTTCAAGAATGAAAATCTTGCGTCCTAACCGATAGACGAATGGGCCTTACCTTAACCAAAATCCCTTTCGGGCTTGATTGCGAGTGCAAAGGTACGGCTTTTTTTCTTATCACCAAATAAAACCCACTTTTTTTTTGAGAAAATATGGTGGTAGCAACGAAATATGTGGTATAAGTGTTAATTTTGTAAGGCAAAAGTGGCAAGATTTGTGGTTGCGCAGTCGTTTCGGAGATGCTGACGTCTTGATTTTTATGATCATGTGAGTAGAGATCCCATTCTCAACACCTGTGCGGTTACGTCAATTGCCCTCCTCTTGCTAATTGCCTTCACCATAAATATTGTTATTGCTATGTTGATTACGTCACGTGCCATTATACTTTCCATTGTGCGCTACTCTGATGATGCCATAATTGCTGAAGCATACACGGAGGAGTTGGGGCGCGTGGGGTTTATCGTGAAGATTTCGCGATCGGCGCGTGCGGCGGTGAAGCATACGCTATTTCAACCGCTCGCAGTGCTTGAACTGACCTGGGACCAGCGGGCCAATGGTGGACTTTCCCGCCCGAAGGCGGCACGCACGATTTTGCCCTTCATCTCATTGCCCTACAATCCCTATAAATCCGCTATGGCGCTTTTCATAGCGGAGTTCCTGCATCATGCGTTGCGGTCCGAACCTGTGTCTACACATTTATATAATTATATAGAGCAGTCTATAAATTGGTTGGACGTCTGTACTCAAAATTTTTCAAATTTCCACATTGTGTTCCTGGTACGCCTGATGTATTTTCTGGGCATATCACCCAATGTAGATTATCCCGAACGTTATAAGTTCTTCGATCTCCGTGCAGGTTGTTTTGTTGCGGACCAACCTACTCACCCCGACTATTTATCTGACCCCGAGGCCCAGTTTATCCCGATGTTACTACGTATGCGCTACGAAACGATGCACATTTTCCATTTTAACGGCGTGCAGCGCACCCAACTCTTGCGCTATATCAACACCTATTACCGACTTCACCTGGATGGTATGCCCGAATTGAAGTCGCTGCAGGTGTTGAGTGAGGTGTTTTAATATTGCTTCTATATAACAAACGATTGTTTCAGGGAAGAAAACTCTATTGATTGATAAAATGTCTCACGCAGACTGCACAGACTTTCACAGAAGCGCACACACTTTGTTTGTGCTTGCCATCCGGAAGGAAGCGCAAGCGTAGCGTGCGCCTCTGCGTATTTCTCGCTTATTTACGTAATGCTTTACGAGGTTCTGCGAAAGTCTGCGGAGTCGTCTGCGTGATAAAAATCCAGCTCCGCATGGTTCTGTGTATTCCGTGTCTTCTGTGTGAGACCATTTTCCACCCCGCATGGCAATATGTTCTTATGTTCTTGTGTCAAACACAAAATTCTGTGTCATTCTGTGCGAGCGGTTGCCACGTATGAAAAAATCGAAAAAAGTGAGATTTCTAACCCGCTTGGGGGGCATTTGGATTTCGCGGAAATATGTTGTATATTTGTATAGAGAAAAGGAGATACTCCCACAGCGGGGGTATCTCCTTCATTTTTGTCCGATTTTTTGGGTAAAATTGTTCGGCACATGCGAAAAAATATGTGCCGAACAATTTAAAATATGTACTGAATAATTTTTCTTACATCCCTTGTAGTTTTGCTCTCCAAACTTTTTTTGTTCCGAATGGCTGAAAGTGTGGTCAATTCATCTCGTTAAAATCTTCAAAAACATCAAATAACACGCAAATTCCTTCTTCTGGTTTTGTCAATATTTTTTACCTTGTCGAGTCCCTACGACCCCAAGGTAGCCCCCCCCCTCCAACCTCCCCTAAAGGGTGAGGCTTGCCTCGCGGGAGTTTCTTTAGTTAGTAGTGAGGAGTAGGTAGTAAGTAGTAGGTAGTAGTGAGTAACCCTTGCAGAGTGTGAAAAAATAACAGACGGGGTGACCCCCCCCCTTTTTGTGGGGGGGGGGGCG
>JAZQXB010000075.1:0-44854 GCA_045632685.1 Alloprevotella sp.
GGGAACCGACGCTCGAAGTAAGAGCAGAGGATAAACTTGTTTATACTATGCCTTACGAGGAGGAGGAAGACCGAGGTTGCGAGGTCAAATGCCCAAAGGGCGGAGGGGTCTGTAGTAGAGGGTAAACTTCTATATTATTGCTTAAAGGTATTAAGAGTTCTTGCGGGCAAGTATGGTTTCTATAGCCTTAACTGCTTAATCTCCACATTCTATGTTATGAAAAATACTTTACAACCACGCTCTTACTTAAAACCTCAATTTCTTATATGTTAAACCTCATTTGTGCTTTGGCGGAGAATAACGCCATAGGTTTTGAAAACCGCCTTCTTTACCGTCTTTCCAGCGACCTTCGCCACT
Organism: Alloprevotella sp.; assembly: GCA_045632685.1. Taxonomy (GTDB): domain Bacteria; phylum Bacteroidota; class Bacteroidia; order Bacteroidales; family Bacteroidaceae; genus Alloprevotella. The sequence continues at coordinate 358 of JAZQXB010000075.1, forward strand.
TTAAGGAACTCACCTCTGGGCATACTGTCATCATGGGGCGCAAAACGTTTGATTCGCTCCCCAAGGGTGCCTTGCCCAACCGCCGCAATATTGTGCTCACGCGCCAGCAAGGATTAGAAATTCCTGGAGTGGAGATTTTTAATAGTCTTCCTGATGCGCTGAAGGCTTGTGCCGATGATGCCGAGGTGTTCATCATGGGCGGTGAAACCGTTTATGCCGAAGGACTTGCCCACGCAGACCGTCTCTATCTCACGCATGTGCACAACACACCCGATCATGCTGATGCTTTCTTCCCTGTTATCAATAGGAATGAGTGGAAAGTGGTTGAAACCGAGGAGTTTGAGGCAGATGAAAAGAACGAATGTCCTTACGCTTTCACTACCTATGTGCGCAAGTAGGAGCAAAAATTAAGGCAATAAGTAATAATATAGCAGCTGCCAATTTATTTGAGGATTTAGGTTTGTCAACATTTTTCGCACAAAAGCACCTGCGACATAAAAAAGGCGATTTGCATTTCGCTTCAAAATGTATTATCTTTGCATTGCAGGAAAGGAGGTGTTACCCAGATAGGTAACACCTCCTTTTTAAGTGCCTGATTATCAGTATGCAATTTTTGGGAACTTTCTAAAAAAAACACCGGTTTTGGCAAAAATTATTCGGCACCTTGTAAAAAATAGGTGCCGAATAATTTTTTTTAGGTGCCGAATAATTTTCTGCAGGTCGGTTAGAGTGTTAAATCTTCTTAACAAAAGTTAAAGCTTTGCCGACCTTACAATCCTAAAAAAGTACTTTTGGATTGGTGAGATTGCGTTATTTTCAGCGCATGGAGTTCTTGACTTGAAATAACGCAGCCACGGTCCACTATCTCACTTTTTTAGCGCTTTTTCACCTTTTTGTTAAGACGCAACTTTCATAGAATGAGCAACTTGCTTGATTTACCCCTAAAATTTCATTTTGGGTAATCTGGAGGAGGACTATGCACGCACAAATACCTGAAGGGGCAACCCAAGGTCACGCAATGAACTCCAATATTATTGCCAAAATTAAAACATAACTAAAACAAAATCAGCGAGAACTCACCAATGGTGGATTCTCGCTGATTTTGTGTTGGGGTACCCGGACTCGAACCAGGAAAGACAGGACCAGAATCTGTAGTGTTGCCAATTACACCATACCCCAAACGCTAAAATTCGACTCGCTACCGAAGCAAATCGAATTGTTGGGGTACCCGGACTCGAACCAGGAAAGACAGGACCAGAATCTGTAGTGTTGCCAATTACACCATACCCCAAACTTTCGTTTGCAAACGAGATGCCCTCTCGTTTCGGGTGCAAAAGTACAACCTTTTTTCATTTTGGCAAATATCAAACCCCGTATTTTTTCAAAAAATCAAAGATTTACCTTCATTTTTCGTAAAATCACCCCCAAATCTCCCACCCATTCCAAAACTTCTTACTAATTTTGCACCTGCAATCGGAAAGTAGCGCAGTTGGTAGCGCACTACGTTCGGGACGTAGGGGTCGGGCGTTCGAGTCGCCTCTTTCCGACTAAACAGCGGTACTCATCTTTTTTATAAGATGTCTACCGCTTTTTTTAGTACTATTTTTTTAGAAAATAATATTTTTGTGAAATATATATTCCTTATTCGAATATTCTTTATATCTTTGCGGTCTAAATTGATTAATATATAACCCACTGATGCAAGTTCTTAAAGCGTCTAAAGAATAAATAATTCATTCATCCCCTAATCTATCTATTATGTACAACGGTCAAATTATCGGCGACTTACTAAAGGAGCGAAGAATTCCTATTAAGAATTTTCTTGAAGCTATGGAATGGAGTTCACACTCTCAATATCGCCAATTTGTAAAAGGAAACCCGACAGCGCGAATACTTGAACGCGTTGCAGATTTTTTGAAAGTCCCTATTGATACTCTCTTCATCCGAGAACATTCTGTTCCCCCCGCTATCGGAAAACCCCAAGATTTCCTACAAAAGAACGACTCCGCTATGTTCGCAAGTAAAATTAACGACGAACGAATTGAGGTGCTTGAACGTTTGTTAGAGGAGAAGGATAAAAGAATTCAACTCCTTGAAAAACTTGTTCAAACCTTGGAGAATAAATAACCCCTTACTCTCATTGAGAACAAAAAACAACTGCGTGTTGCAATTTTAGTATTAAAGTTGTAACACGCAGTTGTTATGTTTTAACATGGTAATAATATAGGATTTTTTGCTGTCCCCCGGACTGCAAAAAATATTTGGCAATAATTAATTATTGCCAAATATTTAGTAATGAGTGACTCAAGAACGCTATAGTAGTGTAACTTTTCCCCTTAACATCCACCATTGAACCATGCCACGCGTGCCGAGGTAGGCAAGAAATGCCAGCCATAGGGCGGTGTTGCCCATAGTGGGGAAGAGGAGTAGGTGGAGTGCGAAGAAGATGAGCGTTGCAACTGCTAAAGCGCGTAGCATTCCCGAGGTGAAGGTGATGCCGATGAAGATGCCGTCGTAAAGAAAGGCAGGGAAACTGATAAGGGGGATGAGGCTGACGTAGGGGAGGTATGCTTGAGCACATTCAACAACAGCAGGGTGGTCGGTAAGTGCTGTGAGCAGTTGTGTGCCAGCGAAATAATAGACTAATGTGACGATGGCTGAAAGGGTGCCGGCCCAAATAAACAAGTAGCGCGTGGTGCGTTGGAATGCATCCCACTTTGCACCGCCCCATGCCTTTCCGCAAAGGGCTTCTCCGGCATATGCAAAGCCATCCATGAAGTAACTGAAGAGCAGGAAGAACTGCATCAGCAGGGCATTGGCGGCAAGGATGAGGTCCCCCTGACGGGTTCCCGCAAAGGTGAAGAAACTCGTGACGGCAAGCAGGCAGAGGGTGCGCAGGAAGATGTCGCGGTTCATGCGCAGGAAGGTGGTGTCAAGCAAACTACTTTTTCCTATGGCTGTGAGGAGGGTTGTGCAAGAAGGCAGGGGACGAAAGTGCCATACAAGGCAAGCGGCAAGTGCGAATCCCGCATACTGTGCAACAAGGGTGCCCGTAGCAACGCCTTCAATGGTCCAGTTTAGTCCAAATACCAAGAAGCAACTTACGGCAATGTTGATAAGGTTTTGCACCACGGCGATGATGAGGGGAATGGTGGCATTTTGCATGCCGATAAACCACCCGTTCATGCCGCTGAGGCACAACACGGCGGGTGCTCCCCATATCAGAATGCGGAAATAGGTGGTGGCGAGTTGTCGGACCTCATCGGTGCCTTCAGCAAAGTAGAGCACCGCCCGTAAGAGCGGAGTTTGCAGTAGTATAAGGAGGGTGGCAATCAGCAGTGCCCATGTGAGCGAGCGAAGCAGCAAGGTAAAGCAGCGTTCGCGGTTGCCTTCACCTACCGCTTGGGCGGTAAGTCCGCCCGTAGACATTCTTAAGAACCCAAATCCCCAATATGCCATACTCATCAGCGTCGTGCCGAGGGCAATAGCGCCGATGTAAGCGGCACTTCCCAAGTGACCAACGATTGCTGTGTCCACTAATCCCAACAGGGGCACAGTGATGTTTGTCAAGATGCTGGGGAGTGCTATCTTCAAGATGGATTTATTCATGGGGATGGACATTATTCATAGTTAGATGATGTACGCAACTTCCTTAAAGGCAAATTTGCGGAGCGTTCCATCTGGCTTTTCGATAACCAAGCGGCCTGTGTGTTCTACATCCACAATGCGCCCCTCGAAAGTGGCGATTTCATCGCGGAATTTCGCCCATTCGTTACGGCGGTAGAGATGCTGAAGGTAGGAGGTGTGGATGGCGGAGAAATCGTGCTGTTCCAAGCGAGTATAGTACGTCTGGAAGTTCTGGAGGAAGACTTCGAGTACCGTTTCTCTGCCCACCTCTTTGCCCAGAATCTGTAGAAGCGACACGGGATTGGGAGCATCGCTAAAGAAGGTCTGTTGGTTGATGTTCAAACCGATACCTACGATGGACTGTGAAAGGGATGCGCCCTGCAAGGTGTGTTCCAAGAGCATACCGCTCACCTTACGGTCGGCATAATAAATATCGTTCGGCCATTTAATAGTGAACCCGTCGCTATAACTATTGAGAGTTTCCACCAAGGCTAAGGCACAGATTTCGGAAAGGTAGAATTGCTCCTGTGGATGTAGGAATGTGGGGCGCAAGAGTATGCCTAAAAGCAAATTTTTTCCCGCCTCGCTCTCCCAGGAAGTACCTTTCTGCCCACGACCTGCCGTTTGGTAGTCCGCAGTTACCACAATAAAAGAATCCTCGCACGCCGAAAGTTCCGGACGTGCGAGGTATTGCATTGTAGAATCTACTGTATCGAGATGGATGCGGAGCATAATTTAAAGGTTTGAGGACTTGAGGTTATAAAGTCTTTAAAGTCTTTAAGGTCTCTAAGGTCTTTAAGGACTCAAAACCTTATGACCTTTAACCTAATACTTAGCTCAACCCAATAATTTCGCCATTCACGTAGTCAATACGGTTTGCCTGGGGAGACTTGGGCAGACCCGGCATGCGGATGATGTCACCTGCAAGTGCAACAATCATTTCGGCACCAGCATTTAAGACTACGTCGCGAATCTGAATGGCAAAGCCGTCGGCAGCACCGTACTTCGTTTGGTCGGCAGAGAATGAGAATTGCGTCTTTGCGATACATACGGGGAAGGATGCCATTCCGTGTTGTTCAGCCAACTTAATGCGGTTCAACGCAGGCGTTGCGAAGCTTACAGAAGCCGCACCATAGATTTCACGACACACCTTTTCAATCTTTGTCTTGATGTCGTCCTCATCGCTATAAATGAGCTGGAGGGGCTTTGAGGGATTCTTCTCAATAGTATCCACTACGAGGTTCGCCATTTCTACTGCGCCACTACCACCTTCGGCAAAGGCATTGTTGATTACGAAGGGCGCCTGAAGGGTTTCCTCACAGTGCTGCTTGAGCAACGCCATTTCTTCATCGGTATCCGTAGCGAAGCGATTGAATACCACGAGGACTGTCTGACCAAACTTGCGGAGGTTGCGCACGTGCTTGTCGAGGTTGGCAAGACCGGTACGGATACCTTCAAGGTTGGGTTCCTTAATCTGGTCAAGCGCAACGCCTCCGTGCATCTTCAAGCCCTGAGCCGTAGCAACGATAACGGTGAGGTCGGGTTGGAGACCGCTCTTGCGGCAAAGGATGTCGTAGAATTTTTCTGCGCCGAGGTCAGCACCGAAACCTGCTTCCGTAATGGTGTAATCCGAATGCGAGAGCGCCATACGGGTTGCGAAGATAGAGTTACAACCATGCGCGATGTTCGCAAAGGGACCGCCGTGAACGAAGGCGGGCGTGTTTTCCGTAGTCTGCACCAAGTTGGGCTGGATAGCATCCTTGAGGAGCACCATAATCGCACCCGCAACACCAAGATCCTTTACGGTGAAGGGCTTGCCTTCATAGGTGTAACCGAGAAGGATATTTTCGATGCGACGACGGAGATCGTCTTCGCTTGTTGCCAAGCAGAGGATTGCCATGAGTTCAGAAGCGGGCGTAATGTCGAAACCAGCCTGCTGAACTCCGCCATTCGCCGCAGGACCTACGCCTGAAACAATCTGACGCAAGCCACGGTCGTTCACGTCAAGCACACGGCGCCAAAGCACTTCCTTCAAACCGAAACCTTCCGCACGATGCTGGAACAGGTAGTTGTCGAGGAGGGCTGAAATCATGTTGTGTGCAGAAGTGATTGCGTGGAAGTCGCCCGTGAAGTGGAGGTTGATTTTCTCCATGGGGAGCACCTGTGCATAACCACCACCAGCGGCGCCACCCTTCATACCGAAGCAGGGACCGAGTGAGGGTTCGCGAAGTGCAACTACGGCACGCTTGCCAATCTTGTTCAAACCGAGCGCAAGACCAATAGAAACAGTAGTCTTACCAATACCTGCCTTTGTAGCAGTAATGGCTGTAACAAGAATCAAGTGGCTCTTCTTCTGCTTCTCTTCAGAGATGAGCGAAAGGGGAACCTTTGCGATATATTTACCATAGTGCTCGAGGTCGTTTGCATCAATGCCAATGCCTGCGGCTACTTCTTCAATGGGTTTCAAAGGGGTGCTGTGAGCAATTTCAATGTCTGAAAGCATACTACTTATATTTTTGATGTTTATAATTCAAGAATTTAAATGTTGTTCCGCCTACAAAAATACAGATTTCCAGTGGAACAAGCGAATATTTGTAGAACTTTGGAGCAGCTCTTTCCTTTAGAAGAGCGTTTCGATAAACGCCATTTTACTGCTCACATAGGCTACAACCACCAAGATGGCAAAGGTAAGCATGTTGCGTGAGGTAAATCCGAGGATGCGGTTGAGTTCGGGACCTTTATTGATTTGCACCATTTTGCGCCACGTAAGGTAGTGGGGCAAAAGGTAAAAGGCGGGAAGGATTGCCAACCAATAATTACCGTTTGTAGAAAGACTTGCTACACACACATAAGCGGCAATGCCCTGGAGCAGGTAGGCAAGACTTCCGAAGCGCTCCCCAAAGAGCACGACAATCGTGCGCTTCCCCGAGCGGCGGTCGGTTTCGCGGTCGCGGTAGTTGTTCAGCACCAATAAGGTATCAACACAAAGTCCGCACGCTGCTGAAAGTAACCATACGTCGGGGTGAAGTGTGCCCGCTTGCACGTAGTACGTACCGATTACTGGAACGAAGCCGAAGAATATCCATACTAAGAGGTCGCCTAATCCGTGGTAACTCATCAGCGTGGTATAGAGAAAGGCGAAAATGACGCAACTTGCTCCCAATGCTACTAACCACCAACCGCCGTAGAGCAACAGGCTGGCGCCCACCGAACATGCTGCTACGAGCGTAAGGATAATGCCGTTGCGCATAGCCTCCGGCGAAATCCACCCTTGGGCACAGGCGCGCTTCGGACCGAGGCGGTCTTCGGCGTCCGTCCCTTTCTTGTAATCGTAAAGGTCGTTTATAAAGTTGGAAGCCACTTGCATGAGCATCGCAAAGAGGGCGCAGAGCAAGGCGGGCGTCCATTGTGCCACATCATTGGCATACGCCAACGCCGTAGCAACAACTACGGGAATCAATGCCGCTGATAGCGTCTTTGGACGGGCAGCGAGAAACCAGGCTTTGAGGGGAGACATCATATAGTAGTTTTTTGGGGATAGTGGCTATAGTATCTATAGTGACTATAGTTCCTATAGAAAAATAATGCGGTTACTTCTGCATCTTGATGCACGCCCAACCATCCTGACTGCGTACGTCAACGAGTGTTAAACCCAGCGTTTCGGCATGGGCAACAAGTTTGGGCACGTCTTCATCGTAGAAACCGCTCATGAAGATAGAGGCGCCGTCGTTCATGCGGGCAACGTAGTGGTGCATGTCGGCAAGAAGGATGTTGCGGTTGATGTTGGCAATCACAAGGTCGAAGGGACCGCATTCGGCAAGGGTGTTCGCATCGCCCAAGAGCACGTCTATGCCGTCAACATTGTTGAGCGCCATGTTTTCGAGTGAGTTCTTCACGCACCACTCATCGATGTCAATTGCTACACAATGCTTCGCGCCACGCATACGGGCAAGAATAGCGAGAATGCTCGTGCCACAACCCATGTCGAGCACTTCTTTGCCCTCCATGTCGTCGTCAAGGATGCGCCCCACCATTTGAGAAGTGGTGGCGTGGTGGCCTGTGCCAAACGACATCTGAGGGTTGATTTTTATTGCGTACTCTGCCGTGGGCACATCCTTATGGAAAGTGCTTGAAATCACGCAACGGTCAGCGATAACGATAGGTTGGAAGTAATTCTTCTCCCACTCTTCGTTCCAGTCCTTATCCTCTGCCTCCACCATCTGATAGGTAATCTGCACATCGGGAAGGGGGAAGTATTCAATGAGCGAAGCGAGCGCCTCTTCGTCATAAAGTTGCGTTTGGATGTATGCTTGGAACAGTCCCGTCTCGGCTTCTTCAGCAAAGATGGGAGCTTCGGGGAAGTTATCCACACTGCCCACGCGGGGAAGGTCGAGCGAGGCGGTGCGCACGAAACTTTCAAAACCAATTTCGGCAAGCAAGGCGCTGAGCACGTCTTCTGCGGCTTCGCTTTGGGGAGTGAGGGTGAAGGTAAATTCGAGGTATTTCATTGGGGAGTAGGAAGTTTTTTAGGGTCTCTAAGGTCTTTAAGGTCTCTAAGGTCTTTAAGGTCTCTAAGGTCTTTAAGGTCTCGGAACCTTAAAACCTCAAACCTTAAAACCTCACAACCTTAAAGTTATTTCATTCTGATGCGCCACTGTTGGGGATACATGTTATTGGCTCGGTTGCCGAGGTTATTGACAAAACCCAAGGGCAGATGTTTATAGGTTACAATGACATAACCTTTGGGAGCGTCGATGGTAATTGCCTCGCGGCGCAAATAGGAAAGGGCGGTGTCGAGGTCAAGTTCGCAAGTGGGGAACGCATCAGTATTGCGGTTGAGTGCAAGTGCGAGGTCGTGAGCAGGGGCAAACTTCTTGCCTTTTTCTTCCGCCAAAGCAACGCCAATTTTGAGGCACTTGACCGTGCTCATGAGGCGCTGTGCCACGTCTGCATGAGATTGACGGATAGCGGAGAGTTCAGCTTCGCCCGTAGAAAGGATTTTATACGCTCCTGCATCCGCGAGCCATTTTGCTACCGTACTTGCTCCTGCTGGCACTTGAGGCTTCGCGCCCTTCGCCTTCTTCTCTTTCTTCGCGCGAGGTTCGGGAGTTTCCGCCGTTTTACGCATAAGGCAGAGGAAGAGGCCTTCGCCACGCGTCAAGTGGGGGAAGAAGTGGTACATACCATTGTTAAGAACCGACGCTTCGGATAGATTTTCGGGCGCGTCTAACGTGTGAACATTCCAATCGGATTGAATGTCAAGCGGCACAATCTCCGCTCCGAGTTCCTTACAGATGCGCGCCACCATTTCTTCATTCTCAAGGCGGTTGTAAGTACAGGTGCTGTAAACAAGGTAGCCACCCGTGCGCAAGCAGGGCCAAATGTCGCAAAGGATGCCCCACTGGCGGTCGGCACAAGTGACGACGTTGGCGGGTGACCACTCTGTAACGGCGCCTTCGTCCTTGCGGAACATGCCTTCGCCAGAGCAGGGCACGTCGGTAGCGATGACGTCGAACATGCCACAGCATTCGCTGAACTCATTGGGATAAGCGTTGGTGACCATCACGTCGGGATGTCCCCATTTGGTTAGGTTCTCTGCCAAGACTTCGGCGCGTTGGCGCATGGGTTCGTTGGCAACGAGCAACGCCCCATCGGGGAGCAGACTTCTCCAAAGTGTACTCTTTCCACCAGGCGCGGCACAAAGGTCTAAGAGACGTTCGGGAGTAAAGTCAGCACTGATTTTGCGGTATGCCTGTTCGATAAACATAGAAGCCGCCTCCTGCACATAATATCCCCCAGCGTGGAGCACGGGGTCAAGCGTAAACATGGGGCGCTCCTTGAGGTATTTTCCCGTAGTGCACCAAGGGATGTCGCAATCGAAATTCTCGCAAAGCTGTTCCAACTGTTCTGCCCCCATTTTCCGACTGTTGAGCCGCACACTCGTAGGTGGTTCTGATTCTGTCAGAACCTTACAAAAACGTTGGGCTTCTTCAGCGCCGAGCAACGCACTCATTTGTTGGAGAAAGGCTTCGGGAAGCATAGGGGAAAGGAGAAAGGAGAAAGGAGCCCCTCCTAATCCTCCCCTAAAGGGTAGGACTAACCATCCGGAGGTCTGCCTCACCCTTTAGGGGGAGGATGGAGGGGGCTATTATTAAACAGCTACCACCCCCTTAATGTGGGGATGTGGGTCGTAGTTGAGGAGTTCAAAATCCTCATACTTGAAGTCGAAGATATTCTTCACTTCAGGGTTGAGGCGCATTTTGGGAAGCGGACGGGGTTCGCGTGTGAGTTGCAAATCGGTCTGCTCCATGTGGTTGAGGTAAAGGTGTGTGTCGCCCGTTGTATGGACAAATTCACCGGGCTCTAAGCCACAAACTTGTGCCACCATAAGCAAGAGGAGCGAGTAAGAGGCAATGTTGAAAGGCACTCCGAGGAAGCAGTCGGCAGAGCGCTGATAGAGTTGCAAAGAAAGGCGACCGTCTGCCACGTAGAACTGGAAAAGCAGGTGGCAAGGGGGGAGCGCCATTTCATCTACCTCCGCCACATTCCACGCAGAGACAAGGAGGCGGCGCGAGTCGGGATTGTTCTTGATTTGTTCAATAACCTGTGAAATCTGGTCGATATGGCCGCCCTTATAGTCGGGCCATGAGCGCCACTGATAGCCATAGACGTGACCAAGGTCGCCATTCTCATCCGCCCATTCGTTCCAGATGCGCACACCATTCTCCTGCAAATACTTGATGTTTGTTTCGCCCTTCAAGAACCAAAGGAGCTCGTAGATAATCGACTTCAAGTGGCACTTTTTAGTAGTGACAAGTGGGAAACCATCGGCGAGGTTGAAGCGCATTTGGTGACCAAACACAGACTTTGTGCCCGTGCCCGTTCTATCTGTCTTGATAACACCTTCTTCCTTGATGCGGCGGAGAAGGTCGAGGTATTGTTTCATAGGGAGTGAGGTTTTAGGTTATATAGAAACTATAAGAACTATAGCGACTATAAGTATTATCGAGACTACAAATTTAGTTTTTTTTGTTGACCAAACTGTTATTTGTAGGTAAAAAATAATAGTGCGCCTTTGAGTATGTGCACAAAAAAAGATTGCCGTCCGGAAGTTTCTCTCTCATTTCTGGGAGCCGTTTCCAAACAGCAATCATTAAATATCTTTTATCGCTGAATTATCCCATGAAGAAGAGCAACACGAGCTGCGCTGTAAGAATACGCAAGAACATGGTGAGGGGATAAACAGTAGAGTAACCTACAGCGGGAGCATCGCTACCTACAGCAGTCTGATTGGCAAATGCGAGTGCAGGGGGGTCGGTGTTAGAACCGGCGATAAGACCCATCAATGTGAAGTAGTTCAACTTCAACTTGAGGCGACCGATAAGACCGATGATCAAGATGGGCACTGTAGTGATTAAGAAACCTGCCCACACGTAGTTGTAACCACCAGCCACGATAGTCTGCCAGAAAGTTGCACCAGCCTGAAGACCTACGCTTGCCAAGAAGAGGATAAGACCCACTTCGCGGAGCATGAGGTTGGCAGAAGTTGTCATGTAAGACGCAATCTTGTAACGGTAACCGAAGGCACCTACGAGGATTGCCACGATGAGCGGACCACCAGCGTAACCCAACTTTACAGGAACGTCAATTCCGGGGAGGGGAATAGGCATCTGACCGAGGATGATACCTGCCATGATACCGAAGAAGATGGCACCCACGTTAGGATGGTCGAGGTGCTTCACATTGGCACCTACCTTACGAGCGAGGCGGTCTACGTTTTCTTCCAAACCTGTTACCAAGAGGCGGTCACCTACCTGAAGGCGCAAGTTGCGGTTGGCAAAGAGGTCCATGCCGTTACGCGTTACGCGTGTTACGTTTACACCGTAGACAGAAGAGAAGTGGAGCTGACCGAATGTCTTACCGTTCATTGTTTCCTTCGTTACGATGAGGCGGCGTGACACGTAGTTCTTCTTTTCAGTGTCAGTTTCCCAAGTCTTTCCTTCAACAGGCTCACCAATAAGTTCTGTCATAGCCTGTGCTTCCCATTCTGTACAAACGAGGTGCACTTCATCACCAATTTCCAACTTTGTTTCGCGGTTGGGAATAATCAAATCTCCATTCTTAATAATGCGTGAGATGATAAATTCGCGGTTGAGGAAGTTGCGGAGTTCTTCAAGCGTCTTGTTGATTACCGCATAGTTTGTCACCTTGAGTACAAGGTGCTTGGGAGTAGCGTGAGGATTGCTTTCCACTTCCTTACGGAGCTGGTCGCGTTCCTTGTCAAGGTCAATCTTGCAGATGTAGCGGATAGCGATGGTTGCAAGGATGATACCTACCACACCGAGGGGGTACGCACAAGCATAACCACTGGCAATGTCGGGCGCTGTGCCTGCTTCAAAGAAACTATTGACCGTAGTGGTAGCCGCACCAAGACCAGGAGTGTTGGTTACCGCACCGAAGAGCACACCCACCAACATGGGGAAGTCAGCCTTGCTACCGTTGTTGAAGAACAAGTAGTAGAGTACAAATACCATGGCAATGTTGAGTGACACGATGCCCACAGCGAGCATGTTCATCTTCAAACCACCTGACTTAAACGTCGCGAAGAAACTGGGACCAACCTGCAAACCAATACAGTAAACGAAGAGGATCAAGCCCAACTCCATCACAAACTTGATGATCTGGGGAGTTCCTGCCATTGTTGCACCACCAGCTGCAGTCTTGTAGTCGATACCGAAGTAAGTACTGCTGATGTGACCCACGAGGATACCCACGAAGAGCACAAAGGTAACGCCCAAGGCGATACCGCCAAACTTAATTTTACCCAACTTCACGCCCAAAGAGATTGCAAGCGCGTAGGCAATGACCAAGTGGGCGATGTAAGTGCCCGGTGTCAAGGTCGTAAGAATGTTAACTAACCATTCCATGGTGATTGTATAAGATTAAGAGGTGAATAAATTCAACTGCAAAATTAAGTTAATTTATTGTGAGGGAGTAATTCTAACCCTTATTTTTTGGTATTTACCACATATTCCTTGGAGATTGGTGATGAATACGCAAGTCGGGGTGGCAAATTGTGTTTCTTAATTGGCGCATTTAATAGGTACGAGTAGACGATATTCCCCTTCGACTTCCCACTAAAGGTCCTCAACACCTTACAACCTTACAACCTCATAACCTCATAACCTCACAACCTCACAACCTTACAACCTTACAACCTCAAAACCTCACAACCTTATAACCTCACAACCTCATAACCTTACAACCTTACAACCTCACAACCTTATCTACCTTACCACGATAATATCCTCGAGTCGTGTCGTGTAGTTTCGTGAGCGGTGGTCGCGGCGCATTTCTTTCAGTACATCTCCTTGTACAGCCACGCGTATGGCATCTACTCCTTGTTTTGTTTTTATCGCATCAATGGCATTCAAGAGACGTTGTTGTTTCTCTCTATCTACGGTGTCAAACATATTTTGTTGTACGGCGGTAGCTGTAGAGATGTCACTTAAGGTGACTCCAGCCTTCTTGTACCCATAACCAGGTTTGTAGATGGCAGAAAGGATGCGCAGTGCTGCTGCCACAATTTCGCGCACATCGGATGTTGCCACTTCAAGGGTCATACTCGCTGCAGGATAGTGTTGTGGCAGATTGGGTCGAAAGCGGTCCGTTGCCAGGTAGGTGGTGATAGTGCGTGCTACGCTTTGTTCCTTTCTTAATTTGTCTGTTCCTAACGAAGCGAAGTCCGCAATGACAGATCGCAAGCGTTCATACTCCGAAATAGGTTCGCGGAACGAACGACTATTGGTCATCGTGCGTTTGGGGGTGTTCACCTCCAGTTTAAAGACGCTGTGTCCTTGTAGTTCGCGCCAGGTGTGCACTCCTGGTAGTGCAAGAATCTTGCGCACTTTAGTTTCGTTCCATTGTGTGAGGTCGTAAGCCGTGTGTACCCCCATACTTGTAAGTGTGTGGTTGTGGCGACGACCAATACCCCAAACATCACCAATTTCCGTCAATTCCAACGCCTTGAGTCGCTTAACTTCCGTATCTATAAGGCAGCAGGAGCGATAACCCGGAAATTTCTTGGCAAAACGACTTGCTAATTTCGCCAGTGTTTTGGATGGAGCAATACCCACACTTACGGGGATTCCTGTGCAACGGTACACCTCTTCAGCTAACGAGCGACCAAAACTTTCTGGATTGGTAATGCCTTCTAAATTAATGAAACACTCGTCGACGGAGTAAATCTCGATCTGTGGAGCACGCTTGCGCACAATGTTCATCACGCGCCGCGACATATCGGTGTAGAGGGTGTAATTTGAAGAACGCACCTCAAGAAGTCCCCTTTCTACTAAATGTTTCACCTTAAAAAAAGGTTCCCCCATCTTAAGTCCCATTGCTTTAGCCTCATTGCTACGCGCAACAATACAGCCGTCGTTGTTAGAGAGCACAACGACAGCCTTGCCTTCCAGATGCGGTTGGAAAACACGTTCGCAACTCACAAAGAAATTATTGCAATCAATGACGGCAAGCATAGGAAACTTTTGGAACTACAAAAATACTATTTTTAGGGTAAAGAAGAGGGGGTAAGAGTAAAGATAAAAGAGTAAAGATGCCTTGCGGGGAGGGGGGATGATGAATTTCTTATATCGGGTCAATTGCTATATCATTGCAAAAAAATATCCACACCCTATTTTTCAAGGATGTGGATATATTATTTACAGGCGTGTTGTTACTTCTTCACCACCTTTGTATTGCCAATGATGTAGATACCGGGTTGTGTAGCGTTGTCCGCACGGCGACCGCTGAGGTCGTAGGTTGCAGCACCCTTTTCGTCGAGTTGAGCACCGATGATGGCTGTAGGCACTTCGATGCCGCTTTCCTGGAATTCCCAAGTGCAGGCGCCCCAGAAGTTTTTCATCAAGATGTACTGCCAAGAGTTGGGGTTGGTGTACCAACTTGAAGTACCTTCGGCATTGATGATGCAGATACCTGTCTTACCGTCAAGATTGCGCTCTTCAAGTGTCCAGAGGTATTCCTGACCGAGTTTTACGCCTGTCTCACCATTGTATGCGGTGGGATACGCTGCTGTTTCAGTAGCCTTGTTGTAGATAACAATCTTGCCATTGTTCTTCTTTTCAATGCGCCAGAGGAAACGGTCGTTTTCTTCCTTGTTTGCAGGAACGGCGATATCACCTGCGTTGCTACTTGCCGCATACTTGCCAAACCATACGTTGCGGATGTAGTAGTAGCAATCTTCCTTGAGGCTCTGTGCAATGCTGGTGCGCTCCATCGCCTGGAACTGCTGGTAAATAGCGAGGTATGCCAAGTACTGTGCTTCGCTTACGGCACCCGCTTCGAGGGTCGTCTTCGCGGGAGTAATGAGCTGTGTCTGGAGGAAGTCAAGTGCTTCTTCGGTGTACTGGTTCATTTCACCGGGCTTCGCAGTGATGGTGAGAATTTCGCACTTCTTCACGAGACCTTCGAGTTGAGCGCTAAAATCAACTACCTCAACAATGGTCCATGTACCGTTGTAGCAAAGCGCAGCTTCGTCCTTCGCATATACGTCACCAGAGCATTCAGCGCTGAGGCGCTTCACACTGTTTGACATCGCTGCATTGTAACCATCAACAGCAGAAATAGTAACCACACCAGGGATGTAAGTGAAATCCTGCGTAGCGATAGTAGCCTTGTCAATACGAACGGCAGTGCCTTCGCCTTCAGCTACGGTGATTGCCGTGTTGTAGTTGCCCATCGTGAGCTTGTTGCCACTGTAAAGGTTGGTCATGATATAACCACCTTCAGTAGCCGTGAACTGCCAGAGTTCTTCGGGTTCTGTCTGGGGCGTATAGTGGAAGCGCACTCTGCCGTCCTTTTCGTACATGGTAGAACCAATGTACTGACGCTTGTAGTAAGTAGATGCCGAAACAATCTGGTAAGTCTTACCTGCCTGTGGCATTACGATGGGAGCAGTCTTGTAAGCGTCAAGCGCCGCTTGGAGTGCTTCGAGTTTTGTAGCATCACTTGTAGCTGCGTTGTAGGCTTCCTGAAGCGCATCAAAGAGGTCGGCAGCGGGATAACCTACGGCACCGCGTACGCTATTCTTTAATACGTCTGCCGCATCGCGAACGAGTTGTTCTTCAGCAGTGTATTCTGTAGGTTCGATGAAGTGCTTGCCGTACTTATAGTCGAGTGCGTCAAGGATTTCGTCGTGTGTCTGCATGCGACGGTAGAAGTCCACCCAGTTCTTCTGTGCTGTGGGCAACCAACCGATTTCTGCAAGGGCGAACATACGGGGGAGGAGTTGGTATTCTACTTCGTCGATGTCGTTAGTGGTTTCTGTCCACATGTTACCCTGTACACCGAGCGCAAAATCTTCACGTCCTGAAAGGTTGCTGAGGGGGTCGAATGTGTAAATCTCATCGATGGGGTTTACGAAGTTATCGCCGTCGCCCCAACCGCCATTGTAGAGTTCGTCAACGAAACGGTCTTTCACATAAGCCTGGAGGAAGTCGAGGTAGAGCACCTGGTAAGGCACGATGATGGATTTCATGCCACGGTCGGCTGCTTGTCCGCTGAAGCCAATGCCATTCCAAGCCATGATTACGGGCTTGATCTTGTTGTCGTCGTTCCAGTTTTTAAGGAGTTCGTCCCACACTACGATGTCGCGGTTGTACTTTTCCTTCACATACGTACCGAGTTCTTCTACCAACCAACTCTGCAACTGATGCACGCCTTCAAGACCGAGGTCTTCTACGCGCTTCAAGCATTTTTCGTTAACAGCCCATTGTTCTGTGGGACATTCGTCACCACCGAAGTGAATGTATTGGTGGGGGAATACTTCTGCGAGGTTGTCCATGATGCACTTGAGGAAGTCAATCACCTTGTCGTCACCAATGTTCAAGACATCGTGAGAGATACCACCGGGAATGCGCACTTCATATTTCTTTGTGGGGTCGCAACTAAACTCGGGGTATGCAGAAACTGCCGCTACCATGTGACCGGGAAGGTCCACTTCGGGCATGATTTCAATGTTGCGTGCGAGAGCATACGCTACAACTTCCTTCAAGTCTTCCTTTGAATACCACATGCCGCGACCGTATTCTGTGTCGTCGAAGAACTGCTGACCGTCACCGGGATTGCTGAATGAACCAGCGCGGATCGCACCCACTTCTGTGAGCTTGGGGTATTCGGGAATTTCGATGCGCCATCCCTGGTCGTCAGTCAAGTGCCAGTGGAAGCGGTTCATCTTATAGAGCGCCATGATGTCGAGCACCTTCATCACTTCTTCCTTGTTAAAGAAGTGGCGGGCGATGTCGAGCATGTAACCACGGTGACCGAGGTGGGGCTTATCCACGATGTTTACCAAGGGGAGTGTCCAGTTGGCATCTGCTTTCACTTCAGAAAGGAAGAATTCGCGGGGCATGAGCTGCTTCAACGTCTGGAGGGCATAGAACCAACCAGAGAATTCGGAAGCCTTGATTTCCACACCCGCTTCGGTTACGTTGAGGGTGTAACCTTCCTTGGGTTGAGCAGCATCTGTGCCAAACCAGATTTCACCCTGACCAGCAGTTTCGCCTGCTTCCTTCACAGCCAACTCAATGCCTGATGACTTCTTGAGTTGTGCGGCAAACTCTTCGGCATGTTGCTTCATCTGTTCGCCAGTGTAAGCGATAGCTGTGAGGTTGCTCACATTAAGACGAACATCTTCGTTGGTTACGGTCAACGAAGCAGGGTAGGGAATGATGGAAATTCTATTGAAGTCATCCGCAGCATTCACTTCGTTAAATGTAACGGGGTTGTTCTGGTCGGCATTGTCCCAAAGACCAACACCGCGATTTTCTGCGGGACCACCCCAAAGGTTCATAGCAATATTGCTGTTGCCTTTGGGATGAATTTCAAAGGCATTGTTGGATGTTTTGGTGATGGTGAACGAAGCAACCTTGCCTGCAACATTGGCTGACGCATGAACCATCTCGTTTTTAGCGGCACTGTTGACGTAAAGGGTCAATCCCTCTTTGTTCGTAAACTGGTAACCCTCTGTAGCGTTACCCGTGATCTTCCACATTTGTGGCGCATTACCAAGGGCAGCAGAAGTACTAATCTGCGCACCATCAGTCTTTGCCGTTAAGGCGTTGCCACCATTCGTAAACTGAATGAGATACCACTTTGTGGTTTCAGCATCACTGATGGTGGGGAATCCCTGTGCCCAAATGCTCATACAGGTGCAGAGCAGGCACGAAAGCATCATAGCAATTTTTTTCATTGTACTTTATTTGTGAGTTAGAAATGAGTATTCGATGTAGTCAACAGTCAACGGTCAACGGACAACAGTCAACGGTCCTCCTGCGACGTGCTTCCACTCGACCAGTAGGGACGCACGGCTCGTGCGTCCGTAATTCATTGACAATCCTCCGCTTAACTACGGACGCACGAGCCGTACGTCCCTACATATCAATAATATATCCTCCTGAAAAAACAGTGTAATCAGTTGACTTAAAAACTTTATGTCCTTTTGTTCTTATGTCAAAAAAAACGTATAATCTGCGTAATCTTGTTCATAAAAACAGTTCTCTTCCTTACTTCACGATGAACTTCTTTCCGTTGGTAATATAAATACCCTTGGGGAGTGCGTTGTTCGTGTTTACCACCTGACCGTGAATGTTAAATACGCGGTTGTCCGTATTCTCTACGTTTGAAGGAACACTGGGGAGTTGTTCGATGCCCGTTGTGGCTTCTTCAAGGTAAGAGAAGCGGAGTTTGTAAGTGTAAGTGCCACTTGCGGGAAGCACGTACTTGCTCAACACACCAGCACCGCAAGAACCGTTACCCACACCGAGCTGTGCAACGTCGAAGTTTACGAAGATGTCGTTGGAAGCATCCATCTGCCACTGGTGGAGGTAGTTGTGCATGTAGGCATCTGTGTAGTTGTCGATGGTCATGTTTACCTGACCTTCAGTTTCTACCTTAATACCATCACCATTCGCGCCATAGAATGTTACCCAACGCACATCCTGACGGTCACCACTCGTTTGGGGACGCACATAATCTACGTGGTAGTCCTTAACGGAACGGCTGTAGATGCCAAGATCAGCACCCTGCTTGCGGTCAATGGTGTTGTCGAGCGGACCGCGTGCATAGTATTCCGTCATGATCAACTCGGGATTCAACTGCATCTGCATACCGATGCGGCGAAGTGAGTTGCTGCAGGGAGTGTATTGCGCATCGAGGTCAACCGTACCATCGCGATTTACGGTATAAACAAACTTGTAGTTACACAAGTTACCCGAAGCAATTTCAGTGATGGTTACCGTTGCGCCATCGCCACTTTCCGTTACGTCGAACGTGCGGCTGGTGATGCCATTTTCTGCGCTGTAATAGGGGTCAGTGCCGTAAGGTGCGTCGTTTTCAATCCAGCGGTAATTGCTGTAGGCAGGAGCTGTCTTGCCACCACTGTTCGTTGCGATTACGTCCAGTCCACCCATGTTCCAGTAGGTAATACCATTTGTGGTATTCACCTTCATGCTCATATCTTCGCCCTCGATGTAGTAGGTAGTGCCACTCTTTGTTACCTTAAGTGGAGTGCCAGCGGTAGCATCAGCCGCAGCGAGTGCGTTGCGCTCGTTAAGCGTGTACTGTGTGCTTGCAATCGCGTGACCTGCTTCAGCCCATGACGTTGCCTGCGCAAGACATACAGAGAGGTTCAACAAATATTCACCGTTGTCAATGTTAGTAGTGTAAGGAACAATTACTTCTGCCGCCTGCAATGAAGGAATAGCGGGAAGTGTCAGTGTGCCACTTTCTACTTCAAAACCTTCGTGGAGCACCTTCCAACAGAGCGTCATGCCTTCAAGGTTGAGGCTTTCGTAGTTGTTGGTCAATTTAAGAGTCTTCGTAGCCTTGTCAAGATTGCCAAACTTCACATATTGGTAGATGCGCTTCACTTCCGCAAGTTTACCCGTCGGTTGACGGTCGGCAGTGATGACACCATTGTTCACGAAGTTACCCTGGTGAGGCGCTTCGGGATAGTCGTTACCATTGCGGTACTTGTTGAAACCATTTACCTTCAACTCGCCGTTGGCTATATCTTCAGGCGCAACAATAGCCTGGTCTACCCAGTCCCAGATGCAACCGCCCATACCATTGGTGCTGCCTTCCATAACGTCCCAGTATTCCTTGAGGTTACCTACGGAGTGACCCATCGCGTGAGCATATTCACACATGAAATAGGGTTTTCCTACACGGTCAACGTCCCATGATACTGTGGGTACGTCTCGGTACATCACGCTATAAATATCCGTGGGGGAAGTACCCGCACGTGTTGCGCCTTCATAATGAATAGGACGTGGGTCGAGCGCACGGGCAGCGTTGTAAGCATGGTTGAAGTTTACACCGCCGTCACTTTCGTTACCCAAGCTCCATGACACTACGCAGGGGTGATTTCTGTCGCGAAGCACCATGCGAGTGATGCGGTCCACAATAGGTGCACGCCAAGAAGAGGAGGTATGTATGCGACCACCGTTTGACCAGTTCTTGTGGAACTCAACGTCGGCTTCGTCCATCTGATACATACCGATGTAGTCCATCATGGCATTCATCTTCGGACTGCGGGGATAGTGACTCGCACGCACCATGTTCACGTTGTTCTGCTTCATAATCACGAGGTCGGTCCACATAGTTTCCTCATCCATCGTGCGACCCGTAATGGGATGTGTATCCTGGGTGTTCACACCCTTCATGAGCACGCGCTTGCCGTTTACCAAGAATTGGTTATTCTTGATTGTTGCCACGCAGAAACCGTAGGGCGTTGCTGTTACGCTTTCTTCCTTACCTGCAGCATCCTTCTGGATGATTTCAACTGTGTAAAGTGCGGGATGGTCGCTCGTCCAGGGGGTTAATTCTGAAAGACCTTCAAAGAGGATAGAAAGACTCTTCGCAGTTTCTGTTGCTGTAAAGTCAGCGTTGCCTGTTTGTGTTTGAATCACATTACCTGAAGGATCAATGAGGCGCACTTCATACTGCTTGCTGGCAGTGAGTCCGTCGCGGTTGTCAAGGTCTAACTTCACGGTAAGTGAACCTGATGTGGCATCTTCAGAAAGGGCGCTTGAGATAAAGTGGTCTCTAACGAACACCTTGGGAACTGCCATCAAGTAAACATCGCGGTGAATACCGCTCATGTGCCACATGTCCTGACCTTCGAGGTACGAACCATCGGTCCAGCGAATCACGCGTACCGCCACGTTGTTTTCACCCGTGCGCACCTGCTTGCTGATGTCAAATTCAGCATCCATATTACCACCTTCAGTGTAACCCACATACTGACCATTTACCCATACATAAGCGGCAGAGTAGATACCATCAAAGTGGAGCAATACGCGTTCTTCTTCCCAACCTTCGGGAAGGGTGAAGTTGCGACGGTAACTACCCACGCTGTTGTCCAATCCCTTACGCATCTTGATGTAAGGAGGATTGTCGGTGAAGGGGTAGTCTACGTTGATATAGAGCGGTTTGCCAAAACCATACATTTCCAAGCATCCGGGCACGGGAATCTGTTGCCAACCCGATGTATCTGCGTTGTCGCCATAGAACTCCTCACCAGGCATGTTGAACTCGTCGCTCATGACATTCCAAAGGAGGTCCCATGTGCCGTTCAACGTCATCCAGCGCGAACTCAAGGTGGGGTCTAACCACGCCTTGCCGTAACGTGCATCGGCGCGCATCGCTTCTGTTGACTGGTAGGGTGCGTAAGTGGCATGTCCCTTTTCCTTGTTCTGTTCAAATACCGTTTCGTCCTGCCAGTAGAGACCTTGAGGGAGGTCGTCGTTGTTGACGCGGGTGAAAGTAAAGTGTGTGTCGGAACTTGTGGCGTCGTTTGTCACATAAACTTCCTGCGCTTCATTTACTGCGAAGTAGTAGTATTCAAATGAGGGCGACCACTTCGAACCTACATTCTTGCCCACCTTGAGCTGATAGGTTTCTTCAAGTCCTTCCACCTCCAGAATTTCAAACATCTGATTCCAGTTGGCTTCCTTTTCATCCTTACCCTGACTCCACTGCAAGGGGGCAACTCCAGCCTCGAAGGCACAGTCGATACACTTACCGCAGTTTTCGTTAAGCAATTGGAACCAAGTGGTTGAACCCGTTTGGTATACGGGGATGCTCAACTTCCACATCTGTCCAAAGTTCTTGTCAGCAGCAGTTTCAACGATGATTTTAGCATTGTTCTCGTTGTTACCACCGTTAGAAAGCACGAGTCCCGTGTTCACATTCTTAATCTGGTATGTGAAATAGGGCAGGGGCGTAGTGTTGTCGTGAACGTTCACTACTTCCTGGAGTTCAAAGTAAGTGCTCGTATTGGTGAGTTCATCCTTCATCCAGAGTTCGCCATTCTCAAATTCCATGATGGCGAGTTTGGTGTTTTCTGCGCAAAGCAATTGGATGGCAGAACCCGCAATACCGGGAGAGTGGATTTTGAAAATCTGATTGGTGTTCTTGAGATTGGGTTTCCAATGCAACAATTTACCAGGGTTCTTACTCTCCAACGCCATGTCAATACTCAATTTCGAACCCATGTTGTAGAGTCCGTAACTTTCGGAATCACCATCACTGATGAGTGCCCATAACTGCGACTTGTCGTTTTCATCCAAGTCGCCCATGACGATAGGTGCATCGGGCGCATGGTTGCCCGCATTAGTCATCGCCTTTCCTGTGTTGAACGACACAACTCGGTAGATACTACCAATTGTCTGTGCACTCGCCGAAAGGGCAAAGACACAAGTCAAGAGAAGCAAAAACCACTGCTTGACCATGAGATTTGAAGATTTAATCATAGCATTAGTGTTATGTTATTTATAGAATTTCGCTATTTAACCACCTACAAAATTACGAATTTATTTGCAGATGTAGTGGAGTTTAGAAATAAACTTGCTTATTCCCAGTAAGTTTTTGCCAACAGTCGATGATGAATAATGTAGAGACGTCCTATGGCGTCTCCCTTTACGGTGCACCTTATCGGTTTTGACATAAGTATTGAATTGGGGTTCCCAAAATGAGTGTAGAAATAATAATTCTCAAACATCTGTATTTCAGTAGCTTGTGATTTTGTTGTATAGAAGCAATAGTATTTTTCAAGCGGATACTGGTATTTAGGGTCTCACGCAAAGACGCAAAGTTTCGCAAAGGATCTGTGTGCTACGCTGGGCGGGGGAGACGCCATGGTATGACGTCTCTACGTGTGCTTGGATTCACCTCTATTTTATGGTCTCCAAAAAATGAGAAAAAGTGAAATAAGAGTGGGCGTTCCGTGGATTTGCATTTGCCTTAATTTTGTATTATCTTTGTAATACGAAGTGGAGATGACCCTGCTGAGGGGTTATCTCCACTATTTTTACACCCTTTTTGCCCCTAAAAATGGGTGAAATTACTCGGCACCTACGAAAAAATAGGTGCCGAATAATTTGTTTTATGTGCCGAATAATTTCTCCGAGAACGGTTGTCGTTTGCAGGAGTAAAAAAAGTTTATTCCTTTTTGCTGAAAGTGTGTCCCATTCTTCCGAGTAAAAACGCAAACACGTCCAAAAAAGTGAACAAAAAGCATTCCGATTTTGTCAATATTTTTCGCCATATCGTGAGTCTCTGCACAGGGGATAGAGTGAGCGTAGAGACGTCATATTATGGCGTCTCCATATTGCGCGTCATCCATACGTAGTCTGCGTGAGAAACATAAAACATCTATACAACAAAAAAGGACGCACTTTAACCGTGCGTCCTTTCTGGTCAAATGAATATTTCCTGTTTGGAGATTACTCACAAATCAATGTTTACAGCGTGGGAAGTGTCACCCTGAAGAGGTCGCTGTTGGTGTGTTGTGAGAGGATGATTTCCTTCATCTGCTGCACCACTTCGGGGTACTTCGCTGCCACGTCGGTGTCTTCGTGGAGGTCGTTGGCGAGGTCGTAGAGTGAGCAGTTGCCGTTCTTCACCACCATCTTCCAGTTACCCATGCGGAGCGCCATCATGTTGGTTTCGTGGAATTCCCAGTAAAGGAACTCGTGAGCTTCCTGGGGTTTGCCCGTGAGTTCGTTGTAGAAGGAAAGTCCGTCGAAGCAGTCGCCTTCAAGGTTTTTGTTTACGAACGCTTCAGGGAAACCACCGATGCCTGCGATGTCGCAGAAGGTGGGGAGGATGTCGTAGAATGCCAACTGGTGGTCGGATACGCGACCTGCTTCTACGGTTCCGGGCCAGCGTACGATGAAGGGCACGCGGATACCGCCTTCATGCGTAGAGCGCTTCGTGCCACGGAGTAAACCATCGCGGTTGAAGAATGTGGGGTCGGCACCGCCTTCTTCGTGAGGACCGTTGTCGGAAGTGAAGATGACGATGGTGTTTTCGGTCATGCCCTTTTCTTCCAACTTATCGAGGATTTCGCCCACCTGTTTGTCGAGGCGCGTAATCATACCTGCGAACTGCGCATGGGCAATGTCAGTGGGGTTATACCACGAATTAGCATCGCCACCGTAAGTCTTTTCCTTACAGAAATGACCCTTGTAGGCGAGAAGGATAGAGTCTTCAGGCTGAATGAGTTCGGCATGGGGAAGGGTGTATGTGAAGATGCCGAGGAAGGGTTTTTCGCTCGTCTGCTTGTCCAACCATGCAAGGGCTTCCTTGTGGATGAGGTCGGCAGTGTATTGCGGACGGTTTTCATAACCGTTGCCGTACATGGGGTGGGGGATGTTTTCTTCCAAGAGCACACGCACCACACCTTCATCCCCACGTGAGGGGTCGTAACGGTTCATGAAGTTGGGGTAATAGAGGTGGGCTTGGAACTGACAGATGTACCCGTAGAACTGGTCAATACCACGCTTGTCGGGGGTTGAGGCAGAGCCTTCGTAACCACCAGCCCACTTACCAAACATACCCGTGGTGTAACCATGTTCCTTCATGATTTCGGGGATAATCTTGTGGTTGGGGTCGTAGGGTTCCTGACCTACGCGAGCATAGTCCGAGTGGTTACCGTACTGAATGCGTCCGCCACTGGGCCAATACTCCTTGTTGCCACGAACGTGTGTATGGCCCGTGTGCTGTCCCGTCATGAAGCTGGCACGTGAAGGTGCCGACACGGGGCTTCCCGCATAGGCTTGCGTAAAGCGCATGCCCTGTGCCGCCATGCGGTCAAGGTTGGGTGTTGCAATATACTGCTGGCCGTAACAACCGAGGTCGCCATACCCCATGTCGTCACACATAATATAGATAATATTGGGCTTTTCTTGAGCCTGAACGGCAGCAAGACCTGTGAGTGAGGCTGCGCCGAATAGAACGAGTTTGTTGGTCATAGTTGAGGTTATGAGGGGTGAGGTTATGAGGTTTTAAGGTTTTAAGGTTATGAGGGTGTTTAAAATCCGGATGGCGCTCTCCCCCTGTTTATAGGGGGAGGGGACCGCTTTGCGGTGAGGGGGTGCCGAATAGGATACTTCTAATAGTATTTTTTATACCCCCATGTTTTAATTTTAAGCACCCCCTCACCACTTCGTGGTCCCCTCCCCCTATAAACAGGGGGAGAGCGCCGTTCGGGTGAGAAACTCAAGTATCTTCTTTTATTTCACTAACACCTTTTTGCCATTCAAAATATAAATACCCTTCTGGGGCATCAGCACCTGGCGACCCTGGAGGTCGTAGAATACGTTGTTGGCGGGTACTTTTACTTCAACACCTTCGATGAGTGTTACGATATCGGTGTTGGGGGTGAAGTAAGCTGTAAGGTGAATGCTGCGGTCGAGTGTGAAGGTGTGGGTTGCTGTTGTCGTAAACAAGCGGTTGCCTTCGCGCCATGCGATGAACTTGGAATTGCCTAAAGGTTCTGCCTTAATGGTAATTTCGTCGCCATTAAGTTCGTAAGAAACCGTGCCACGGGTAAGGAAACCGCCACTTTATCCGACTCGCGTACAACTTTCCATTGCGAAGCGTCGCCCGTGCCCGTGTGGAATGTGGCATTGGGCGCCTTAAAGTACATGTTAAGGTACTCTCCCGTTACGGCATCTTTAATCAGCACGTTGCTCCCCGTTGTTTGCAGAGTCCAATGTGCAGCCGTGCTTGTGGCTGTTAGGATACTTACGCAACACAGTGCCACAAGTAGTCCCAAAAATCTCTGGAACGTAAACATTTTGGTTTAGATTAGGTTGTGAATGGTTTACTTGCAAAGGTAAATAAATTTAGGTAATAAAGTAGAAGGTGCTTACGAATAAATATTGGGCTTTTGGGGTTAAGTGCTTTTTGACAGAAGGCCATAAGGCTATTTATTGGTTAAGCCACTAATGTACACGAATGGTCACTAATATCCATCCGGCATTGAATAACCCGCATGGCATTAGTGACCATTCGTGTACATTAGTGGCTCCAAATAAATATTATGCTTGTCGCTCCCTTACTGCTTGCGCATCTTGTCAATAAGTTCCTTCGCCTCTGTAATCTGCTGGAGCTTCTTCGTGGCTGCAGCCTTGACGTCTTCACCAAGGTGTGCCACCTTGTCGGGATGGTGTTCCACCACGAGTTTGCGGTAGGCACTGCGCACTTCAGCATCGGTAGCGTCGGGCGTAAGACCGAGAATGCGGTAAGCATCTTCGAGGGTGGTGCCACCGAGAGAAAGAAGTTGTTCGGTGAGTGAGGGGTTGAGTCCGAGGTGGGCAATGATTTCGCGCAAGGCGTTGACCTCTGTGGTGTCAATACGACCATCGGCGCGCGCAATTTCAGCAAGGAGCGTAGCCAACTGTGTGCGCTCCGCTTCGGGCATCATCGCTGCAATTTCTTCACAGGCGCGCATGATTTGCTCGCGCCAAGAGTTTTCGCCCTGTTGTTTGCGGTATTCAAACAGGCGAAGGAGAATGTCATTGCCTTGATTTTTTGCATCTTCGCCAAAGGTGCGTTGCAAGAAGCGGCGCATGAATTCCATTTCGGAGTGCATGATTTTGCCGTCTGCTTGAATCATGTGTGCCGATAGCACCATGAGGGAGAACAGGAAGTTATTGCGTGAGCGTTGCTGCTTGATGTCGGGAGCATTCTCGTGAGTGGGGTCGGGGCCTTCCTCATGACTGCTGTCAAAGAGTGAACCCAATGCGTATCCTGCAATACCGCCTAAAATGCCACCACCGAAGACAAATCCGAGGATGCCACCAATCCATTTTGCTTTCATAGGGTAAGGTTATGAGGTTTTAAGGGGTGAGGTTATAAGGTTATAAGGTTTTAAGGTCTTTAGGGTCTTTAAGGACTTTAAGGTCATTAAGGACAGACCGAACGGTCCCCTCAGAACCTTATAACCTCAAAACCTTAAAACCTTATCCGTTACTTTTTTCGTTCCAACTCCTGAAGTTCTGCCATCTTCTTGGTCTGGAGGAATTCATACACGCCGCAGAGGTGTTCGCGCACCTTGCCGTGACCAAATTCGTAGACCTTTGTGGCGAGACCATCGAGGAAGTCACGGTCGTGAGAGACGCAGATGAGCGTACCGTCGAAATCCTGAAGTGCTTGCTTCAACACGTCCTTTGTCTTGAGGTCAAGGTGGTTCGTCGGTTCGTCCAAGATGAGCAAGTTTACGGGTTCGAGGAGCAACTTCAGGAGTGCCAAGCGTGTACGTTCGCCTCCCGAGAGCACCTTTACCTTCTTCGTACTTGCCTCTCCGCCAAACATGAAGGCACCGAGGAGGTCGCGAATCTTATTGCGGATTTCGCCCTTCGCCACATCGTCAATGGTTTGGAAAACGGTGAGATTTTCGTCCAAGAGCGACGCCTGATTTTGCGCAAAGTAACCAATCTGCACGTTATGACCGAGCGTGAGCGTACCTTCGTGCTGCAACTCGCCCATGATACACTTCACAAGCGTAGACTTCCCCTCACCGTTACGACCGACAAACGCCACCTTATCGCCACGTTCGATCATGAGGTTGACATTTGAGAAAATGCGCTTCTCATCAAACGCCTTGCCCACACCGTCCATCGTTACGGGATAATTTCCCGAGCGGGGAGAGGGCGGGAACTTCAAGCGGAGGTGAGAAGTGTCCTCTTCATCCACCTCTACCAACTCCAACTTCTCCAACATCTTCACACGGCTCTGCACCTGGAACGTCTTGGAGTAAGTGCCCTTGAAGCGCTCGATGAAGTCCTTGGTTTCCTGAATCATCTTCTGCTGTTCCTCCCACTGCTTCATCTGTTGCTCGTGGCGCTCAGCGCGAAGTTGGAGGTACTGCGTATAAGGCACCTTATAATCGTAGATTCTGCCCATCGTTACTTCGATGGTGCGTGTTGTAATGTTGTCCACAAACTTACGGTCGTGACTAATCACCACCACCGCCTTGCCGTTGCTAATCAGGAAGTCTTCGAGCCAACCGATAGACTCGATATCCAAGTGGTTGGTAGGCTCGTCGAGAAGGAGCACGTCGGGATTTTTGAGCAACAACTTTGCCAACTCAATGCGCATACGCCAACCGCCGGAGAACTCGCTCGTTTGGCGGTTGAAGTCAGAGCGCTCAAAGCCAAGCCCGAGCAAGGTCTTTTCCACATCTTCCTCAAAGTGGGTGAGGTCGATGGCGTAAAACTTCTCGCTCATCGTTGCTACCTTCTCAATGAGTTCCATGTAGGAGTCGCTCTCATAGTCGGTGCGCTCCGCAAGTTCCTTATTCATTGCTTCAATCTCAGCCTCCATCTGGTGGAGGTGGGCAAAAGCTTGTGAGGTTTCTTCAAAAACGGTGCGCCCGTCTTCCGTCATGAGGTGCTGGGGAAGGTAGGCGATGACAGTGTCCTTGGGTGCAGAAACCTGTCCGCGTGTGGCGGTGCGTACGCCCGCAAGGATTTTGAGCAGGGTACTCTTACCCGCACCGTTTTTACCCATGAGGGCAATACGGTCTTTCTCGTTAATTACAAAACTAATGTCGCTAAACAGCGTGCTGCCGCCAAACTCGACGGTGAGTCCATCTACTGATACCACGGTAGTATATTTGTTTTAGGTTGTGAGGGTTGAGGTTATGAGGGTTGAGGTTATGAGGTTTTAAGGTTATGAGGTTT
This sequence comes from Alloprevotella sp., assembly GCA_045632685.1. GTDB lineage: Bacteria > Bacteroidota > Bacteroidia > Bacteroidales > Bacteroidaceae > Alloprevotella. Next base: position 29,034 of record JAZQXB010000075.1, read on the forward strand.
TAGTGTCTTTAGTGTCTTTAGTGTCTTTAAGGTCTTTAAGGACGGATCTTAAACCCTTACAACCTCATAACCTAAAAGCGAAGCGACCTTAACCACTTACTACCTCAATAAATAGTCTATAGACTTCTGACCTCTGCAAGGCTGGTTATAACTTATGATATGCTTTGAACCTACAAAGTTACAATAAATAAACACAACTTTGGCAAGTACAAGGATTTTTATGTTGGCGAGGAAGGCATCCTTAAAACCTTATAGCCTTAAGACCTTATAACCTAAATAAACAAAAGCCACCCCTGGGGGTGGCTTGTTGCTATTCTACAAAGTCAAGTAGTACTAAATAATCACCTTCGGCATGGATGGTAATCTGTTCGGCTGTGGCTTCGTTAAGCGTACCCTGCCACCATTGTTGGAAATCGTAGATGGGGTAGGCGAGGCCTTCTGCGCAGAGACCTTTGGCACCGAAATTGATGATGGATACCTGTTGCCCCCGTGTGGTGGGGAGTGTGACGGTATTGCTGCAGGGAATGATGTGACAGTGGTCGGTCACCATATCAACTTTCAACCCTTTGCGGTGGTAGTCCATAAGGAGACTGATGTTTCCCAAAGTGTGGCACTCGCGCAATCCCGTTCCGCCGAGAATGGAGATTTGCTTACAACCCTTTGAGGTGGCAAAATTTACTGTTTTTGTGAGGTCGTTAGTCTCTTGTTCGGCTACACAATAAATAATATCAGAAAATCGCTCTCTGACTGTTGGTGAAAGTGAATCTCCGTCGCCCACAATCGCAAGGGGTGTGCCACCTTCTTCTACAAAACGGTTGGCTGCACCATCACAGCACACGACGGGGATGTCGCTGTGCAGCATGGCTTGAGGAATTGCGTGAGTGGGGTAGTTACCATGGGCAAGAATGATGGCGTTGTTGATGCTCATAATTTCGTGGTGGTTCTGTTCTTCTTCTTTCTGTTCGTGACTGTCAGCAATCTTTTTCCACTTACAATATCCCCAAATGGCGAGGATGCTATAGAGGGCATAAAGACCTGCGGTGGCATAAAGTTGGGTGTCGGTATAGAGGGATAGATAGAGGTAAAGTCCGCAACAAATCACATCAACGAAAAACCACATCAACCATTGTTCTGCAACCTTCAGTGCGAGTAAGAACATGGCGACTATGCTGAGACCTGCGATTAAGGCGTCTATTTTTGCTGTCATTGGGTCGCTGAAGGGAGAGAGCAAGAAGTATATGGGGATGGAGATGATGGCACCTAATATGATAGCGTTTTTAAACCAATGCATGGTCATCCTGCCAATGGCTATTTCTTTAGCGTCGCTACCATCCTCATTTTTTTTACGTCGCCATCTACCCCAACCGTAAATAGCTGCGGCTACATAATAAAGTTGTATGCCTCCTTGTGCATAAAGGTCAGCCTGGAAGTAAACGATGGCGTAAACAATGGGCATAATGGCCCCCACAATCCACAAATGGATGCTGGCGCGAAATTCAAGAAAAATGTAGATGAGGCCAAGGATGGCACCGAAGATTTCTAACATGGTAAATTGAGTAGACGAGTTCAAGGTCCGAGCAGGCGAGAGAACCTTGTAAGGTGGTTATGAGATTGTGAGTAATGTCACGCTGAATGAACCTCACCCTTTAGAGAGGGAGGTTGGTGTGTGCGTGTTTGTCTACATTTACTTCAGGTGCTACAAACAATGTAAAACCTTCTACCAATTCCTACGCTGGCATTATCCAGTTCAGGTGTATGGGTATGTTCTCAGCCCAACAATCATTTGAGCACCCCAAGTAAAAGTTGGGGCAAAGTTACAACTTTTTTTGAAGCGGTACAAAGGTAGATGGTGCAAAGGTTGATGGTGAAGTAACCTTTAACCTTTAACCTTTAACCATTCCCTGTATCCCTCCCTTTGTTACCTCAATGAAAATAAGTAACTTTGTGGTCGTAAAAACTTTTCAATCATCTCGTGATATGCAAAAAATAAAACATACGTTCCTCGCATTATTCTGTGTATTCTTCTCGTCCGTGCTGATGGCACAGACGGATGCCTCGGTGGCAGCGCTTTTTGAGCGCTTCAAAGCGGCGGCGGCTTTCGACCATGAATTTCCGCGTGAGAAGGTGTTTCTGCATTTAGACAATAATGCCTATTATGAGGGCGACTCTATATTTTATAAGGCCTATGTGGTGCGTGCTTCAAGTTTGAAACCTACGGACATCAGTGGGGTGCTTTATGTAGAACTTCTCAATGCGGCGGGGCAGATGATGGAGCGCCAGTTGGTGAAGATAGATTCGCTCGGCGGTGGAAATGGCTGCATAAAGTTTGATAGTTACATGCGTTCGGGTTATTACGAGGTGCGTGCTTACACGCGTGCGATGCTCAATTGGGGCGAGGATGCTTATTTCTCACGTGTCATCCCCTTGTTTGAACGTCAGAAGGAGTCGTTCACGATTGATCCCCTTGACGCTTCCTGGAAGTTGACAGATCGCGCAAAGCGCACCTTTGATTTTGACGGTGAGGGCAAGCGTGTTGTTTCATTCTTCCCTGAAGGTGGGCAGCGTGTTGCAGAACTTACACAGCGCATCGGTTTTTTGGTGAGCGACGGTAACGGCATGCCCTGTGATGATGAAATCACTATATACACCCCCAATGGCGAGTCCTTGCTCACAGTGCGCCCCCTACATGAGGGACGTGGTGTCTTTTTGTTGCCTGCAGGTGTGACGGGTGGTTATGCCCTTGTGGGCGACCAGCGTACGGAACTTCCCGAGGCACAAGCGGAGGGATATACCTTGCGGGCGGATTTGGCGGACGGTTATTTGGATCTTCGTGTGGAGCGCACTCCCGGTATGCCCCAGGAGGTGGTGGGTATGGGTATTTTCAACCGTGAGCGTGCCTGCTATTTTGACACCTTGCACGTTAATGGTCCTGCAGAATTTTCGCTTCCTGCAAATGTGTTACGCGGAGGGGTGAATAGAATCCAACTTTTCAACAAGCAGGGTGAGGCGTTGGCGGAGCGCTTGGTGTATTACCCTGTATCGGCGGCAACGGAAGTGCAAGTCAAGGTGCGCCAAAGTGCGTCGTCCTACGCTCCTTATGCTCCAATCGCCCTTGAGTTTTATGTCTCTGATGGCAAGGGGAGTCCCGTTGATGCGAACCTTTCGCTCTCCGTGCGCGACGATGCACAGGAGGTGGTGAGCAATAGAACTTCTGCTATTGATGCAGAGATGCTGCTGGCCAGTGAGGTGCGTGGTTATATTCACAATCCCGACTTTTACTTTGCGCCTGGCGATACGGTGGCCTCTCGCCGCAAGCGCTTGATGGCGCTCGACCATCTGTTGCTCATTCAAGGATGGACGGCTACGAGTTTTCAGCAGATGTGCCACCACGACCAGTTTAAGGCCGACCAACCTATTGAGGAAAATCTTGTGCTGAATGGTACGGTGTTTAAGGACAATAACAAGCGCGAACCCTGGCCGAACCTGGGACTGAAACTGATGATGTATTCTCCCGAAGGTACGGTTGTTGAGGGTGAATGCTTGACGGATGCTGAAGGTAAGTTCGCCTTCCGTTCTACCATAGATTATGTGGGCGAAATGTCGGCGACGGTATACACCGAGGATGCTGTGGGAGAACGTAAATGGGCGCGCGTCGCTTTTGATCGTTGGTTTGATCCTCAACCGCGAAAGTACCATCCCAAGGAGCAGACTTACGCACCTTCAGTAGCCCTTGATACGACGCAACAACTGTATACTACACCCGAGGTGTTTGAATGGAAGGATACCCTTGATGATTGGCGCCATACCTATCTTGACGAAGCCGTGATTAAGGCAAAGCGTAAGTACCGCCCGCTGCAGGGAAATCGTTACAAGTGGGATGGGGGAGAGAATAAAGGAAAGCGCACGGCTGAAAGTTTCTATAATGTAGAACTTGAACTTGAACGTTGGCGTGATGCTGGGAATGACGGTACGATGAATGCCATGAGTTTTATTGCCATGCTCATAGATGGCACGAACTATGCAAGTGCCAGTGTGGATGCGGCGAACCAAATGTTCCAGCAAGAGGAACAACCCGAAATGGGAACGCCTGCCGAACCCTCAACTTCGGAGCAACCAGGAATCACAGACCTCCTGACGCAACCAGAAGAAGGTGAGGAAGGTGAGGACCCGTCGTTAATCAATGGTAAGGTGACAGAATGGGTGTTGAATAATAATGGTAGTGGTAACCTTGGTCTTTTAATGGCGGACGAGGTGCAGTCGGTGGCAATAGTGACCGACAAGGGGAAAATGACGAGGTTTATAGGTTCGAAGGGCGTGAGCGAAAATATAGACCAAGTTATTGCGGTCTATGAGCGCCCCAATGCCTACCTTTATAAGTCAAAGAAGGGGCAGACTAAACGTAAGGTGTGGGGGTATACCAAACACAAAGCCTTTTATTCGCCCAACTATTATGAAATGAAGTTGCCGAAGAAACCCGATACGCGCCACACCCTTTATTGGACGCCCCAACTCACACTTGATAGTCGCGGTAAAGGCACCGCTGTGTTCTTCAATAACTCATTCGATGGCACACGCCTGCGCATCTCCGTGCAGGGGATTACGCGTGATGGGCGCTTTGTGAGTTTTGAGCGATAGGGGGGATATTCTAGATGTTCTAGATTGTCTAGATGCTCTAGATACTCTTGATTTTCTATATAATTCTCAAAAAAATCCTGATTTTCTTTGGTGGGCAAATTTTAAACTGTAATTTTGTCGCCAGAAAACAGAATTTACTTACACATTTCTATAATTTATACTCAAGAACGAACATTATGTTATTCACAACGTCTTTTTATTTTAACGCTTATTTTTACTTTGCTGAACAGGCAGAGCGGGACGTTGTGTGTATAAATTAAGTTGCGAATCTATTTATGACACCATACGAGAGGTCCTGCTCAACGAGCGGGACCTCTTATTTTATCCTTAACGTTATGAACTATACCACTTCCCCCGAGAATCCATTGAAGGTTGCCATCCAAGGCGCACCTGGTTCGTTCCACCACATTGCGGCGCGCGAGCATTTCGGCGCAAACATCGACTTGATTTGCTGTAATACCTTTGAGGAGGTCTTTCGCGAAATGCGTCAGGACGACAGTGTGATGGGATTGGTGGCGATTGAGAACACCATTGCGGGAAGTTTGCTTCACAATTACGAGCTCCTGCGCGAGCATAAGTGTACTATTGTTGGCGAACACAAACTCCGCATTGAGCATTGCATTGCCTGTCTTCCCCATGAGGAATGGGGCGACCTGAAGGAAGTGAACTCACACCCCGTAGCCTTACAGCAGTGTCGCCATTATTTGAGTCATCATCCGTCGCTGAAGGTGGTTGAGGCGGAAGATACGGCAGGCGTGGCGCGACGCATTACGGAGCAACATTTAAGCGGACATGCTGCTATCTGTCACGCCAGTGCGGCAAAGCAATATGGACTGAAGGTGCTTGAGAATCATATTGAGGACAACAAGCACAACTTCACCCGCTTCCTTGCTCTCGCTGATGAATGGCAGGCCGATCGATATCGCGAAGTGATGCAGACCAACAAGAGCAGCATTGTCTTCTCCTTGCCCCATGAAGAGGGTTCGCTCTCGCAGGTGCTCTCCATCTTCAGTTTTTACAAGATTAACCTCACCAAGATTCAATCCCTCCCGATTATTGGTCATGAGTGGCAATACCTCTTTTACGTTGACGTAACCTATCCCGACTACTTGCGCTACCGCCAAAGCATTGACGCCGTTCGCCCCCTCACTCGCGACCTCCGCATCCTCGGAGAATATCCAGCGTGTGGTTGTTAGTTGACATGATTAGTTAACAAGTAAACCAGGTACAAGTAGACAAGAAGGTTACCGAGATAAACGAGTTTAGTTCCGCATGGTATTACCCACTCTTTAGTTAACAAGTTCAGTAGGTACAAGTAGACAAGAGGGTTACCGAGATAAACGAGTTTAGTCCCGCATGGTATTACTCTCTCCTCTCTCCTCTCTCCTCACTCCTCACTTCTAATCCCCCTCCCTCCATGATTACTCCCGCCCACCGCATCGCCAGCGTGCCAGAATACTACTTCTCACGCAAACTCAAGGAAGTGGCGCAACTCAATGCTGAAGGGCATGACATTATCAGTCTTGCCATAGGCAGTCCCGACTTGCCCCCTTCCGCTCAAACCATTGAAACCCTTTGTCGCGAGGCGCAACGCCCCACGGCTCATGGTTACCAACCCACTTCGGGAACGCCCGAACTCAAGTGCGCCATGGCGGGATATTATCAGCGCCGCTACGGCGTGACGCTGGACCCGCAGACGGAAATTCAGCCGCTGATTGGTTCAAAGGAAGGCATTCTCCACACCACTCTCGCCTTCGTAAATCCCGGAGAAAAAGTGCTCGTTCCCAATCCGGGTTACCCCACCTACACCGCGCTCTCACGCCTGTTGGGTTGCGAAGTCGTTTATTACGATCTGACGGAAGAAAACGGTTGGCAACCCGACTTCGAAGCGCTTGAGGCAATGGACCTCGCAGGGGTGAAAATCATGTGGGTGAATTATCCCCACATGCCTACGGGAGCGGTAGCGCTCAAGGAAACCTACGAACGCCTCGTTGCCTTTGGGCGCCGCCATCATATCCTCATCGTCAACGACAATCCTTACAGCACCATCCTAAATCGCCATCCGCAAAGTCTGCTTCAGGTACCTGGCGCTATGGACTGTTGCATCGAATTTAACTCCATGTCGAAGAGTCACAACATGCCTGGGTGGCGCATTGGTATGTTGGCAGCGAAGGCCGAATACATCCAATACATCTTGCGCGTCAAGAGCAACATCGATTCGGGTACTTTCCGAGCGATGCAATTAGCGGCAGTTGCGGCCTACGATAACGACGATGCTTGGCACGAAGTCCATAATTACGACATCTACCTCCCCCGCCGTCGTGCCGCAGAACAGATTATGGAAGCGCTCAACTGTAAGTACGATCCGCATCAAGTAGGCATGTTCCTCTGGGGTAGAATTCCCGATCATTACGACACGGTAGAAACCCTCACCGAGCACCTTCTTCACGAGGCAAAAGTATTTATTGCCCCCGGTTTTATCTTCGGTTCCAACGGAAATCGCTATATTCGCATATCGCTTTGTGCAACGGAAGATAAAATCCTTGAAGCACTTCACAGAATAAGAGCGTTAAAGTTGTAAAACAGCTTCGACGTTAATGACCTTAAAGACTCTAAAGACTTTAAAGACTCTAAAGTCCCTAAAGACCTTATCCCCTCACAACCTCATAACCTCAAAAAATATGGAACTCGATATACTTCCCCTCAACCTCCCTGGTATTGAAAAAAAGCGCCCGTTGATTATTTCGGGTCCCTGCTCTGCAGAAACCGAGGAGCAGGTGATGAACACAGCACGCCAATTGGCGGCCAATGGCGTGAAGATTTTCCGCGCTGGCATCTGGAAACCACGCACAAAACCCGGAGGTTTTGAGGGCGTTGGTGAACCCGGTCTGAAATGGTTGCAGCGTGTGCAGCAGGAACTCGGTATGCTCGTCGCTACAGAAGTAGCCACGGAGGCACATGTCAAAGCTGCCCTCGCACATGGCATAGATATTCTTTGGATCGGTGCGCGTACCGTGGCTAATCCCTTTGCCGTTCAGGAAATTGCGGATGCTTTGAAAGGGCATGATGTGCCTGTGATTGTGAAAAATCCCGTAAATCCCGATCTTGAACTTTGGATTGGTGGACTGCAGCGCATCAATGGTGCGGGCATCAAGCGCATGGCGGTAATCCATCGCGGGTTCTCTTCTTGCGACAAGAAGATTTACCGCAACCTTCCCATGTGGCACCTGCCTATAGAACTGCGTCGCCGAATCCCCAACCTCCCCATCCTTTGCGACCCCTCACACATTGGGGGCAGTCGCGAACTCATCGCTCCCCTCTGCCAACAGGCGATGGACCTCGGGTTTGACGGACTTATTGTGGAAACTCACTGCTGTCCTGATTGTGCGTGGAGCGATGCCAGTCAGCAAGTGACGCCCGATGTGTTCAGTTTTATTCTCAACAAACTCGTGGTGCGCGAAGTGGGTGAGTCCACCGAAAGTCTTGCAGCATTGCGCCACCAGATTGATGAGTGTGACCACGCCCTTATCGAACTGTTGGCGAAGCGCATGCGTGTGAGTCGTGAAATTGGGCAATACAAGAAAGAGCACGGCATGACCGTGGTGCAGACCATTCGCTATGCTGAAATCCTGGACAAGCGTGGTGCACAAGGCAGCCTCTGCGGTATGGACAGCAGCTTTATGAAGCGCATTTTTGAAGCCATCCACGAAGAGAGTGTGCGCCAGCAGGTGGAAGAAATTAATAAGTAATTTTATTTAGAGTACAACTGACAGAGTACAGAGTACAACAACCTTCCGGATGGCGCTCTCCCCCTGTTCATAGGGGGAGGGGGCCACGTAGAGGGGAGGGGGTGCAAAATACACTCCTCATGGTTTACTCCTAATGACGCCATCCTAAATTCTCATAGATTCAGCACCCCCTCACCGCAAAGCGGTCCCCTCCCCCTATGAACAGGGGGAGAGCGCCATTCGGACAGTAACCATACCAATACTCTGTACTCAACCTCATAACCTTAACAAATGAAAATCCTTATCCTTGGCGCCGGAAAAATGGGTTCCTTCTTCGTTGACCTCTTGAGTTTCGACCACGAAACTGCGGTTTACGACATCGACCCTCACCGTTTGCGCTTTACCTATAACACCCAGCGCTTCACAACACTTGAAGAAATTGAGGCCTTCCGCCCAGAGTTGGTCATCAATGCCGTAGCGCTGAAATATACCCTTACGGTATTTGACACGATACTCCCCCTCTTGCCACAAGATTGCATCCTCTCCGACATCGCTTCGGTAAAGACGGGATTTAAGGAGTATTACGAAAAGACGGGGCGTCGCTACGTTTCCACGCACCCCATGTTTGGTCCTACCTTTGCCAACCTCGGTGCTCTCTCTTCCGAGAATGCTATTATAATAAATGAGGGCGACTACATGGGACGCATCTTCTTCAAGGACCTTTATGGGAAACTCGGGCTGAACGTGTTTGAGTATTCCTTTGATGAGCACGACGAGACGATGGCTTACTCCTTGAGCATCCCCTTCGTATCAACCTTTGTCTTTGCCGCCATCATGAAGCACCAGGATGCTCCGGGCACCACCTTCAAGCGCCACATGCAAATAGCGCGTGGGGTGCTGGGTGAAGATGACTGCCTCCTGCGCGAAATACTCTTCAATCCCCGAACGGGTGGACAGGTGGAAAAGATTCGTACCGAACTCAAGGAACTGCTGGAAATCATAGACCAGAAGGATGAGGAGCGCCTCAACGGTTACCTGCAGAAGATTCGCGCAAACTTGAAATAACCCCTCCGCAAATGTTGGAAGACTCCCTTGAAACGAAGTCGCCAAGAGTTTACTTTCTTGTAATTCTTGGCGACTTTCTTTTTGTGATTCCCGATTCGTCTTGAAAATAGGGAGATTGGTCGAGTAGTGGTAGGAGGATTAGGTTATAAGGTGAGATTTGTGTAATTTTGCAGTTACAAATAAAATCCCTAATTATGAAGAAACTATTCCTCTCTTTGGTACTCTCACTCATCGCCGTTACGATGGTGGCGCAGAAGTGTGTCGTGATGGGTACTGTGAAGAATGCTACGACGGGGGCAGCGCTTCCGTATGCTACGGCGTCGGTGTTAGAAAAAGATAAGGTCGTGGCTGCGATGACCAGTAAGACCGATGGTACATTCAAACTCGACGTGAAGAAGAAGGGAAATCTCACCCTTAAAATCAGTTATATTGGTTTTGACACCAAGACGCAGTCTATCAGTATTACTGACAAGACCGATACCTTGCGTGTGGGCGTCATTAGTCTTACCTCACGCGAAGACATGCTCGGTACTGCTGTCGTTTCTGCCACTGCCGCAAAGGTAGAACAGAAGGAAGATACTACTGTCTTCAATGCTGCAGCCTATCGTGTGCCCGAGGGTTCTACGCTCGAAGCCTTGATTAAGCAACTTCCCGGTGCGGAAATTGACGACAACGGTAAGGTGAAGATTAACGGTAAGGAGGTGACGGAATTCCTTATTAACGGTAAGGACTTCTTTAAGGGCGACACCGACATTGCGATGAAGAATCTCCCCACCAACCTGGTGAGCAAGATTAAGTCGTATCAGAAGAAGAGCGACTACACCGAGATGACGGGTATCGACGATGGAGAAGAAACAAACGTGTTGGACATTTCTACGAAGCGCGAAATCAATCAGACGTTGGTTTCTAATATTGACCTTGCCTACGGTACGAAAGATCGCTATTCGGCAAAGGCATTCGTCAACTACTTTACGGACCACTCCCGCATCACAGTCTATGGTTCTGCCAACAATGTGAACGACCGTGGTTACGGTGGCTGGGGTCGTGGTGGCGGAGGTGTAACCGCTTCCAAAGAAGGCGGTTTGGACTTTACTTGGGAAAATGGTAAGGAAAAGAAAGAACCCGGAAGATTGGAAATTGGCGGTAATGCGCGCTACAGTCACCGCACGAGCCATTCGCTTTCTACGAACAGCACGGAAACCTTCTTGACCAGCAGTAGCAGCACACGCTCCTTCTCAAATGGTTTCAACCGCAGTCGTAACAGTTCTACGAATTTCAACACAGGTTTCCGCCTCCGTTGGGACCCCGACACGATGACGCGCATTATGTTCCGCCCTTCTTATTCGTTCAGTAAGGGGAATGGCAACTCTTCAAACCGTTCGGTAACCTTCAACGACGATCCCTACGAAGTGGATGGTGGAGTTATTGAAAGTCCGCTCGACAGCATTTTCCTGGAACCTGTAGGAACGATTAATCCCGAACTCCTTGCCATTGCTGTCAACCGTCAGCACCGCGAGAGCATGAACGACAACAAGAACCATAATTTGAGCGGAACGTTAAACTTCACACGCCGTTTTGGTAGCAAAGGTCGTAACGTGAACATCCGCTTGAATGCGGGTTATTCAAAGAGCGAGAGCAACAACTACTCCCTCAATGAAATTATGTACTTCAAGGATGGTGCGGCAAATGCTACTTCAACGTTCTTGAACCAATATACAACGAGTCCCAGCAAGAATTATAACTACAGTGCGCGCTTGAGTTACAGCGAACCCTTGGGCAACAACTGGTTTGCAGAAGGTCGTTATGAATATTCACATCGCTATCAGGATTCTGACCGCTCACTGTTCAACCTGGAGCAATACGACGGCGGAAATTCGCCTTGGGGCAACTACGGTGATGCCATCAATATCTTCGGCACAGTGCCTACAGATGCTGACCTCCTCGCAATGGTGCGCGACGACTATAACAGCCAGTATGCCACTTATACTTACAACGACCACAATGTGAATGTCGGTGTGCGCTACAACACCAAGGAAATTCGCTTCAACGCGGGCGTAGACTTAAAGCCCCAGCATACGAAGATGGAATATACACGCCCCGGACAGATCGACACCGTTGTAACGCGTGACGTCTTCAACTGGGCACCCAACGTGCGCTTGCGCTACCGCTTCAACCAAACTACAAATCTCGACATTAACTACCGCAGTTCGTCATCTCAACCCTCGATGACCAACTTGCTTGAAGTGATTGACGACAGTAACCCGCTCTACATTTCTATGGGTAACGCTGGGTTGAAACCTTCGTGGAACCATAATATGAACATCGACTTTCGCACGTATGATACTGAAGCACAACGCGGTATCTTTGCGGGTGTACGTGGTAATATGAATCAGAACTCCATTACCAACAAGTCTATTTACGATGTAGAGACAGGTCGCAACTTCTCACGCCCCGAAAACATCAACGGTAACTGGAGCACGAGCGGTTATTTCGGTTTCAACACCGCTTTGGGTGAAGAAAAGTTGTGGAACATCTCTACCAACTCCAATGTAAGTTACAATACATCGGTTGGTTATATCGGTAACCGCACAACGGGTATTGGTGAACCTCCCGCAAGTGGTCCCGATGCGTTGAAGTTCTATCACAAGGTGTTCAACGATATTGAAAGCGTGAAGGCCACCACCAACACGCTCAACCTTGGCGAACGCCTTCGCTTCGGTTATCGTGCGACTTACTGGGATTTCAGTGTCTTCGGAAACGTCAACTATCAGAAGTCGAAGTCTGACGTTCAGGACCGTGCAAATCTCGAAACGTGGAATTTCGATTACGGAGCAAACCTCAACATCAATACCGACCTCGGATTGCGTTTCTCTACCGATATTCGTGTAAACTCACGCCGTGGTTATTCTTCGGCAAACATGAATACCAACGAGGTGCTCTGGAACGCCCAGATTTCTCACTCGTTCCTCAAGGGCAAGGCGGCGACACTCTCGCTCCAGTTCTACGATATCCTTCGCGAGCAGAGCAGCATCAGCCGCAATATCAGTGCCTACCAACGTAACGATTCATGGTCGTATGGCATCCACTCTTACTGCATGGTTCACTTCATCTACAAGTTGAATATCTTTGGTGGTAAGAAGACCGATGGTGCAGAAACGAAGGGTAATAACGCAGGACCAGGCGCTCCCGCAGTCCGTGTAATGGGTCGCGGAATGGGAGGTTACGGTGGCGGCATGGGACGCTTCTAAAAATCAGATAGAATACATGAGAAAGGAGAAGGGAGAAAGGAGAAATAAGCAGGTGTTTGGTTGCCCCGCTTTGTTTTTCTCCTTTCTCCTTTCTCCTTTTTGATTTTCTTCTTACCTTTGCACCAACTTTTACTTAGGGGTGCTCAACATATTGTTGGGCTGAGATCATACCCATGCACCTGAACCGGATAATGCCGGCGTAGGAATTTGGTAGAAGGTTTTGTGCAGATTTTCGTAGCAGCCTGCCGGCAGCTCGCCGCCAAAATTCACATTTCCATCTGATCCCCCTTTTCATTATTCACTCTAATATCTTAATAATGAAAAGATTCATTTCAACTGCAGCCCTTTTTGTGGGGTTGCTCCCCGTCGTTGCGCAACATCGTAACGACAGTACGGACATTGTTCTCGAAGAAGCAAGCGTTATTGCTACACGTGCTACTTCCACCACTCCCATTGCGTTTACCAACATCACGCGCGAAGAACTTTCGCGTGCCAATCACGGGCAGGACATTCCCTTCCTCGTGAGCATGACGCCCTCCGTCGTTTCCACAAGTGACGCTGGAGCGGGTATTGGTTACACCTCCCTGCGCGTTCGTGGGGTGGACGCTACACGCATTAACGTTACTGCCAATGGCATTCCTGTCAACGATGCCGAAAGTCACACCGTCTTTTGGGTAAATATGCCCGACTTGGCATCGAGTGTGAAGGACATCCAGTTGCAACGTGGGGTGGGTACCTCAACGAACGGTGCCGGGGCTTTTGGTGCCAGTATGAACCTGCAAACTGCCGATTTCGCGCGTCTGCCTTACGCAGAAGTGAGCCTTTCGGGCGGTTCGTTCCGCACACACAAGGAAACCTTCCGCCTTGGCACGGGGCTTCTAAACGACCATTGGACGTTTGACCTGCGCCTTTCGAACATTGGCACGGCGGGATACATAGACCGTGCTTCGGCTGACTTAAATTCTTACTATGCACAGGCCGCTTATATTAACGATGCCACTACGGCGCGCCTCATTCTCTTTGGCGGAACGGAAGAAACCTATCATGCGTGGAACTATGCTTCTCGTGAAGAGATGGAAGCCTATGGTCGTCGCTACAATTCCTGTGGCTATATGTTTACCGACGACAATGGGGGGCAACATTTCTACGACGACCAAACGGATAACTATACGCAGACCAACGCGCAACTGCTTGTGGACCACCGTTTCAGTAACCGTTGGAAAATGAACGTAGGGCTTCACTACACGAAGGGTGACGGCTATTATCAAGAGTATAAAACCGACCGCAAACTCGTGGAGTATGGCATGACACCCTATGAGCACAATGGCGAAACCTTCAAGCGTTCCGATTTGGTGCGCAAGAAGGCGATGGACAACCATTTCGGGGGTGCCGTTTTCTCGGTTCATTATAACAATAAGCGTCTGCGCGCCACGCTCGGCGGTGCTGCTAACCGCTATTGGGGCGACCACTTCGGCAAGGTGCTTTGGGTGAAAAACTACGTGGGACACCTCGACCCCAATGCGGATTACTACCGCAACGATGCCCGTAAGGACGATGCCAACATCTATGCCCGTGCGGAATACCTCCTTTTGCCTTCGCTCACAGCCTATGCGGATGCGCAATACCGCCATATCCGTTACACGATTGACGGCACCAACGACAAGTACAACTCATGGGCGGGCGACGGCATGCAACGCCTTGACCTCGATGAGCGCTTCAATTTCTTTAATCCCAAGTTCGGGCTCAACTGGCAACCCACCAAAAACTGGCGCCTCTTTGCCTCGGTGGCGAGAGCGCACAAGGAACCCACGCGCAACAATTACACCGACGGTTACTTCACGGAACATCCCCGCGCAGAGCGACTTACCGACTACGAACTCGGTGCTACTTATGCCGCAAAGCGCTGGCATGTTGGGGCGAACCTTTACTACATGGACTACAAGAATCAGTTGGTGCTCACGGGCGCACTCAATGAAATCGGTGAACCCGTTTCTGCCAACGTGCCCAAGAGTTACCGTGCGGGTGTCGAACTCCAAGGGGGCTTCTCCTTACCTTGTGGACTGGAATGGACTGGTAATCTTACCTTGTCGCAAAACCGCATTAAGGATTTCAAGGAAACCATTTACGGGTACGATGAGGACTGGAATGAACTCCCAGCCACAGAAATCAATCACGGCGAAACGCACATCGCCTTCTCGCCCGATGTGATTGCAAACAGTAAGTTGGGGTACACGTTCAAAGGTTGGCGTGCGGAACTCCAAACGCAATACGTGGGTGAGCAATACATGAGCAATGCTGATGTTGACGCGCACAAGTTGGACGCTTATTGTGTGAGCAATCTCGACTTCAGTTACACCTTTGCGCCCAAGCGCTATGCGAAAAGCCTTTGCATTGGTGTGACGGTCTACAACGTGTTCAACGAGAAGTATGAAAACAACGGTTGGGCTTCTTCAGAATATCATGGAACGCCCAGCAATCGTGTGAACTATACAGGTTATGCCGCACAGGCGGGAACAAACTTCTTGGCACATTTGTCGGTGAAGTTCTAAACTATAGTTGTTGGACTATTTCTTTAAAAAAATAGGCTACGATATAGGAGTTGACCCATCTAAAATTTATGAATGCATTGCCCCCGTAGGAGGGCACACTTGCCTAACCGCTGGTGAACGCAGAGAACCTGCGGATTAGGAATAACAGTTGAGTTTCTCTATCGGTCCCCGTAGGAGGACCCACAACGACCGGATAAGTTAAAGCAATTTGTCGCATATCCAGGTGCTGTGGGCCCTCCTACGGGGACCGATAGATTTATTCGTTCGTAGAGTACCACGGCAGGTTCGCCCCGCCCACCGGCGGTTATGCAAGTTTGCCCTCCTCCCGGGGCATTTCGGATGGTTAAATCCTCTGACAAAAGTTTTTTTACTATTATTGGTGTCCGGTAAATATAGATAACTCTTTGTTTGATGGATAGTTGTACTCATACCCCCCCTCATAGATATTCAACCGAAAAAAACGAGAATTTCTATGTTTAAGAGAACACGAATTTCACGAATAACACGAATCTCCATGCGGGATGAATATTTCTTAATCAGAGGCGAATAACACGAATGCCATCCGGATGGTATTCGTGCAATTCGTATGCGATAAG
>JAZQXB010000076.1:0-15382 GCA_045632685.1 Alloprevotella sp.
GTAAAGAAGTCCGAAGGGCGCCCTCCCCCTGTTTATAGGGATTCCTGTCCCCGGATAAGGGGGGAACCGAGGGGGGTGGGGACCAGCTCTGCTGGTGAGGGGGTGCTGAAAATAGTGAGTAGAGAGTAGAGAGTAGTATGCCATGCGGAGTATTTTCAGCACCCCCTCACCAGCAGAGCTGGTCCCAATTGATTTCGCTTCGCTCATCTTCCTCCTTCTCGTAAGGCATAGTACAAACAAGTTTCTCCTCTGCTCTTACTTCGTGCGTCGGTTTCCCCTATAAACAGGGGGAGAGCGCCGTCCGGAGTAAATCCTATGCAATCTCTTGAAAATACTTCGCGCCCTTTGCGCCAAATGAAGAGACTACAGCATTATTGCCAAAACAAGAAAAGCGTTGATAATCTTTCGATTATCAACGCTCTAACAATTCAGTCGGGGTGACTGGAATCGAACCAGCGACCTCACGCCCCCCAGACGCGCACTCTAACCGGACTGAGCTACACCCCGAATTGCGAGTGCAAAGGTACTACTTTTTTTCATACGAGCAAGGGCAGTGTGCTAAAATGCACCACTTTTTTGTTAAAAAGTTTTTGTGGCAGATAATAAATGGTTACTTTTGTGTGTTGAATATAGCAAAAGTGGTATTAAACCGCTCACTACCTTGCTTTTGATAGAATTTTTATTTAAATTATCAACTTAATATTAAATGCTTATGAAGAAATTTTTACTCTCTCTTCTCGTGATGGTTGCTTCAGTTGCTTTGGCACAGGAAGTAACTTTTGACTTCAAGAGTAATCCTTGGGGTTGTACTTTGGGTAGTGGTTCAGGACCTACCGCTGAAGCTGGTAATATTCCCGAAATCACTCAAGACGGTGTTGTGCTTACCTTTGATATTGGTACGCACACCAATACGCCTCCTCGTATGTGGAATGGTCCGCAGTTGCGCGTTTACAAAGGTAACACTGTAACGCTTACAGTTCCTGCAGGCAAGACTGTTGTTAAGGCAGTTTGGACTGCTACAGGTTCAGATTATCACGGTCTTGCTGTTGGTGGTGTAGCTGTGGATGCTACTGCAGGTTGGAGCGGTTCTGCTACAGAACTTGTTTTTGACGTAACTAAGAACAGCCGTTACAACTCACTCGTTGTAACGCTTGCTGCAGAAGGCGAAGAACCCGGCACAGGTGGTGGCGAAGAACCCGGCACTGGCGGTGGTGAAGAACCCGGCACAGGCGGCGGTGAAGAACCCGGTGAAGGTGAAGAACCCGGCACTGGTGGTGAAACTGGCGATTTGTTGTCTGTTCTCAACGGCGATTTCGAAACATGGGTAGACGGACTCCCCAATAACTGGAAGACCGCTTCTACAGCGGGTAATGCTACACTCTCACAGAGCACAGATGCTCACAGCGGTAACTACTCTGTATGCGTGGCTGGTACAACTTCAAGTAACAAGCGCATCGGTTATAAGGAAATGACGCTTAAGGCTGGTACTTACACTATGAAGTTCTATGCTAAAGCTGCAACAGAGACAGGTGCAAGTGTACGCCCTGGTTATACTCCTGTTGATGATGCGAACAAGGCGGGTTCTTATGTTTATGGCGATTACACGAACGACATTACTACCAGCGAATGGGTGGAAGTGACACATGTATTTACGCTTGAAGCAGATACGCGCCTCTCACTCGTTATTATGAATGCGAAGAACCCCGGTGGCAATGTGCTCGTTGACGACTTCACCCTCGAAACAACAGACGGTGGCATTTTGGACGGTGGTTCTACCGAAAATCCCGACCAAGGTGAAGGCGGTGGTGACGAACCCGGTCAAGGTGAAGATCCAACTCCTGAAGTTCCCAGTGTTTCTGCTCTTTGGACATCATCGTTTGCTAACAACATGGGCGGCTTTTCACTTGACAACAAGGTAATGCCTGCAGGATTGAGTTACGTGTGGCAGTATGACTCTAATTATAGTTGTATGAAGGCTTCTGCCTTTGCCAACAGCACTCGCTATGAAACTGAAGCATGGTTGGTTTCGCCCGTGTTGAGTCTTGCAAACGCTACAGAATGTTCGCTCGTATTTGATCAGGCTGCGAATTACTTTAACACCCAAGAAATTTTCCTTGCTGCTTGTAAGGTAATGGTAAAGGAAAGCACTGCTGCAGATTGGACAGAACTCGCTTATGAAGGTTCTCCCAATGGTGCTTCGTGGAATTTTGTGACTTCAACAGCTGACCTTAAGGCCTATGCAGGTAAGTCTATCCAATTGGCTTTCGTGTACACAAGTACATCTGAAATTGCTGGTACATGGGAAGTGAAAGACCTCACCATTAAGGGTAAGGGTAGTGTAGAAGTAGAAGCTCCCGAAATTCCTGTTCCCGCATACACAACAATTGCAGAACTCAAGAGCAATGCCACTGCTGCAGAAGTGGCGGTGAAGTATGAATTTACAGACCTCCTCGTAACAGGTGTTTGCGTTTCTGGTTCTAACTACAATGTATATGTAACTGACGGTGCAGAAGGTTTGCTCCTCTACGGTAAGAATGCTCCCAACTGCAAGACTGGCGACAAGATCAGTGGTTCTATCGAATCTGGTTTGAAGCTCTACAACGGTCTCACAGAAATGACTGGTGTTGACTATGCAAACGTAACTGTTACAAGCAGTGACAATGCAGTGACTCCTCTCGTACTCACTATGTCAGAAATCGGTTCTAACTTGAAGAAGTACGAAAACATGTTGGTGAAGCTCGAAGGTATCACTTTCGGTGCTGAAGCTTTGGTAAGCAAGAACATCACAATGATTGACGAGAACGACTGCGAAATGACGCTCCGCGACAACTTCGGTGTGTTGGCAGACTTTATCTTTGATCCTATCAAGACTTACAATGTAACTGCATTCGTAGCTTGCTACAATGGCAATGCTCAACTCTATCCCGCTTCTGCTGCAGACGTTGAAGTAATCACAAACCTCCTTCCCTCTAATGTAGCTTGGGAAAAGGACGAAATTGCTATCTTGAGCGGTGAAGCATGGGTGGTTGAAAACCGATTCTCTTTAAGCGCAGATGTAAAACCTGTGTTCAGTTCTTCTAATGAAGCGGTTGCAACTGTCGATGAAAACGGTCTTGTAACTGTTGTAGGTTACGGTATGGCTGAAATTACTGCTGAAGTTGCTGAAAATGAAACTTACTTGGCAAGCAAGGCTACATTCAAGCTCTTCGTAATCGAAGGTGACGGCACTTTGCAAAATGCTTACACGGTAGCAGATGTACTTTACTTCTATGGTAAGGTAACTGATAAGGTTTGGGTGAAGGGCACAATTTGTGGTTCTTTGAGTAAGACCAATGAACTTACCACAGACCCTGCAGCTGTTCAACCTTCAAACATCGCTATCGGTACTGCTGAAACATTCCTTCCTGTTCAGTTGTCTTCAAAAACTGCTCCTCGTGAGAATTTGAATCTCCTTGACAATCCCGACATGCTCGGTCAGACAGTTTGGGTATATGGTAATATCGAAAAGTATTTCTCTATGCCTGGCGTGAAGAGCGTTACAGACTTCAGCTTTGACGGTGTAACAGGTATTGATGCTGTAGAAACAGAAACTGCTGCGAAGGGTATCTACCTTCTCGATGGTCGTCGCGTTCAGCAGCCTGTGAAGGGTATCAACATTATCAATGGTAAGAAGGTTGTAGTGAAGTAAACCTCGCTCAACTGATACATACTTAAAACCTCCCTCTTTAGAGTCATTCTGAAGAGGGAGGTTCTTTTTACATATTACTCACAAATTTAACCCATTGAAAACTATCCGTGTCCCGCTAATTTTTAGTAACTTTGCCATGTTAATGTAAAAGAATATTCTATGAAACCTTTATTTATAGCTGGTCCCTGCGTAATAGAGTCGGCAGAACTTTTAGATGTTGTAGCTGCAAAGTTGGCGCAGATTAAGGAGCAGACAGGTGCTGAAGTCTATTTTAAGGCATCTTTTGACAAGGCAAACCGCACGTCCATCCATTCCTTCCGTGGTCCTGGTTTGGAACAGGGATTGCAAATGTTGGCAGACGTTAAAGCGAAGTACGGACTTCCCCTTTTGACCGACGTACACGAAAGTTTTCAGGCTACTGCTGCAGGTGAAGTGGTGGATGTGTTGCAGATTCCTGCCTTCCTTTGCCGTCAGACAGACCTATTGGTTGCCGCTTCGCAAACGGGTAAAATCGTAAATATCAAGAAGGCGCAGTTCCTTTCGGGTGAAGATATGCAGTTCCCCGTTGAGAAATGTCGCGAGACAGGGGCCAAGGAAGTGTGGCTCACAGAGCGTGGTAACATCTACGGATATAACAACCTTGTAGTAGACTTCCGCAACATCCCCTTGATGAAAAACTACACCGATCGCGTGATTATGGACTGCACACACTCTGTGCAGCGTCCTGGTGCGGCAGGGGGTAAAACGGGTGGTAACCGTGAGTTTGTGCCCGCTATGGCAAAGGCTGCAAAGGCGTTTGGGGCAAATGGCTATTTCTTTGAAACGCATCCTAATCCAGAAACTGCTTTGAGCGATGGTCCCAACATGCTTTACTTGGACGAGCTCGACGGACTCATTCAGGACTTGTTGGCATAAATCGAAAAGGTTTTAAGGTCGCATTGCAGGACAAGAGTACAACTAACAGAGTACAGAGTACAGAGTACAACTGACAGAGTACAGAGTACAACTACCATCCGGATGGACTTCTTAACCACAAGATTTTTCTTGACATAAGAACATAAGTTCAAAAAATAATATATTTTGTTCTTTTGTTCTTCTGTCTTCAAAAACCTCTTAACCTCTTAACCTCAAAACCTCTTAACCTCAAAACCTCAAGAACATTACTATGAGTTTACACATAGAAACCGCAATAAAATGCCTTCGCGATGAGTCGGACGCTATTCTTGGTCTGATTCCGTTGCTCGATGAAAACTTTGACAAGGCCGTAGAACTGATTCTTGCCAGCAAGGGTAAGTTGGTTGTAACGGGCGTAGGTAAGAGCGGACACATCGGTGCAAAGATCGCAGCTACGCTGGCGTCGGTGGGCACTCCCAGTTTCTTCGTTAATCCCCTTGATGCCTTCCATGGCGACCTGGGGATGATTCAGCAGGAAGACGTGGTGTTGGCCATTTCTAATTCAGGTCACACCGATGAGTTGTTGCGCTTCTTGCCGTACTTTATTGACCGTGGTATTCCTGTGATTGGTATGAGTGGCAATCCGCAATCCCTTCTTGCGCAATACAGCACTGCCCATTTGAACATTGCCGTTGAGCGTGAGGCTTGCCCCTTGAATCTTGCTCCCACAAGTTCAACAACGGCAACACTCGCATTGGGTGATGCCTTGGCTTGTGCCCTTATCGTGGCACGCCAGTTCCAGGCAAAGGATTTTGCACAGTATCATCCCGGCGGTTCGCTCGGTCGTCGCTTGCTGACAAAGGCGAAAAACGTAATGCGCACAGACGACCTTCCCGTGGTACCCCCCACCATGTTGCTCAGCGAAGCGGTTATTCACATGACAACAGGTCGCCTTGGTCTTTGCGTAGCGGTGGAAAACGAAAAGGTGCTCGGCATTATTACCGATGGTGACGTGCGTCGCGCCATGCAGAAATCACAAGACAAGTTCTTCCAACTGACCGTGGCAGACATCATGTCGAAGAATCCGAAGAAGGTAACGCCTGAAACAAAGATTCACGCCATTGAAAAAATCTTCCAACAACACAAGATACACTGTGTGCTTGTAACTGATGCCGACGACCATTTGATCGGACTTGTTGACTCGTTCAGCACGATGTTGTAAGGTGAGGTTATAAGGTTTTAAGGTTATAAGGTGAGGTTATAAGGTTTTGAGGTTTTAAGGGTTTAAGGTTTTAAGGTCTTTAGGGACTCTAAAGTCTTTAAGGTCTATAGGGTCAAGATACACATTCCGCATGCTTCTTAAAACCTTGAAACCTCATAACCTCAAAACCTTAAAGAATAACTATTTATGCTACGACTAATTCTAACAACGCTTTTATTTATCATCAGTGGAATCGCTTTTGCTCAGTCGAGCCGAAGCGATTCTGCTGTTGTGTCGTTCCTGCGCGATGAGTTTGACGTGCGTTTCTCGGACAACAACAGCGTCGTGTTTTTCAAGACGGGGCAGGAAAAGTTTGACGACCTCTTTCAGGCAGTGCGTCAAGCCAAGCACAGCATTCATTTAGAGTATTTCAACTTTCGCAATGACTCAATCTCCAGTTTGCTGTTCGATCTTTTGGCGGAAAAGGCTGCTGAAGGTGTTGAGGTAAGGGCGCTCTATGATGGGTTTGGTAATTGCTCGAACGACCGCCCCTTGAAGCGTCACCATTTAGATTCGCTTCACAAGCGCGGCATACAAATCTATGAATTCGACCGCTTGGCTTTTCCATTCTTACAAAACAGTTTTTTTCGCGACCACCGAAAGGTTGTGGTGATAGACGGGCTTATTGCTTATACGGGTGGAATGAATGTGGCGGACTACTACGTGGTGGGAAAACCCGAGTTTGGTGCGTGGCGCGACCTTCATTGTCGCATTGAGGGTGATGCGGTGGCAGAACTTCAAAAGGTGTTTGTAGATTTCTGGAATGCTGTTACATTCGAACGTCTCCAGGGCGAACAGTATTATCCCGGGGAACGTCAAGCGAAGGATTACTTCACAGGACTCAAGGTGGATACCACGAGTACAGTAGGCAAGAAGATGATAGGTGTAGTCAATCGTATCCCTCGTGAATCTTCGCGCATTATGGAGCAGACCTTTGTCAAGATTCTCGACAATGCAGAGCACCGCGTGCAACTCATTAATCCTTATTTCACACTAACCAACAAGGTAGTGCGTGCCTTTAAGCGTGCGCTTAAGCGCGGAGTGAAGATGGAAATAATGGTGTCAGCGCTCAGCGATATTCCTGTAACTCCCAATGTTACGGAGTATTACTGCAAGGAATTCGCAAAACTCGGAGCCGAGATCTATGTCTTCCATGGCGGTTTCCACCATTCAAAAGTGATGATGGTAGATGATCGTTTCCTTTTCCTGGGCAGTGCCAATCTAAATGGTAGAAGTCTTAAGATGGACTATGAGTGCAATGTGCTGATAGTCGATAGTGCTGCTACTCAAGCGATGCAGACGATTTTTGAGCAAGATAAAAAGGCGCAATGCAAGGTGATGACACCAGAGGTCTATCGTAAGAAACCCCTTATGCGCCGCTTCTGGAATTGGTTGTACCATTTTGGTGCGCCGATGCTGTAGGGAAGGGAGAAATTAGAAGTTGGATATGAGTAATACCTCGCAGGTGGTTTCCTTCGTTATGTTGCGGTAATTCAACTTGGGACGATATCCTTGCTGGTGGGGGATACCTTTGCTTTACCCTTCGGTCAGTGACCGTCGGTTTAGGGGAGAATACACCGCATGATAATGATGCTCTGCATAATATGCTTAATATGTTTTCTTCCACGCCTGGTAATTTTATTTCCACGCCTGGTAATTTTTCTTCCAACCCTTGGAAATAAAATTACCAGGCGTGGAAGAAAATTTTGGTAGAGTGTAGGTTTGAATACATGCCTTGGTAACGGTAAAATAGTTATTGGTGTCCGGTAAAATTTCTCTTTATTTTTTTAGAACACGAATTTCACGAATAACACGAACCGAAGGTCGCGCAAGTCAATCACCATGCGGGCAAAATTTGCTAATCGCATACGAATTTCACGAATACCATCCGGATGGTAAAATTCGAGGTATTGACTTGAGCGACCTTCGGTTTGCGTTATCATAACGCTCCGCATGGTGATTCGTGTTATTCGAATGCGATTAGCAAAACATATATTCCGCACAGTGATTCGTATTATTCGTGAAATTCGTGAAATTCGTGTTCTCTTAAACATAGAAACTCTGTATTATTTCAGTTGAATCTCAATAAGGGACTTGTATGAGTGCAACAATCTATCGGACAAAAAAATATCTGTATTTACCGGACACCAATAATACAAACTACGAGGGTATGCCCAAAACTATGTTTAGGCATACCCTCGTTTGCGTATATTCAAGAGATTAGAATCTTACGATTGTAGCAGCACGGTCGGGACTTACGCTGACAATCTTGATAGGCGTTGCGAGTTCCTTTTCAAGATAAGCAATGTAGTTCTTAAATGCTTCGGGGAAGTCCTCTTCCTTGCGGAGGTCAGAGAGGGGAGTCTTCCAACCGGGAACTTCTTCGTAAACAGCCTGCCAACCTTCAGTGTCGTAAGGCATGGTGGTGGTGCGTTCGCCGTCCTTTTCGTAAGCCACACACACCTTAATTGTGTCGAAACCGTCGAGCACGTCGCCCTTCATCATTACGAGGTCGGTAACGCCGTTGATCATGATGGCATACTTGAGGGCTACGAGGTCTACCCAACCGCAACGGCGGTTACGACCTGTTACAGCGCCATACTCGTTACCAATGTGGCGGATGAGGTCGCCTGTTTCGTCAAAAAGTTCAACGGGGAAGGGACCAGAACCTACGCGTGTAGAGTAAGCCTTGAAGATACCGAAGATGCGGTCGATCTTGTTGGGCGCAACGCCGAGACCAGTGCAGACACCACCGCTCGTTGTAGAACTTGAAGATACGAAGGGATAGGTGCCGTGGTCAATGTCGAGCAACGAACCCTGTGCGCCTTCAGCAAGAACGGTCTTGCCTTCAGCGAGGTAGTTGTTGATGTCGATTTCCGTTTCGCGAAGGGGGAACTTACGCATGTATTCTACGCCTTCCATCCACTTCTGCTCTTCTTCCGTGATGTCATAATCCGTGAAGTTGAGGTCGCGGAGGATTTGCTCGTGGCGTGCCTTGAGCGCCTGGTACTTTGCTTCAAAGTTGTCGAGGATGTCACCCACACGGAGGCCTACGCGTGCTGCCTTGTCCGAATAAGTGGGACCGATACCCTTACCTGTTGTTCCTACCTTAGCCTTACCCTTTGCTGCTTCATAAGCGCGGTCGAGCACACGGTGCGTGGGAAGAATGAGGTGGGCACGGCAACTGATGTGGAGACGGTCTGTGAGCGTATAGCCCGCAGCTTCGAGTTCACGTGCTTCCGCCATAAAGAGGTCGGGAGCAATTACGCAACCGTTACCGATGATGTTAATCTTGCCTTCGTCAAAGATACCCGAGGGGATAGAACGAAGCACAAACTTCTTGCCTTCAAAGATAATAGTGTGACCAGCATTGGGACCACCCGCAAAGCGTGCGATCACATCGTATTGCGGTGTGAAGTAGTCCACTACCTTACCTTTACCTTCGTCGCCAAAAACGATGCCGAGGAGGGCATCAACTTTTCCTTTTGCCATAGTATATTTATTGTGATTAATTCTGGGGATGTTTTTCTAGATATTCTAGATGCTCTAGATGTTCTAGATTCTCTAGATGTTCTAGATTTTTACTCTGCAATGCGCTGCACGAGCGTTCTGAAGATTTCTGCCATCAGGGGTTGCACAGCATCTGCCGCCTTCTGCACTTCTTCGTGGCTCACTTCTACAATCTTGCCTTCAACACCGAGGTCGGTGATAATCGAAATACCAAACGTGCGGATGCCGCAGTGGCGCGCAACGATAACTTCGGGCACGGTGGACATACCAACTGCGTCGCCACCGATGATGCGGTACATCTTGTATTCTGCGGGCGTTTCAAACGTAGGTCCCTGTGTGCCTACATACACACCTTCAACCGTCTTAATACCCTTCTCGCGTGCGATTTCGCGTGCAAGCTGGAGGTACTGGCGGTCATAGGGTTCTGACATATCCGGGAAGCGAGGACCTGTGGGGAAGTTCTTTCCGCGAAGGGGATGTTCGGGGAAGAAATTGATGTGGTCGGTAATGAGCATGAGGTCGCCGATTTCAAAATCGGGATTCATACCACCCGCTGCGTTTGACACAAAGAGGTTCTTAATGCCGAGCGCATGCATCACACGCACGGGGAAGGTCACTTGCTTCATGTCGTAACCTTCGTAGAAGTGGAAGCGACCCTGCATTGCCAACACTTCCTTACCGCCGAGCAAACCGAAGATGAGTTTACCGCTGTGCCCTTCAACAGTTGAAAGGGGAAAGTGAGGAATGGCACTATAGGGGAATTCGTCAATAATTTCTATTTCTGCAGCCAAACGTCCCAAACCTGTGCCAAGCACTACGGCTGTTGTGGGGCGTGAAGTGGTGTGTTCGAACAACCACTGTGCTGTCTCATTGATTTGCGTCAACATAGTTGTAAATTTTAGTATTGAATTTTTCGGTTTCTCCGAAAAGGAATTTCACTTCAATAGGTTGTACGAGTAGGTTTGCCTTCACCGCCTCGTTGAGTGTGGGAAGTAGGCGCAAGCGCACGGCATCTTTCTCCGTTGTAATCACCTTGCTCCCTTCGGGAAGGGCGGCGAAGGCGGTGTTAATGCGTGCTACATCACTCGCCGTGAACGCGTGATGGTCGGGAAAGGCAAGTGTTTTGATTTCCACCCCATGTGCTTCCAAATAAGCGTAAAGGGGTTGTGGCTTGGCGATACCTGTAAGCACTAAAGCGTTGTGTGGGAGTTCAGTTTCCTGGCAATCGCTTGCGCTATACGGATTACCGTAGTCGAAACAGGTGAAGAATACCTCCTGTGTGGGGAGCGGTGCCAACTTGGCACGCATCTGTTCAGCATTCGTAGCAGAAAGATGCTTCGGGCACTTTGTTACGATAATTACATCGGCACGTTGTGCCCCCTCTGCGCTTTCGCGGAGTCTGCCCCAGGGCAGTACGCGGTCGGCATAGTAAGGACGAGCGTAGTCGGTAAGGAGAATGCTGAAGCCCGGTTTGATATAGCGGTGCTGAAAGGCATCGTCGAGCACTACGACCCAGTTATCGGTAGTCTTGCCCTCCTCTTGGCGCTTGGCAATCAATTGTTGCATCCCTACCACGCGCTTTTCGCACACGGCAACAGTACAAGCGGGGAACTTCTGCTTGATTTGGCGCGGTTCATCGCCGATTTCGCTTGCCGTAGATGCATCTGTAGCAAGGCGGAATCCCTTGGTCGCACGACCATATCCTCGGCTCAACACGGCAACGTCCTTGCTCGATTGCTGGAGCAACTTCACGAGGTATTCGGTGTGGGGAGTTTTCCCCGTACCTCCCATTGAGAGGTTGCCCACAGAGATAAGCGGCACGTCAAATGCCTGTTGTTTCAATCCCCAACCCTTGTCGAACAAGAAGTTGCGGATTGACATAATCAGGTTGTACATTCAAAATGCGGAATTTACCTTGAACGATTAACGCACGTTGGGATCGTAGGGCATGCGTGCCTGGAGGTAATTGCCACCCTCGATTTGCTTCAATACGTTCAAACTTCTGTAATGTTCGCCTAAAAGCACGCGCAATTCGCGTTCCAAATAATTTTCCTTGGTAGCATCCAAGAGCTGTGTCATAAAGTCGTCCTTCGCAGGATAATTACCTACGGCATAATCAGGAGTTTCTGCCAATTCTGCCGCATAAGCAATGGCATCTTCAAGAGTACCCAACTGGTCAACAAGTCCGATACCCAACGCCTGCTGTCCGGTCCACACACGACCCTGTGCGATTTCGTTCACCGCTTCCTTGGTCATGCCGCGACCGTTAGCCACACGCGTGAGGAAAAGGTCGTAACCGCGTTCGATGTATGCCTGCATCGCAGCAGTTTCTTTCTTATTAAAACCACGCCCCATAGCTCCGAAGTCGGCAGCGTCGTTTGTTTTCACTACGTCGAAGTGAAGACCGAGTTTTTCAGTAAGCAAACCTGAAACATTAGGCACCATACCGAAAATACCGATTGAACCTGTAAGTGTCGTAGGTTCGGCGAAAATACGGTTGGCGTTACAAGACATATAGTAACCGCCCGATGCTGCATAGTCACCCATAGAAACTACCACGGGCTTCTTTGCCTTCAACAATTCAATGGCATTCCACATCTGCTCACTCGCAAAGGCGCTACCACCAGGCGAATTGATGCGAAGCACTACGGCTTTTACCTTATCGTCGTTCATCAACTTGTCAAGGTCTTCCACAATCTTGCTGCCCACGATCTCAGCGCCACCAGCCGAAAGTCCAGAAGTCTTTTCATCAACGATTTCACCGAAAGCGTAATATACGGCGATTTCATTATCCTTCGTTTGGGGCACAACAACGCTTGCCAATTCCTTGGGAGTAACCAAGTTCACCTTCACACCGCCCACGTGATTGCGGAGCACGTCGCGCACGCCGTTGTCGTAAACAAGTGTATCTACAAATCCATAATCAATAGTCGCTTCTGCCTTATCGAAGAACATGTAGTTGTTGGCAAAAGCATTGAGCGAGTCCACTGAAATCTTACGTGATTCAGACACGTCAGTGAGGAAGTTACCCCAAATGTCGTTTACAAACGACTGCACCTGCGCACGGTTAGCATCGCTCATCTCTGTGCAAATGAAAGGCTCTACCGCACTCTTGTAAGTGCCCACGCGGAATACCTGCATGTCAACGCCGAGTTTTTCAAGCAATTCCTTGTAGAACATGGGTTGAGAAGCAAGTCCCTTCCATTCCAACATACCCGAGGGGTTCATCATAATCTTATCAGCAACGGATGCCAAGTAGTAACCACCTTGAGAGTAGATTTCAGCGTAAGCAAGGATGAACTTTCCGCTTTCCTTAAAGTCTACTAACGCCTTGCGGATTTCCTGAATCGTAGCCGCTTCTGTGCTCAACACACCGCCCTTGAGGTAAATACCCTCAATCTTGGAGTTTGTTTTTGCTTCACGAATGGCAACGAGAATGTCGTCCAAACCTTGAGCTTCAGCATATCCGCCACCCAATAGTTTGTCAAAGGGATTGTTTTCTGCACGTTCCTCAACCGTTGCGTCAAGGTTGATACAGAGCACGCTGTGGTCGGTAATTACAGCGGGCACTTCGCCTGCAGAGACAACGGCACCGAGCACACCGAAGAAAATCATTGTTGAGAAGATGGACGTAACTACACCCCCAATTACTACAGCCAAAAGGGCTTGGAAGAAACCGTAGAACCATGACTTGCGTTCCACTACATATTTAACCTTCATGGGTTGAGTTTGTTCAGACATCGTTTTTATATTTTTGAGAACTGTTCATCAAGCGGGGGATTCCGCAATGATAGTTCAAATGAATATTCTTTAGTTTATACCTTCAAGGGTTACCTCTACGGGGCAGTGGTCCGAACCAAAGACGTCGGCATGAATCTTTGCCCCCGTGAGTTTTTCGCGCAAGCGTTCCGAGGTGAGGAAGTAGTCGATGCGCCACCCTACGTTCTTTTCGCGGGCATGGAAGCGATAGCTCCACCAGGAGTAAGCACCTTCAAGGGTGGGGTAGAAATGGCGGAAGGTATCGACGAAACCCGCCGCGAGCAAGGTGTCAAACTTACCGCGCTCTTCAGGTGTAAAACCAGGATTCTTTTGATTTCCCTTGGGATTCTTGAGGTCAATTTCCTTGTGTGCTACATTCAGGTCACCACAAACCACTACGGGCTTCTTTTTGTCCAATTCCAACAAGTAAGCGCGGAACTCGTCTTCCCACTGCATGCGGTAATCCAAGCGTTTGAGTCCGTCTTGAGCGTTGGGCGTATAAACTGTCACCATGTAGAAGTCGGTAAACTCCAGGGTAATGACGCGCCCTTCCGTATCGTGTTCGGCAATGCCTATTCCGTAGGTCACGGAAAGGGGTTGCTTGCGTGAAAATATCGCCGTGCCGGAATATCCTTTCTTCTCGGCATAGTTCCAATACGAGGTGTATCCCTCAAACTGGAGGTCGAGTTGTCCCGCCTGCATCTTGGTTTCTTGCAAGCAGAAAATGTCAGCATCTAATTGGGCAAAAATATCGCGGAATCCCTTGTCGCAGCAAGCACGAATGCCGTTGACGTTCCAAGAAATGAATTTCATACGTGCGTAGTTATAGAGTTTACTCGCAAAAGTACTCAAAAAGTTTCACCTCTCCACGTTTTCACCGCAGAAATTCCGTAACTTTGCTCCAAATTAAAGACGAATTACATGAAATACGCATTCAGCCTTATACTTTTCTGCTTATCACTCGTAGTAACAGCTCAACCCGTGGCGAAATTTATTGCTACGGAGCGGAATATGGGAGATATTGCTTGGCTCATGCCTGCAAGTACGCATTTTGAAGTGGAGAATGTGGGAAATAAACCGCTCTATATCCTGGATGTGCGTACCGATTGCGGATGTGCATATGCAGAATGGTCAAAGGAAGCGATAGCACCAGGAAAGTCCGCAAAAATTACCATTGCCTATAACGCAGCACTGCTGGGGACATTCCATAAACTTATTGCTGTAAAGACAAATGCAGAGGACCAACTTGTTTATTTGAATCTTAAGGGGCGTGTGGTGAAGGAGGTTGCGTATACAACAAATGATTTTGATGTACATATTGGAGACTTCCACTTGAGCACTGGGGAGATTGAATTTGATAACGTCAAAATGGGAACAACCCCCAAGCAGACGATTACGATTCTTAATGGAAGTTCGCGAGCACTCCACCCCGAGTTTATGCACATGCCAGATTACCTTACAGCAGTGTCAACTCCAGATGTAATCCCCCCCGGAAAGGTGGGTGAGGTTTCTTTCATGCTCAACAGTAAACTGATCAAAGACTTTGGACTGACGCAAACGACGATTTATTTGAGTCGCTTTGTGGGGGATAAGATTTCAGAGGAGAATGCGCTTGGCGTGGTTACAACAATACTTCCCGTCGCGCCTGCTACAAGCAGCAAGTTAATGTATGCTCCGCATGTTGAACTTTCAGATACGACACTTGTTTTTCCTGATTTTGGTAAAAAGAAGAAATTGACCAAGACGGTGGTGTTAAGAAATACAGGAAATGCCCCCCTAAATATCATGCGTTTGCAGGTGTACAACCCTGGAGTAGGGGTGGAACTCAACAGCAGTGTGATTCAACCTGGTGAGCAGGCGAAACTTAAAATTACACTTCACAATATGGAGCATACGCGCGGAAAACGCCGTGTGCTGCTGATTACCAATGACCCGCGCTTGCCGAAAGTGGTGATTCATGTGGAGTAAAGGGAGATCATAAACTTTTAAGGTCACCTCGCTTAAAGGTAGGCAATAATATAGGAGTTGCCCCAAGAACTTTAACAGACCCCCTCCGCAACTAAAGTTGCTCGTCCCCTAACTTTGGGGGACAATTTAGTTAGTCTGCTTCGTTTGGGTTTCTAATTAGGAATAACAAGCGAATGGAAGTATATAAATTCCTCCCCAAAGTTAGGGGAACCGACGCTCGAAGTAAGAGCAGAGGATAAACTTGTTTATACTATGCCTTACGAGGAGGAGGAAGACCGAGGTTGCGAGGTCAAATGCCCAAA
>JAZQXB010000077.1:0-33018 GCA_045632685.1 Alloprevotella sp.
TATTCCTATCCGCATGGTCTCTGCGTTTTCTGCGGAGTCTGCGTGAGATACATAAAACTATTTTATATACAACAAAAACATCATCCTGCTGTTATATCCCTTTTTTGTTTGCCATAAGGCAATGGGAACTGTCCGGTAAAAATCTCTTTGATAGATGAGAACAGACAAGTCATATATGTTTGTTATTTCCCATTTTAAGCTTTGTCCTGCACTTTTCCCCCTAAAATGACTCATATGTATACCATACATATCGGCTGTCCGGGAAAATGTTGTTTTTTAAAACGCGTCATTATTTTTACCGGACAGCAATAATAATTTTTAGGATAATATAGCATTTGCTCTAAGGACTTTAACAGACCCCCTCCGCAACTAAAGTTGCTCGTCCCCCTAACTTTTGGGGACAATTCTGTTAGTCTGCCTCGTTTGTGTTTCCAATTAGGAATAACAAGCGAATGGGAGTATATAAAAATCCTCCCCAAAGTTAGGGGAGGTGCCCAAAGGGCGGAGGGGTCTGTGGTAATGGGTCAACTGCTATATCATTATCTAATTTTTAGGATAATCAATATCGTATTTTCTAAGCAAATTCCACTTTCAAAAAAGTCATGGTTAAGCAATATCCACTCGAAGACTTCTTCCGCAATTCCGACCGTTCGGGTTATCAAATCTCTCCCGATGGCAACTACTTCTCCTTCCTTGCGCCCTATGAGGACCGCATGAACATCTTTGTGCAACGCATTGGGAGCGAAGACACAGTGCGCCTGACGAGCGAGACGGCGCGCAGTGTGGCTGGCTATATGTGGGCAACGAATGAGCGCATCCTGTTTATGAAAGACACGGCGGGCGATGAGAACTACCAACTCTACGGTGTGAATCTCGACGGTAGCGACCTGCGCGCCTATACGGCTTTCCCGGGAGTGCGCACCACGCTCATTGACGACTTGGAGGACGTTCCCAATGAGGTGATTATCGGGATGAACAAGCGCCAGGCGGAGATTTTTGACCCCTATCGCCTGAACTTGGAGACGGGCGAACTCACGCAGTTGGCGGAGAATCCCGGGAATTGGCAGGGGTATATGACCGACCACGAGGGGAAGTTGCGCGTAGTGACTGCCATTGTGGACGGGGTTAATACACAAATCCTTTATCGCGAACATGAGGAGGAGGAATTCCGCCCTGTATTGACTACGAACTTTAAGGAGTCGGTGGATTTCATGGAGTTTACGCCCGACAACCGTTTGGTGTATGCCGCTACGAACCTCGGGCGCGACAAGGTGGCGCTCGTGTTGATGAATCCCGCAACGTGTGAAGAGTTGGAGCACCTTTATGCCCACGAGCAGTATGACGTGTCGAGCATTTCGTATTCGCGCAAGCGCAAGAAGTTGTTGGCAGTGTATTGCCAGGGACACAAGGACCCCATTCGCCATTATTTTGATGATGAAGAGGCGGCATTCCGCGAGCATCTGCGTAGCTTCTTTGAGGGGCGCCGTTTTGGCATCACCGCCACGGATAAGGAGGAGCAGAAATACTTGATTTATGTGGGCAGCGACCGCACGCGTGGACGCTATTACTTCTACGATCGTGCCGTGGGCAGTCCTGTGCTACTTGCCGAACTCGCTCCCTGGTTGCAGGAGGAAGATATGGTGGCGATGCACCCTGTGACGTACACCTCTCGCGATGGTTTGACCATCGAGGCGTACCTTTCTTTGCCCCATCCCTACACGCCCGAAACGGCGAAGGCATTGCCCGTCGTAGTGCACCCACATGGAGGTCCCTGGGCGAGAGATTCGTGGGGCTATTCGGCAGAAGTGCAGTTCCTTTGTAATCGTGGTTATGCCGTGTTCCAAATGAATTTCCGCGGTTCTACGGGCTATGGTCGCAAGTTCCTTGAAGCGAGTTACAAGCAGTGGGGGCAGGCGATGCAAGACGACATTACGGACGGCGTAAATTGGTTGATTACGCAGGGCATTGCCGATGCGAAGCGCGTAGCGATTTATGGCGGAAGTTATGGCGGTTATGCCACCTTGGCAGGCCTTTGCTTTACGCCCGACCTCTATGCCTGCGGTATCGACTACGTAGGTGTTTCCAACCTTTTGACATTCATGCAAACCATTCCCCCTTATTGGCGTCCGCTCCTTGAAATGATGTACGAGCAGGTGGGCGACCCTGAAAAGGATTTGGAAATGCTTACCGCTTATAGTCCAGCCCTTCAGGCGCATCTCATTAAGGCACCGCTCTTCATCGCACAAGGGGCAAACGACCCGCGTGTGAATAAGGCGGAGAGCGACCAGATGGTCGAGGCGTTGAGAGCGCGAGGCGTGGAGGTGGAATACATGGTGAAGGATGACGAAGGTCACGGCTTCCACAATCAGGAAAACCGCTTCGATTTCTATCGTGCGATGGAGCGCTTCTTGAAGGAGCAGATGGGGTAGAGGGTTATAGTCCGGATGGCGCTCTCCCCCTGTTTATAGGGGGAGGGGACCAGCTCTGCTGGTGAGGGGGTGCGAAAAAAGTAAGGAGTGAGTAGAGAATAGTTGGGAGTATGCCGTGCGGTGCGTATTCGGCACCCCCTCACCACTTCGTGGTCCCCTCCCCCTATGAACAGGGGGAGAGCCCCATCCGGATTATCATTCCGCATAGATTACAATAAAAAACCGAGCAGAAGACTGGGCTTCTACTCGGTTATTTTTTTAGGATTGTTTCTCTTCAGGTTTTATGCCATAGAGTTGATCCTTAAAGGCTTCAATGGCGCGCTTGGCGGTTTCGATAGCCGCTTCCATGGGGAAGGGGAGTTCGCCTCCCGAAGCGTTGAGGTGGCCACCGCCGTTAAAGAATTGTTCTGCCATTTTGTTGCAGGGGAAATCGTCTACGGAGCGCAAACTGACGCGGATGACGTCCTTTTCTGTGTCCTCGCGCAAAGAAATGCTGAGTCGCATACCGCGCACTTGGAGGGGCATATTCACAACACCCTCCATGTCGCCTCGGATAAACTTAAACTCCTTCATTTCCTCGCGTGTCAAAGCGAAAATGGCAGCGCGACGCCCTTCAAAGAATTCCGTCTTCTTGTGTAAAATGTAGCCCTGCAAGCGCAAGCGATGTTCAGAATAGTTATTGTGTACGTTGCGATAAATTCGATCCTTGTCAATACGCTTCTTGAGCAAGAGACTGATGCACACGTAAATCTCGGGGTCGTTAGAATTATAGGTGAAGGCTCCCGTGTCCGTCATCATTCCGGTGTAGATACACGCTGCGCCCGAACGCGTCATTTGGTCGTAACCGCCCATTTGGTAAAGCATGCGCAGGACAAGTTCTGACGTGCTACTCATCTTGGGGCGCGAGATAACGAGGTCAACATTCGTTTGCGGGTCTAAGTGGTGGTCGATAATCACACGCTTCGCCTTGGATTTCTCAACCTGCACACTCATGTCCTGAAGGCGCCCCACGCTATTCATGTCCATCAAGAAAATCAGGTCTGCCTGCTTCATGGCGCGTTCAACCTCCTCTGCCGCTTCAGAATAGAACTTCACCGCCTGAGAACCGGGCATCCAACGCAAGAAGTCGGGGCACGGGTTGGGCATAACTACAGTGACTTGTTTGCCAAGGTGGCGCAGGTATTCCGCCCAACCTAATGAAGAACCCATAGCGTCGCCGTCAGGTCCACGATGGGAACAGACCACCACGTTGCGGCAGTCCTTGATGATTTGAAAGAGGGAAAAAAGTTCTTTCTGGGAAAGAGTGGGGGTGAGCATGGGGAATGGTATTTTTATTAGAGTACAACGTACAGAGTACAGAGTACAACTACCGTGCGGGGCTTTTTAGAGTACAACTACCATGCGGGATGCACATCGTTTATCTCGCAAACAATCTCGTCTACTCGTCTACTCGTCTACTCGTCTACTTGTTTACTCGTGAACTAAAAAAATACTTACGAAAGTGCCTTAAGCGCCTCGATTTCAGCCTTGGGGTCGGCAGCACGGAATACGGCGCTACCAGCAACGACTGCGTCGCAACCCGCTTCGGCAAGGAGTTTGCCCGTTTGAGGATTTACGCCACCGTCCACTTCGATGATTGCCTTAGAACCTGTGCGCACGATGAGTTCCTTGAGTTTGCGCACCTTTTCAACGCTGTGTTCAATAAATTTCTGTCCGCCAAAACCGGGATTTACAGACATGAGCATCACGAGGTCGAGGTCTACGATGATGTCTTCCAATACGCTCACGGGAGTATGGGGATTGAGCGTTACGCCCGCCATCATTCCTTCCGCCTTAATCTGCTGAACGACGCGGTGAAGGTGGGTGCACGCTTCGTAATGCACGTTCATAATCTTGGCACCGAGTGCCTTAACTTCCTTCACGAACTTTTCGGGCTGCACAATCATGAGGTGCACGTCGAGGGGTTTCTTTGCGTGTTTCGCCATGGCTTCCATAACGGGAAAACCGAAAGAAATATTGGGTACAAACACACCGTCCATCACGTCAAGGTGGAACCAGTCGCACTGGCTCTCATTGAGCATTTCGATATCGCGTTGGAGGTTGCCGAAGTCGGCAGAAAGGAGGGAGGGAGATACGATCATAATGGGGAATTTTTGATTTTGTCGTCAAGGAAAATCCTTCTATCTGCAAAGTTAAGCATTTTGTGGAAGATGTCAAAGGCTTGGCGCCCGTCAACCTGCAGAGGTTTAGATTTTGCCTGCAATATAGAGGTTTCCACAAATAATCTTTACCTCAAAAGTGTAGTGCTATTATTTGTTTAGCCACTAATGTGCACGAATGAACACTAATGCCATGCGGGAGATTTAAGACCGGATGGTATTAGTGTTCATTCGTGTTCATTCGTGGCAAAAAATTAAACAAATGGATCGTTATATATTGTTCGTGGTTCGCCATAGGTTACGCAGGCGCCACTAAATCTATTACTTAAGCAGTTTCACCAACTTCTTCATCCCCTCCGTGGCTGTTGCTTTCAGCAAAATGGCATCCTTTACGGCGGTCATGGTGTCTGCCTCGGGGTCAATGACAAAAATAGGTGTACCTTTGGGTACAAAGCGTACGAGTCCTGCCGCGGGATATACGTTGAGCGAAGTGCCTACGATGACAAAGATGTCCGCCTGTTCGGCTAAAATAATCGCTTCCTCCATGCGCGGCACGTCTTCTCCGAAAAACACGATGTAGGGGCGCAGCAACGAACCATCAGGTGCCGTTGCACCAACGGGGAGTTCCAAGTGGTCGTAATCCAGTGTTTGCCACTGACTACGGTCTTCCTTCTTGAACGACGAGCACACTCGAAGCAACTCGCCATGCAAGTGAATGATGCGCGAAGAACCCGCACGCTCATGGAGGTCGTCTACATTCTGCGTTACGACCACCACCTCGTAATCCTTTTCCAATTCGGCAACAAGGCGGTGCGCTTCATTGGGTTCTACAGTAGGGAGTTGCTTGCGACGCTCGTTGTAGAAAGTGTTGACAAGCGTAGGATTGCGGTGCCAAGCATCGACGGTGCACACGTCCTCTATGCGGTAGTTGTCCCAAAGTCCGTTGCCACCGCGAAAAGTGCCGAGTCCGCTCTCTGCGCTAATGCCGGCGCCGGTGAGAAATACAATTTTCTGCATGATAGTTTATGATTGAGAGTGAGGGAGAGTAGGGAATGCTGCGACAGCGTCGCAGCGAACGGGATATAGCAACTGGTGCCCGGTGCTTTCTACTCTACGGAATAACAACGAGTAAACAAAAGGACAAGGTTCCTATTGTTTACTCGTTAAAGTCTTGTTTAAGAAAACTAAAGCGTGATGGCTGCCTTTACGATAACGTCGCTGCCCTTGCGGATTTCAAAGACGTGCGTGTTGCCGTCTTGCACTTCCGCGTAAATGTCTAACTGGTCGCCAAACAGGCTTTCGAGACAATATGCCACTTCTATGCGCTTGGGAGGCGTAGAGCGTAGCGTATTGAGCGAGAAGGTGTTGAGCAACATTTCAATATAGCGGATGGAGTTGACGTGCCCGTTGATGTCAAGGTCGCTATACACTGCCTTGTGCGTGTCAATGAGGGGCGCGTCTTTAGAAAGGCGCAAGCGACTGGGACCCTTGATGTGGATTTCACGCTCGGGAATCATGACATCGCCGAAGCCGCCGTCGGGGAGTTTCGTAAGGTCAGCAGGCTGACGACTTTCAATGTTGATGAGTGCCCAAATGCTGGTGGCTTGACCGTAAGCAGTGCCGTCGGGCGCAAGAATGTCAAAATGGCGGTCGGTAAACTGGCGGTACACCTTGGTTACCCAAGTTTCAATACTGTAGTCCTCGTTGATGCGCGGCATGTTTTCCATGTCAATCACCAGGCGTGAGAGCACCCATGCATGGTCTTTAGTATTGACATCGTCGTAGCCAAAGCCGTGAGCGTCAGCGTGTAACGACGCAGCTCGGAGAATGAGCGTACCTAAAGTGCCCCAGGCGAGGCGACCTGTGATATCTTCAGCGAAGGGTTCTACGTTGAAGGAGTATTTACCGAATTTTTGCATAGAGGATGGGGTTAAAATTTTTCTATCGAAGGGAAAACGTCTATAAGCTTAATCCCAAATCAAAGCGTTGCGCCATCTTTCTCATATTCATAATGCCATAGCGCATACGACCGAGGGCGGTGTTGATGCTGATGCCTTTTTCCTCAGCAATTTCCTTGAAAGTC
The DNA here is from genome assembly GCA_045632685.1 of Alloprevotella sp. GTDB lineage: Bacteria > Bacteroidota > Bacteroidia > Bacteroidales > Bacteroidaceae > Alloprevotella. The sequence continues at coordinate 6,672 of JAZQXB010000077.1, forward strand.
ATCTCCTGGAAGTAGTGCATCTGAACGACTTCGCGCTGTTCCTGTGGGAGTTTCTCAATCAGGTGTTGGAGGTCAACAAATGTTTGCTCGCTATCAATGGTGCTCTGTGCACAGCGGTCGGCAAGTTTTGCGTTGTTGAGCAGGTCAACGTCCGATTCGTCTGTAGAGATTGTGTTTTCACCCTTTTCGCGGCGGAAGAAGTCAATGACGAGATTGTGTGCAATGCGAGTGACCCATGAATAGAACTTGCCCGATTCCGTGTAGCGACCATCTCGAATGGTGACAACAACCTTGACAAATGTTTCCTGGAAAATATCCTCGGCAACATCTGCATTACGAACTTGATATAAAATATAGGAGAAAAGCCTATCCTTATAGCGCTCAAGCAGGACGTCAAAAGCCTCGTCCGTACCCGTTGCATAAAGCGCCACCAACTCTTCGTCAGTGCGCATAATGAGCGTTTTCATACTTTACTATTTTTGAATTTGGAGTAAAGTCTTTTCGATAGGCAAAACAATTTTAAGGGTGAAGCAGTTGCGGAAGTCCGTAACTACAAAATGTGGATTTTATTGTTGCAAAGGTAGATAAAATTTTATTGTCGACAAGTTTTATGAAAGATTTTTTGTACTGTGTTGCCCGTTAAACTTTCAAGAAGTATCTTTGCACGTGTTATTTTGCCCAGAGGATAGTGCCTGTGTGCAATTCTAACAGCCCTTTTTATCCATCGAAAAGTTTGAAGGAACTATGTCAACCCCAACCTATTTATACACCGAATTTTCGCATTTCCTGAGGCGTTATTTTTCTGAAAAAGTACAGAAAATATCGGTTCATGCTGGTTTTACCTGTCCCAATAGAGATGGTAAAATTGGGCGTGGAGGATGTACCTATTGTAACAACCAAACATTCAATCCCGAATACTGTGCCACGCAACGCAGTGTGACCGAGCAATTGGAGGAAGGAAAAGTATTCTTTAGTCGTAAATATCCAGAAATGAAATATTTAGCCTATTTTCAGGCTTACACCAATACCTACGGAGAACTTGAACATTTAAAGCGACTTTATGAAGAAGCATTGGCGGTAGAAGATGTGGTTGGGTTGGTGATTGGTACTCGTCCGGATTGCGTGCCTGATGAATTGTTAGACTATTTTGCAGAACTGCATAAGCGCTGCTTTGTGCTTATTGAATATGGCGTGGAAACGACGAATGACGATACGCTGAAGCGCATTAATCGTGGGCATACATTTGAGCAGGCAGAAGATGCCATACGACGCACGGCGCAGCGAGGTATTCCCGTAGGGGCACATTTTATATTGGGACTTCCTGGGGAAACGTGGGATGGTATTGTGGCGCAGGCGGATGTGATTTCAAGACTTCCACTTAACACCTTGAAGTTGCATCAGTTGCAGATTGTGAAAGGGACAAAGATGGCGCAAGAATTTGAAGCGAACCCCGAAGATTTTCGCCTTTTTGAGGTGGAGGAATATGCCGCTCTTGTCGCAGATTTCTTAGAGCGTTTGGATACCCGCATTGCAGTGGAGCGCTTTACCTCGCAGTCGCCCAAAGAATTGCTTTTAGCTCCCGATTGGGGAATGAAAAATTACCAGTTTGTGGAACTTGTGAAAAAGATTTTGCGCAGCAGAGGTTCTTACCAGGGTGCGGGGCGTAGAGGTACTGAGCGCGTATGTTGAGGCCATTATGTTGTGGTTGTGAGTGATTCCAAATTTACCAAACGCCCTTTCGTGAACCACATCTATATTATTGCTAAAATTTAGGGAATAATATAGGTGTTGTCCACAAAGACTCGTTTGTTTTATTTGGAGCCACTAATGAACACTAATTTTCACTAATTTCCATCCGGCCATATATACCCCGCAAGGCATTAGTGTAAATTAGTGTCCATTAGTGGCTAAAATATTACGCAGGCCAACTCATCTTTTTTTTCATGCCGAGAAAATAATTTTTCATGCCGAGAAAATTTATTTTCATGCCGAGAAAAATTTTGACATGCCTTGGTAATAAAATTTCCACGCCTTGGAAATAAAATTACCAGGGTTGGAAATAAAATTACCAGGGTTGGAAATTTATTTGGAAGAGTTCTGCGAAACTTGCAAAACCTTTTGGACAACTGCCTCATGGCTTCGGAATTTTTGAGCGGGTGCTTGAAAAATGAATGCTGTGAGAATTGTGCGCTTTAAGAGGAGGGGTGTGCGTTGGTTTAAGGTGTTGTATTTTAGTGAAAAACATCTTCTTGTGTGCGAAAAATGTTTACATTTTGTAAGGGGTAATCTGGGATTTCGAGTTTGTAGTCGAGATGAATTTCTGTAATCCTAAAAAATGTTAGATTTTGGTGTGAAAACTTAATAAATTAACCTTTTGTAACCTCGATAATACGTTTTTTACCCCTGAAATCATAAAAAAATAAAAAATGATAAGGTGGATTGGCAAAAAACTGCTAAATTTGCCACAATCCCGTATACTATGCCCGTAGTGTGCTTAATCGGGGATAATGCTAAAAACAATAACAACATAAATAAATTTTTTATCTTGATGCGTATGAAAAACCATTTTAGCAAAATGGGAAAGGCGTTGCTTAATGTAGCGCTGCTTTCTGCTGTCGGCTTTACTTCCTGCGCAGATGACAAGTTTCATCTGAAGGATTACGAGGAGAGTACTCCCTCATTCCTTGGGCAGAGTATTTACCACGAGTTGGAAAGTCGTGGTCAGTACACTACTGTGCTCCGTCTTATTGACGACTTGGAATATGCCGAAGTGCTTTCTAAGACGGGTAGTAAGACCCTCTTTGTGGCTAATGATGAGGCGTATGCCAAGTTCTTCGACGAAGGTGGTAATCCTTGGGGAGCACGTTCGTATGACGACCTCTCTAAAAACCAAAAGCGTGTATTGCTCAACAACTCAATGTTGAACAATGCTTACGTGCTTGAAATGTTGGCAAATACAGAAGGCGGCGGTAAGAATCTCTGCTTGCGTCAAGGTACATCTGCAACAGCTTCTGACTCAGTAGCGCGTTGGGCTATTGACGAACTTCCTGCAACTCAGTCAAAGTCTGAAATTGACTGGTTTAAGAACCTCCGTGAACAGGGTGACTCTGTGTATATGGCGCTTGACGCTACAGACCCCATGATGGTGCACTTTATCGAAGGTCAATTGAAGCAGAAGAGCATTGATACTGCCGATATTGCTAAGATCATGGGTAAGCCCTGGATCCCTGCTGCTACTGAAGAGCACGATAAGAGTTTCGGTTTTATCAACGACTGTCGTATTGTAGACGGTGATATCGTATGTCTTAACGGTTATATCCATGTGCTTGACAAGGTGTTGCTCGCTCCTGGTAATATGGCTGAAGTAATTCGTACGAATGGTAAGACAGAACTCTTCAGCGCAATGCTTGACCGTTTTGCTGCTCCTTATTATAATGAGCAACTCACACGTCAGTATAAAGCGTTGAACGATATCCCTGCCGATTCAGTATTCGAAAAGCGTTATATCTCAAACCGTTCACAAGGTGGTGGTAAGGTAGGACGCGACCCCAATGGTGAGGCATTTAAGACTCAACAGTTCCTTCCCTTCGACCCGGGATGGAACCAGTATGCTGTGTCTTCTTCTACTCCCAAGGAGCAAGATATGGCGGCAATGTTTGTGCCTACTGACGAAGCGATGAAAGAATACTTCGTTAATGGTCCTGGCCGTGCAATGGTTGAGCGCTATGGTGAAGAACCCTTTGATGGTGTGGATTTTGAGCATCTTAAGTACAATCTTTATCAGATTCCTCTTTCATTGATGCACCCCTTGCTTGAAAACTTAATGAAGGACTCTTTCAATGAATCTGTACCCAGTAAGTATCTTACTATCGTGAACGATGCTCAGGACCAAATGTTCAATACATACGGTACTGTTGATGATTTCAAGAATAGTATCGTAACTTGTCACCTCGCAAACAATGGTGTTGTTTATGTGACAAATACTGTGAATCCTCCTGCAGAATATGCATCTGTCCTTGCTCCTGTTACTATCTTGGATGAAATGAAGGTGGTACGTGCTATCGTAAAGGCCGATGATAACTTTATTGAAGGTAACGAATATAATAATGCTCCTTTGAAGCAGTACTTCTCTACTTACCTCAAGGCGATGCAGAGTAACTTCTCATTCTTTGTTCCTGTAGATGCAGGTCTTGCAGAATATGGTATCGTTGACCCTGTTAGTTTCTCATCACAGCCTTATGGAAACTCAAATACGAGCAACCGTTATTATTGGAGATACGAGTATGACTCTAAGGGTTCAACATTCCCCATCAAGGCTACAGCCTATAAGTATGATACCAAGAAGGGTCAGTCTTCTTCAGACGCTAAGAAGGGTTCCGCATACGTTTCGAATGCAACCGACGCCTTGTCTTCTCAGTATGGTGACCAGAAGCGTAGACTCTTGATTGAAATGATTGACCAGCATATCCTTGTGCATGATGATGTTGTGGGTGTAGACGATGGTCGCACTTATTACCTCTCAAGAAGTGGTGCTCCTCTTCGTTTGACCGAAAAGGGTGAAGTGAATAAAAATGAAGGCATGAAGGTTGAAGGTGGTTACCAAGTGATGTTGAACGATCCTACTGAAGGTAATGCGGGTAATGACCATACAGCTACGGTTCTTACATCTTATTGCCAGAAGAGAGGTGTGAATGTTGACTATGGTAACGGTATGACTTATATTATCGACCGTCCCGTACAGGCAACAGTTCGTTCGGTATACAACCACCTCAACGATAAGAACAATAACGGAATTTATTCTGAATTCTATGAATTGGCAAATCCTGCGAATATTCCTACGGACTTGCTTATGGCTTGTGATTATTACTTGACTGAAAAGCTCGATAAGGAAGGTAATCCCATCGTGATGACGTCAGACGAACAGAAGCGTGAAAAGTTGAAGTTCCATGTATTTGTTCGTTATACTGATAACGCAGGTACAAACTTCTGGCCTATGGGTAACGAACAGTTGGTACGTTTCTTCAATAACTACCATTATACTGTATATGTTCCTACCAATGAAAAGGTTTTGGAAGCTCGCGCAAATGGTTTGATGACATGGAGCGAAATTAATGACTGGGTATCACAGAGAACTAACAAGTACAAGGAAGCCCTTTCTGACGCAGATAAGGCGAAGGCAAGAACAATGATTACTGTGCTCGTGAACTTTGTGAAGTATCACTTCCAGGACCAGTCAGTCTTCGTAGACAACGTTACAGCATCAAATCAATATCAGACTTCATGTGTTGATAATGTAACAAATTCTTACCTTTCTCTCACCGTAAATCAGTCACCTTCAGCGCTTTCGGTGCTTGATAGAAGTGGTAATACGGTGAGCGTGGTTGACGCAGAAGAAAACAGAAACCTCCTTGCTCGTGATATTAGCTATAATGCGAGAGGTGCTTCAGCTCGTTATATCAGCAATTCTTCATACGCGGTGGTTCACCAGATTGATGGTTACCTCAACTTCAACGCTCCCGAAGACTATGAAGGTCTTTACTTTGAAGGTGATCCTACGAAGGGTCAGATGCCTGTAGGACGCTTCAACTTCTGGGACTATGCAACTCCTGAAGAACTTAATGCTTATACCGCTAAATACAGACTCAGATAATAAGTTATTAATATGAATTACATAAAATATCTATTAACCCTCGCTTTGTGCTTCGCTTTTACAGCGGTGATGGCGCAAAAGAGAATTTCGGGTCATGTATGGAGTGAACTCGACGGACCCGTGATTATGGCGAATGTTGTTGAGTTGGACAAGACAAACCGTGTGGTTTCTGCAACTCAAACGGACGCAAGTGGTAACTTTAGTTTGTCTATTAAGAACCCCGCAAATACTTTGCAGGTATCTTACATCGGTTATGCTACTCGTAAGTTGCCCATCGGTGAAACTGTTAAGTTTAATGTTGAGTTGAAGGATAACTCAATGACTGGTGAAGCGCAGATCGTTGGTAAGCGTACAATTAAGACAAACGGTTTGGCTATTCCCGAACGCGAAATCTCTGTGGCTCAGCAATCGTTGAACATGGATGAAATGGCAGGTCTCTCATTTGAAACTGCTGGTGAAGCGCTTCAGGGTGAAATTGCCGGTCTTGATATCGTGGCAAACTCTGGTAACCTCGGTGCGGGTACTTCAATGCGCCTCCGTGGTGTGACTTCTATCAACGGTTCTTCAGAACCCCTTATCGTTGTTGACGGTTTTATCCTTGAAGACTACAACAGTCAGGACTTTGATGCCAACAACATGGACGAAGAAAAGTTTGCTACCCTTCTTCAGATCAATCCCCAAGATATTCAGAGCATTAACGTATTGAAGGACGCTTCTGCTACAGCAATCTGGGGTTCACGCGGTTCTAACGGTGTAATCGAAATTAAGACACGTCGTGGTTCACGCGGTAAGACTAAGGTGAACTTCAGCTACCAGTTCAAGGGTTCTTGGCAGCCCGAAGGTATGAAGATGCTCAATGGTGACGGTTACACCATGATGTTGAAGGAAGCATACTTCAATCCTAAGCAGAGTGACGTTGCTTCTGGTATCGTAGAAATTTCATACCTCCAGAGTCACCCTGCATACTATGCAAACTACAACAAGAATACCGACTGGATTGACGCCGTAACACAGTTTGGTCAGACTCACGACTACGGTATGAATATCTCTGGTGGTGGTGAAAAGGCAACATTCCGTGTATCAGCATCTTACAACCACGCTACAGGTTCTATCATCAAGCAGGAACTCGACCGTTTCACAACACGTTTGGCTTTGGACTACTGGGTGTCAGACCGCATTAAGTTCTCTTCAAACTTCTCGTTGACTTACACCAACAATCTCCAGAACTACAGCAATATCTTGGGTGCGGCTTATAATGCAATGCCTAACATGGCAATCTATCGCAATGAGTATGATAAGATTACGCAGTCATATTATGAGACTGGTGATTACTATATCATGCCTCCCGCAGCAGGTTCTACTGGATTGGTAGACAACGGTTCGAACCTCTCTTCTTACTACCTCAGCGACATGGTAAGTAATGGTAACCCCGTGGCTACAGCTAATGAAGCATGGAGTTCTACTTCTACTTACACCATTACTCCTTCATTCTCACTTGAATACAAGTTCTTGGGTAAGGATGATGAATCCACTCAGTTGAACTATACAGGGGAAGTGCACATGAATGCGAATACGCAGACAAACAACTCTTACTATCCCCACACATTGACTTCAGAAAAGTGGAGTGCAGGTATTGACAAGACTTCTAATAGTGACTCAAAGAACTTCAGTTTCACAACACGTCACTCATTGGTATTCAAGCCCTTCTTCTACAACGACAATCACTCATTCCAGTTGATGCTTCGTGGTGAAATGGGTTCTAACGAAAGTACCAGTCAGTCGCTCAATTCAAGTGGTATCAGCGGTGGTATTACCGACCCCACAGTTCCTGGTTACCTCACAGCCGCATCTTCAGGCACTTGGAAGGGTCACACTATGTCTGGTATCGCAAGTATGCACTACTCATACGGTTCTAAGTATTCATTGAGTGCTACTCTTCGTGCCGACGGTTCTACGAAGTTCGGTTCAGGTAACAAGTGGGGTTTCTTCCCTGGTGTATCTGCACGTTGGAACATCTCTGACGAACGCTTCTTCGAACCTATCCGTAAGGTTGTGAACATGCTTTCTATTCGTCCGGGTTGGGGTATCGTAGGTAACGCAAGCTTCGGTGAAGGTTTGATTTACAATAAGTATGCTTCATATGGATATTATAACGGTATTCAGGGTATCCGTCCCGAAAACCTCCGTTTGACAGAAATCCGTTGGGAAAAGACTGAGTCTTGGAACATTGGTGCCGACCTTCACCTCTTTGATGGTCTCTTCAAGTTGGACTTCAACGCATATAAGAAGAAGACTACAGACCTCTTGAACGGTGGCGTACGTATTCCCTCATCTACAGGTTTCAGCACATTGAGCTCTGCTAACGTAGGTTCAATGGAAAATGAAGGTTGGGAATTGTACATCAGCACAAGAGACGTCTTCAAGATTGGTAAGTTCAGCATGAATTTCCGTGTGAACTTCGCGCAGAATATCAACACGATTACTGAAATGGACGCTAACGTGTTGGCAGCCGCTAATGCTGACTACTCTTACAACAACCACAGTTATGTGAAGCGCGTTCAGATTGGTCATGCTCTTGGTGGTATCTACGGTTTCCGTTATAAGGGTGTTTACGCTTATGACTACGACCACAATGGTTACTTCCTTGACGATTCTAAGAACGAATACATTGACGCTCAGGGTAATCGTAACACAGCTGCCGCAACAGGTAAGACAGCTCCTATCGCTCGCGACGCTGAAGGTAACGTTATCTACGACAAGCGCGGTAACCCCCTCCCCATGTACTTTAACTATGGTGGTAGAAATTACCAGTTCCAGGGTGGTGACGTGATTTACGACGATATCAACCACGATGGTAACATCGACGAACTCGATATCGTATACCTCGGTAGTTCTAACCCCGACATCAATGGTGGTTTCAACATCGACTTCAACTACGGTCGTTGGCGCTTGAAGTCAAGATTTAGTTTCCGTTTGGGTAACAAGATCTTGAACATGGCTCGCCTCTATGCTGAAGATATGCGTACAAACAAGAACCAGTGTGCTTCTGTTGCACACCGTTGGCGTAAGAATGGTGATGTTACTGACATTCCTCGTGCCATGAGTGAAAAGGCAGGTACTTCTTACAACGCTTTGATCAGTGACCGTTACGTAGAACCCGGCGACTTCCTCCGTCTTAACAACTTGCAGCTCTCTTATAGCGTAGATCCTGCGAAGTTGAAGAAGTGGGGCTTGAGCCAGTTCAACATCTCAGCATCAGCGGATAACATCTTCTTCTTGACAAAGTATTCAGGTACAGACCCCGAACACTCTGCAAATGGATTCAATCCTTGTGTTGACGGAAATACTACACCTCGTTCACGCTCATTCACATTTAGTTTGAACTTTGGTTTCTAAAAAGTTAAAAAGTAATACGGTGTGCAACCCTCATTGTTAGGGTTGCCCACTGAAAACTTTCACGATTAACTTCTATAACAATGAAAATTTCAAATATTTTCTCTAATTTATTCCTTGCTTGTGGGTTGACATTGACTGTAGGAATGACTTCTTGTGAAGATTATCTTACTGTGTTGCCAACCGACCAGATTACAGAAGAAGACTTCTGGAAGGATAAGAATGACTTGGATAACGTCCGCGCAGCGGCTTATGCCAAGATGGTTGAAGGAGACCTGGTAGGCAAAATGTTCCAGTGGGGTGAAGTGCGTTCTGACAACTTCAAACTCAACAACTTGAGCAACACGAGTCTTATGTATTATATGGAAGGTGTTTTGCAACCTACCGAATATATGTTTGACTGGTCAGGTTTCTATACAGGTATCAACTACTGTAACAAGGTGTTGGAATACGGTGAAAAGATGGTGGCTGACGGTCGCGACCCCAGTTTCTCACAGTCAGACTGGAATCCTCTTAAGGCTGAGATGCTTGCTCTTCGCTCACTTTATTACTTCCACTTGGTGCGTGCTTATCGCGATGTTCCTTTTGTCGTAGAGTCTATTTCTACGGATGCTGAAGCGAGAAGAGCAAATACTCCTCAGACTAAGGGGGTAGTGATTCTTGACTCTCTCCTCGTTGAACTTGAAGCTACTGTAGGTAAGGCTGCAGAAAACTACGGTTCTGATCAGAACAATAAGGGTCGTTTCGGTAAGCGTAGTATCCATGCTTTGATGGCTGATATGTATTTGTGGCGCAGTTGTTTGCTTCGTGCTTCAAATGCCAAGGGCGATAGCATCGCAGATGCGAGCAACCAAATTACTCTTTGCTTGAACAAGGCTATTGAGCATGCTGACTATGTCTTGAATGATATTCAGAAGACTTACGACGAAGATAACCTTGATAATCCTACACTTTCTAATAAGGTAAAGGATCACTTGACTATTGACTGGTTGACCACTCCCGAAGTGTACAGTATGGATGATGTGGTTTACGAAGAAATCTTCGGATATAAGAACTCACGTTACGAGTCTGTATTTGAACTCCAGTTTGATGGTACCAACAATAAGAATTCAACTTACGGTAATTTCTTGTCTTCTTATTCAAGTAACTTGTCAACTTCTTCACTCGTAGCGGGTAACGTCTTGATTTCAGGTCGTTCAAACTATGGTCCTGAAAAGGGTTTTGGTATGACTGACAATCGCTTCCTCTCTACTATTAAGTTTGAACCTAACAGTACTACAGGTGCGTATGCTGTTGTGAAGAATGTTGCGCGTCGTATCGTTTACCGAGACCGCACAGACATGACACTCGGTGCTGAATATCAGTATCGTGAATCAAGTAATATGGATGCCAACTGGCCTGTATATCGTGCTGCAGACCTCATGTTGATTAAGGCTGAAGCGATTGCGCGTTTGCATTCAGGTGTTACTGTTTCTAAACCCAATGCAGAACATTCCGATGCAGTAAATCGTCAGAACATGACAAATGCTAACCAGAAGTTAGTGATGGAAGGTTTTGACCTCGTAAATGCATTGTTTAAGCGTAGTAATCCTACATTGGTGAATCCCGATATTGCTGAAAATGCTACAGCAATCAACAAGTCAGACCGTCTTTCAGCTGGTTATCCTTTCGGCAAGACAGGTGCAGAGCTCCTTACGCTCGTTTATAACGAACGCCAGCGTGAGTTTGTGGCTGAAGGTAAGCGTTGGTATGACCTCGTTCGTCAGGCAGAATACGATAACTCCACTGAAAATGTGTTGTCTACTTACATGTCTGCGACAACTATTGTGAAGAACCGTCTGAAGAAACTCCTCTCTTTCTACAATCCTGTATATGCTGAAGAAATGAAGATTGCAGGCGTTGAGAACGGTGGTGCCTTGGTTCAGAATCCCGTTTGGGAGCGCTATAGTAAGTAATGTAAGGTAGCATTGGCGGTGAAACATCCGCCATTGCTTACCGAATTTCTTGAAAATATGATTATGAATAACTATCAAATCTTTTGCAAGAACATTACCAAGGTAGCGCTCATTGCCTGTGGCATACTCGCTCCCTTTGTGGTAAGTAGTTGTAAGGAAGAAATTGATGACTCCAACTTCGCAATCAAGAAAGAGCAGACGTTAGCAGACATTCTTGATGACGATAAGAATCTATCGTTAGCGCGTGACCTCTTCAAGCGCGTGCGTTTGGGTCGTGCTGATGGTTCTTCCATTTACAGTGTACTTTCTGCGCGTGGTAATTATACGGTGTTTGTGCCCGACAATGTTGCTGTTGAGGCATACTTGCGTAAGTTGAAGTTGAACGACATCAACGAGATGACTGACGAACAAGCACAGTTGGTTGCTTACAGTTGTGTTATTGATAATGTTGAGCAGAGTGCATACGAATCAACAGAATTCCCTGAACGTTCGGCCTTCAACCTTTCAAATTTCTACGACCGTTTGCTCACTTGTGAAGAAATCGACGACACCGTTAGACGTGTGAAGTATGATGAACTCACAGAACTCCCCCTTATGGAGAATGGTGATACTGTTTATACTTATTATCCCGTTTACCATAAGATTGATGCAAACTCTTGTGTGATTATTCCTGACCAAGAAGCTTCTAACGGTATGCTCCATGTCGTAAGTGAAGTTATTGCTCCTACAACAGACAATGTTCCTCAGGTGCTTAAGAACAGCTCCAACATGAAGATCATGGGATTGTTGCTTGAGAAGACGGGACTTTCTGCTCATCTCATTGCAGAAAGAGACAAGGGGTACGAAGAAGTTGAGCATGCAGAAAAGATTAACATCCCTGGTGTTGGTGATGCGTCAATTCCTATGAAGCGTTATATTGCTTTCACAGGTTTTGTAGAACCCGACTCTATTTTCCACAGCAAGGGTGTTCCCGCTTTGGATCTTGACGAGGATGGAAATATTCTCAATGCTGACGAAGTTATTGCTGCTGTAAAACTGATTCCTGAAATTGTAACAGCTTATGGTGCTGTTGGTGATGATTTTACAAATCCCAACAATGCACTCTATAAGTTCGTGCAATACCACTTCATCCACGGTAAGTTGGCTCCTGGTAAGTTTGTGATGCACTGTAACGAATATCGTTATGACTACGGTGCTGACGTAAAGAATCCTCAGACATCCAGCATGCCTGTAGACGTTTGGGATTACTACACAACAATCGGTGAGACACGTCACCTTTTGAAGGTGCTTCAGAAGGGGGATGCTGGCGAACCGGGTATTGAACATCCCGTTTACTTGAACCGTTTCTGTACTTACGAAGATGGTTTCTATGACAAGTATGATGTAGCATCTGTTTTGTCAGAAGGTATTGAAGTAATTGAAGCACAAGCGTTGTCGCCTTGTAATGGTTATGTGTATCCCATTACCGATATGCTCGTATTCGGTGATAAGGAACGTCAGATCATGGGTAAGGAACGCCTCCGTATTGACTTCACAACTATTCTTCATGAGTTGACTTCTAACAACTATCGCGGTGGTGACTATATGCACTTCCCCCAAATTTCAGAGCGTGAAACATACTTTGATAATTTGGTTCGCGTAACTACCGACACAAAGATTAGTTATTTGCATGTAGCTTATTCAAAGGTAGGTGGTTCTTGGAAGGACTATCAAGGCGATGAATTCATGGTAACAGGTCTTTACGACTTTACAATGAAATTACCCCCCGTGCCTGTAGCAAATGAATACGAAGTTCGCATTTATGCTTCACACAATACTCTCCGCGGTATGGCACAGATGTATTTCGGTACTGACCCTGATCGCTTGATGCCTGCAGGTTTGCCTTATGACATGCGTCAGTCTTGTTCGAACAATCCCGCAATTCCCTGGGTTGCCGATATAGAAGATGATGTTCAGACAAACATTGAAAACGACAAGAACTTGCGTAACCAGGGATACATGAAGGCACCCAATATTATTACGACTACTGGTTCAAAGGGCGAGGAACCTGTAAGAAATACAAGTCCCTCTACTCCTGGTCTTCGTCGTATTGTTACGCGTCAGCGCATGGAACCTGGTACCACTTACTACTTGCGTTATAAGTCTGCGCTTAAGAAACTCGACGCTCAGTTGTATGTTGACTTCATTGAAATCGTTCCCAAGGAAGTGTACAACGGTGCTGAAGTTGAAGACATCTGGTAAAAACGTTAAGAGGAGGAGTGCATCCTGCCACAGTGTAGGATACCTCCCTTCTTCATAGAAACTTTGGAATTTAACAAGAACAATCGTATGAATAATTCATATAAAAACTGGTTCAAGGGAAGTTTGCTTTTCGCAGTTGCCGCAATGGGCGTCGCTTCTTGTGCTGACGACCACTACGATGTTGTAACGGTCGGTGAAGCGGAAGGTAAGACCTTGTGGCAAAATATTCAGGAAAATGATTCACTCTCTGAATTTGCAAGCGTCTTGAGCGCAACCTCTTTCCTCAAGAACGATATGGACTATCCTGCTGCCAGTGGAGCACCCAAGATGACCTATGCGGAATACTTGAATTCTCCACAGTCTCTTACTGTATGGGCACCTAAAAATGGCACATTTAACGTGGAAGAGAAATTAGCGCAGTTGGAAGCAATTAAGGAACTTTATAGCACCGATCGTCAGGCTGCAACAAAGGCTGAATATAATTTTGCTACACAGTTCCTTGGACAGCATATTGCTCGTTTCAATCATGAAACACAAGGTGATGATAAGCGTGTGCGCATGCTTAATGCTAAGTATGTGGTGTATGATGCTTTAAGTGGTACTTTTGATGGCGTTCCTTTTGCTGAAGGAATCCCCTCTGTGCCTTCTTCTAATGGTACACTCCATGTGCTTTCAGCTCCCTCCATTTATGCATTTAACATCTTTGACTATCTTTCAGCAACTCCTGAACTCTCGGAAGTTTACGCTGTGTTCAGTAGTCCTGAGTTTGACGTGACAAGTTTCAATCCCGGGTGGTCAACTGAAGGTGCCATGAATAACGAAGGTAAGATGGAGTATGTAGACTCTGTTTACTCAAATACAAATTACCTTTTGGAACGTGCTGGTGCTGAGATTAAGAATGAAGACTCTGTTTACGTAGCTGTTGTTCCCACAAATGCTGCTTATGCAGAAGCTTTAGAAAAAGTAAAGTCTTTGTATAAGTTTAAGGACTCATACAATTACGGCTGGTCAGGTAGTGATTGGGGATTCAAGGACAAGCAAGCGCACAAGTTCGTATCTGATGAAGAGATTGACTCTTTGGCTACTTTGAGTGCAAAGCAGTTGCTCCTTTCGTCAATGTTCTTTACTCCTTCAGTGATGGGCGAAACTGTAAATCCTGCAGACTCCGCATCTATCATTGACTACTGCTTGTATAATGACTCTGTAAATTCAACCAACTGGAATACATTCTATAACAAGAACGTGGGAGGTATGAATCCCCTGTTCTTAGGTTTGAACGAAGAGTATAAGGAACCTGTTAAGGCGTCCAACGGTTACATTTTTGCGGTTGATAGTTACAATGTAGATTTGGCCTATTCATTTATTAAGCGTAAGGAAGCAAATCCCACCGTGCTTGGTTCTCCTCTTCGCGGTTCAAACTACAGCATTGGTTCGTTCTTGAAGAACGATTCTATCATCGATAGATTTGAAATCAAGTCTTACACACGTGTAGTAGCGACAGAACCTGGTAACGCGATGTCTTTTGAAGTTCAGCTTCCTGCGTTGATGAGTGGTTCGTATAAGATTAGTGCTCTCATGGTACCTACTGTGTACAACATGGATGATATCGAGTTGTTGGACCCTGTAAAACAACAACCTTATGTAGAGCAGATATCTTTTGACGTTGCTGTTTTAGACGATAATGCTAAGAATTTAGCATCGATAGCAAATGTTGAAGCACCCAGTGACCGTGTAGAAAAGGTTGTACTTTTTGAAAAGTTTGATCTTCCCTATTCTTACGAAGGCCTTCCCGCTGGCATCAATTCATTCCCCCGATTGAAGTTTACGCTCCAAGGTCCTCAGCAGAAAGACCGTAGAACAGGTGCCTTCAAGTGCTTAGCTCTTAATATCTGCAAGATTGTGATTGAACCTTATAGAGAAGACAGTACCAACGAATAAATGCTGAAGAAATGAAACAGACAAATATCAATTTCATGCAAGGTGTTCTCCGCGCTTCTGTCGGACTCTTGATGTTATCAGGAACTTGCACACTCTCAGCTCAGGAGGAAACTGCTGCTCAGCCTAAAGCAAAGGCTAAGGTAGAAACTCCTAAGTATGAAATGAAAGAGATTTCGGGTACCGTCTATGACGCTGCTACGAAGGAACCCATGGCTGGTGTACGTGTTCAGGCTTTGAACAACCGTTTGTACACAGCAATGACAGACGAAGCGGGTAACTATACTATTAAAGTGCCCAAATTCGTCACAACACTTTATGTGAGTGTTGACGAGTATAATGCGACACAGGTGGCTATTAAGGGTGAAGCTGGTCAGAATGCTTACCTTTATAGTGGTTTGGTAAAGGACCTCTATCATGACGGTACAAACCTCAACCTTAAGCACGAGTACACCCTCAAGGAAACAAGTGCGTTGACTGTTGAAAACGATATCGAAACATATCTCAATGGTGCTGTACGCTCAATTTCACGCGGTGGTGTTCCCGCCCAGGGTGCTGCAATGTTTATCAACGGTTTGAACTCATTGAATACTAACGCTCAGCCCCTCATCGTAGTGGATGGTGTTATTTGGGATATGCAGTACGACCGTGGTACGCTTCACGATGGTTTCTACACGAACGTGTTCAGCGTAATCGACCCTGAAGACATTGCTGATGTACGCGTGTTGACAAATGGTACTGCAATTTATGGTGCCAAGGGTGGTAATGGTGTCATCGAAATCGATACACGCCGTGGTAAGAGCATGGCAACTCGTATTAAGGTGCGTGCTTACGGCGGTTACGAACAGGCTCCTGATCGCATCAAGATGATGAACGCGGGTCAGTATCGTAACTATGTTACTGAATTCCTCGGTACTACTGAAAATGCTAAGAACCTTTCTACTGCTACTAATGGTTTCTTGAATGAAGACCCTTCATATCTTTTCTACGACATGTATCACAATGATACAGACTGGCAGAAAGACCTCTATGAAGACAGTTATACACAGAACTACAAGGTAAGTGTAGAAGGTGGTGATGATGTGGCGATGTACAACCTCTCTTTGGGTTTCACTCAGAGTGATGCTACAGCGAAGCAGACCGACTTCAACCGTTTGAACATCCGCTTCAATACGGACATCGAAATGTTCCGCAATTTCACTACAGCGTTTGACATCGCTTACACGAAGAATGCCTATAACCTCCGAGACAACGGTTGGGCAGAAGATTATTCTTCTCGTAACATCAGTTCTCCCAACGTTCTCGGTTTGATTCAGAATCCCTTCGTAAGTCCTTACGAATACTTTGTGAAGTTTGACAACGACCTTAACAAGCTCGTTCTTGGCCATGCTTCTAATGTGTATGCAGGTAAGAACTACAATGATGCTAATAATCCTTTGGCCTTCGCTTCTGATTATGGATTTGAAGGTTTGGCTAACCCCTACTGGATTCTTTTGAATGGTGAAGGTGACAACAAGAACTATCACGAACAAACTCAGTTCAGCATTAATTTCGCTCCTAAGTACCGCCTCGGTAAGTACTGGACTATCAGCGACCGTTTCAGTTACCTCTTGAACCGTAGCAATGAAAAGTACTACCTCCCCAAAACTGGTACTCCTACGAAGGAAGTTGAAGGTCTTGGTGGTGTAACCAGCGTTGTGAAGACTCAGTTCGCTAAGGAAACAACACTCTTCAACGATTTCCGTTTGCAGTGGAAGCGTCAGTATGGTGCTCATGCATTTGACCTCCTTGGTGGTTTCCGTATGTCATCTTACTCTTATAGCGACAGCTATATTACGGGTTACAACAATGACAACGATAAGATGCCTAACATGTCTTACTCATTGCAGTATAAGGACTATGGTGGTACAAATGACAGTTGGATTAACCTCGCTTACTATGCAGACCTCAACTACAACTTGAAGAACAAGTACTTCCTCCGTGTTGCAACTTCAATGGAATCTTCAAGCCGTTTCGGTCGTGAAACTGTAGATGGTGTTAAGTTGGCTGGAGTAAACTGGGGTCTCTTCCCCAGCGTTCAGGCTGCTTGGGTTATTTCTTCAGAACCTTGGTTCAAGGCTCCCTTCGTGGATTACTTGAAGATTAACGCTGGTTATGAAGAAAGTGGTAACGACAATGTTGACTATTACGCAAGCCGTACTTACTTCCAGAACATTAAGTTCATGGATAAGGCAACAGCTCTTGTATTGGCAAACATTCAGAATCCTACCATCCAGTGGGAAACTAACCGTCGTTTCAACTTGGGCGCTCAGGTTAATATGTTCAACAACCGCTTCGTGCTCGGTGCAGAAGTTTATACTTCAAAGACTTCAAACCTCTTGACTCGTAAGGCTGTCAGCGATATCACTGGTATGTCTATGATGTGGGGTAACGATGGTGAATTGAGCAACAAGGGTGTAAATGTAAACCTTGACCTCCTTTTGGCTAAGACAAAGAACTTCAGTTGGCAAGTTGGCCTCTCAGTAGGTACCTACAAGAACAAGATTGAAAAGCTTCCCGAATCTAACCGCATTGAAACTTATGCGTTGGATGCGAACGGCAACAAGATGGGTGAACCTACTGTAATCAATGGTTACACTTCAAGCGTTTATGGTAACAACAACGTGCTTACTGCTGTAGGTTATGCTGCAGGTGTATTCTACGGTTACCAGACAAATGGCGTCTTCGCCTCTGATGCAGATGCTCAGGCTGCAGGTTTGAAGTATCCTACAGGTCTTTCTCAGAATCCCTCACGTGACTTCCGCGCTGGTGACGTTCACTTCGTAGACCAGAACGGTGACGGTTGGATTAACGAAGCTGACCAGGTGATTATTGGTGATCCCAACCCCGAAGCATTCGGTAGTTTCTATACGAACTTCACTTACAAGCGCCTCTCTTTGGACCTCAACTTCAAGTATTCTGTAGGCAACGATGTATTCAACTATCAGCGCTCACAGCTTGAAAGTGGTAACAATGTTTGGAACCAGACTACAGCAGTTTGCAACCGTTGGCGCTACCAGGGTCAGGTAACAGATGTTCCCCGTGCAATGTCTCCCGACAACGTAATGTGGGTGAACAACGAACGTTTCTCTGATCGTTGGATTGAAGACGGTTCATACCTCAAGTTGAAGAAGGTTCGTTTGACTTACAAGATTCCTGTGAACACACTTACATGGTTGCAGGGACTTACAATCTGGGGTGAAGCGAACAACGTATTTACACTTACTGACTACACAGGTGTTGATCCCGAAGTAACTGCAGGTAATAGTGTTCTTTACCAAGGTATTGACCCCGGTTACCTCTCTGCTGGTCGCAACTTTAATCTCGGTATAACAGTTAACTTGTAATCAGTCGTAATTGGCAATGTGATGGGAATAGGGTAGTGCCCAGCACTCCCTCTCCCTTTCACAGCACCATAAAACAACAACAACAATGAAAAAATCAATAGTAAGTCTCTTTGTCTTCCTTGCAGGTTTTGGTGTAATCACCACTTCTTGTGAAGATATGCTGACTCCTGATATGGAACGCTATACCGAAGAATTCAATGGTAAGGATACGGTAAACTTCTATCTTGGAATCATGCGCAATGTGCAGGACTTGGTTGAGCAGAATGTCATCTTGAATGAAATTCGTGCAGACCTTGCCGATACTACCATGTACAGTTCTGACTCAGTTGCGCGCATCGCACGTTTTGATGCTTCCTTGACGGATGGTGAGTCAGCCTTGTTGAATCGTGCTGCTTATTACAAGGTCATCAACCAGTGTAACTTCTATCTTGCGAAGGCCGATTCTAACGCTATCAAGAACGACATCTTGTATATGCGTAAGGAAATTGCTCAGGTTCACATGGTACGTGCATGGACCTACATGCAGTTGGTTCAGAACTATGGTCGTGTTCCCTTCATCACTGTGCCTGTAGACAATGCGAATACAGGTTGGGAAGTAAATCCTGCAGAAGGATGGGCAACTCCTGATAACCTCATCGATTTGCTCGAACCCACTTTGCTTCTTGCTGCACAGTTTGAAAAGGTCTATGGATTCCCCGATGATGGTCAGTTTAATACAGGTAAGAGCGGTCTCAACATTACTCATAAGTTGATGCTCTTCCCCTCTGACCTCGTATTGGGTGATCTCTACCTCCTCCGTGGTAATGGTGTTACGGACTACGAAAAGGCAGCTATGTACTATTACACTTGGTTGGAAGAGAATGCAACTTCTGCGGTAAAGGGTTCACATTCTGTAACTGCAAGATTCATTAAGATTAACGACGAAAAGCGTCTCTTCTGGGATAACACCAAGAACTGGTACAACAACCTTCTTGACTATAGCAATGCTGCAAACGAAACGGTAACACTTGTACCCTCTGCTGCCAATAGCAGTTTCGGTCGCGTGTTGACACAGATTGCAAACTTGTATGGTTTTGAAACAAGTTCATACAACTCAACATCAGGGGAAGGAGCAACAAACGGTGAAATTACACTCTATCCCAATGCGAAGATGCGTCAGATTGGTCCTTCACAGCGTTACATCGCGCTTAATAAGGCTCAGACTTTCGTTTCTTACGACACAGATGCCAAGGAAGAAAGTGCGATCTTAGAACCTGAATATTACAAGGAAGGTGATGGGCGTTTGAATGCAACAGCTCCTTTCTACCAGACTGAAGACGATGGTAAACCCCGCTTTATCCATAAGTTTGGTGTGGGTGACATGATCAATCAAGATGGTCAGGTTGGTGGCGTATTCACCTTTAAGTATGCAATCAATGTTTACCGCAAGCGTCAGGTATACCTCCGTTTCGCTGAAGCAATCAACCGTGCTGGTTTCCCCGGTCACGCATTTGCAATCCTCCGCGATGGTTTGAACTATACCTACTTCCCCGACTTGACAGGTAAGGAAACTTATGAAGAACTTGAAACACCTCGTGCTGACTCAGTAAGCAACGATACTTTGTTCCAGTTCCGCAAGTTGGTTGTACGCATTGATACTGTGCTCGAAGGTACTCACAACCTCTCTATCTCTCCCGACGAGTTGCTCCGTGCTCAGGATAAGCCCTTCCTTAACTTCAACGACGAAAAGTGGGCTAACTCAGCAGGTGTTCACGCTCTCGGTTGCGGTCAGTCAACAGACTTCGACACAGTGTATACTTACAATGTAGTAGTACCCCAGCGTATCGCTGCTATGGGACTTTCAGAAGTGGCTCCTACCAAGAAGTCAAACCTTTTGGAAGAAACTGCACCCGTTTATGCTGACACAGTATTTGTAGCTGTAACAACAGATACTATTCGTCCTACTAAGCCTGTTAATCCTCTTGAAGTAGAAGCGGTAGAAACACTTATCGCTGACGAAATGGCACTTGAAACAGCATTTGAAGGTTATCGTTACTTCGACCTTATGCGTATGGCACGCCATAAGCAGCAGGCAGGTATTGTTGACGGTGTAGAATGGTTCGCAAATATGATTGCTAATCGTTCCGTTTACCAGGCTCCTTATGCTGAGACCGTAGATGCTAATGGTAATGTAGTAGCGCCTGTAGGCACTAAGAACACTTACCTCTACGAACTCTTGAAGAACCAAAGTAATTGGTATCTACCTAATCCGATTTACTAACCGACTATGATAATTTAGCGAGGGCAACAAGTAAGGTTGTCCTCGCTTTTTTGCTTGTTACACCTATTCATTTCTTAACGTTATGTCCTATTTTGTTATGATAGGTTAAAAAAAACGGGAGGCATGTGTGGTGGTTTCATTAGAATTTACGATATTTGCGAGGTAAAGTGGTCGTTTGCTTACGTGAAATCACCTTTTGGAAGAGAAAATAACCTCCTCTTTGTGTAAAAGTGTATCGCTAAAGGTAGTTCAGCGGCCGAATAATAACATCTCAACAGACTCTATGGAATTTTCAGCTCAACAGATTGCAACCTATCTGCAAGGCACGGTTGATGGTAATCCCGATGCCGCTGTAAAGACTTTTGCTAAGATTGAAGAAGGCGTTGAAGGCGCAATTTCCTTCCTCGCAAATCCTAAATATGCCCACTATCTCTACGAAACGAAGTCAAGCGTTGTGCTTGTCAACAACGATTTCACGCCAGAGAAAGAATATACTGCCACCCTCGTGCGCGTTCCTAACGCTTACGAAGCTATTGCCAAGTTGCTTACGCTTTACGAACAGTTCAAGGGTAAGCGTTCGGGCATTCATCCCCTCGCTTTTGTAGCTGAGTCTGCAAAAGTAGCTGAGGATTGCTACGTAGGTCCCTTTGCCTACGTTGGTGATGGCGCTGAAATCGGTGCAGGAACCCAACTTTATCCTCATGCAGTGGTTGAAGAGCGCGCAAAGGTTGGGGAGAACTGCATTCTTTACCCCAATGTTAGCATTTACCACGATTGTGTAGTTGGTAACCGCGTCATCCTTCATTCAGGTTGCGTTATCGGTGCCGATGGTTTCGGTTTTGCGCCCTCGCCCAATGGGTATGAAAAGATTCCTCAGATTGGTATCGTAACTATTGAGGACGATGTAGAAATTGGTGCCAATGCCTGCGTTGACCGTTCTACTATGGGTAGTACTTACGTGCGTCGCGGTGTGAAACTTGACAATATGGTGCAGATTGCTCACAATGTAGAAGTAGGTAGCCACACAGTAATGTCTGCGCAAGTCGGTGTTGCCGGAAGTACAAAGATTGGTGAGTGGTGTATGTTCGGAGGTCAGGTGGGTATTGCTGGTCACGCAACCATTGCCGACCGCACACTTTCTGGCGCACAGGCTGGTATTGCTGGCAGTGTGAAGAAGCCCGGTCAGACTATCCAAGGTTCACCCGCTATTGATGCAAAGGCATTCATGCGTTCCAGCGTAGTCTTTAAGCGTCTCCCTGAAATGTATAGTGAATTGAATGACTTGAAAAAGCAGGTGGAAGAACTTAAGGCGCAACTGCAGAAGTAGAAAATTTATAGTTTCTATAGTGTTTTATAGAGTCTATAGCACCTATACTTTCTATAGTACCTATATTTAGAAAAATAATCCCATGAAACAAAAGACACTCAAAGAGAGCTTCTCGCTCTCTGGTATCGGACTCCATACAGGGTTGAAACTTACCGTGACGTTCAACCCCGCTCCCGAGGGACACGGTTATAAGATTCAGCGCGTCGACCTCGAAGGTCAACCTATTATTGATGCAGTAGCCGAAAATGTTATTGACACCAGTCGTGGTACGGTTGTTGCAAAGGGAGAGGCGCGTTGCTCAACCATTGAGCATGGTATGGCTGCCCTTTACGCTTTTGGAATTGACAACTGTTTGATCCAGGTTGACGGCCCTGAATTCCCCATTCTTGATGGTAGTTCTATTTACTACGTTGAAAACATCAAGCGTGTGGGCATTGAAGAACAGGAAGCCGATAAGGACTACTACGTCATCAAGCGTAAGGTGGAATTTAACGACCCTGCAACAGGTTCACAGATTACGCTTTTACCCGATGAGCAGTTCTCTATCACATCAATGATTTCGTTTGACTCTCAATTCTTGAGCAGTCAGTTTGCCACCCTTGACGATATGTCAAAGTTCGCTGACGAAGTCGCTTCTGCGCGCACATTCGTCTTCGTTCGCGAAATCCAGCCCCTTCTTGCCGCAGGTTTGATTAAGGGAGGCGACCTTCAGAATGCCATCGTTATTTACGAACGCCAAATGGAGCAGGCTGCGCTTGACCAGTTGGCAGACTCGCTCAAGGTAGAGCATCGTGATGCTACGCAGTTGGGATATTTGCAGACGCGTCCCCTCGTATGGCCCAACGAACCCGCTCGCCACAAGTTGCTTGACATAATTGGTGACCTCGCGCTCATTGGTCGTCCCATCAAGGGTAGAATCATTGCTACGCGCCCGGGACATACGATTAACAATAAGTTTGCCCGCCAACTCCGCAAGGAGATTAAGCAAAACGAAGTCCAGGCGCCTTCTTACAATCCCAATAAGGAACCCGTTTTGAATATTAACGATATTCAGCGCCTCCTTCCTCACCGCTATCCCATGCAGTTGGTGGATAAGGTCATTGAGATTACGAAGAAGCAAATCGTAGGTGTGAAGAATGTAACCTCTAACGAAGCCTTCTTCCAAGGACACTTCCCCGGCAATCCCGTAATGCCAGGTGTGCTTCAAATCGAAGCCTTGGCACAATGTGGCGGATTGTTCGTACTCAACGGGCTTCCCGATCCTGAAAAATACACCACGTATTTCCTCCGTATTGATGATGTGAAATTCCGTCAGAAGGTAGTGCCCGGCGATACCCTTATATTCCTCGTGCGTCTCATTACGCCCATCCGCCACGGCATTGCCTCCATGCGTGGTTTCGCATTTGTGGGTGACAACTGCGTGATGGAAGCCACCTTTACGGCACAATTGGCAAAAGACAAAGAATAAATCCCGTGCCTTTCGCAGGGCACACTAAACAACATAATTTAGAACTCCTCTTAACCCCTGAACTATTATGATTAGTCCCTTAGCATACATCCACCCTGAGGCAGTCATTGGAGCAAATTGCGAAATTGGTCCTTTCTGCTACATCGATAAGAATGTAGTTATCGGAGATAACAATAAGTTGATGAATGGTGTTACCTTGCTTTACGGTACGCGTATGGGCAATAACAACACTGTTTTCCCTGGTGCCGTAATTGGTGCTGTGCCTCAGGACTTGAAGTTCCAAGGCGAGGAAACTACTGCTGAGATTGGTGACAACAATACCATTCGTGAGAATGTTACCATCAACCGTGGTACAGCCGCGAAAGGCAAGACCGTTGTGGGCAACAACAACCTCCTTATGGAAGGTATGCATGCAGGTCACGATGTAATTATCAACAACTATTGCATCATCGGTAACCAAACGAAGCTCGCCGGTGAGGTAATCGTTGATGATTGTGCAATTGTAAGTTCTACAACCCTCGTTCACCAGTTCTGCCGCATCGGTGGCTATGTAATGGTAGGCGGAGGTACGCGCACTTCTCAAGACATTCCTCCCTTCGTAATCGCAGGTCGTGAACCCGTTGCTTATTGCGGTTTGAACATCGTGGGACTCCGTCGCCGTGGTTTCGCCCCCGAAATTATCGAAAACATCCATAATGCCTACCGCATCATTTACAATGAGAAGGGACTCATGAAGGAACGCCTTCAGATGGTGCGTGAGCAGGTGCCTCAGTGTAAGGAAGTAGATTATATCATTTCCTTCTTCGAACAGTCGCAACGTGGCGTAATCAAGTAGTCTATTAGTAGCAACAGTATGATTTACAGAATAAAATTTATCAGCGACGAAGTAGATGGTTTCGTTCGTGAACTCAAGATTGATAGCGATGCCAATTTCCTTGACCTTTGTAAGGCTGTGCTTCAGTCGTGTGGGTATCCCGATGACCAAATGACGGAGTTCTATGTGTGTGACGAAGAGTGGGAACGCCACGAGCAAATCACGCGTGAGGATGTCTTTGACGAGGATATGTCGGAAGACGTTTACTTGATGGAAGAAACACCGCTCTCTGACTTTATTGAGGACGAAGGTCAGCACTTTGAGTTCGTTTTTGACCCCTATGCAGAACGCTCCTTCTTCCTTGATGTGAAGGAACTCATTCCTGGTGAACACCTTTCGGCGCCTGAAGTGATTCGTGCCAAGGGTGATGCACCCCAGCAGTTGCTTGATTTTGAAGATCCCTTTGTAGAGAAAATCACGAAGGCAGGTGCCGCAGGCGGAGCAGGAGCCATTGACGACGAATATGGACTCTATGGAGATGGTGACGACCTCTTTAACGATGACGAACTTGATCTTGAAGGTTTTGAAATCTCTGACGGCACAGAATATTAGTCCCGTTGTGAAGTAGGTAGCATAACCCGTAAAGAATATATTTAGGCGTGTCAAGATGATGGTCCTGACACGCCTTTTTAGTTTCTTTCAGCAAATAAAATACGATGCTTTTATGCAAAAAACTCTTATTGTCCTGCTCGGTCCCACAGCTGTAGGGAAAACAGCCTTAAGTTTGCGCCTTGCCGAAACTTTTGATTGTCCCATCATCAGTGCAGACTCTCGACAGCTCTACAAAGATATTCCCATCATCACGGCAGCGCCTACAGCTGAGGAACGTGCCCGTGTTCCCCACCATTTTGTGGGGACGCTGTCCCTGACGGATTATTATAGTGCCGCCCGTTATGAGGAAGAAGTCGTTGCGCTGCTTGAAGAGCACTTCAAGCATCACGATGTAGCGCTGATTACGGGCGGTTCTATGATGTATATTGATGCCGTTTGCGATGGTATCGACGATATTCCCACGGTAGACGAAGCTACACGCACCTTAATGATGGAGCGTTACCAGCAGGAGGGGCTTGAGACGTTGGCAAACGAACTTCGTTTGCTTGATCCCGAATATTATGCGCAGTGTGACATTCGCAATCCCAAGCGCGTGATTCATGCATTGGAGATTTGCTACATGACGGGAACAACCTATACCTCCTTCCGCGTGCGTCAGAAGAAGGAACGCCCCTTCCGCATCCTTAAAATCGGACTCCAGCGCGAGCGCGAAGAACTTTTCGATCGCATCAACCGTCGCGTGACGCAGATGGTGGAGCAGGGGGCTTTGGAAGAAGTGCGCCGAGTGATGCCCTTCCGTGAAGAGAATTCGTTGAACACGGTTGGTGTAAAGGAATTGCTGAAAGTGCTTGACGGCGAATGGAAACTTGATTTTGCACTGGATCGTCTTCGTAAAAACACTCGAGTTTATGCAAAGAAGCAAATGACTTGGTTTAAGAAGGATGATGCGATTCATTGGTTTCATCCCGAGCAGGAGGATGAAATTATGGATTTTGTGAGGCAAGAGTTAGGTGTTATGTAGTGTAAAAAAAAGTATTGGTGTCCGGTAAACACAAATAATTCTTTGTCCGATAGATTGTTGCACTTATACAAGTCCCTTATTGAGATTCAACTGAAATAAGACAGAATTTCTATGTTTAAGAGAACACGAATTTCACGAATAACACGAATCACCGTGCGGAATATATGTTTTGCTAATCGCATTCGAATAACACGAATCACCATGCGGGGCGTTATGATAACGCAAACCGAAGGTCGCTCAAGTCAACACCTCGAATTTTACCATCCGGATGGTATTCGTGAAATT
>JAZQXB010000078.1:0-11853 GCA_045632685.1 Alloprevotella sp.
TATTCCTATCCGCATGGTCTCTGCGTTTTCTGCGGAGTCTGCGTGAGATACATAAAACTATTTTATATACAACAAAAACATCATCCTGCTGTTATATCCCTTTTTTGTTTGCCATAAGGCAATGGGAACTGTCCGGTAAAATTTGTCTCTTAAACATAGAAATCCTCGTTTTTTTCGGTAGAATATCTATGAGGGGACTTTCTCGTTTACTTGTACCTCGTCAACTTGTCTACTAAATCATAACATATTACGATTGTATAAAATTGCGATTGCAAGTAACTTTGCAGTCGCAATTTTTTATTACAGTCATTCAATCCACACACATACTTATGTTGAAACATCCTTTATTGCTGACGTGTTTGCTCGCGTGCATCGGCACACAAGCGGCTGTTCATACCACCGAATCCGACACCTCGCGCGTCGTAAACCTTGAAGAAGCCATCGTAGTGGCTACGCCGAAGCAAACTACACAGCTCCGCAAGCAGCCCCTCTCGGCGAATATCTATAGCGGCAAGGAGCTGGAGCAATTACAGGTTACGAGCCTCAAGGGACTCTCCGCCCTTACGCCCAACTTCTTCATGCCCGACTACGGCAGCCGTTACACTTCAGCCGTTTACATTCGCGGTATCGGCAGCCGTATGAACACGCCCGCCGTAGGGCTTTATGTGGACAACATTGCGTATGTCGACAAGAGCGCTTACGACTTTTCGTTCACCGACATCGAACGTGTGGACGTGCTTCGCGGACCTCAAGCCACGCTTTACGGACGTAACACGATGGGTGGCGTAATTCGCGTTTTTACTTCCGACCCCCTGCGCAATTCAGGTACGCAAATCGCCCTCGGAGGTAGCACCCGCAACGGAGGACGCTCGGCTTCGTTTACCACCTTCCTGCATCCGTCAGACAACTTCGGCATCTCGCTCACAGGATATTACAACGGCGAAGCGGGATTCTTCAAGAATGCAACAACAGGTAAGCACGCCGACTTCAGCGATGCCGGTGGCGGCAAACTCCGCATGAGCTACCGCCCCTCAAACCGCCTTCGCTTGGACTTCACCGCCTCTTACGAGCAGAGTTATGAGGGTGCCTGCCCCTATTATTACGAAGGCACTGTAAAGGGAGCCGAACTCTATGCCGACTATCTCGGAACGCTCTCGCAAAATCGCCCTTCTACGTATCGCCGCAGTGTGTTAAACACAGGATTGAGTATCGCTTGGCGCGCCGAACACTTTACGCTCAACAGCGTTACGGCATACCAGCGCGTGGCTGACCGACTCTTTATCGACCAAGACTTTATCACTGCCGACATCTTCTCGCTCGACCAGCGCCAGAAGTTGAACACCATCAGTCAGGAGTTCTCTCTCAAGAGCAAGGGCGGAAAACCTTGGCAGTGGACTACGGGCGTTTACGGCATGTACCAAAATGCGAAGACCACTTGCCCCGTTGATTTCTACCAGGACGGAGTGGACTACCTCAATAATATCTTCAAGAACGTGCTTCCCGCAGGGATGCCCATGTCGCTCGGATTTACGGGTAGCGAACTCCCCTTCCGTGCGAGCTTGAAGACACCTGCTGCCAACGCAGCCCTTTTCCACCAGTCGTCTTACAAGTTTGACAACGGTCTCACGCTTTCTGCGGGCTTGCGCCTCGACTATGACTACCAGCGCCTCGACCTTCGTTCGGGGGTAGCCAGTCCCATTGACTTCCAGTTCGCCATGATGGGTCGCCCCGTGCCGTTCCAAAGCAATCCTGTGTTGAACGATAAGTTGAACAACGACACTTGGCAACTCCTTCCCAAACTCGCCCTCCAGTATGACTTTAAGCAGAACCTCGGCAACGTATATGCCTCTGTTTCGAAAGGTTACCGCTCGGGCGGTTACAACATTCAGGCCTACTCCGATCTTTCGCAGAGCATGCTTCAGGGCGACATGATGCAGCAGGTCTATGACTACAGTTACAACATGATGACCGGCATGGGTATGCCCGGAGCTGTCGTAGAGCGCAACTTGAGCAGTTTGAAGGAAAACATTCCCGCGCCCGCCGATGCCGCAACACTTTACTACAAACCCGAACAGACGTGGAGCTATGAGGTGGGCGGTCACTTCAACTTCTGCGAAGGCGCCTTCCAACTCGACGCTACTGCCTTTTGGATGGATACACGCGACCAGCAGGTGGCAAACTTCGCCGAAAGTGGTATGGGCCGTAACGTGAAAAACGCGGGTAAGAGCCGCTCTTACGGAGCCGAACTCTCGGCACGCACGCGCTGGATGGACAACCGCTTGACCGTAAACACCAACTACGGTTTTACGCACGCCACCTTCCGCAGCACGGACAACTACGTACCCTACGTGCCCAAGCACACCTTGAGCGCTACGGCAGACTTCCGCCAACCCCTTAACAGCGACTTCCTCCGCGCCATAACCGTGGGCGCTAACGTCTTTGCCGCAGGCGACATTCAGTGGGACGAAGCCAATACGCACCACCAAGACTTCTACGCTACCCTCGGTGCGCACCTATCCCTCGAATTTGCCCGCGACATCCAACTCACCCTTTGGGGCAAAAACCTCACCGATACGAATTACGACACCTTCCGCTTCGACAGCATGAACCGCCGCTACGCACAGCGCGGCATCCCCTGCCACTTTGGGGCGGAATTGAAGGTGAAGTTCTAATACATTAGGGCGACCATACCCTAACATACACATACAAGCGACTGCCCCGAGAAGAGGCAGTCGCTTGTTGGTTTATAGCGTAAGGCGGTATTCTCCCGCGCATTGACCGTGATTTTTTAATGCGAAATAGGGGAACTCGCACCCTGAACCAACGGTCGCTGACCGAAGGGAGGCAAGGGGTGCCCGAGCAACGAGGTATGCCGGATGTTGGGGCACTCTTCCAGAGTGCGACTACTCTCTGACACCCATCCGGGGGTATTCGCTTCGCTTAAACCACCCGGTTACCGAGCGGTGACGCCTTCAGCGTCATTGAGCGAGTGAAATTCTTTAGGCAATAATATAGGAGTTGACCCAAGATTTTTAACAGACCCCCTCCGCAACTAAAGTTGCTCGACCCCCTTCATTTCCCCCGTTATCGGGGGACGGAAATCCCTATCTTATGGGGACATTTTAGTTAGTCTAGCTCGCTTGACTTTCCAATTAGGAATTATAAGCGTAAGGAAGTATATAAAATTCCACCCCAAAGTTAGGGGAACGGACGCCCGAAGTAAGAGCAGAGGATAAACTTGTTTATACTATGCCTTACGAGGAGGAGGAAGACCGAGGTTGCGAGGTCAAATGCCCAAAGGGCGGAGGGATCTGTGTATTGAGGACACTGCTATATGATTGGCAATTGTTATATTTACTCTCATTTTGGGGCGCCAATTCAATACTTCTGTCTAAAAATTCTGTGTCATTCCATGTATTCCGTGTGCGATAATATATTTGACATAAGAACAAAAGAACAAATAGTTCCGCGCCCCTTTGCGTAAGAAATTTTACGTGTAGATACGTGTAAATACGTGGAGCTAATTCTGTGTCATTCCGTGTATTCCGTGTGCGATAATATATTTGACATAAGAACAAAAGAACAAATAGCTCCGCGCCCCTTTGCGTAAGAAATTTTACGCAAAGATACGTGAAGATACGTGGAGCCTATTATTCTGTTTCATTCCGTGTGCCCATAAATTTCCGCGCCCGTCCGTGTGAGAAAAATATGTTCTTTTGTTCTTCTATATAACAAACTTATAAACAGTTGAAATACAGGCGTTTGGAAAATTGTTATTTTTGCTCTCGTTTTGGGGGCGCCAATTCAATACTTCTGTCTAAAAACAAAATACGGACGCACGAATGGCGCGTCCGTATCAGTCAATCGAAAGTCTGCTGGTTTCGGAGACGCCATAATATGACGTCTCTACGTTCGTATTATCCGCATGTCACCAATAGTTTTGGCTTGATTTCAAAAAAAATCCACATCACCCTTTTTACGAGTGATGTGGATACATACGTTATGCCGTTTCACGATTTATCAAAAAACGGCAATATGTTTCAAACTGCTTTTGCGCGGAATTATGCCATAGCCAATTCTACCACCTTATCTACGGCAGCATTGAGGCCTTCTACGTCCTTACCACCCGCAGTAGCGAAGTGGGGAGCGCCACCGCCACCGCCCTTGATGAGCTTTGCGGCTTCGCGAACGAGGTTGCCGGCGTTGAGACCCTTGTCGGCAATGAGGTTCTTGGAAATCATCACCGTGAGGAGGGGCTTGCCTTCGTGGCTGGTGCCGAGTACGCAGAGCATGTTGTCGGGCATCATGCCTGAAAGCTGGAAGGCAAGGTCCTTCGCACCTTCGGGCGTTACCATCGTGGGCATTACAGCCTTAACCACCTTGATGTCGCCCATCTGCTCAACCTTTTCCACGAGCTTTTCGCGGATTTGGAGGAGGCGTTCCTTCATCTGTGCTTCTACCTGCTTGCGGAGGTCGGCATTTTCGTCAAGTGTCTTCTTAATCGCCGCAACTACGTCCTTCGCATTGAGGAACTGGCGGATGCCGTTGAGCATATCCTGCTGCGCATAGAGGCTTTCTTCAGCCGCAGCACCAGTGATGGCTTCGATACGGCGAACGCCTGCTGCTACACTGCTTTCAGAGATGATGCGAATAAGACCGATGCAACCTGTGCTCTTTGCGTGGCAACCACCACAGAACTCTACGCTGTCGCCAAACTGAACGACGCGCACACGGTCGCCATACTTTTCGCCAAAGAGGGCAATAGCGCCAAGTTTCTTTGCGTCTTCAATCGCCACGTCGCGGTGGTCCTGAAGGGGAAGGTTTTCGCGGATGCGACGGTTTACGATGCGCTCTACTTCACGGAGTTCTTCGGGTGTCACCTTCTGGAAGTGAGAGAAGTCGAAGCGGAGGTATTCGGGCGTAACGAGCGAACCCTTCTGCTCAACGTGCGTACCGAGCACTTCGCGGAAGGCTTGGTCGATGAGGTGCGTAGCCGTGTGGTTGGCTTCACACGCACGGCGTGCTTCCACGTCTACACATGCCATAAATTCTGCCGAAGGATCCTTGGGGAGTTGCTTCGTGATGTGAATGGGAAGGTTGTTCTCGCGCTTGGTGTCGATAACGGTGATAGTTTCTGCTTCGTTGCAAAGCACACCCTTATCACCAACCTGACCACCCATTTCTGCGTAGAAGGGCGTAGTGTCGAGCACGAGTTCATAGAACTTCTGCTTCTTCTGCTCTACCTCACGGTAGCGGAGGATGTGGCAAGTGTGTTCCGTAACGTCCCAACCCTTGAAGGTTGTTTCGCCTTCGGCAAGCACCACCCAGTCGCCAGTTTCAACAGCGGCGGCATTGCGGGCACGTTGCTTCTGTTCTTCCATCTTCGCAGCAAACTTTGCTTCGTCAACAGTGATACCCTGTTCGCCACAGATGAGCTGTGTGAGGTCGAGGGGGAAACCGTAAGTATCGAAGAGGGTGAATGCCTTTTCGCCGTCAAGCACGGTGCTACCTGCCTTCTTCGTTTCAGCGATGAGCGATTCGAGGAGGTTGATACCTGTAGCAAGGGTGCGGAGGAAGCTTTCTTCTTCTTCCTTCATGACGCGAGAGATGAGCGTTTCCTGCGCTGTGAGTTCGGGGTAAACATCGCCCATTTCAGCAACAAGCGTAGGCAGGAGTTTGTACATGAAGGCTTCGCGCTGACCGAGGAAGGTGTAAGCATAACGCACAGCACGGCGGAGGATACGACGAATGACGTAGCCCGCCTTGGCATTTGAGGGCAACTGACCATCTGCAATAGAGAACGAAATTGTGCGAAGGTGGTCAGCGATAACACGCATTGCTACGTCCACCTTTTCATCCTTGCCGTAAGTGAAACCTGAGTATTCGCCAATTCTCTTAATGATGGGCTGGAACACGTCAGTATCGTAGTTTGAACGCACACCCTGCATGACCATACAAAGGCGTTCGAAACCCATACCAGTGTCAATAACCTTTGCGGGAAGTCCTTCGAGCGAACCGTCTGCCTTGCGGTTGTACTGCATGAACACGAGGTTCCAGATTTCAATTACCTGGGGATTGTCCTTATTCACGAGAGAAGCACCAGGCACCTTTGCCTTTTCTTCTTCAGGACGGATGTCGATGTGAATTTCAGAGCAAGGACCGCAAGGACCTGTATCGCCCATTTCCCAGAAGTTGTCCTTCTTGTTACCATTGATAATGTGGTCGGGAGTGAAATACTTTGACCAAATTTCTGCAGCCTCGTCGTCGCGAGAAAGTCCGTCATCTTCAGCACCTTCAAAGACTGTAACGTAAAGGTTCTTGGGGTCGATGCCAAGCGTGTTCACCAAATATTCGTAAGCCCAAGTGATGGCTTCCTTCTTGAAGTAGTCGCCGAAACTCCAGTTACCGAGCATTTCAAACATCGTGTGGTGGTAGGTGTCGTGACCCACTTCTTCAAGGTCGTTGTGCTTACCGCTTACGCGCAAACACTTCTGTGAGTCTGCCTTACGGCGGCACTTGGGTTCGCGGTTGCCAAGAATAATATCCTTAAACTGGTTCATACCAGCATTGGTAAACATGAGTGTGGGGTCGTCCTTAATGACCATAGGAGCAGAGGGCACGATGAGGTGGCCTTGCTGCTCAAAGAATTTCTTATACGATTCGCGTATTTCTTTTGCTGTCATCATAATCTTAAATCGTGACGCTATTATTAGTTAAATGTATTCTATAAAAACTTTTTTCTTTTTGCATACAAAGGCAGAGCCTTGAGTGCACTACGCATCCGGCCCTGCCTTCATTTATGAGATTGCGAGGTTACTTCTTCTTACCGAAGAAACGCTTCTTTTTCTTCTTATCGTAGTTATGACCGTAACCATAACCGTAAGAATAACCATAACCGTAACCGTAGCCGTAACTTCTGCGCAAGTCAATATCATTAAGCACGAGTGCCATGTTGCGCAACTTCTTGTCGCGGTTCAACTTATCCAACTGCGGGATGAATGATACTTCTTCAACACCCATGCGGACTACGAAGAGGGTAACATCAGCTACGCGGTCAACGATACTTGCATCGGCAACAGAGAGCATCGGAGTAGTATCGATAACGATATAGTCGTATAACTGCTTTGCTTCTTCAATAAGTTCTTCCAAACGTGTAGACATCAACAATTCAGAGGGGTTGGGAGGCATCACACCACCGGGCAAGAAGTCAACGCCCTTATAGATAGTATCCTTTTCAACGTATTCAGCAAGACTCTTTGTGCCCAATTCTTCATTGAGGTATGAAGTCAAGCCCTTACGCTTCGTTGTTGAGAGTGCACGGCTGATAGAGCGCTTACGGATGTCGGCGTCAACGAGGAGCACCTTCTTATCCGCCATACCCAATACGGTAGAGAGGTTCTTTGACACGAACGACTTACCCTGGTGAGGCGTACTTGAAGTAATTACAAATACCTTTGCGTTGTGGCGGAAGAAGTTCAACTGATAACGGAGCACACGGAAGGATTCCGCAATAGGAGATTCAGAATCTGCATTAGCGATTGTCTGAGATTCCTGGTAGTTATCCCATTCAGGAAGTTCACCCACGATGGGCACACTTGTAGCCTTTTCTACATCGTAACGGCGCTTCACAGTAGTGTTGAGCATTTCCTTGATGAAGATTACCGCTGTAGGAATGAGCAAACCGAGTACGAGACTCACGAGGAGAATCATAGAACTGCGGGGACTTACAGGGAAACCTGAACTCATAGGTTCTTCTACGAGGCGCACATTAGCTTCTTCGATTGCCAACTGGAGCGCTACTTCTTCACGCTTGTTGAGGAGGTAAGTATAAAGCGCTTCCTTCAATGCCTTCTGGCGCTCGATATCAAGAGCCTGACGCTGCTTTTCAGGAAGTTTTGACTTCAAACTGTTTGCCTGGTTCTGCACCTTCTTCGCATCTGCGAGCTGCAACTCAAGTGCCTTCACATTGCTTTCCAAACCAGCCTTGATGGTGCTATAAAGTGCTTCAAGACGGCGTGAGATATCGCGCATGCGAGGACCATCCATTGATGAGTTTTCAGAACGACGCACGAGTTCGAGCGTCAACTTATTGTATTCAGCAATAGAAGAGGCAAGACCAGTACCCAAAGCACCAACAACGGGGATAGGTTTGTTATCGCCAGAGTTTTCCACCACATAGTCTGTGAGGTACTTTGTCACAGCAAGTTCAGTTTCCAATTCGAGCATCTGCTTGCGCGCAGCAGTGTTTTCAGCAAGATATGCACTTGCGTCCATCTGAAGGTTCACGAGATTGTTACGCTCCATGAACGATTCATAAGACTCTTCTACAGAATTCAACTCCTTAGAGATGAGGTTGATTCTGCTATCGATAAAGTCTGCTGTGTTCTGTGCTACGCGGTTCTTATATTCAACAGCGTCGCGCTTGTAAGCGAGGAACACTTCGTTGATTACATCGTTTGCACGAGCAACATTGTTGTCACTGCAAGAAATAACGATCAATGAACTTTCCTTGTCATATTCAGTAGCCGCGATACGCGCACGATATGCAAGCGTTGCATTGCGTACAGAAGTGCGACTTACCTTCACTTCGAGCTGGTTAAATTCGCCCGTTTCTTCATTCTGAAGTGTTTCAAAAACAGGTTGCTTTGTCAAGCAGATGGCACCCACGGGAGTTGCGAGGGGCACGTCGAAGTTACCCGCAAGCTTTGCATCAATCTCTACGGGTTCGTCAGCACCAGGATAGAAGGCCTTCAAGTCGCTCACCTCATAGTTGTCAGCATTGAGAATCTTCACCTCAAAACTTACACCTGTGGGCACACTGTCTGAGAATGCAACAACAAAGGGTGTTGAGCGATAGAGTGAACGAGAGTGGAGGGATTCAGAAATAGAATATTCCACATTCAAATCCAAACTATCAACCACGCGTTCCATCAAACGGCGTGAAGTCAATACGAAGATCTCATTCTTCAAGTTGTCACCCACACTGATACCGTTGAGTTCCAACAAAGAGTTCATGCCGTTGCGCGCACGACTGCCTCCCATACCTGAAGGATCGGCAGACTCAATAAGCATCACAGCCTGACTCTGATAGATACGAGGCTGACGTTGCAAGTAGATGTAACCAACAATCAAGCAAACGACAGCTGAAATCACAAACCAACCCCAATTCATCTTGAAGTGCGCGTAGCAAACCTTCAACAAATCGGCAAGTTGCATGTCATTTTCTTCTTCAACAAAGTTCTGTTTGTTGTTTTCCATATAGTTTAATCGATTAAATTTTCACGTGGAATTTGCTCACTTTGGGGTACACACTACCCCATACTGTTGGCAAAAATACAAATTTATTTATACTTAGGTATGTTTTTCACTTTGAAAATCACCATACGCCTCCTTAATTCGTAAAAAAATCTTAACTTTGCGAAGAATTTCAACGGCTTATGACCTCAATACTTATCATTTACACAGGTGGAACTATCGGAATGATTGAGAATCCCGAGACTGGGGCACTCGAAAATTTTGATATGGAACAGTTTCGCCATCATGTTCCCGAACTCAAGCGCTTTAACTTCAACATTGATGCCATAACTTTTGAGTCGCCTATTGACTCTTCGGATATGGAACCCCACTACTGGGTGAAAATTGCGAAGATGATCAGCGACAATTATGACCGTTACAATGGTTTTGTAGTGCTCCACGGCACGGACACTATGGCCTACACTGCCTCTGCACTCAGTTTTATGCTGGAAAACCTGGGCAAACCTGTCATTGTAACGGGGTCGCAACTTCCCATCGGTAAACTCCGAACGGATGGCAAAGAAAACCTATTGACCTCCATTGAGATTGCTGCAGCCCGCAATGCGCAGGGTGAACCTATGGTTCCCGAGGTGTGCATCTTCTTCCAAAGTGCCTTGATGCGTGGCAACCGCACAACGAAGATTAACGCTGAAGGGTTTAATGCCTTCCGTAGTTACAACTTCCCCCCATTGGCAAAGGCGGGTATCCATATCAAGTATGAAACGCACCTCATTCGCCGCCCCGATCCCTCAAAGCCCTTTAAGGCACACTACTTACTGGACAACAATGTCCTGTTCCTCACCCTCTTCCCTGGCATTCGCGAGGAAATCGCCGATCTCGTTTCACAGGTAAAAGGTCTTAAAGCTGTCATTCTCAAAACTTATGGTGCGGGCAACGCACCTCAACGCCCTTGGCTCGTGAGTCGTCTGAAGCGCATGACGGAGCAAGGCATGATTGTGGTGAACATCACACAATGCTCTAAAGGACGTGTAGAAATGGGACTTTACGAAACATCGCTACAACTTCTGGAGGCGGGTGTGGTCAACGGATATGACGCCACTCCCGAAAGCATGCTTACAAAACTCATGTTCCTCCTCGGACTTGGATTTACACGCGATGAAATCGTTGAGAAGATGAACCAAAGTCTACGTGGTGAAATTACCCTAGACTAAAGGGGACTATAAACTCTAAATCTCAAACCATAGGAGTTGAATACTCGCAAAACTTTAATTCTATCTTTGTAGAACTTCCGCCTCTAACCTTTTATTCTATGAAGAAAACCATATTCCGTCTCCTCTCACGCCTTCCTTTTGGAGTGCTTTATGCGCTCTCGGACTTCATATACGTAATCATCTACTACCTTGTAAAATACCGCCGCCGCGTAGTGAGAATGAACCTCCAGAATTCATTCCCCGAAAAGTCAGAGGCGGAATTACAAGAAATCGAACGTGGTTTTTATCACTTCCTTTGTGACTATGGTGTTGAATCGCTCAAACTCCTCACCATCAAACCAGAAGAGATGAAGCGTCGCATGATTTTTGAGAACTGCGAGGCGGTGGACCGCGCCCTGGATACGCACGATTTTGTATTTGTTTATCTCGGTCACTTCTGCAACTGGGAATGGGTTTCTTCCCTCCCCCTTTGGTTGCACCCACGCACCACACTTGCTGAACTTTACCGCCCCTTGAAGAGCAAGACGATGGACGAACTCTTTATTGAAATGCGCGAACACCACGGTGCGAAATGCATTTCTAAATACGACGCCCTTCGCCAAATTATGCAGATGAAAGCGGAAGGTAAGAAGAGTGTGATTGGATTTGTTGCCGACCAGACACCACGTCCTGAGAACACCCACCTCTGGATGGATTTCCTCCATCAAGACACCCCCATATTTACTGGAACAGAGCGCATCGGCAAAAAGGTAAATGCCGCCATCTTCTTCCTTGACATGCAACGCACTTCGCGTGGACATTACTGTGGAACATTCAAGCACATTACCGACGAACCCAAGTCGTACCCTGATTTCCAGATTTCTGAAATCTGTACGCACGAATTGGAACAAATGATACGCCGCCAACCCTCTTACTGGTTGTGGTCACACAAACGTTGGAAACACAAGCGCCAATAGAAAATAGGCAATAATATAGCAGTTGACCCACGATTTTTAACAGACCCCCTCCGCAACTAAAGTTGCTCGACCCCCTTCATTTCCCCCGTTATCGGGGGACGGAAATCCCTAACTTTTGGGGACAATTTTAGTTAGTCTACCTCGCTTGACTTTCCAATTAGGAATTATAAGCGTAAGGAAGTATATAAAATTCCTCCCCAAAGTTAGGGGAGGTGCCCAAAGGGCGGAGGGGTCTGTGGTATTAGGTCAACTACTATATTGTTACCTATTTTTATCAACGCGATTACACGGATTACACGGTTTGCTGTGCAGGACGAGGATCTGTGAAATCTGTTTAATCAGTTGACAAAAAATAGATAGAGTTGCGAAGCTAAAATTCTGTGTATTCCGTGAGTTCTGTGTGAGACGAAAATTTTGACATAAGAACGTAT
>JAZQXB010000079.1:0-42031 GCA_045632685.1 Alloprevotella sp.
CGAATCAATTTGTTCCAAAATCTCAGCATCCTCATGAGCAACCTCATCTATTCCTGTTTCAACATCTACTTGTCTTGTTTCAATCGGCTGAGATACCTGCAAGCCTTTTACAGACAAATCTTTCTGCTTAAACTTAACACCTTTAATCTTGTTGCTCAACCACGGAGATGGACGGAAACTGACATGAACGCCTTTAATCGTATCAACGGTAAGCTCATCCAATGTTGGAACCGCCTTTGCTCTGATAGTAGGAGAAAAAGTTCCCAACAGAGACAATCTAACAGATGCTCCACGCATAAGATGAAAACTCAAACGAACTTGCAGCTGTTGCATACAAAAAGTGTATAAATACAAAAAAATGTCTCAGACTTCGGACTTAATTTGTGATTAAAGCATTATATTTACAGACGAAAACTGTGTAAATACACAAAAATTGTATCTGTATGAAATTCGAAAGAGAACATTACATTAAAAAGTTGATAAGTAGCAAGCATAATCATTTGATAAAGATTGTAACGGGATTACGACGCGTTGGCAAATCGTATCTGCTATTCAACCTCTATAAACAACATCTTTTAGACAACTGTGTTGACACCAGTCATATCATCGAAATACAACTTGACTCATTTGCTCATCGCAAATATCGCAAGGCAGAAACCTTATATGAATATGTCGAAAATCTGGCAAAGCAAGATTCACAGATGTATTATGTAATAATTGACGAAGTTCAGATGTTGGAGGATTTCGTTGATGTACTTAATGGCTTT
The DNA here is from genome assembly GCA_045632685.1 of Alloprevotella sp. Classification (GTDB taxonomy): domain Bacteria; phylum Bacteroidota; class Bacteroidia; order Bacteroidales; family Bacteroidaceae; genus Alloprevotella. Next base: position 768 of record JAZQXB010000079.1, read on the forward strand.
CTGCATATTGACAATCTTGATGTATATGTAACAGGAAGTAATGCAAAGTTCCTTTCTTCTGATATCGTTACAGAGTTCAGAGGACGAGGAGTTCAAATCCATCTCCAACCGCTATCGTTTAAGGAAATAAAAGAAAGTTCTAGCGAAGACACCTCCTCATTGTGGCGAGATTATATTTATTATGGAGGTCTACCCATGGTTGTCTTGGAAAATGATAAAGCACGAAAAGTCGAAATTCTTCAAGAGTTACTTAAAGAGACATATTTGAGTGATATCATCAATCGCAATAGCATTAAGAATGATGCAGAATTAGAAGAATTATTCTGTCTCTTAGCGTCAAATATCGGAGCATTGACTAATCCCAACAAACTTGCGAACACATTTGTTAGCGAGAAAAAAGTGAAAATAAGCCACCATACAATAAAGACTTACATAGACTATTTTATTGACTCTTTCCTCATTGACAAAGCTGTACGCTATGACATTAAAGGAAAGAAATATATAGACACCCCCTACAAATATTATTTTGCCGACCTTGGATTGCGTAATGCACTTCTCAATTTCCGACAAGTGGAACCAACTCATATTATGGAGAATATCATATATAATCATCTTACAGGTAATGGTTATAAGGTTGATGTAGGATGCGTTACTTACTATCAAAAAGATGCTGAAGGTAAGACAATTAGAACCACACTTGAGGTTGATTTTGTTTGCAATAAAGGAAGTGAGAGGATATATATACAATCCGCTTATTCATTACCAGACGAAGAAAAACAGAAGCAGGAACAACGCTCACTAACACTAACCGACGACTCTTTTACAAAATTAATTATTACTACAGATGAGATACCGACGCATACAATGTCCAATGGTATTATAATGATGAACGTCTATGATTACCTCCTGCATTAACGTGATAATCAAGCAGATAAAGTTCCACTCCGTTGCTGGGGTGGAACTTTTTTTGGGGGGGTATCCATCCGAAAGTATGCCACGCTCGCCCCAGCGCAAAATAAAAAGGAGTCCGTTGTACGAACTCCTTAGTTTGTTGTATGAACTGCAATTCAAGTAGGGGTAGAAGTCATGAAAAAATCTGTTTAGTTTTATTCTCTTTATGGAGTCAGTTAAAGAGTTTGAATAGTTATTCTATTCTACTTATTGGTAGAAAGTCACCCAATTGGTACTGTAACGTGTACGATTTTTAAACAGTTCATGAATAAGTCCGTTCTCGCCACGATACCAACCATAATTCCAACCAGACCCCATGTCCAAATAAATAGCATTTGTCACGCCCAACTTCTTAAGCGAGGCTTTGAAATCGCCAAATTTCACAATTTCCTGAGATTGTACTACACACAATAGCTCACCAATTGAGCACAATGCTCTAAAGACATTCCGGTTCGCATCTGGCCTTACGGTAGGTTTCACGACTCCATCATGAATGATAAGTTCTTGTGCAAATCCCGCACCGCCATACTTTGCTGCCTCATCTAAAGCATAACTATAGTTCTTATAAAGGAATTCCCATTTGTTGTTGTAGTACACAAACGCTCCTGTATTACGTTTGCATTTATATCCTTTGTAACGTTTACCACTCGACACATGGTCACCTGCTATATTTTGATGCTTAAATTCCTCTAGCAATTCGCCTGTATAAGCACCAGCTACCGTTAGAATAACACAGCTATCCTGCTTCGTGGGCATAGTACCGCATACCAGGTCCACTCGTGAATAATTAGGATAGAAAACTTTCAATCCCAACGTATCTATGCATTTAACAAAATTAGTGATTTCTGTACTATGATTACATCCAACTAATCCCAACACAATTAAAATTGGTGTACACAACAAAATTCGAATCATATGCGATATTGTTTATTTCGTTAAGTCAAATAGATTAATATTTAGCCGCAGTTATTTAAATCACCTTAAATAGTTTTTTACAACATCTATACTCCACGCATAATTGAGGTTGGCTTGTGAACCATCAGCAAATGACCCTGACGTAATACCTATCACCTCACCAAATTCATTAATAAGAGCACCGCCACTGCTGCCATGGTCTATGAGCGCACTAATCTGCATAAGGTTGTCAGCACGCCATTGAGATACTTCACCAGACGAAAAGGTGTTCTCAAGACCTCGAGGACTTCCTATAGCATATACTTTTTGACCGATTTTCGGTCTGTCTGTGGCAATAGGGATATAGTTAGTATTCTCACAATTTACTCGAAAAAGAATAAAATCTTCATCTTCGCTTTTTGCAATAACATCTGTAACTTTATACACTTCATCACTGCCAACTAACTTAATTTGTTCCAATCCGATACCAGTCCCTTTAAACACATGATAGTTACTCACGGCAAGACCATTTTTGTCTATAAAGAAACCAGAACCTTGGTAAGCATTATAACCATCAGTTGTAAACACCATAAACACCGCAGTACCGAACCGTTCAAAGATTTCTGCCCCTTCTAGTTTTTCGCTTGTACGCTCATTATGAACGTTACTTCTACTAGAAGTTGAAGTAGAAGACTTTCTATCTGAATGGACAGACGTAGTGGGTCTAGGGTGTTCTCTGTCACGTCGATGCCCAGACTTGTGGGCACATGATGTTAAGAGACATGTTATCAAACAGAATAAGATGGAAATACATTTAGATTTCTTTATTATCAGCATCTTGTATGATATTTTTGGGAATAATATGTATAACAAAACGTTGGTTTTTTCTTTCGTTATTACCTCTTTCTCGCATTAGAGTAGCATCAAGTTGTTTGAAACGTTTCGTATCTTCTCCACCCGTGTAACCAAAGTTATATCTTCCATCTCCACTTCCTGCAATTTGGATCTCGCAGTTTGCTCCAAAATCTATTTTGCAAATGTCTTTCCAGAATTTCATCAAGGTATAAGCGCGTTGAAAACTCCAAATGTAATTTGAATCAGTCCAAGACGTAGAGTTTCGAGATGCCTGCCCCTCAATAATGAGTAAGTACTGGTTTTCTTTATTCCTATCAAGAAACTCTTTTATTTCTACACCCGCCTGGTTCAGACGTGCAGTATCAGTTTGTAAATCTGAAAGTTTATGTTTGGTTGCAGCAAAGAAGCACGACACGTCAAGGACATATTTTTTATATTCCGCCCTATAAGCAAAGTTTTTGGATTTACCCAATTCTCGAGTTGATGCTTCCACTTTTTTTATCTCTTCAAGTTGCTTCTCTGTGGCCTCCATACGTTTGTGCAGAAGAACAATAACAAGAATGAAGAGTGTAAGCATTATAAAGAAAAGACTTGTCATCAAGTCCGAGAAACTCGTCCAGAAAAACGATTCTTTTTTTTCGACCATTTTAATTCCAATTATCTTAATAAGGGAGGGACTTTATTTTTTATTGAAGGTCTTTTGGGGCATTTTTTCAATGTGCTACAGATTGTTCTTGTAGACTATCAACGGATTGTTCTTGCAGACTATCAATTAGAACTGGAACTACAGGAACCTCGATAGAAGTATTTGAAGTAGGAATTTTATACCCGTTATTTGAAGCGAACCAAATGTTGTAAACCGTATTTGAAATACAAGCAACAGCGATTAGAATAGCAGATACAACAAGAGTCCACTTCATCCAACTTGACATCATCTGTGGCATAGCATGATTCAAAGACTCATCCGTAGAAGAAATCGAGATGAGTTCATTTGCAGTGCGTGCCATAGTACCATTAACCTGCGAAGCCAATGTCTTATTTGAGTGTTCCATGCGATCTATAAGTTTATCTAATTTAGCTGGAATACCAGCTATCTCAGACAACTGTTTTTGCAACATTGGTATCTGATTAAGCTCTGCTCCAAATTGCGCTCTAATTTCTCCATTTAATTTTTCAAAAGAATCCCGCTCTTCCGCAATTATTCTCTTAAAGGATTCTGCTTGTTGAACAAGAGTGGAGTTCAGTTCGTTTGCATTTGAACTAGCAGTTTCTTTCAATGTGCGTAAAGCATTTCTTAATGCAACATCAACGTCAGCAGAATCCTTTGCGATTTCCGCTTTATGGCGCATAAAGAACTGTTGAATTTCTTCCAATACATGTAATCGATTAGCCTCTTGCTCAAATTGAGATGTGAAAGTATGAATAGCGTCTGTATAACCATGAATATCATCCAAATACTCGTTGAATTGCTCTAGTTTATCAGTACATTCTTTCAACTCTTCTAACACACGAACATTAGCCTTTGCCATTTTCATCACATCCATGTCGTGCACAGCCTTGATAATATCTCCCTGAATACGATAAGATTCGTTTACCTCACTCAATGCACCTCGAAGAGAGGATGTATTTTCTGCAAAAGTATTATTAAACTTGTTAAGGTTTTTCACTAAGCGACTAAGCGCATCTGATGTATCTGAGGGCAGTTCTGGCAATAGTTTTGCTTGTAACCATGCGAGAAAAGAGTTTTTACCTGATTCACCTTGGAGTTTATATCTCTTAAACAGAAGAGATGCAATCGTAGTAAGCAAGATTCCCATAATGCTAGCTAGCATAGCCCACGCCACACCAGAGAGAAGTTCATTTACCCCCTCTGCTGCTGTTCCAAAGTTTCCAGAACCTGAAGACAAAAGTGCAGAAATACTACCTGTAGCAAGTAATGAATAAAGACCAACGATAACTCCAGCCATCGTTCCAGCAAGACCACAATATAACGGCGTAGGAGTTAACGTATTGATGTCATTTTCAACTGAATCACAATGGCGATCAACAGCGTCTTTTAAAAGAGTGAAATCGATAACTGAACCTGAATTGTGTTTAAGATATTTGTTAATAGAATTCTTGATTGATTCAAAAATATCATTGCCTTGACCATGAATCCCCAAAACGAATTTCGTCTCAGAATCATGATCAATTCCCCAAGAGTATTCCTCTTCAAATATTTCTTTGTACTCTCTCATGCGGAGTACATTCTTCACAAAAAAGAATATTTGCAGCAGTATTATTGCCGCCACTATTATAGGTACTAAAAGTGACATCTTACTTTATTAGTCTAATTTTAAGTTTTTTAGTAACTTGACATGTAACGTCATCTATTTTTTTACAGATACCAAATTCTTCCACTTGGAATGTTGTAGCATCTTCAATTGAACCTTTATACTCTACAACATCTTGCCACCCATTCCTTGATTTAATCTTATCTAATGAAATGATATTAAATTTTCCTTCAGTAGAACTTTTAAATTCGATTGAAAATACACAACTCTCTTGGGCTGAATCGAAAATCTTTGTGAAGATGGGACCACTATTAATATTCGCATATCCCTTTATAAGATATTCTTGGTTCTTTAATTGACTCAGTTGTTCTTGACGATGGGCAACAGGCGTATTTGCCTTGTCATAGTCCTTACTTAATTTACTACTTAAACGTGAAAGTTCAGCCTCGACAGATTTTAATCGTACATCAATTTTGTTAACAGACTGTGCAACTTTGCTATTGCTAGAATCTAACATTAACTGTAACTGATTAACATTTTTAACTAGTTCTTGCATTCTTTGAGACTTTTCCAAATTTTGACTAAAAAGTTTGTTAAAATCCTTTTCACGGAGTCCATTTTTTAATAAAGATACAATCAAAGCCACGATTGCTAATGCTAGGGAAGCAATTGTCATATACCCCCAGGTGCTTTTAGGACTTTCCAATTTAGTAACTTGAGCTTTAAGTTCAGCGTTTTCTTTTTGAACTTGTGTTAAAGCCTGAGTTAAAGTATCCACTTTAAAAACAAGCACATTCATTAACGTGTCTTGAGCCGCAATTTTGTCTTTTATCTCTTTGGAGAAACCTTCAACGGTAGTCGCGATTTCTTCAGCATCTTGACATGACTTCTTATCACTAAAGAAATCACATGAAGACATAGTTAAGATTGTGAAGACGCAAACTATGATATTCAAATTCTTTTTCATTAGCTTGGGTTTTCTAAATAATACTCCTGTATTTTGCATGAAAGAGACTGGAGGACTCCTTTAATCGGATAGAATGTTATCGCATCTTCAATGGGGTTGTCCTTATTACCTGACTCTTTAATAGAGAGTTCTATACCCTTGTCAAGGTATGTTCCCAAATCCTTTGTGCACTCTTCTTTTGCAATCTTCATAGTGTCATTATTAACTCCGAAGTTATTATCAAGATTAAATACAGCAGGAATGTCTGTTAATGCAAATTTGAAAAAGTCTTGTACCGTCTTCACAATTTCCGCCTTATGAGAATCAGAGATGGAAGCGTAAGTGTCACTTCCACTTGCGAGTTTTCCTGAAGAATCGCGAAGTACAAGAGTCTTAGGTTCACCGTCGTAAGCTTCAGTAACAACCAACCCTCCCTTACAAGTTGATTCCTTGGGGTTAGAACCTTGTTCTAATCCAAGTATATCAATAGCTGAGTCATATTCAAGACCTAATACTTTCTCAAAGATTACCTTGGTGTATCTGCCAAGAATCTTCGGGTCAGATGAGACAATGCTTATAATTTTACTACCATTACCACTAAAAGCAATATGTCGCGGGACCTTCAAACCTTTAACTTTTACAATCTGAGCAATATGATATATGATGGCTGTATAGAAAATAATGAACACCACCTTGAACTTGGTATCATTCTGAAGGATTTTATTGAAGTCGATATTATTACGAGCAAGGTTCTTAGTCGCAGAGTTATCTTTCAAAGAGAATAAGAATGATGCCATGTTTGCAGGCTGTCCCAAATTACTATTAAAAATATTGACTAGTTCATTTAACTCTGACTTAGATTGAAGAAGTACAAGAATGTCATTCTTGAAACTATCAACAATGCCATTGTTCGGGTTGATGTCAGAGAACGAATCTTCAAATAGCGAATTCGCTGCAAACTTAAAGGATGTAATGTAATCAACTCTACCATTAGAGGAGAAGGCGATGTCAGTAGTACCACCACCAATATCCACATTAACGAGATTTGTAGCGGTGGCATATCTGCGGAAGTAGTATTGTATAGGAGCAACAGACTCAGAGATATCTTTTGTACTCCCTTCATGATTGAACAAATATTTGTATGAATCATGCCACGCCTGACGCAACTGCCCCAAACGACGCGGTGACATGCTGTTTGGATAGAACCATGTAATCTTAGTACGAGAAAGGTTACCATTATTAGCTATCACCTTGTTTCGTATAATCATCATGATGTTTTGAATATAGGCTTCCATTGCAGACTGAGCATTAGGTTCACTGCTCCATTTGATATTTACCATAGGCTTGGCATTATATGCTATGCCCAACTTTTTGTTATAGGTTATATCAAAATTAATCAATCCAAACGTCCTCAGTTTCTCATTCCAATTAGTTGATTTTGCATATGACAATGCAGTTCTTGTCGGGAAAGTAAAGTCCGAATCAACCCCTATGACTGTAGGTATAAAATCACGAACCATTAAGTCGTTCTCATCTATCAAATCCAGTGGAATCAATTTACCTTGAATCTCACGATAGGACTGAACAAAGAAAGTACTGAAGATAGCTTCAGATTCTTTGTAGTTGAAAGTGTCTGAGCAATTGTCTCCAGATTTTTTAAATTCAATATGCGTGTTTGATGTACCTAAGTCAATTGCAAACTCATAATCATCTAAGTTCTGATGCACAAGGAAATTAGGAACAATAACGTTGCTCACTCCACATCCATTAGAAACACTGATAAAGTCAAAGTTACTATTTTGGATGGTGTATGTCTTTGCTTTGAAGTCAAACAAACCCTTCTCCTTGTTTCTACAATCAATAGGAACGTCAATTAGTTTTTGTCCATCACGATAGAATTCAAAACTAAACTGATTTGAGAAAGTACTGACGCAAGAAACCGTATAGATAGCATCTTTTTCGTTTTGGAATTTCATACTTGGCATTACCAATCCAGTAAAGTCAAAAGAAGTCATTCCACCTGAATTCTGCGTTTCGGAAACGTCAGACTGACGATCTATGTAGTAAATGCGTTGGTACTCAATGTAACTGATATTCCCATTACCATTGATCGGTATTCGGATAACAACATTGACTGAACCGCCTGCGATGATTTCCATCTCAAAAGCCAGTTTCCCATCAGGCATGGTAGAATTAAGTGTATCTATAGAAAAATACTCAAAGTAGAGTGGCTTAATCGGAAGAAGAAATGAAGTCATCAGTTCTAAATCCTTGATATTGCCATCAAAGAAATACTTCTTGTTCAAAGTGTGAGGCACTTTTACTATCGTATCTTCAAGGAAATCACTGATAGTGAGATATGGGAAGGGCGAACCATCATATGGAAGTGTTCGACCAGCAATATTAGGACTATTTGACTTGTATGGCGCTTTGTTTGTATTGCCCCAAGTTCCATTGGCATATTGAAGTCCTGCGTATTTATTTCCGGCTTCAACAGGGAGTACAAGAGGTTGCACCCCAATTAACGCACGTGATGGGCGGATTGTAAACTCACTCTGAATATTACTTGTATTTTTTTTCTTAAACAAAACCGTCCCCAACACTTCTACCTGGTTCATCTGTTGATAAGACTGAACATCAATGGTAGAGAAGTCTTTAGCAGATGCAGGCGTAATCGCATTCAACTGTTGTTTAATACGTTGATCATTAATTGCCCTGAATGTCAGATTAAGATAATTCTCAATTTCAGGGAATAGATTAGAAAAGTTTGGTATAGTCTTGCGTAGTGTCCACCATGCTTTGATGTAGTCAAAATCTCTTTTGAATAGTGGAACATAAGCACTATCAAACGGACGATCGTTATTTGCAAAATAAATGTCGTTTATATATTCAAGACTATTGGCTCCGCTAAAGAAGAGCGTAGCTGGCGAAGTGGCACCAATGATATTTAATTCATCAGGACCATTCGGGTAGTTCAACAAATAGATATTCTTAAGTTGATTAAAGTTGTAAGTATTTGCATCGGATGCTAGGTACTTCTCCAAAGCATCTGCTACATAATAATGACCTGCGCTATCGCCATTTTTCAAGGCTGTAATCATCACAGATGGATTCCATGTAATGATTTCTATCTTTTCTTTGAATTTATCTATGTTGAAAAAGATTTCACCAATATCCAACGAATCTGACACCATCTTATGGAATATGGTATTGCCATCCAAGTCTTTAATATTACGTGCGGCTCTACGACAGACTTCCTTGAAAGCTGTTTTCACAAGGTCAATTCTTGCGAATGGAGACGGAATAGATGTGATTTCATTTTTAGCACTTGCTCCATCAGGATCTTCAATGGTATCTCGAGCATTGGAGTTATATGGGAAAGTAGAATTTTCATTCCAACCTTGGAAAGTAGTTGCACCCTCTTTATATAATCTAAAAACTTTCGACATAATGATTATGCATTAAATTTCTCATTAAACAACTTAGTCATGCCTAGGAAGAACATTTCAAGGAACTTGTCTTTGTCTTCTTTGCTATGACACTTTTTTATAGCTGAATTCAAGCGGTCAGTCACCAAATCATAGTCGGACTTGATGCTAGCAATCCTCTTTGGTTTAACCGCTGTAACAATTTCAAAGGGTTTATCCTTCGTATTGAGATTAAATAGATCTAACGAACGTTTATTTCTCTTCATTTCACCAAGCCATTCAATGAACAACGTTGTTAAGTTTTGTAGATCCGACATGAAAGAAGAAGCATACAAACCTTCAAAATTATCATTATTAGCATTGAAATTTTTGGATGAATAGTAATCAAATTTATGATTCAGACAATTTGACATCATCATAAACTCAGTGAGCGGAGCATAAAGCAGACGTTTCTGCTTGTCATAGAACGAATCGAAGGTTACCGAACCAGTAAGGTCCTTCAAACCAAGTTCTTTGTTTGTGGTATTCACATGTTGCTTATTGCTGAAATCAACAATAGCTGTTGCTGCCAAAAACTCTACTAAGTGAGCATCATTTCGTTGTGCTGAACCTCCCTCATGGTTTTCATAGGTATTTGTTACGTCATCAGCAAGGAAATAGAGTGCATTTATTGAATTATTCTTGCTAATATTGTTCTCATAATACGCCAAGGCAGATTTGGTTTTTGATATGAAGGTTGAAGAGTCTATCTCGCTCTCTTCATCATTCTTCAGTTTAAAATACGGAAGAATGGTAATAGCACCAATCTCTGCGTGGTTAATAAGGTCGTTATTGGGGAAATTTGTTCCTGTTCGTAGAGTTTTCAACAAAAGTGGGAAACCGCTTGCGCCTGTTCCACCAAATATGGAACTGATGATGAAAACTTTGTCACCGGGTTCAAAATTGTTAGCGAAGTTCTGAAAGTCATCTGAATCAACTATTTGGTTAAGAACAATGCTTCCTATATTGGGGTTACCCTTAAAACCAACATCCATAGATGAACCAAGATTCTTTTCTGAGAAAAGTATTCTCATCATCGCTTGTGAAGCCTTATCCATGGAAGACAAGTCTACAAACTGCTGAAATGTTTTATCATCCGTATCGTTGATTCGAAGAGTGTAGTTTACCAATATTTGTGATAACTCTTTCCTAAAAAAAGTTGATTCATTATCCTTGGTAAACGAAAGAGCAGAGTGAATAGCCCTGTAATTATTCATAAGAGCTACAGTTCTTGTTAAATCAGCATTTGATGCGTCTGGGTCAATGATTATCGGAACGATTTCATCTGTTCCTATATTCACACCAGCAGCCATCATCATTGTGAAAGAGCGCAAGACACGAGCGCCAGTTCCTCCAATTCCGAAAATATATAGTTTGGACATATTTAATAGATTTATGTGTTAAAATGGAGCTCGCGAACAATTGATACTCCACCATTTGATGATATATGAGAATACAATGAAAGCAACAATAGAATCAATCATGTTGGTGACACCAAAAGCCAAAATGTCATCCGTATAGATAGGTAAGTCTACCATATTACCTGTTGCCGCATCTTTCTTTACCATAAGACCTGCGTAATAGTCTTTTAAGACCCATTGCCAACCAACAACAAAGTTAATTACAGCATTCATGCCTAAAAAGATAAGCCACCCCCACCAATTATTAAGACGTGGGTGATTAATAATGTAATAGTAGCAAACTGCAACGATTAACGAGATTACCAACATGGTAAGACCGACACCAATAAACATATTGCTTAACTGTTCGGGGGAGGATTGTCCCCAAAGATAATCTGCTAGCTCTATTCCGAAGAAGTCTTCAAGCCAGCAATAGATACTACCAAAAAAATCGCTCATGGTTGTAATTTTATTTATTTTTTAATTCAAAAGATACGGAACCATATGTTGTAGAGTTCTTATAGGCTTCTGCAACCCCTTTAATCAGCGCCATTAACCCTGTTGTTTTATTTAGGTTATCCTTAACCTTTTGCCCAGTTGTATCATCTGAGGAATACACCCATGTTGCAAGATAAGGATAAGAGAAGTAAATCGTTTCCGATTTTAGAGTTTCCGGATTGGAGATTTCCAAATTAATCACATGACTATATGGACTAGAAGCAGTAATCTCTTTAATGGACTCAACAACGACCTGTTCTGGGTTTGCAGATTGATATTGTGCAACATCCTTATAAAGATTGTCACTTTGCAACGAACCTCTTATGTTTACGAGCAATTCAACATTGATTTTCCCTGAGTGGTTAGTTACATAAGTGCTCTTATTCATGTCAAATGGAATTTTCTGTGAAGTTGCATAAGCGCAATAATTTTCAATACCACCAATAATATTTTCAACAGGAACCTTCTTATTGAATTCTGCCAAATACTTTTGGTTGCCAATTACCCAAATATAATAAGGACGTTTTACATCTTTTAAAAATTCTATGTTATGTCCACAATACCAATAACCTTCAAATTTAGAAACCAGTTTTATTATCTGTACTCCTAGTTCTGGATCTTCTGCAAGAGCCTCATTAAACGTATTTTTAATTGAAACCTGACAGTTTCCTAAAAAGTCAATTGCATTTTGAGGAATGTCTAGGATACAATCTGAGACAAATACAGAAACTGTTTGTTTACCATTTGCCTTCACTATTGTATCTAGGATTTGACGAAGATCCGTATTCGCACGATTTCCTCCTGCTTGCGCAAAAGATTGTGGGGTAAGATTTTTTACAAAGTTATTTAAGTCTCCTCTAAAGGGAATAACTTTTGAATTGATATAGTAAAGCGAACTAGATGTAGAAAAACGTTTCAAATCACTCACATAATCAAAAACTGCATCTTTTAGGTTAGAACCAGCACACATGTATGCGTCCATACTACCGGAATTTTCCACATACACTTTTAACTCAATGCTATCTCTATTTTCTGTGGTTATAGGTACAGGGTCCCATTCCAACTTGATTTTACTTTTTCCGCTACAAGTAAAACCAATAAAAATAATAACGATGGCACAAATTACAATTGGAACAACAATTTTCTTATTCATAAGTTATATAATTGTATAAGTTAATTATCTTTACGACACAAAAAAACGTGGGAGAACTTCGTTGTTATCCCACTATCTGGCCTTCGCATTGCCGTGTACAAGGATAAACAACTCAGTCGACCCACGTCAATGCGTATTATAATGTAGTATGCCGAGAGTCGTTGCTGACTCTCGTGCATACCGCCACAATACACCTTGCATGGACGCTTCGTTGCGGTATCTTCTTGTACTGGGTCAAAGTTGCGAAGTTTGATAGTAGAAGATAACGTTTGAAAACGCCTTTTTGCTGACTCCTAAGATTCGTGAAGTGACGACTCCACTTCTCTCATTCGTCTTTCCATCGATGTAATGACTCTTCCACCCAGAAAGAGTGTCTAAGTCAAGGGCAAATTTAGGATATTTTTTCTAAAGCACCAACAAATCTTAATTTTCTTTAAGGGACACTTATTTTTATCTTGTGAATACATAGGATTATGCTCTAAGACGTCTGTCATTTTTATTTCCAAAGTATCCATAGAAACTTACGTACCCACTTCTATCTCTCTTAAAAGTCCGTATAATTGATTCGTATAACCTTACTTCCCTTTCGCGCCCTGAGTGACCAGATATTCTGGTGCTTGTCATAAACACCGAGGGTGTAGGTTTGGGTTTGTGCGTCGTAGGTCCAATCCTTGTAGAATGAGGAAGTGGGGACTTTCTCGAGTTTGATAACGATGTCGTCCGCATAATCGGGACCGCAGAGCCAGTGGGTCTGACTCACTATTTCATACGGCGGGAGCGTAAGGTTGGGGATGGAGTCTATTTGAGGACTTCCGCCGATGTGACTTTGTTCAATCGTGAATCCATCCTTGCGGAGCCTCATTTCTACACTATTGCTCACGCAGGACCAGGTTGCTGAGTCGATCTGCAGCCAACGGGGATTGTCTAGTTCTTTACATTTTGCGCGGAAGCGATTTAACTGAACGTCGGTGAGGGAGTCGGTGAAGGTAAAATAGGACATAGTTCTCATTTCCCATGAATTTTCAGAACGCCCATTGTAGGTAAACTCTGGGAAGTCTGCCATCTCCGTGAGTTCACAAATTTCCTCTCGGGTCTCAAGCGTTTTTACTTTGGAAAAATTGTCAGCATCGATATACAAAGCCAGTATAAACAATAGTAGAAATAACACTGGGAGCCAAATCGAAACACTCACGGGGGAGAGTAACATGAGCGGGATAATCCATCTTTTCTTCATCCCTTTCTTGCGGATTAAGATTGCCCAAAGTGGAGGGATTAGCGCCCATAACAGAAACCATTTTAAGAAGTTCATGAATCGTTGTAGTTTTTGGTTTTCCATATTTGTATCTCTTCAAAAAAACATGCTACTTCTTCAGGACTATCGCATCAATATCCTTACAATAATTTCTGTCCAGATTATCCACAATCGCGGCTTGTTTGATGGTAGTATTCGGAATGATGTGGTAGATCTTTAGGAAGCGCAACCAGATGGGGCAGTCGTAGACCGTGGTGAAGACCTTCCAACAACAGAAGGAGCCGAGGTAGATAATGGGTTTGCAACCGTATTCCTTTTCAAAGAGGGCGATGAGTTGCTCCAACTTGTCGTTCAAATTTGTGGTGTTGCGAAAGTTGTTTCCATTCTCCTCCACATCAATCACGGGTATCAACTCCGAGGGGACGCTGTCATACACTCGTTTGAAGCTCTCAAACTGTTGCTGGGCGGAACGAGACCCTAACATGGAGTTACAGTTATTTCACCTAAAAAAAGTGGGCAAGGGGAAGGACATCTATATCAATAAAGCTGGAACACTGCGCTGTCGCGATTTGCAATTCTTTCTTGTATGCGTTCAACAAGTGATTTATAGAAATCATCGCTTACAGGCACTTCATCAAGAATGCTTTTCGCCTTTTCAAATTCTCCGATTTCGCGATAAAATTCTGCCTTCATGACGTTGTCAGTAATAATATTCTTAATCAACCACATGGCGTTTTCACGAAACAAAGTGAGGTCGTCATCTGTAAATTCAGACGTCTGCTCACTTCTAAAGTTATCATTATGCGCATGGTGAAGCATCATACGCACGTTTGCTTCTTCGTCATGAGTCAAGTCTCCAGCTTCCATGAGTTGGGCGAACGCCTGCTTCATTTCTTCGTAAGTCAGGAGTCCCTGCTCAAAAGAATAACCCGTTTCTGTCCAAACTGCTTCCTGCCTTGTTCTGATGTAAAACTGTCCGCAATGGGGACATTTCTGAACAAAAGAGATTTCTGGATACATGGGGTAGATACATTTATTGTCTGACCAGACCTTGGCTCCAATAGTGTTACCAGACATGAGACACATGATTTCTTTCTTCTCACCACAGAAGGGACAGGTGAGGATTTGGGGATTTGCTACGTTCATAGTTTGAGGTTTTGAGGTTTTGAGGTTATAAATAAGGTTATAAGGTTTTAAGGTTGGGAGGAACCTTTGGTTCGTTGGGAAGTTAGGAGGGGGACGATAAGCGGACTTGATTTGTAGTGCAAAATTAGGGACTCTACACGCAGTATACAAAAATTAACGTACTCGTTGTATGAACTACCCAGTTTGGTGTACGAAATAGAGGGGAAGAAGGTTTTTGGGAAGAGTAAAGAGTAAAGGGTAAAGATAAAAGAGTAAAGAGTAAAGAGTAAAGATAAAAGATAGAATACCCGTACCAATTTTTCTACCACCCTTGGTAATTAAAATTCCAACCTTTGGAAATAAAATTACCAGGAGTGGAAATAAAATTACCAGGGTTGGAAATAAAATTCGAAGGAAGGGGCGCAAGCATCGCACCATGGAGGGGTGTCCGACCTAGAAGGTATGCCAGATGTTGGGGCACTCTTCCAGAGTGCGACTACTCTCTGACACCAATCCGGGGGTATTCGCTACGCTCAAACCGCCCGGTTACCGAGCGGTGACGCCTTCAGCGTCATCCCAAAATTGACAAGAGAGAAAACATCGTTGTAAAACATTAATAATCTGCAACATATCTATAATTTCCTAATCTTGGTAATAATATTAATTTTGAACACCCTACCTTTCAGGTCGTTACTTCTCGAAAAGTTTACCGGACACCAATTAAAAAAGGTGTGCCAAAGTTTGACACACCTTCATAGTTCCATTGGAGATTACTCCCCACTCTTTCTAAACACCAACCAAGGGATGATGTCCTTCCACTTTTTGTGGGGGTAGTCCGCCACGTTGTGAATGTCGTGGCGCACACCATTTTTGTCGCGGTAAAAAGTATAATCTTTACCTCCTGTGATGTAGATGGCATCCGTGAAACCATACTCACGCAGGGCATCGGCAAAACTCCACATCGTTTCCTTATGGCGCGAGGAGATGAAGTACAAGCGGTCGCCCATGCGTCCCAGCGCACAGCGTTCTACCTTGCCATGCAAATGGAAGCGTGGGGGGAGTTCGCCATCACTGACAAGCACAAATTGGCGGAAGAAACTACCGCGTTGCTCTATCACATAATCCTTCACCGCTTCACTACGCGCGATACCGATAACGTTCACACCATTCGCCATAGCCATATACCCCAAGCGATGATTGTCGTTCGACATCTGAATACCCTTGCTCACGAGCGTACCGATATAGCGGCCATCAGCCTTAAAATCTGAAGAGCGGCAATACAGATACACGGAGGCATCAGCAGTATCGGGTTCCTGAAATTCTATCGTCCCCTGCACGCCGTGAATCGCGAAAATATCCAATGCCACACCTAAAACACTATCGCTTTTCATTTCCACAAAGGGCGCTTCAGTCTCGGGTGTTTGCTTGAGTTTTTCAATATTCTCTTCGGGAGTAACGGAAATACGGACACCTAATTTATAATAGTGCGCCCAATATCTATACCCTGCAAAAATGCCACAGAGCACCCCCACAACGACGATACCCCACACCATCCATTTCACCCATCCTTTTTTGTTTGAACGACGGGGTTCATAGTATTGAGCAAGGAACTCCTCATTTTGAGTGGTCACTGAAAATTCGGGTTCGTCATCACGTTCAATGATAATCACAGGAACTTCCGGTGCGTCCTGCAACTCCTTATAATCTTTATCTTCCATCAGAGGTTCCTCCTTTCTCTTTTACTAATTCATCCATCAATGTCTTCAAGGCATCTGGAGCAATGTCCAGGGGTTCAATATCCGTTTTCAACAACTGCCCCGTAAACGATAGTTGGCGTCTTTTGGGATTGATCACAAAGATGTAGCGTTTGTTTACAATATAACTGCGCCCTACACGCACAAAGGTATTGTTTTGAAGTTGCTTAAAGCACTCATCAAAAAAATGCAACTGGAAGGTCAACGTGAGTTTCCTTCCGCTGGTCAGCATGAGGTCCGAATAATTACCATCGGCACGCACATACACTATTTCATCGGCGCGCACACGCACCAGTTCTGTACTTGTTTTAATTTTTAGCCACTCCATGGGGAAATAAGAAAGGAGAAAGGAGAAAGGAGAAAGGAGAAAGGAGAAAGGAGAAAGACCATGCGGGACATTTACTCGGTGACTATCTCGTCTACTCGTACCTCGTTTACTTGTCTACTGATAGAAAAAGTTTTGCCTCACTGACATTCTCGTCTACTCGTATCTCGTTTACTTGTCTACTAAATTAACACACATACACACGCTTCACGCGTTCGCTCACCGAGGTCAGCACTTCGTAAGGGATGGTGTCGAGCCACTCGGCGAGTTGGGCAACGGGGAGGTTATCGCCAAAGATTTCTGCGGCATCACCTTCGCAGCAGGGAATGTCGGTCACGTCAATCATGCAGACATCCATGCAGATGTTGCCCACATAAGGCGCCTTCTGCCCATTGACCAGACAATAGCCACGACTATTGCCCAAGCGACGATTGAGACCATCGGCATAACCTATAGGTAAAGCAGCAATGCGCGAGGAGCGCTGGAGCGTGCCACGGCGACTATAGCCCACCGTCGTATCGGCGTCCACCTCACGAATCTGAAGGATGGTCGTTTTCAAGGTTGCCACGTTATAAATTGTGCGGTTGTCAATAGGCGAAATGCCATAAAGACCGAGACCCAGGCGCACCATGTCCAAGTGATATTCAGGGAAGCGCTCTATCGCCGCACTGTTACAAATGTGGCGCAACACTTTGTGAGAGAAAGCCTCCTGCAGGCGCTTGCTTGCGGCATCAAAAAGTTCAAACTGACGCTTCGTATATTCGTCAAAGTCGATACTGTCACTACCTGCAAAATGAGAGAACACGGAGCGAGGAAGCACCGCCGACTGGCGACTCAAGCGCTGTATCAAGGCATCCATATCATGCTCAGGATGGAAGCCCAAGCGGGTCATGCCCGTATCTAATTTAATGTGTACGGGGAAATTCGTAATCCCCTCACGCTCGGCAGCATGAATGAGGGCGTCAAGGAGTCCGAAACTATACACTTCGGGTTCGAGGCGATGGGCAAAAAGTGTGGCAAAGGAATTCATCTCGGGATTCATCACAATGATGTTTCCCGTAATACCCGCCGCACGGAGTTCTACCCCCTCATCCGCCACAGCCACAGCGAGGTAGTCCACCCCACGCTCCTGCAGGGTCTTCGCCAGTTCTACAGCCCCCGAACCGTATGCTGAAGCCTTGATCATGCACACCATCTTCGTGGTTTCGGGAAGCATAGAGCGGTAATAAGAGAGGTTCTGCCCCACCGCTTCAAGGTTTACCTCGAGCGTTGTTTCGTGCACCTTCTGCGCAAGTGCTTCAGCGAGGCGTTCAAACCCCGCACGGCGAGAACCCTTGAGCAGAATGACATCATTTTGTAACGTGTTGAGCACGCCACTTTCCAACAACGCTTCTACCGAAGTGAAGAACTTTTTGGGCACCGTGAAGCACGCATGTACCGCAGAGATTTCAGTGCCCACACCAATGATATAATCCACTCCGCGACCCGACACCATCTGTGCCACACGGTCGTAAAGTTCGGCAGCAGGGAGTCCCGTTTGCTCCATGTCGCTCAACACGAGCACACGCCTCTGAGCCGCTGTTTGTGCAAAGCGTCGAGCAGCAAAGTCAAGGGCAATGTCCAGCGAATTTATATCAGAATTGTAACAGTCGTTGATGATCATACACCCACGCATACCCTGCTTCACCTCAAGGCGCATCGCCACGGGTTCAAGGTTTGCCATGCCCTGCGCGATTGCCTCATGGGGAATGCCCAACAACAGGCACGCGGCAAGGCAGTGCAGTGCATTTTGAAGCGATGCGGCATCGATAAAGGGAAGGTCAAACGAGTAGGTTACGCCCTCGTAGGTATAAGTAATATGCGTCGTGCGCGCATCATTTTGTAGAGCAGACACTTGCACGGCAGCCGCAGCATTTCCGCAGAGCGACCAAGCAAACGATTTGCCTGCATACCCCATAGCCGCAACACCATTTGCCACCACGTCATCATCGGCACAATAAATCAGCACTTCGGTATCTTGGAAGAGCGCAAGTTTCTCCAAGCACTTTTCTTCACGCGTAGCAAAGTTCTCTTGGTGTGCCTCGCCAATATTGGTCATTATCCCGATGGTGGGTTGCACAATGGCGCGCAACGCCTGCATCTCCCCTACTTGCGAAATGCCCGCTTCGAAAATGCCGACCTCGGTTTGCGGAGTCAAGAGCCACACGGAGAGGGGCACACCTATCTGCGAGTTGTACGAGCGTGGCGAACGCGTCACTCGGCGGTGAGGTGCCAGAAGCTGATACAACCATTCCTTCACCACCGTCTTGCCGTTTGAACCCGTGATACCCACGACAGGCATTTGCAATTCTTCACGATGACGCTCCGCCAAGCGCTGAAGTGCCTTTAGTGGACTCACCGCAAGCAGAAAGGCGGCGTCGGGAAACAAGCGCTCGGCTTCCGCGGGCACTTGTCCCACCACAAAACTGCGCACCCCTCGGCGATACAAATCTGCGATATAACGATGTCCATCCCCTGTACGGGTGCGCAAGGCGAAGAACAGGGTAGATTCAGGGAAGGCCAACGAACGACTGTCTGTCAGCAACCAATCGACCTGTCGGTCGGACGTATTTCCAAATATGCGCGCACCGATGAGGGTGGCTATTTTTTCAAGTGTCATTATTAAGTAGTAGACAAGTTTTTAGTAGACGAGAGAATAGAGTACAGAGAACAGAGTACAGAGAACAACTGCCGTGCGGTTTCTAAATTGTATATAAATCTGCACAGAGTTGTACTCTGTCAGTTGTACGCTAAATGAGTTGTTCCAATAATTGCGCACGTCGCACCATCACTTTTTCTATAAAAGTTTTGTGCGCCTCAGACTCGGGATTCTGAGGGCGGTGTGCCAAGTCGCGCTCTGTGCGTTCCCACTCCTGAGCAAATTTCTGCGCCTCGGGGGTGAATGCCCATGAGGTGAAGCGTTGCCAGATGTAAGTCACGGCTTGCTCCGAGGGGTGGAGCATGTCTTCAGCGTAGAAGCGGTAGTCGCGGAGTTCGTCAAGCAGAATTTCGTAAGCAGGGAAGTAATGGATGAGGGCGGTTTGCTTTGAGGTTTTAAGACTATGAGATACGAGTTCTTCCACGGCAAGAAGCAGCGTTGCCTTCGCCCGCTGACTGTCCACAAAGCCATACTTGGCGTAGCGGTAGGGACTCACGGTGAAGATGATTTCCGCCTTGGGATTGAGCGTTTGGATGCGCTCCAAAAGAGGTTGCCAGCGCACTACGATTTCCGCAATCGTGAGCGAGCGTTCCGTAAATTGTGCTGCGGGTTCCTTATGGCAGTTTCCCACCACGCGCCCGTCGTGTTCGTACACGCGGTTGGTGCCAAAGGTAAAGCACAACACGTCTGCCTGCATCAGCATTTCACGCGCCTCCGAGAAGCGTCCCCCTACCCTTTCGCGGCAGGTCGCTTCATCAAAGGCAGAAAATTCCGAGGCGTGCAACCAACTGTGCCACAAGCCATCACGACCTTCGAAGAACCAATCATCCTTCATCTCCCCCTCCAGCAAAGCGTCCAATGCGAGCGCAATACTTTCGGGATTGTAGAGCACGCCAAAGGGATTTACCACCGTGCGCAAACCTGACCCCTGAAGGCGCTTACCAATATGTGCGGCAAAACAAGAGCCCAAGAGCAGCGTGCGCGTAGAGGGCACAAAACGGGGGGCGCACTTGGGGAGTTCTACGGGAGTGAGTAAGGGCATCATGGGCGTCAGGTGGTAAGTTTATCGTACATCTATCTTGCAAAGATAGGAATTTCAAAGATATGCCACTCCATTTTGGAGACATATTTGTTTACTTGCGTTTTAGGAAAAACTAAGTCGGAGTTAGTTTCATTTAACTCGGACTTAATTTGAAACAAGTCGGACTTAAAAATAAATATCTCCCACCCCATGTAAAATAGCTGGAATATAGCATGGTTATCCGCCCACTTTTTTGTAAATTTGCGAGGTTGAATTTACAGAAAATCAAACAGTAAAAATATACAGACAAACACCACTTCACTGATTATGGACAAAGCAAAAATGAAGATGCTGTTCCGCTGGACAGCTGTCGGTATTATCGGAGTTGGCTTGGGCCTTATGGCTTACAACGCCTTTGTGCCTCAAGAAAATGAAGACTTAAAGAAAGCCCCTGCCCAGAAATCGGGCAAGCAGGCGTTGCAGGTGCGCACACAAGTGATGCAACCCCGTAAGTTGACGGACGCTATGACGATTTCGGGGTCACTCCTGCCCAACGAAGAAGTTAATCTTTCGTTTGAAACTTCGGGTAAGATTACCGACATCTATTTCCAGGAAGGCCAGCGTGCACACAAGGGACAACTTCTTGCGAAGCTTAACGATGCTACGCTTCAAGCCAACTTGCGCCGCCTACAAGCACAGCAACAGTTGACGGAAGACCGCTTGCGCCGCCAGCGCATTTTGCTGGAGAAGGAAGCCGTAAGTAAGGAAGCCTTCCAGGAAGCTGAAGCGGCCTTGCTTTCGCTCCGTGCAGAGATTGAACAGGTGCAGGCACAAATTGCGCAGACGGAATTGCGTGCTCCCTTTGACGGTACCATCGGTTTGCGCAAGGTCAGTGTAGGTAAATACGTGAGTCCTTCAGAAGCTATTGCGGCACTGACGGCTACGGATGTATTGAAAATTGAATTTGCCGTGCCCGAACGCTATGCGGGCAACCTCCATGCGGGCGATACGTTGAGTTTTATTGTTGAGGGCGACCTTGAAAAGCGCCTTGCAAAGATTTATGCTACGGACTCACGCGTAAACACCGACACCCGTACTTACACCGTGCGTGCACTTTATGACAATGCCAATCGTTCACTCATGTCGGGACGTTACGTACAGGTGACACTCACCACGCAACATTTCAACAACACCCTCGCCGTACCCTCGGAAGCCATCATTTCTGAAATGGGTATCGACAAGGTGTTCCTTTACCGCAACGGCACTGCCCAACCCGTAGAAATCAAGAAGGGACTCCGCACCGACAAGGAAGTGCAAATCATCTCTGGTCTTGAAGTGGGCGACACCGTTATCACCAGCGGTACGATGCAGTTGCGCATGGGCATGAAGGTGGAAATAGCAAACTAAAAATTAGAGTACAGAGTACAGATAACAGAGTACAACTATCATCCATCTTTATAGGGTACGTGTTCCACCCAAAATTAAGCGTGCTTTCACGCTGCACAGAGTTGTACTCTGTACTCTGTTAGTTGTACTCTACTTCAAAATTCTCAAACATGAATATCTCCGAACTCAGCATACGCCGCCCTGTGCTTGCCACGGTGCTCACGCTCATCATCCTGCTCTTTGGTGTCGTGGGTTACCTCACTTTGGGGGTGCGCGAATTCCCTTCTGTGGACAATCCGATCATTTCGGTGACCTGTTCGTATCCAGGTGCGAATGCGGAAGTTATTGAAAACCAAATCACAGAACCCCTTGAGCAGAACATCAACGGTATTCCTGGCATCCGCTCGTTGACAAGTGTCAGCCAGCAGGGGATGAGCCGCATTACCGTAGAATTTGAACTTACCGTTGACCTTGAAACGGCGGCGAATGACGTGCGCGATAAGGTGTCGCGTGCGCAACGCAAATTGCCGAACGACTGTGACCCTCCCACAATTTCTAAAGCCGACGCTGACGCTTCGCCCATCCTCATGGTGGCGCTACAAAGCGACAAGCGCTCGCTCTTGGAACTCTCGGAAATTGCCGACCTCACCGTGAAGGAGCAACTCCAAACGATTCACGAAGTCAGCAGTGTAGAAATCTGGGGGGAAAAGCGCTATTGCATGCGCCTTTGGTTAGACCCCGTGAAGATGGCGGGTTACTCCATCACTCCGATGGATATTAAGAGCGCCCTCGACCGTGAGAATGTTGAACTTCCCTCGGGTTCGATTGAAGGTGACAAAATGGAACTTGAAATTCGTACCCTCGGGCAGATGCACACCACAGAGGAATTTAACAACCTCGTGATTAAGGAAGACGCAGGTCGCTTGGTACGCTTCTCGGACGTAGGAACTGCCGAAATTGGTCCGCGTGACTTGAAGAGTTACATGAAGATGAACGGTGTGCCCATGGTGAGTGTGGTGGTCATTCCCCAACCTGGCGCGAACCACATCAACATTGCCGACCACGTTTACGAACGCATGGAGCAAATGAAGAAGGACCTTCCCGAAGACGTCCACTTCGAATATGGTTTTGACAACACCCGCTTCATCCGTGCCTCTATTGCGGAAGTGGAAACTACGATTTACGAAGCCTTCATCCTCGTAATCCTCATCATCTTCCTCTTCTTGCGCGACTGGCGTGTGACGCTGATTCCCTGCTTGGTAATTCCCGTGTCGCTCATCGGTACATTCTTCATCATGTACCTCTGCGGGTTCTCCATCAACGTGCTTTCAATGTTGGCGGTCGTGCTTGCCGTAGGTCTTGTGGTGGACGACGCCATTGTGATGACGGAGAATATTTACAACCGCATTGAAAAGGGTATGCGTCCCTTTGAGGCTGGTATTGACGGGGCAAAGGAAATCTTCTTCGCCATTATCTCTACGTCTATCACCCTGCTTGCCGTGTTCTTCCCCATCGTGTTTATGGAGGGAACCACGGGCAGATTGTTCCGCGAGTTTAGTTTCGTAATCGCTGGCGCCGTAATCATCAGTACGTTCGTCGCACTGACGCTGACGCCAATGCTTGCCACAAAACTCTTGAAGCGCCGTGAGCAACACAACTGGTTGTATCGCAAGACGGAACCTTTCTTTGAAGGGTTGAACAATATCTATTTGCGCACGCTCAACTCCTTCCTCTACCGTCGTTACCTTGCGGTGGCGATTATGGTGGGCGCTTTCGGTACGGCGATTTACTTATGGAATGCTACGCCTTCGGAAATGGCGCCGCTTGAAGACCGTTCTTCACTCACCGTGCGCACCAGTGGTCCTGAAGGGGTGACTTACGAATTTATGCGCGACTACACAGAAGACGTACGTGCGCTGGTGGACAGCATCGTGCCTGACGCGAAGTTTGTAACGGCACGCGTTTCGAGTGGTGGGGGTAACCTCCAAATTACGCTCAAGGACCTTGGCGACCGCGACTACACACAGATGCAGGTGGCAGACAAACTCTCACGCGCCGTGCGTAGCAAGACCGACGCCCGTGCCTTTGTGCAGCAGCAAAGTACGTTTGGCGGACGTCGCAGTCGCATGCCTATTCAGTACGTGCTTCAGGCGCAAAGCATTGAGAAGTTGGAAGAAGTATTGCCCCAATTTATGGCAAAGGTGAGCGAAAATCCTGCATTCCAAATGGCGGATGTGGACTTGAAGTTCTCAAAACCCGAATTGCAACTCAGTGTGAACCGTGAGAAGGCCAATATGTTGGGAGTGAACACGAAGGACGTGGCACAGACCCTGCAATATGGTTTGAGCGGTCAGCGCATGGGCTACCTTTACATGAACGGTAAGCAATACGACATCGTGGGCGAAATCAACCGCCAGCAGCGTAACACGCCCGAAGCCCTCCGTGCTATTTATATGCGTAACGGGGCGGGTAAGATGATTCAGATGGAAAACCTTGTGGACCTCAAGGAAAGTATTGCTCCTCCGAAACTCTACCGCTACAACCGCTTTGCCTCTGCCACCGTTTCGGCAGCGCTTTCTGAAGGTTACACCATCGGAGAAGGCTTGGACGAAATGGATAAGATTGCCGCAGAAGTGTTGGACGACACCTTCCGCACCGCACTTTCGGGCGACTCCAAGGAATATCGCGAAAGTAGTTCTTCGCTCCTCTTCGCCTTTGGTTTGGCCATCTTGCTTATCTACCTCATTTTGGCGGCACAGTTTGAAAGTTTCCGCGATCCCTTCATCATCATGCTCACCGTTCCCCTTGCGGTATTCGGTGCTCTTGTGTTTATGAATTCCGGGGATCAAACGATGAACATCTTCTCGCAAATTGGTATCATCATGCTTATTGGTTTGGTGGCGAAAAACGGTATTCTTATCGTGGAATTTGCCAACCAAAAGTTGGAAGCGGGCGAACCTATTCACGAAGCCATTCGCAGTGCTTGCGTACAGCGCCTTCGCCCCATCTTGATGACTGCTGCATCTACGATTCTTGGACTTCTCCCCCTCGTATACGCTAACGGAGAAGGTTCTGCAGGACGTGTAGCCATGGGTACTGCCGTTGTAGGCGGTATGCTCATATCTACATTCCTCACGATGTATGTAGTACCTGCCATTTACTTGTTTGTGAAGAAGAAAAACAAGGAGTAGGTACAAGTTTCATAGGTACGAGTAAACGAGCTGAATGGTGACCGCCATTGAAGTCTCGTCTACTCTACTTCTAACCACTTGTCTACTCGTCTACTAACAACTCGTCTACTTATAAAGTTTATGCTTACCCTCGCCTTTGCGGCACTCGCCGCTACCGCGCAACCCCAAACGGACAGTTTGACCGTTACATTACACCAATGTATCAATCGTGGGTTGAAGAATAATTACGAAATACAAATCGTGCGCCTTGACGAGCAGGTTGCTGAAAATAACGTAACACTTGCCAATGCGGGTGCACTACCTACTGTCAACGCTACGGCAGGTTACACGGGCGACCTCTCTTCTACGGAAACAAAACAGGGAGGCGTCACCAACCGCAACACCAATCAGTTGGCACACACTATGCGTGCGCAAGTTGCGGCAGACTGGATGCTCTTCGATGGATTCAAAATCCAAACAAACTACAAGCGCTTGAAGGAACTCCGCCGCAAGAGTGAAGTGCAAACACGCGTTGCCATTGAAGATTTCGTGGCTGAAAGCGCTACGGCGTACTTCAATGTGGTGCGTCAACGCCTGCGCATGAAGAACCTTCGTGAGTCACTCGAACTTTCACGCGAACGCCTCCGTATCGTGAGCGAGCGCTACAAACTCGGAAGTGCTTCTCGCCTCGACCTTCGCAGTGCGGAGGTAGATTTCAACGCCGATAGTGCTCAAGTGCTCTCACAACACGAAGCGCTTATCACCTCCTATGTTGACCTTCAGGAACTCATGGGTGCTGCTGCGCAATATAAAGATGGTTATGGTTTTTACATCATCAATCCTACCGACACGGCGATTAACCTCATCAAAACCATTAGTGTTGATACCCTTGAGCAAGCCATGCTTCACTCCAATGCGCGCCTTATTGCGGCAGCGTCTTCGGAGCGCCTCTCGGAGTTGGACTACAAAGCGGTGCAAAGTCGTGACTATCCCTATGTGAAGTTGGCAGCCAACTACGGTTACACTTACAACAACCAACCTCAAACGCCCTCTATGCAACGTCACGAATGGGGCGGACAGTTGGGCGTAACCGTAGGGATGAAAATCTTTGATGGACAGCGCAAACGCGAACGCCAGAATGCCCTTATCGCCATTGAGCAAGCGCGCCTCGCAACGGCAGACCTCGAACTGACCCTCCGTGCACAGTTGGAGCGCCTTTGGAAGTCGTACATCAACAATCATCAACTTCTCGGACTTGCACAAGAGAACCTTCGTGCCGCCGAAGAGCAATACGAAGCAGCACAAGAACGTTTCATGCTCGGTGACCTTTCAGGGATTGAAATGCGACAGGCGGAACAAAACCTGCTCAGCGCCCGCGAACGCTTGCTCGATGCTCAGTACAGCACAAAGATTTGCGAAATCTCACTCCTCCAAATCAGTGGACAAGTGATGAAGCACTTCTTTGCGTAACGCCACAAAGAAATATTTGATTCATAACAACGAATGAGGGTTTGCCTTTCGGGGCAAATCCTCATTTATTATAATAGAGTGGTTGGAAGTTCACAGAAAATCATTCGTTCTGTCCACAATGATATCATTATTTCTGAAAAAAGTTTCTCATTGCCTTTTACTTTCACCAACTTTCTGCGTCATGTAAGTAGAAAGACTTAAAATATGAAGCGAGAAGAATTTGAAATTTTATCCAAAAGAATTAGGCCTAAGTTACTCACGGTTGCTCAAAAATTCACCTTAGCATCCGGAGTAGAAGTAGACGATGTCGTTCAAGATGCACTAATTACTCTGTGGGAACTTGCGGAACAAGATTATCCCATGCAGAATACGGAAGCCTTAGCAATCAAGATAACCAAGAACATCTGCGTTTCGCATTATCGCAAAGCACGTTTGGACACTCGGACATCTCTTAATGACAATTACACAGGGGGCACTGAAGCGACCGTTCTCACAGACCGCGAAGACTTAATCGCTATAAGGAAAAGCGTTTATGCTTCACTTTCCAAAAGCCAAAGAGAATATCTTCATTTGAGAAATGATGAAGGTATGAGTTTGGAAGAGATTGCCGCATTAACGGGGAAACCCAAAACCAGCATCAAGTCTACCCTTTCGGCTGCCAGACGACAAATGTTAAACCTCATAGCTAATTTCTTATGACAAACATACAAGATAAAGACTTCCGCAAACGGCTTATCGACAAGTATTTAGAAGCGAAAACATCTCTTGCAGAAGAACAGGAACTCGCTAGATTCTATCTTCAAGCCTCCACTATTGATGAAGACGAGAGAGCCTTCGCAAAAATGATTCGCATGCAATACACCAGCACCTCCTTACTCTCAGAAGAAGGTGTACATGAGTACGACAAAATTGTTCGTGAAGCCCAACTAAAAACGAAGCGCATATTACGCAAAAGGATCGCATGGTTCGGAAGTATCGCAGCCTCTATAGCGTTGCTCTTTGTGATTTCCTACAAATCCTCATTTGCCGAACCAGAACCTAACGCAATAGAAATTGCACAACAAATTCAGCAAATGATGAATTGGAGAATGGAGGATTTTGTTTCTGTAACAGTCACTCCTATTGACAAAAACATTTGGGTGCAAGCAGAACTTAAAGATGGTTCCGTTCAAAAATTCATCCTGAGTATAAACAAAGAAAATCAAACTTCTACATTATTAACACTTAATTAATTTCTTACAATTATGAAAAACACATTGTTATTCGTGCTTTGCTCTTTAGCATTAAACATCTATGCGCAAACACCTCAAAAAGACACAATTGACAAATATGTAATTGACAAGCAAGTTATCTCCCACTTTGACGGTTCGCAGCTCGAGGGAAAAACAATTTTCAAATACATCATTGCATACAGAAACGTCGGGAAGTTTATAGAAAAGAATCATGTAATTCTAACTACCCCTGAGACAGCAACCACGACTTTCGACGGTTTGATTATTGTAGACGGAAAGGAAGTTGATGCTAATTTTCTGACTAAACTAAAGGAGGAAGATATAGCAAGCATGAGTATCTGCCAACCAACTTCTCAAATTGCCAAAAGCTATGGGGAGAAAGGAAAAAAGGGAGTGCTCATTGTAACCACCAAGGCGAATAAAGATGCAGATGACCTTCTTTATTTTATTGATGGGAAAATAGCAAGTAAAAAAAATGTACAGAAACTTTCTCCTGAAAAGATTGCATCCATGGTTTGCAATATGAAAGAGCGCGCAATTTTCATTGAAACAAAGTAGCGATACCAGTTTTATCATTATTCTCTCAAAGAGAACAACTTGTACGACTGCTATATTCTCAAAAATGAGAGGCAAAACTTCGTGTGAGTTTTGCCTCTCATTTTTATTTACGCTATAAATTGTTAGCCCTTAAAGTTTTTCCGTTTTCTCCGAAGTCTCTGCCTCAACAATATCACTATGTTGTTCCTCAATGACTGTTGCATTCTTCACCTCCTGCTCTGCCATCATGCGCACCTTACGGTTAAAGTATGACACACGCATGAGAGTCAGCAATTCCACTACGCCATAAAGGATGGCAGCATAACCAATGAAGAGGAAGGGAAGGCTTGCCGTTTCCATAGGGTACACCAAGATGTAAACACCCACCACAAAAATGGTAACGGGGAACAAGTAATACACCCAACTGCTCTTCATCCCCTCGCGACGCATCAGCACTAATTGGGTAATTTGAATCCCCCCACCTAACAGAAGCAACACTGCCAATAGGTACAAGAGAATGCTAATGAAGAACTCCGGGATGAGCAGCAACACAACACCTAACAACACGCTACCACCGCCCGTAACAAGGGGAAGAACGGGCATCGCTTCATCCGCCTCACGCTTTGACATTCCGCTGAAAGCAGTAACCAATCCGGGGATGATAAACAACACTCCAAGCGCCTGAACGATATAACGAAGCGCCACGTCGGCATAACCTACCAAGGCTACACCTATGCCCAACACGAGAAGGGCACGGAGGAAAGAACTTCTGAACATAGGAGTTTCTATAAGTAGACAAGTTTTTAGGTACAAGTAGACGAGAGGTTTGCGTATACCAAGTGGACATCACCATGATTTATAAAGAGCTACAATGAGTGTTTAACTCTGTAACCATCTCGTCTACTTGTCTACTAACAACTTGTTTACTAAACCATTTATTTTAACACTTCCGCCAACT
This sequence comes from Alloprevotella sp., assembly GCA_045632685.1. Classification (GTDB taxonomy): domain Bacteria; phylum Bacteroidota; class Bacteroidia; order Bacteroidales; family Bacteroidaceae; genus Alloprevotella. The sequence continues at coordinate 30,133 of JAZQXB010000079.1, forward strand.
TCTCCGCCAACTCATGCGCACGAAGTCCAGCAGCAACAACTTTACCATCGGGACCGTAAAGGATAGTAGCGGGGATCGCGTTGATACCGTAAACTGCGGCACCCTCACACTGCCAACCCTTGAGGTCTGAAATGTGGTGCCAGGGGAGTTCCATCTTGTTGATAGCGCCTACCCATGCCTTCTTATTATTGTCGAGCGATACGCCTACGATGTCAAATCCCTTATCCTTGTACTGTTCGTAGATCTTCTTCACTTCAGGCATTTCCTGACGGCAGGGACCGCACCAACTTGCCCAGAAGTCAACGAGCACGTACTTACCCTTGCCTACAAACTCTGTCAAATGGCGCTCTACGCCTGTTGTGTCAGCCATAGCAAAGTCTAGCACATCGGCACCCACCTTTTGGTTTTTCCAACCCTTGATGGCCTTGTTCAAACGGTTGAGCAACGACACCTGAAGGAAAGCAGGATTCTTTTCTGAAAGGTCAAGGAGTACATCGTTTTCAAGGTATGTACCGTAGAAACCGAGGTAGAGGGCGGGGAACTTCATCTGCATATTTTCAGTGCACATCTGCTTCAAACCTCCCATCACTTGCGCCATGGCTTCATCGTACTTCGCAGAAAGGTCGCGCATTGCCTCTTCCGTAGCCGTACCTTCACGGCGCATGTTTTGCGCTTGCTGCTGAATAGCCTGCAAACTATTCATGGGAGTTGCCAATCTTTCCCCCCAGGCTGTGAGACTATCGTTCTCTGCAGTACCCGTAGCCTTTTCTGTAGCCAAATCCACCTGCACGTTTCCGTCAAGAACGACATAAAGTTTGCGACCGTTGTCTGCGCTCACCTGTGCATAGAGTTTACCGTCGGCATTCCCCTTAAACGTAAACGCTCCGTCGGTAACATAAGTGGAGTCTACTTGGTTCCCCTCAAAGTTGCGCAAATACACCTTGAGCACACCCTGAGGAGCGCTACCCTTAATTTCATACTGTTGTGCTGAAGCCGTAGTAAACCCTACAGCTGCAAGCAAAGTAAAAAGCATCTTTTTCATTATCGTAGTTTTAGAATTTTGTTTGCACCGCAAAGGTAGCACATTTTGAGTAGTTACAAGTAAAGAAACACGAAAGGTTGCATGCAGACGTTGCTTTTTATAATTCTTTAACCTTACGTACTGTCTTACATTCATAAGGATACAAAGCAGAACGCCAACGATTTAACTAATGGCGAACATTCTAAAAACTAAATCCGAGTGAAATCAAACTAACTCCGACTTAATTGAAATTAAGTACCGATTTGTTTTTACAGAAACGGTTTCTCTTTTTTGAATCCCCCAAGTCATCGCTTCCCTACTGCATTTTTTGAACCCTCATTAGGCATACTATCACACTATTTTTGTATATTTGCGGAGTTAATCCAAATTGTAGAAAACATGGAACCAGGAAAGAGCGTTGTTATCATCCCTACGTACAACGAAAAGGAAAATATTGAAGCCATCATCCGTGCGGTTATGGCGCTTGAAGATAAGTTTGACATTTTGGTCATCGAAGACGGTTCGCCCGACGGCACAGCCGACATCGTTAAGCGCCTTATGGCGGGCGACTTCAAGGGACGCCTCCACATCATTGAGCGCACGGGTAAGTTAGGTCTCGGCACAGCTTACATCACGGGCTTTAAGTGGGCGATTGAGCAGAAGTACGACTTCATCTTTGAGATGGACGCCGACTTCAGTCACGACCCCAAGGACGTGCCTCGCTTGTTGAAGGAAGTGCGCGACAATGGTTACGACGTAGCAATCGGTTCGCGCTACATCACTGGCGTGAATGTGGTAAACTGGCCCATGGGGCGTGTCTTGATGAGTTATTACGCTTCAAAGTACGTGCAGTGCGTTACGGGCATTCCTGTTCATGACACAACGGCTGGGTTTAAGTGCTACCGCCGCAAGGTGCTCGAAACGATTGACCTCGACGCCATCCGCTTCAAGGGTTATGCCTTCCAAATTGAAATGAAGTTCACCGCCTATAAGTTGGGCTTCAAGATTAAGGAAGTACCCGTAATCTTCGTCAACCGCGAATTGGGTACGAGCAAGATGAGTGGCGGTATCTTTGGTGAAGCACTCTTCGGTGTTGTCAAACTGCGCCTCGCCTCTATGTTTGGAAAGATTAAGCCCAAAGCGTAAGGGGAAAGAAGAAAGGAGAAAGGAGAAAGGAGAAATATGCTGGCGCACTCATGGCCCGCATCTATGTTTTCTTCTTCCCCCTTTCTCCTTTCTATTTTTTAGTAAACAAGGCACAAACAATCAAGTGAATTACCTATTCCGCAGGGCAGTTGTACTCTGTTATCTGTACTCTAAATATTTTATATGACCACCCTCATCACCAACGCCCAAATTGTCAACGAGGGCAAAACGTTCTGCGGCGCCATCCTTATTCAAGACGATCGCATTGCTGACATTATAGTATCCCCCACTCCACTTCCCGAAGCGGACACCGTTGTTGATGCTCAAGGTTGCTACGTGCTTCCTGGCGTTATCGACTGCCACGTGCACTTCCGCGACCCTGGATTGACTCATAAGGCTGACGTAGCCAGCGAAAGTCGTGCTGCGGCTGCTGGTGGGGTTACTTCCGTGTTTGACATGCCCAACACAGTGCCTCAAACGACCTCATTGCAAACCTTTGAGGAGAAGAATGCGCACTTCGCGGAGAAGTGTTTGGTGAATTACGCCATCTTCTTCGGGGCTACGAACGACAACCTTGGGGAGATTCAGACGTTAGACCCCACGACAACCTGCGGTGTAAAACTCTTTATGGGTTCTTCAACAGGAAATATGCTCGTTGATAAGGAAGCGGCTTTGCGAGAACTCTTTGCCAACTGCACACTGCCCATCATGACGCACTGTGAAGATACGGCAACCATCACTGAAAACACGTCACGCCTTAAAGAGCAACTCGGCGGAGAACCTGGAGTTGAGTATCATCCCGAAATTCGTTCTGCAGAAGCGTGCTTCAAGTCTACACAATTAGCCGTAAGTCTTGCCAAAGAATATAACGCTCAACTTCATGTAGCGCACTTAACCACCAAGGAGGAACTTACCCTTATCGACCCTGCCGTTAGCAACATCACGGCTGAAGTGTGCATCCCACACCTTGTGTTTACCGATGCCGACTACGCCACCTTGGGCACTCGCATCAAGTGTAACCCTGCCGTGAAGGATGCGTCTCACCGCAAGGCGCTTCGTGCGGCGCTCACCGACGGCAAGATTGCTACCATCGCTACCGACCATGCGCCCCACCTGCTTGAAGAGAAGAAGGGCGGTGCACTCTCGGCTGTATCGGGCATGCCTATGGTGCAATTCTCGCTCGTGTCGATGTTGGAACTCGTCAACCAAGGCGTGCTTCCCCTTGAGCAACTTGTAACCTTGATGAGTCACAACCCCGCAAAGCGCTTCTCCGTGAAAGACCGCGGCTTCTTGCGCAAGGGGTATAAAGCCGACCTCGTTATCGTACGCCCCAATGCTCCTTGGCCACTTACAACCGACTGCATAGAAAGCAAGTGCGGATGGAGTCCGCTTGAAGGGCAGACATTCAACTGGAAGGTGGAACAAACCATCTGCAATGGGGTTACTGTTTATGCCAACGGTGCCATCACTCCCAATGCTCCACAAGGCGAGCGCCTTACCTTCGACCGCGTATGACCATCAACCGCACCTATACGGCGCAAGACCTCATCCCCTACATTGATTGGCCGCACTTTTTGTTTGCATGGGAATTTAAGGGGGCATCCCTCCATTCCAAGGAAGCGGAAGGCCTCAAGGCGGAAGCATTGAAGGTGCTTTCGGAAATGTCAGCAGAGAAGGCGAGCATAAAATGCCGTGCCCGCATTTTAGATGCGGGGAGCGAGGGTGGTGACATTCTCATTTTTGACACCGATAAAACACTCCGTTTTCCCTGTTTGCGCCAACAGTTGAAGGACAAGGGAAGTGCCTACCACCGTTGCCTGGCCGATTACTTGGCTCCCGTAGGAATGCAACACCCCATCGGTAATCGCTTGGGCGTATTTGCCACAGCAGCACACCTACCTGCCTTGCAAACGGCAACGACCGACTTTCAGAAAATGATGCTTCAGACCTTGGCAGACCGACTTGCCGAAGCAGCGGCAGATCGTTTGCATCACGAGGTGCTGCACGCCGAATGGGGAAAACCGCAGGACCAACCGCTTTACGGCATCCGCCCTGCTGTGGGTTATCCTTCCCTACCTGATATGAGTGCCAACTTCTTGTTGGACAGTATCATTGACTTCAGTGCGCTCAACATCCGCCTGACGGAGAGCGGCATGATGATTCCCCACGCTGCCGTCTCTGGACTTATTTTTGCACACCCAAAGGCCATATATTTTAATGTTGGTCCCATTTCTGAAGAGCAATTTTTGGATTATGCACGGCGCAAAGGTGTAACGCCATCGTGGTTGCAGAAGTTTATTCCGCAAGTTGTTTAATACACATTGAACGTTGTAAAAACAAACTCATGTGTAGTGTTTACTTTTTCCTAAAATTTTGAAATTTAATATTTACTCACACCTTCCTGTTCATCAAGAAGGCATAAAAACAACATCTTATGACTAAAAACATCCTTCGTATCCTGCTCGTGCTCGTAGTAGCATTGGTTCAACTCCCCAGCATTGCACAGAATGTGCAGTTCCATTACGATTTCGGACATTCTATGTACGACGAAACATCAACACGCCCCGAATTTACAACTACAGTGGAAATGTTCCGCGCAGACAAATGGGGTAGCACCTTCTTCTTTGTGGATATGGACTATGCACACCACGAAGTTTCCTCAGCTTATTGGGAAATTGCCCGTGAATTCAATATGGGTAGCCTACCTTTCTCACTCCACTTGGAATATAACGGTGGACTCAACTACATCAAGGATGCTTACCTCGCGGGGGTAACTTACGCTTGGCACAATCCCCAATATACACGCGGTATCACCTTCACGCCTATGTATAAGTACATCTACGGCAACGAGAATCCTCATAATTTCCAACTTACCAGCACATGGTACGTTCACCTCTTCAACAAAAAGATTTCATTCACTGGTTTTGCGGACCTTTGGCAGGAAAAGCACACCGACTGTAAGGGTAAGGAACATTATTTCACGTTCCTCGCAGAACCCCAGTTGTGGATTAACCTCAATCGCTTCAGCTGGATAGACGACGACTTCAACCTCAGCATCGGTGGTGAAGTGGAATTGTCTAACAACTTTGCAACTATGCATGGTTTCTATGCCATCCCCACCATTGCTGCGAAGTGGGAATTCTAATTCTCCGCACAGTTTCAATGATTATTAAGCACACACATTTATCCGAATAATGAAAAACCTCCTCACCACCCTCTTTGGTTTTGACCCTAAGCAGCACAACGTACGCACCGAAATTCTTGCGGGGGTAACAACCTTCCTCACGATGGCATATATGTTGGCACTCGTGCCCAACATACTCGGCGTAACGGGCATGGACAAGGGGGCACTCTTCACTACGGTCATTGTCAGTATCGTGTTGAGCGTCATAAGTTATGTGCTCATCAACCTTATCTGTGGCAAACGAAAAAATGTATCTTTGGCAACAATCCTCCTCGCTATTGTCTTCATGCTGAAATATATCATGTAAGTTAGGAGATAAGGTTAAAAGGTTTTTAAGGTTATAAGGTCTTAAGGTTTTAAGGCGAAGTCCCTAAAGACTTTAAAGACATTAAAGACCCTAAAGACCTCCCCCACTCAAAACCTAATAACCTCCCTCAATAAAACGCCTTGCCTCGCTTGACATCCTCCGTTGGATGTACCGCAACAAGATATTCTGGAAAGTGTAATAGCTTGTCCGTTGTTCTCTACACAGCGACACTGTCGCTGTGCTAAAATCTTCATCTATGAAAAACGATCCCCAACCCTGGACCATCCTCCACTCCGAATACCTCATCCGTCGCCCGTGGCTCACTGCGCGTCGCGACCATGTGCGCCTGCCCAACGGTTCTGAAAATCCCGAACACTATGTGCTGGAATATCCCGACTGGGTGAATGTCATTGCCCGCACGAAAGACGGACGCTTTGTGCTCATCCGCCAATACCGCCACGGTCTGTGCCAGACGGCATACGAGGTCTGCGCCGGATGTATTGACCCCGAGGATGCCTCTCCCGAAGTGGCGGCACGCCGTGAGTTGATGGAAGAAACGGGTTACGGAGGCGGCACGTGGAAACTCCTCACCGTCATCTGTGGCAACCCTTCTACGACAAACAACCTCACCTACTGCTTCGTAGCCGAGGGCGTAGAAAAAATAGACACCCAACACCTCGAATCCACAGAGGACATCACCGTCCACTTGCTCACGAAGGAAGAACTCATGCGCATCCTGCTCAACGACGAAATCAAGCAAGCCCTCATGGCTGCCCCTTTGTGGAAATACCTTTACTTGGAAGATTGCCCAACACCTCCGCCCCTCACAACCTAAAAAGCTCAATCACTTCCCCCTCCTCCACGTCCCCTCCGTTGCGATACCATCGCAACGCCTCCTCTCCTCCCTTAAATTCCCTCCGTTGCGATACCATCACAACCCCTCCTAACCCAGGTATCTGCACGTTCGCTCCGTTGCGATACCATCGCAACGCCCCCTCAAAACCTAAAACCCCAAAAAACTCAACTATGACTATCACCCCCAACATCCAATACATCGGTGTCGATGACACCACCCTCGACCTCTTCGAGGGACAATACATCATCCCTAACGGCATCTCTTACAACTCTTACCTTATCCTTGACGAGAAGGTAACAATCATGGACACCGTTGACGCACGCAAGGCGAAAGAATGGTGGGATAACCTTGAAGCAGCCCTTGAAGGTCGCACGCCCGACTATCTTGTTGTGCAACACATGGAACCAGATCACGCCTCGCTCGTAGCAGAAGTGATGGAGCGTTTCCCCAACCTTCAAGTAGTAGCCACACAACGCGCACTCCAAATGATGCCCCTCTTCTTTGAAGGCGCAGACTTCTCCAACCGCAGCATTGCCGTGGGCGAAGGCGATACCCTCTCGCTCGGAGCACACACTCTGCGCTTCTTCCTTGCGCCCATGGTGCACTGGCCAGAGGTGATGGTGAGCCTTGAAGAGACGGAAGGCATCCTCTTCGCCGCCGACGCCTTCGGTAAATTCGGAGCGCTCTGCCACGAAGAGGATTGGGCATGCGAAGCCCGCCGTTACTACTTCAACATCTGCGGTAAATACGGTGTGCAAGTGCAGGCGTTGCTCAAGAAACTCGCGGGTGCAAACATCCAAACCATCTGCCCCCTCCACGGTCCCATTCTCACGGAAAACCTGGGCTACTACATCGGACTCTACGACACTTGGAGCAAATACGAACCCGAAACCGAGGGCGTATTCATCGCCTATGCCTCCATTCATGGCGGAACGGCAAAGGCGGCACACAAGTTAGCAGAAATCCTCCGCGAGAAGGGTGCTCCCAAAGTGAGTGTTGCCGACCTCAGTCGCGACGACATGGCAGAAGCCGTTGAAGACGCCTTCCGCATGAGCAAACTCATTGTCTGCGCCTCCTCTTACGACGCCGGACTCTTCCCCCCCATGCACGAATTCCTCCACAAGCTCATCATCAAGAACTATCAGAACCGCCGTGTCGGCATTCTCGAAAACGGTTCTTGGGCACCCACCGCTGGAAAAGTCATGCGCAACATGCTCCTCGAGATGAAAAACCTCGACATCGTATCCCCCATGGTCACCATCCGTGCACGCATGAAAGCAGAAGACCTTCCCGCCATGGAGGAATTAGCAGACGCTATTTTGAAATAGTCCGCATGCCATTTTCCCCGCCAATTTCCTCTGTACAAGGGGACTACCACGTTAAAGGCGGTATTTCATAATGGTTTATTTCTCATACATTCATATAAACCTTAAAAGGGTGTGCCAAAATTCATATTTTGACACACCCTTTATATTTAGTCCTCTAATTTAATGCCCTAAATAAAAGTCCTCATCAGCAAATTCAAGTAATTCCTTATCTCCTTGACTATCCCCATAAGCATATAAATAGCTTATACTACCCTGTGGATAGACTTCAAGCAGGCGTTCCACCTTTTGGGCGCCGTAGCAATTTGGAGAACTAAAGCGCCCCGTAAGTTTACCTTCGGAAGAAACTTCTACACGTGTAGCAATGACCTCATCCACTCCTAATTTTAAGCAGATCGGGCGCACCCATTCATCCATACTTGCACTTACAACGCATAGGGTATGCCCCTCGGAAGCATGCCGCTGCAACCTTTTGAGCATAGAAGTATTCAGCATAGATTCTGCCATGTGTGAAAAGTCCTTTCCCCACTGCACAAATTGTTCGTAGGAAACTCCACTGTAAAAATAAGCAAAAATTCGCTCTTTCAATTTGCCATTTGAATAGCGCCCCATCTTCATAAGCAACAACCAAGGTGAGTAGCGCAAAATTCCAAGAAGCATTCGGGGGAGGCCATGCGTAAAGTGTACGAACGCAAGGAAGGTATCTTTTGTGGTTAATGTCCCGTCAAAGTCGAAAGCGACGAGTATAATATCTCTATTTGGGGGATTCTCAAAAATACTCATTATACCGTTTTTAGGTTTTACATATAGAGAATAATTGCAAACATCCCTACCCAACCAATAATACAAAGTTGAATGAAGGGGTCCTTCAACAACACCCTCGTAGGACTTCCACTTTTCCCATCAACAAGAGTCAGTTGCATGTAACGCAAAATCCCAGCCATCACGAAAAGAGAGGTGGCATAAAGATAACAACTCCCGATGCGCTCCACCACTTCTTCTGATACCGTATAAAGGATGTAACACATGATGGTGATACTCCCTAAAATGCCAATGGTTTGATTCATAAAATCCAAGTTATAACGGTTTATATTTCTCCGCGGTTTCACCCCCAACGCTTCATAAATGACCACATCATCACGGCGTTTGGCTACAGCAAGAAAGAGTGCCAACAAGAAAGTGGTGAGTACTATCCAATGGGACAAAATTATCCCTGTAGCCATACCACCCACCACCACTCGTAATACAAACCCTGTGGCAATGATGAATACATCAAGTAGGGCTACTTGTTTTAACTTCACGCAATAGGCAAGGTTCATTGCGATGTAGAATAGAAAGATGCCTATCAAAGAGATGCTTGTACCGTCACCTTGAAAGTTTCCACAAACTAACAACACAAAGGCAAATAACCATAACACCGCCATGGTTGCATAAGCAACTTGCACGCTGAGCGCACCACTTGCTATTGGACGCATACACTTTGTTGGATGACGGCGGTCGGCTTCGGCATCGTAAACATCGTTGAAACAGTAGATGCCACTGGCGATTAAGCAGAACGCTATATAGGTCTGAATACAGGGCCACACGTAGTTCCACTCTGTGGCATGGCGGTCAAAAAATAAAGGCGTAAATACGAACAGATTCTTCAACCACTGGTGTGGGCGGAGTAATTGAAACAGAGCTTTAGTCATGAATTTTACAAACTTTATAAAGCGACAATGATGGATGCTCACAAGTGTCAATTTTAGTGAGCACGAAATTGGTATCCTTCTGTAATTTACTTATATAAGCAGTTACGCGTTGGTCAAACTCATCGCCCTCCGACACGTCAATCACATAGTCAACAATTCCTATAAATTCTGTGGGAAAGATTCCTGTAAAGTAGCAGGTGTCGCACAGAGGTTTAATCTCATAGAACATCATAAAGGGTGCCACGACCTTATCTGTAGGACTGAAATTTTGGCGTTCTACGAAATGGCACATATTTTCGTAATCCTTATGGTTATTGGAAAATAGGGATTTGACACCCTCTAAAGACAATAACAAGGCGGTCACGCTAAACACTATAAGCGCCCAACGTTGTTTACTCACAAGAAATAGGATACTCATGACCAAAGGTAAAAATGCCATCCAGCGATAGTATATGGGGAAACGCCCCGCTATATTCATCATAATGGGTACACTGATCGCAAATATTAACAGGAGTAAGCCCTTGTCATTTAATAATTTCCTTAAACACTTTCTGAAAGAAAAAGCATAAGCAAGTAGTCCCTCTATAGAAAGAATTATAAAACTACGGTATTCTGCGACTGATGCCAAGCGTTCTGAAAGACTCAAATTGGGTGTTTGCTCAAGTAATTTCTGAACGAATGGTTGAGCAGAAAAATTAAAAGTCTCGCCCGCCCATGGGAGTAACAACAAAGCTATTTTTGACAGTGTAGCGGAATAGGACACTATGCTACTCGCAAAACCTATTAACCTACCATGAGCATACATGAATAGGGCGACCATACACATTCCGAGAAAAAGTCCTACCAGTAACAGAAGTAGCAGACGCAAAAGTTGCTTGCTGTGCTTTCTTAACAATAGGAAAAGAAATAACCATAGAATTCCCAAATAGGCAACCGTCTGGAGTCCTGTTCCTACGAGCAAAGCAGAACTTAATACAATTCCAATACGGGTTCCCAAAGAATTTCTACAAAAGAATCGCTCTATGGTATATGTGGTAAAAGCAAAAACTAATGCGCATAGCATGTCTGGTCGACCATTACGATACATCCATGCCATTTCACTTGTACCAAATAATAAAAGTGTAAACACCGTAACCAACCAAGGAGACAATAGGACACCCGTATTTTTAAGCATCCGCAAACAAAGTGCACCCAGCAGGAACACGATAAACAGGTTCAAACTTCTAACAACCAATATGTCTGCCCCAAACAACCACATCCACGTGGAAACTAAGATCTGGTAGATAGGGGGATAGGTCGAAAATGGATATTCTCCTGCTACACGATACCATGCTGTTGTTGACCAAGAATGGTGAAACACGGCATTATACGAAGTGTCTAAAAACATCACCTCGTCTATCCATGGCATAACATTCTTTAGCGTAACCCAGTTGATAACTGTGAACACTAAAGATAGGGATAGATAAGTACACCAAGATCTATCTAAAATGTGTAAATCAAAACGGGACACACCTTCTTTAAGAAACCTATATGTCAAGTTATTTCTAATGGAGGTACGAAACGTATTAGACATCCCATTCGTTTCTGTTTTACTGCTCATAGATAAAAAGGTATTAAACACAACTTACGTAAGAGGGTAAGTCATGTTAATCGGATAATGTTTAACTTAATAAGAAGCAATCCTTGAAAACAAAAAAGACGTGGAATCAGCAATTGTCCATTCCACGTATCGAGGCTCTTGCACTGCCTATCAAAGTTGAACAGACAACGTAGAGCCCACGCCGATATGAATAAACATTCTACATACCACATAACACACATAACGTATGTCACATGAACGGAATGAATATATCACACCCTGGGCATCTATCGTTGCTTAGTTCCAGACTTTGATATCAGAGATTTGCAAGATTTCGATACATCAAGAACTGAGCGTGATAAACGCCTTTTATGTTAAAAGTACCTCTCCCACCCGTGCCACATCATGTTAAGGGAAAAACCAATACACAATGTCGGCGTGGTTTATCTGTCTCGATTGTATAGCACTTATACAAGGAAACAAGATATTGCTAGAGATACTGAGAGCAAAATTACAAAAAAGTAGTTAATTTGAAAGGATTTAAGGCAACAATGTGAAATATCAAAGTACTAGGAGAATATGTATTTGATACAATCTGTAATTGCCTGTCATGGCCCGTCATGGCCCGTTACTGCCTGTTAGGCCTAAAAACAAAAAAAGAGGTCCTTCAAAATCTTGAAGAACCTCTCTGAAAAGTGGCGGCGACCTACTCTCCCGCTATACGCAGTACCATCGGCGCGGACGGGCTTAACTTCTCTGTTCGGAATGGGAAGAGGTGGAACCCCGACGC
>JAZQXB010000080.1:0-11094 GCA_045632685.1 Alloprevotella sp.
TTCTGCGGAGTCTGCGTGAGAAACATAAAACTTTTTTCTATACGCGGAGGGGAACGAAGTAGTAGGTAGTAGTCCATGCGGGACATATAGCGAACGTAGAGACGTCATATTATGGCGTCTCATTAGCATGCGGAAATTCACTTGACCCGTAGGGACTCGACAAGGTAAAAAATATTGACAAAACCGGAAGAAGGAATTTGCGTGTTATTTGATTTTTTTGAAGATTTTAACGAGAAGAATTGACTACACTTTCAGCCATTCGGAACAAAAAAAGTTTGGAGAGCAAAACTACAAGGGATGTAAGAAAAATTATTCGGTACATATTTTAAATTGTTCGGCACATATTTTTTCGCATGTGCCGAGTAATTTTACCCTTTTTTACTCAAAAAAATCGGACAAAAATGAAGGAGATACCCCCGCTGTGGGAGTATCTCCTTTTCTCTATACAAATATACAAAATTTTTCCGCGAAATCCAAATGCCCCCCAAGCGGGTTAGAAATCTCACTTTTTTCGATTTTTTATACGTGGCAGCCGCTCGCACAGAATAGCAAAAAAATTGCACACACTCACAGAAATCCACAAAATTTGCACCACATGCTTCTGCGAAAGTCTGCGCCTTCTGCGTGAGATAATTACACCCCGTATGGTTCTGTGTTTTCCGTAGATTCTGTGTGAAAAAATCTCACGCAAAGGCGCAAAGGGCGCGAAGCGTTACGTACTTTTGTTCTTATGTCAAAAATATTGCACGCAGCGTGCGGATTCGCCCATTTGTGCGAAATCGCACACCATTTCCGTTCAAACGTTCCTCGAGTAATATTGAAAATCAACGCTTTACATTTTTGGCATTATTTTTGTTTATACTCCAAGTGTTGATGCCAAGTATCTCGGAGTGAAGTCGGCGCTACGCACAAAAAATAAAAAAGATAGATAGTATAGTTGACGGTTTCTATAGTGATGCACGACGTGCGGCTTTAGGACTTCACTTTGAGAACTTGAGCATTTTAAGAAACGCTACACGCCTTATTTATTAACCTCTCTACCCTCACATTCACCCCATGCGTACGTTATTTACCCTTGCCCTAATGCTGCTCCCCTTGTGCGGATTCGCACAGCGCGTGCTTACTCTTGAAGAGTCTTTAACCCTTGCCTGCGAACAGTCGCCCGACGCGCGTGCTGCCCGCCATACTTTTAGAGCCGCCTATTGGAACTACCGCAACTACAAAGCCAATTACCTGCCCTCGGTTACGCTGAACGCTTCGCCCTATCTCAACCGTAGCATCTCGAAGGTGACGCAGGGGGACGGCAGCGTGAAGTATGTAGAGCAGAATTTGCTTTCTACGGACATGAGTTTGAGCCTCACGCAAAACATTTCCTTTACGGGAGGTACCTTGAGTCTGGAATCGTCGTTGGAACGCCTGGAACTCTTCTCCAGCAAGTCCACGTCGTGGCAAACGGCTCCCGTATTTCTCACCTACCAGCAACAACTCTTTGGCTACAATTCCTTGAAATGGAACAAACGTCTGGAACCTGCTAAATATATTGAGGCCCAGCGCTCGTATGTGGAGACCGTGGAACTCGTGAAGCAGGCTACCGTAAGCCGTTTCTTCTCCCTCGCCATGGCACAAAGCAATTTGGAGAGCGCGCGTAAGAACTTTGCGCAAGCCGATACCCTTTACCGCATTGCGCAAGGGCGTTACGAATTAGGAACGATTACGGAGAGCGACATGTTGCAGTTGGAGGTGAAGCGCCTCAACGAAGAAACGGACTTGCTCAACGCGGGTACTCAATTAGATTACGCCATGCAGTCGTTGAAGTCCTACTTGGGCATTACTTCTGAAGACAGTATTGTCATAAAAACGGACAGCATTGTACCTATCTTCGCCGTATCTGCCGCCAAAGCATTGGCGATAGCCTTGGAGCGCGCCCCCGACGTTGTGGCATGGCAGCGAAGACTCACCCAGGCGGATGCCGACGTGTCTTACGCCAAAAGTCAGGCAGGACTTAAGGCTGACATCTACCTGCGCTTTGGGTTGACACAAACGGCAAATCGCTTTGAAGAGGCTTACCGCCGACCGATGGATCAGCAGTATGTCAGCATCGGACTTTCGCTGCCCATCCTCGACTGGGGACGCGGAAAGGGGCGTGTAAAGATGGCGAAATCACAGCGCGACTTGGTGACGACGCAGGTGGAGCAGGCGGAAAGTGATTTTGAACAAAACATCCGCCGCATCGTGGCGCAGTTTAACATGGCAGCACGCCGTGTGGGCATTTGCCGAAAGGCGGCAGAAACGGCTGAACGCCATTATGACGTAGCACGACGCCTTTACGTGATGGGCAAGAATACGGTGTTGGAATTAAACTCCGCACTCTCCGAAAAAGATAATGCGCGCACGGCTGCCATGTCGGCACTTGAGAACTACTGGAGCCTTTATTTCACCCTGCGCTCCCTCACCCTCTACGACTTTGAGCGCAATCAGGAGATTTCTGGGGAGGAAGAGTTGTGAAAGGAAAAAGCAGAAAGGAGAAAGGATAAAGACCGTGCACGAATCACGAGTTCATACGTGTCAAGTGCAACCTCACCTCGCAAGGTCTTTCTCCTTTCAAACACCACATTATTGCAACAAAATGTAATTAAAATTTAGATTTTGCTTGTCATTTTGAAATATAACCCCTATATTTGCCGACGAAACAACACACAAACTATGCAGACTCAGAATACACATAATCGTTTTCACCATCATTTCCTACCAAAAGGCGGGTTGAGACGTGTGTAAACGGTGTGTATCCAGGTGATATGACTCTTATTCTCGAGGCTCTCCCGATGTTGTGATGGGGTGAGCCTCGATATTTTTTTGAATTAAAACTAACACAAGACTAACTTCTATGTTACGTATAGCAATACAGTCGAAAGGTCGCCTTCATGACGACACGATGGCCCTCCTTGCCGAAGCCGGTATCAAGATTGACAAATCCAAGCGCACCCTTCTGCTTGCGGCGCGCAACTTCCCCATGGAGGTGCTCTTCATGCGCGATGACGACATCCCAGGTATCGTTGCCGACGGCACAGCCGACATTGGCGTCGTGGGTCTCAACGAAGTGTTGGAGCGCAATGAGGATGTGAAAATCGTGCGTGAGTTGGGATTCGGCGGTTGTCGCCTTTCGATTGCCATACCTAAAAGTGAACCTTACGAAGGTGTGGAATGGTTGCAAGGCAAACGCATTGCTACGTCCTACCCCGGCATCTTGCAGCGCTTCCTTACCGACAAGGGCATCACGGCTCAAGTTCACACGATTACGGGTTCCGTAGAAATCTCTACGGCGATTGACATTGCCGATGCCATCTTCGACATCGTAAGTTCGGGTTCTACCCTCGTGAGCAACAACCTTAAGGAGGTGGAACGCGTAACTGATAGCGAGGCGGTGCTTATTGCTGGAAAGGAATTAGACGCTGAATCACAGGCGGCACTTGACGACTTGCTCTTCCGCATTACTGCTGTACAAAACGCTGTCGATAAGAAATATGTGCTGATGAATGCTCCCAGCGACTGCGTGAGTGACATTCTTGCCGAACTTCCTGGCATGAAGAGTCCTACAGTAATGCCTCTTGCGCAAGAAGGCTGGTGTAGCATCCACGCCGTACTTGAAGAAAAGCGCTTCTGGGAAATCATCGGTCGCCTGAAAGCAAAAGGCGCACAGGGAATTCTGGTGTTGCCGATTGAGAAGATGATTTATTAGGGAAGGTTTTGAGGTTTTAAGGGGATAAGGTTTTTAGGGGAAACCATGCGGATTTCTGCGCCAGACCTTAGAGACTCTAAAGACCTTAATGACCTTAAAGACCCTAAAATTCCTTAAAGCGAAGCGCCCTCATAACCTTAAAACCTCACTTCATGACTCTTTCTTTCTCCCCCAATAAATCAGAATGGGACGCACTCCTACGCCGTCCCTCGCTTGATATAACCGAACTTTTCGATATCGTACGTCCGATTGTGGATGAGGTAGCCGAGAAGGGCGATGCGGCACTCCGTGCGTATGCGGAGTGTTTTGACAAAGTGTGCCTTACGGACCTTCGTGTGAGTGAGGCAGAAATTCGTGCGGCGGAGGCACTCGTTTCCGACGATTTGAAGAATGCCCTTCGCCAAGCTTACTCACAGATTTATGCCTTCCACGCAGCGCAGCGCTTTAGTGGCGTACGCGTAGAAACTGCTCCGGGTGTCGTGTGCGAACAACGCGCTTTGCCCATCTCGCGCGTAGGTCTTTACATTCCAGGTGGGTCTGCCCCACTCTTCTCTACGGTGTTGATGCTCGGCATTCCCGCCCGCATTGCCGGATGTGAGAAAGTCGTGCTCTGCACTCCCCCTGCGAAGGACGGCAGTGTGCATCCCGCCATCCTCTTCGCCGCTTCGCTTTGCGGCATTACCGAAATCTTCAAAGTGGGTGGCGCACAGGCGGTAGCAGCTATGGCTGTGGGAACGGAGACTGTGCCCCAGGTGGACAAAATTTTCGGTCCCGGCAATCAATACGTGATGGCGGCAAAACAATGGGTGGCTTTGAAAGGAACGGCTATCGATATGCCCGCTGGTCCAAGTGAAGTAGAGGTGCTTGCTGACGACTCTGCACGCGCAGACTTTGTTGCCGCTGACCTTTTGAGCCAAGCAGAACACGGTCCTGATAGCCAAGCGATTCTTATTACTACCAGCAAAAAATTGGCGGAAGATGTGGTGGCGGAAGTAAGTCGCCAATGCGCCGCACTTCCTCGCCATGAGATTGCCGAAAAGGCGTTGCAACACAGCAAGATTATTGTGTTTGACACGATGGAAGAGGCGCTTGAAATGACCAACCTTTATGCGCCCGAACACTTAATCATTGCCACAAAGGATTACCGCGAAGTGGCGCGTAAGATAAGCCATGCGGGTTCGGTGTTCCTTGGAAATTACAGTTGTGAAAGTGCAGGCGATTATGCTTCAGGAACGAACCACACCCTGCCTACTTCTGGCTTTGCGAAGTCTTACAGCGGACTCTGCCTCGATAGCTTTATGCGCAAAATTACCTTCCAAGAACTCACGGAGGAAGGCATTCGCAGCATTGGAAGAACTGTTGAACTTATGGCTGCGGCAGAAGAATTGGACGCTCACCGAAATGCAATGACGCTTCGCCTTGCAGTTTGTAAGGAGTTGGAGGCAGAGGAAACGAAGTCCGAGTTAGTTTCCGCAAAATCCGATGCAGTTGCGCATCTCGTGCGCCCCAACGTCATTAAGATGGAGGCTTATAGTTCTGCGCGTGATGAATATTCGGGAAAGCAAGCAACGGTTTTCCTTGATGCGAACGAGAGTCCTTACAATGCACCCTTTAATCGCTACCCCGACCCACTTCAGACGGAGGTGAAGGCGGAATTGGCGAAAATCAAAAGCGTACGCCCCTCACAACTCTTCTTGGGCAACGGCAGCGATGAGGCAATCGACCTCGTGTTCCGCGTGTTCTGTCGCCCAGGGGTGGATAATGTGGTGGCGCTTGAACCTACTTACGGCATGTATGCCGTTTGTGCGGCAACCAACGACGTAGAGTACCGCCGCGTACTGCTTCGCGAGGATTTTTCTTTCCGTGCGGCAGATGTGCTTCAGGCTACGGACGCCAACACCAAGGCTATTTTCCTTTGCTCTCCCAATAATCCTACGGGCAACCTCTTGCCACGCGAGGAGATGGACATCCTGTTAAAGGAATTCCCCGGTATCGTGGTGGTGGATGAGGCCTACGGCGACTTTGTTCCCGAAGCGTCCCTGCGCTTTGCCCTTGACCAGCACCCCCGTCTCATCGTGCTCGCCACCTTCTCTAAAGCGTGGGCATCAGCAGGGCTTCGCCTCGGCATCGCTATGGCTTCGGAAGAAATCATTGGTTATTTCAACAAGGTGAAATACCCCTACAACGTCAACATTCTCACCCAGCAGCAAGCGCTTGAGATTTTGAAGAGCAAAGACCTCGTTGCAGATTGGATAAACCTTATTCTTGCCGAACGCAGCAAGATGGTGGAAGCATTAGAAGCGCTTCCCGATTGCCAAAAGGTGTACCCCTCCGACGCCAACTTTGTTTTAGCAAAAATCAACAACGCAACGGCGCTCTACAATGCCCTTGTTGACCGCGGCATTATTGTAAGAAATCGCAGCAAAGTGCGTCTCTGCAACGATTGTTTGCGCATTACCATCGGCACTCCCGAAGAAAATGAGGCGTTACTCTCGGCCTTGAGAGAGTTAGTGAATTAGGTTTTGAGCTTGTTAGGTCTTGAGTTTTTTTAAGGTGCCATCCGGACCTTAAAGCCCCTAAAGACCTTAGAGACCTTATTACCTTTAAGTCATGAAAAAAGCACTTTTTATCGACCGCGACGGCACGCTTATCCAAGAGCCTGCCGACGAACAAATAGATGATTTCTCAAAACTCGTTTTTGTGCCTGGCACCTTCCGAGCTTTGACCACCATTCGCGAACTTACGGATTACGAACTCGTCATGGTGAGCAACCAGGACGGATTGGGCACCGATTCTTTCCCCGAGGATACCTTCTGGCCCGTACACAATTTTATATTGGATACGCTCAAGGGCGAGGGAGTGGAATTTGACAACATCCTTATCGACCGCCATTTCCCACATGAGAATGCCCCGACACGCAAACCCGGAACGGGGATGCTCACGGAGTATATGACGGGCGAGTATGACTTGGTAAACTCTTACGTTATCGGCGACCGTGCTACGGATGTGCAACTGGCGGAAAATTTAGGTTGTCGGGCGCTACAAATTGGTACGGACGGGATGGATTGGAAGAAAATTACGGAAATCCTTGTGGCGGGCGAGCGCACCAGTGAGGTGAAGCGCACGACGCGTGAAACGGACATCTACGTGCGTATCGACCTTGACCGCGCCGGGCGCTGTGATATTTCCACAGGACTCGGTTTTCTCGACCACATGCTCGCACAGATTGCCCACCATGGCGGACTCTCACTCACCGTTCATACGAAGGGCGATTTGCAGGTGGACGAACACCACACCGTAGAAGACACCGCCCTCGCACTTGGAGAATGTCTGCGCAAAAGCCTCGGCAACAAACTTGGCATCAGTCGCTATGGCTACTGCCTGCCTATGGATGATTGCCTCTGCCAAGTAGCCCTCGACTTCGGCGGTCGACCCTGGTTGCAATGGGATGCCGAATTTAAGCGCGAACGTATCGGAGATGTACCCACAGAACTCTTCTTCCACTTCTTCAAAAGCCTCAGCGACGCGGCCTTAATGAATCTCAGCATCCGCGCTGAGGGACAAAACGAACACCATAAGATTGAAGGCATCTTCAAAGCCCTTGCGCGTGCCATCAAGATGGCGGTAGCAAGAGATGTGCGCCACTTGGTGTTGCCCTCAAGTAAGGGGGCGCTTTGATTTAGAAACTTCGTTACTCTATATGCTCTAGAATATCTAGAGAATCTAGAACCTCTAGAACATTTCAACCACCCAATTCATCGTGAAAACTGCTATCGTTCAATATAATGCCGGCAATATTTGCTCTGTAATCAATGCCCTGCGCCGCATCGGTGTAGAGCCCATTGTTACGAGTAATCCCGAAGAGATTATGAGTGCCGACCGCGTCATTTTCCCTGGACAAGGCGAAGCGGCTACTACCATTGCGCACCTTAAGCGTAGTGGACTCGACCGCGTGATTAAGGAATTGCGCCAGCCTGTACTCGGAATTTGCATCGGTCAGCAATTACTCTGCGAACATTCCGACGAGGGCGACACGCCCTGCCTGAATGTTTTTGAAGGAAGTCGGGTGCAGAAATTCGTTGCGCCTGAAGGGGTAAACTTAAAGGTGCCCCACATGGGGTGGAACACGATTGAGAACACCCGTTCGCATCTCTTCAAGGACCTTGCGCCCGATAGTTACGTCTATTTCGTACATAGCTTTTACGCTCCCGTTTGCGAATGGACAATAGCCGAGACCAACTACGGCGGCATTCCCTTTAGCGCCGCCATGCGTCGCGATAATTTCTTCGCTACCCAGTTTCACCCTGAAAAGAGTGGTGAGGTGGGCGAACAGATTCTCAAGAATTTTATGACGATAGAATTTTAGTAGACGAGTTAATAGGTACAAGTAGACAAGATAGTTACACTGCCCTCTTTGAAATGCCAAACAGAGCGTTCAATGATGAGATATTACATTGTATAACACTTGGAACTTCTACCGTTTTTCTCAAACCTCTTGTCTACTCGTACCTAAAAACTTGTACCTAAAACATGATTTCCCTCATCCCAGCCATAGACATCATCGACGGTAAGTGCGTGCGCCTTACGAAAGGTGATTACGACGCCAAGAAAGTGTATGACGCCAATCCTGCCGACGTAGCCAAGCGTTTCGAAGACATGGGCATGACGCGTCTGCACATGGTGGACCTTGATGGTGCGAAAGAAAGTCACATTATAAACTACCGCGTTTTAGAGCAAGTGGCAACGCAAACCAACCTTGTGATAGACTTCGGCGGAGGCGTAAAGCATGCCGACGACTTACGCATCGCGTTCGACAACGGTGCTGCAATGGTGACCGTAGGTAGTTTGGCTGCCACCCAACCAGAATTACTTTTGGATTGGGCACAAACATTTGGTGCCGAACGCTTCATTGTGGGTGCCGATGCGCTTGACGGTCGCGTCAAAATCAAAGGTTGGAAGGAGGATGGCGGAATGACGCTCGACGAATTTATTACCTTTTACATGCAACACGGCATTACGCAAGTGCTCTGCACAGATATTAGCCGCGATGGCATGCTTCAGGGCCCCAATACGGCACTCTATAAAGACATAATGGCACGCTTCCCCAACTGCCACTTGATTGCGAGCGGCGGTGTGAGCAACGATGCCGACATTGAAGCACTCAACGAAGCGGGCATCCCTGCCGTAGTATTCGGCAAAGCATTCTACGAAGGCAGAATCAATCTTCCGGCGCTAATTAACAAGATGAGGGGATAAGGTTTGAAGGTTATAAGGTCTTAAGGTTTTAAGAATCCATGCGGTTCTTCTACGCAAAACCTTAGAGACCCTAAAGACCTAAAAGACCTTAGTGACACTTCCTTAAAACCTTAAAGCGAAGCGACCTCATAACCTCAAAACCTCAAACAACTATGCTTGCAAAACGCATAATCCCCTGCCTCGACGTAAAAGATGGGCGCACGGTAAAGGGGACTAACTTTGTAAACCTCCGAGAAGCGGGAGACCCCGTAGAACTTGGGAAAGCCTACAGCCTGCAAGGCGCCGACGAACTCGTGTTTCTCGATATCACCGCCACCCATGAGGGGCGCAAGACATTTACTGAAATGGTGAGCCGCGTGGCAGCCGAAGTGTCCATCCCGTTTACCGTGGGCGGAGGCATCAACGAACTTTCCGACATCGACAAGATGCTCGGAGCGGGGGCGGATAAAGTAAGTATCAACTCTGCCGCTCTGCGCCGCCCTGAACTTATTGATGAAATTGCCCGCAACTTTGGTTCGCAGGTCTGCGTAACTGCTATAGACGCCCGATTGGAAGACGACGGCGAATGGTGGTGTTACATAAACGGGGGCAGAATACGCACCGAGCGCCGACTCTTTGAATGGGCACGCGAAGTGGCAGACCGTGGAGCAGGAGAAATTCTCTTCACGAGCATGAACCACGACGGCGTAAAAACGGGATTTGCAAACGAGGCGCTCGCCCTGCTTTCCGACAATCTCCCCATCCCAATTATTGCCTCGGGAGGCGCAGGGGCGAAGGAGCATTTCGCCGATGCCTTCCGCATAGGTCACGCCGACGCCGCACTAGCCGCCAGTGTGTTCCACTTCGGTGAGATTCCCATCCCCAAACTCAAGACGTATCTCCGTGGGGAAGGCATTCCTGTGAGATAAGAAATAATAAGTAAACAAGTAGACAAGTAAACAAGTAGACAAGATGGTTTCCGAGATAAACGAATAGAGCCCGCATGGTTCTCGTCTACTTGTACCTAACAACTTGTACCTATTAATTATCTAAATTAACAATGATCGATTTTGAAAAACAAGGCGGACTCGTTCCTGCCATTATCCAAGACAGCACCACACGCAACGTGCTCATGCTTGGCTATATGAACCAAGAATCTTACAATAAGACGCTCGAAACGGGGCGCGTCACATTCTTCAGTCGTTCGCGCCAACGCCTGTGGACAAAGGGTGAAGAGAGCGGCAACTACCTTGAACTTGTCAGCATCGACGAAGATTGCGACAACGACACCCTCCTCGTAAAGGTTATTCCCCACGGCCCCACTTGCCACACAGGAACGGACACGTGTTGGGGGGAAAAGAATGAGACGAATCCCCTACTCTTCCTCTCCGAACTCCAAGACGTTGTGGAGCAGCGCCATCGTGATATGCCCGAAGGTTCTTATACGACCACCCTCTTCCGAGATGGCCTCAACCGCATGGCACAGAAGGTGGGCGAAGAGGCGCTTGAAGCCGTAATCGAAGCCACTAACGGCACCAACGACCGCTTGCTCTACGAAGCATCCGACATGTTCTTCCACCTCGAAGTGCTCCTCACCGCCAAAGGTCTGCGCATCGAGCAAGTGGCAGAAGAACTCCAAAAGCGCCATCAGCCGGGGTGGAAAAAACACTAACTTCAACACCCGAAATTTCCAATAACGTAGCAGGTATTCCCCCATAAGGAACACCTGCTACGTTTGTTCTAAAAACAAATTAGGAGTTAAATCAAATTAAGTTGGAGTTAGTTCAAATTAAGTACCGATTTGTTTTTATTGGTGTCCGGTAAACAACTCTAACTCTATGAATATAAACTCGTTTGAATAGTATAAGCCCCACAGTTTGCATGATTTGCATGAACCAACGGTCGCTGGCCGAAGGGTAAAGCAAAGGGGATTAAGCCATTATTTAAGAATTTCACTCGCTAAATGACGCTGAAGGCGTCACCGCTCGGTAACACTAAGTTTGCAGAGTAATTGGCGAAGCCAAAAAAGACAAACAAAAAAACTCTAACAAGAGCAATGCCGAGATTGTTTTTTACTTTTGTTGTAGTAAAGAAAAAACAATCGTCCTACCAGGTAAAATATT